>JAXLXG010000042.1:0-33180 GCA_046328075.1 Candidatus Sericytochromatia bacterium
TCATATTTTAAAATTTAAAAAGTTAAGAGTAATTCCAGACCAAATGTATTTTGATGTAGAAGATGTAAGAACTTCAGATGATGCATTAATAGTTGTAAAAGTAATGATTTTTTTTGAAATTATAAATATTGATTTTATGCTTACTCAAACACATGATCCTATTGCTGATTTTATCAATGCTTTGACATCTGATATTATAGATTTTGTTTCAACGCTAAGTTTTGAAGAATTTAAGGAAAATACTGATAAACTTAATAACTTAGAAACTTATAAACAGTTAGTAAGCAGATCTCAAAAAATTGGTTATCAAATTAATAAGGTTGTATATAGAGGTTATACTGCAAATAATAGGCTTCAGGAAATGCATAATAATGCTATTGAAGCTAGAACAAGATTAAAGCTTGAAACAGAGACCGAAACTCAAGCTCAAGAATTAGCAGATTATAAATTAAGCATGGAATTTCAAAGAAGTATAAAAAAACGTGAAATGGAAGAAAATGAAGTTGAACATAAAAATAAAATGTCAAAGATAGTACATGACGAAACTATAAGGCAATTACAAAGGGAAAGTCAAATAAGACTTGAAGAAGAAAAATCTAAAAATGATTTGTCTTTAGAAAATAAGATAAAGTATAATCAAGCAGAAAAAGAAATACTAGAAGCAATGAAAAATTTGAATATTGATTTAACTAAATATCTTGTATCTAAATATCAAAAGATTGATAATTTAGTTAAAATTGATTCTGAATATGAACATAATCCAAATTTACATATACATCAATAATAAGGAGTAAAAATGTCTAAAGAAGTTAAATATCAGGGTAAATATCTAAGAATGGTTAATGATAATACATGGGAATATGTAGAAAGGGTAAATTGTTCAGGAGTTGTAATTATAATTCCTGTGACTAAGGAAAATAAAGTGGTTTTAGTAGAACAATATAGAAAAGCAATAAATAATAAACTTATTGAATTTCCAGCAGGTTTAGTTGGTGATACAGATTCAGAGGAAAAGATAGAGTTAGCAGCAAATAGAGAATTAGAAGAAGAAACAGGATACAAAGCTGAAAATATGTTTTATCTATTCGAAACACCAGTGTCAGCAGGTTTAACCAGTGAAAAAGTTTCATATATCTGGGCTGAGAACATAGCTAAAGTAACAGAAGGCGGTGGAGTAGATGGTGAAAATATAATTGTTCATGAAGTTGATTTAAAAAATATAAATTCTTGGATAAAAACAAAACAACAAGAAGGTTTTTCTATCGACTCTAAAATATTTACAGGCTTATATATTATCCATAATATAGATGATTTTCTACCTTAGATAATAAGCAACAATAGTAAAAAGTGAGAAGACAATAAGTAAAAAGACAAGAGTATTTCAGTAACAACGCTACAGATAAATATTTTTTGCAAACCAATTACTTTTAAGTATATATTGAATTTGTATTCTATTCATGTATAATTGTCTCTATTATTAATTTTTTTGAATTAATGGAGTTTTAAATGCTTATTTCAACAACAGATAATATTGAAGGTAGAAGAATTGTAAAATATCATGGTTTGGTTGCAGGTGAAGCAATACTTGGAGCTAATATTTTTAAAGATTTTTTTGCTAGTATTAGAGATATTATTGGTGGTCGTTCTGCTTCTTATGAATCAGAATTAAGAAAAGCAAAAGATATTGCCGTAAAAGAAATGATTGACCAAGCAAAAGATTTTGGAGCAAATGCAATAGTAGGGGTAGATCTTGACTATGAAACTATTGGTGGACAAGGGACTTCAATGATGATGGTAAGTGCGAATGGTACTGCTGTTACTTTAGAATAAAAACTTAAATGTAGATTAGATATTATTTCTAATCTACATTTTAAAAGAAATTATAGTCCACCAGTTCCTATAGGTCCACTTGTTGTTAGGGAGCCTAATGTAGAACCTCCACCACCAGAACTACCTCCAGAAGAAGGCTCATTAATTGTAATAGTTTTGTTTAACTCTAAGGAAATATCTAATACGTCACATGTTGATTTTGGAGTATAATAAATTGTCTTATTTATATATAATCTATTATTATTTGATAAGTATGAAAAACTAATATTTATTTCATGTTCAAAATTATTAATTACTGGAGTTGTGACAAATGTTAACTCTGTTAAATGGTTTAAAGGTTGTAAAAAATAATAATTAGAGCCTATAAGATATTTGGCAGGTCTTAATGTTATATAATCTGAATAACTTGCATGATATATTTTATCTTTTGGATTTATTTTAAATCTTACCTTTTGATTACAACTTCCAAGATTAATAAATTTAAAAAAATAATCCAAATTAAATATTCTATCAATATTTGAAAGATAATAGGTTACTGAATACTTATTAATTTTAATATCATTAATTTTATTTTTATCAAATATAAATGCTTCTCCTAAATATTCCCATGTACCTTTTTTACTATTATAAGACCAATAGGGTATAGTTTGATTTGGTTGAATAGTTTGATTTGTATTAGGATTAGTAATATCACTAGGTATTTGTGTATTAACTCTCACTGGTGTTTTATTATTTGGGTTTGTAACTACTTCTGCTTCACGACCATTTGAGTCTTTAACATTTAAATCTATTAGTCCACCTGAGATAAAAAAGCCTTTTGATAAAGCCCCATCTTTTGAAACTGTCACATCTAGTCCACCTGGGAAAAGCTCTAAAGCCTTTTCAGATTTAGGATTAAAATATGTAACACTACATTTTAATTTCCCAGTTAAAGGAACACCTTTATCATCAATAAACTTAGTATTTTTATCAAAAATAATATCAGTTTTAAAGCCATCTTTAGAATCAGTGACACTTAGATTAATATTTTCTTTTACTTCTCCATTATTATCAGCAGTTGCCTCTACTGATGATGTTGTAATTCCTTCAGGGGTATTATTTATATTTACCATTTTAGTTGAAAATTCATTGGAGTTAACTAAAGTTTTATCTGTAGGTGGCTTTAAGTTATTTAAAATATTTACTGGAAGCCTTACAGGTGAAAACGATTCAATTTCAAGTAATAAATCAATTTTTATTGGATCGTTTTCTTCAGGAAAAACTCCTCTCTTTAAGAAAATAGTAATAAGTCCTGTATTTGATATAAACTCAGCTTTTTCAACTTTATCTTTATCTTCACCAACAACAGTTACTTCTATATTTTGATTAATAGTCTGTTCAGTTTTTGCATCTATAACATTTACAGTTGTTTTAACCTGTTCTTTTTCTTTAGATTTAATTTCCTCTGTTGTATAATCAGGGGCAAAATTATCTGAATTATTATTTGAATTACTTGATGAGTTATTAGAATTATTACCTGTATTACTATTGTTTGTGTTATTCGATGAATTATCATTATTATTTGTAGAGTTATTAGAGTTAGACCTACTAGAACTTGAAGAACTATTATTATTATTCAAAGAGTTATTATTAGTATTATTATTTGTTGGAGCATTATTTTGAACTGGCTGAACAACACATGATGTTAAAATATATGACAAAAATAATGCAGAAATTAGACTTTTTTTCATTTATGTAAACCTAAAAACTAAAATTAGATTATATATTATCATAGATTTAATAAAGAAAAATAGTTAAATTTTTAACTTTTACCTTCTTCTCTTTTCACTTATTATAATCTCTTTTATTTTATTACAGACATAATTAATTTCAGATTCTGTCATTTTAGGATAAAAAGGTAAAGAAATTATAGAATCTGAAATTTTACTAGCATTAGGGAAATCTAAGTCAGTTAAGTTAAATGTTTCTTTATAATACGAAAATTTATGTATTGCTAAAAAATGTACAGAAACACCTATATTTTCTCCTATCATTAAATTCATAAATTCATCTCGAGTAATTTTTAATTTATCAAGTTTTAACTTTATTATGTATAAGTGCCTAGCATGAACTATATCTTCTATTTCTTTTACTAACTCAATTTCTTCTATATCTTTTAATTGAGAATCATATAATTCTTTATGATAATTTCTTATTTTTGCAAAGTCATTTAATTTTTTTAATTGTTCTAATCCTAAAGCTGATTGAATATCAGTCATATTATATTTAAAACCAGCTAAAACAACATCATAATGTTTATAACCTTCATTTGAATATCTTTTCCAAGCATCTTTACTAAGACCATGTAAGCTTAAGACTCTGAGCTTTTCAGCTAATTCATCATTATTAGTTGTTAACATTCCCCCTTCTGCTGTAGAAAGATTTTTTGTAGCATAAAAACTAAAAGCAGTTAATTCACTTATATTTCCAATTTTTCTACCTTTATACCAAGATTCAGTGGCATGAGCAGCATCTTCAATAACTTTTAAATTATATTCATTAGCAATTTTTATAATCTCATCCATATCACATGGTTGACCTGAAAGATGAACAGGTATTATAGCTTTAGTTTTTGGGTTTATTTTACTTCTCAAATCTTTTAGACATATGTTTAAAGTTTCCGGATTTATATCAACTAGAACTGGTTTTGCTCCTACATGAATTACAACATTTGCTGTAGCAGTAAAAGTAATATCAGGAACTAAAACTTCATCACCTACACCAATTCCATAAGCTAATAAACCAATATGTAATCCTGCAGTACAAGAATTTAATGCAATGGAATGTTTACAACCTATATATTCTGAAAATTTTTTTTCAAATTCTTTGGTTTTTGGTCCAGTAGTTATCCAACTTGAATCTAAAACCTCTAAAACAGCTTTTTTTTCATTATCATCATAACTATATTTATTAAAAGGAATGAACTCAGATCTTCTAGGAGTGTTATTAGTCACATCTTTAACCGTAAATTGTAAATATATTTAATATATAAAATAGTTGCAATAACTATATTAAATACTTTAACATATAAAGTTTAAATGTATATATAATTTAAGCACGAAAGTAATAAATAAAAAGTGAGGCGAGAGGAATTATTAGTTTAAGTAGTTCTGAACAATTGTTTTTCTTAACCAATTTTGCTTAAATATATGTTAATAACTAATTTAGTTAATTTTATATAATATAAAGAATAAATAAAATTAATTTTTATTGTCTTAATATTTATGTTATAAAATAATGAAATTTATAATATAGAGCTTAATTTTGATAGCTATTATTTATATTTGTAATATCAATGTAATAGAAATGGAGATGAAACGTATGAAAACTAACAAGTTATTGTCCGCACTTCTTTTAGCTGGTTTTACAGTTACACAATTTAATTCAGTTGCTTTTGCTTCTGATGTAAAAAAAGATGTTGTAATTGAAGATGAAGGACAAATGAGCTTTACAGATGTAAGTCCAAATCATTGGGCTTATTCATCAATTAAAAGACTTTATGAAGAGTACAGTGTTTTAGGTGGTTTCCCTGATGGTACATTTAGAGGAAATAGAAACCTTACAAGATATGAATTCGCTGCTGCAATAAATAAAGTTATGGACAGAGTTGAAGAAATGATTGCTAAAGGTGGAAAACCAGGTCTTTCAAGAGCAGATCTTGATAGACTTAAAAAAGAATTCATGACAGAACTTGAAGATGTTCAAACTGAATTAAAAAGATTAGCAAAAGATCAACAAGATATGCAAAAAGATCTTGATGATACAAAAGACCAAATAGATATGGTTAAAGAAATGCTTCCTAAAGTTAAACTTACAGGAGATGCTGCGTTCAGATATGAGATGGTTTCACCTCAAGCAAATATGTTTGGAGCAATTAGCAATTCCCCTCAAGTAAGATTAAGACTTGGTGCAGTAAGTGAAAATATGGGTGGTTTTGTTTTTGGAACAAGAATTAGTACTTCATCAGCTAATGATATAACTAACGCATTTGTTTCACTTGGAAACTTAAACTCAAAGTTTGGTATTAATTTAGATCAATTATATGTTGCTGCTAGACCTTGGGATGGTATGTTAGATCTTACATTTGGTCGTCATGCAAATCCATTTATGAAAACAACAGAACTTGCTTGGGATGACGATGTAACATTTGATGGTGCTTACTTAAAGTTAAACTTTGGTGATAAATATAATTACTTCTCAGTTTTAGGTGATTATTCAATTCTTAATATGTTTGGTGTTGCTAACTCAGCAATGACTGGAACAAATTTAACAGCACCTAGAGCAGGAAAATTTTCACCAATGGAAACAGCTGCTAATAGTGGAACAACAGGAATGGGTTCATTAGGTTTAGGTTTAGGTTTTGGAAATGAAGAATCATTTATGTTTAAATTAGGTGCTAATTACCATCAAGTAAGTAATCCTAATACTTTAATTGGTAAATCATTAAGCTTAAATCCAAATACTAATCTTATTAGTGCTGATAGTAAATCATATATATCAAACTTCCAATTAGTTGGTGGTTCAGTTAAGTTAGGTTTATTTCCTTCAGCTTATTTACCAATTGTTGTTCATGGCGATGCATACTATAACTTAGGTGCTGGTGCACAAGCTGGTGCTAATGATGCAGCATTAAAAGATCAAGCAATGAAAAATGCTTTAGGTTTTGTTGCTGGTATCAAATTTGGTAAACTTGAAGAAGCTGGTAATATTATGCTTGGTTATCAATACAAAATGTTAGGTATTGATTCAGTTCTTGCACAATATACTGAAGATCAGTTAGGTGGAACAAATGTATTAGCTCATGCTGTTAATTTAGGTATCCAACTTGATAATTCAACCTCACTTATGTTGACAGGTCAATTATCAAACCCTATTTTAGCTGTTCAAGGTGCAACACCTACAAATGGTTTCTATACAATCAGAACAGGTTTAAACCACAAGTTTTAATTTAAGAAGATAAAAAAAATACCTATCTATGAGATAGGTATTTTTTTTGTTTAAAATTTTTAAATTTAATCTCCTAAACAAACACCCAAATCTCTTGCTGCTTGTATTGAATCACAGTCAAGAGGAACTGTTTTTGTCTTTTTAATTATTTCTTCTATAGGTATTGTTTTAACAATAGGTGGATCGAGAGCAACCATAACATTAATTTTTCCATCTACAAGTGTTTTTATTGCTGCTGCACCAAATCTTAAACCAAGTAAACGATCAAATGGAGATGGGCTTCCTCCTCTTTGTAAATGACCTAATACAAGAGAACGAGTTTCTTTACCTGTTCTTTTTTCAACTTCTTTTGCAACATATTTTGCAATACCGCCTAATAATGGCTCAGGTCTACCAACTATCTCATGATCTTGAGTAACCATTCCACCACCAATAGGAAATGCTCCTTCAGCACATACAATAATTGAATAGTATCTGCCATCAGCTTCTCTTGCATATATTTTTTCACAGACTTTTTCAATATCAAAAGGAATTTCTGGAATTAATATTACATGAGCAGAACCAGCAAGACCCGAGTTTAAAGCTAACCAACCTGCATATCTACCCATAAGCTCAACAACCATAACTCTTTCATGAGATTCTGCTGTTGAATGAAGTTTATCAATAGCTTCTGTTGCTGTAATAACTGCTGTATCAAAACCAAATGTTAATTCTGTTCCTATCATATCATTATCAATAGTTTTAGGAACTCCAATAACAGGTATTCCTTTTTGAATAAATTTATGTGCAATACGATGTGAACCGTCACCACCAATAGTAATTAGAGCATCAAACTTTAATCTTTTAAAATTTTCAACAACTTTATCAGAAATATCAATTAAATCAAAACCACCATCTTTATTAGGAACAGGATAACTAAAAGGGTCTCCTTTATTTGCAGTACCTAAAATAGTTCCTCCTAGATGTGTTATACCTCTTACTTTATCTTTTGTAAGTTGAACTAAATAATTAGTATCTATTAGACCTCTATATCCGTGTCTTATTCCATAAACTTCCCAACCTTGTCTTATAGCAGCTAGTGTTGCAGCTCTTATTACTGCGTTAAGACCTGGAGCATCTCCACCACCTGTATTTATTGCTATCTTTTTTATTTTAGAAGGATCTATAGTTGATTGCATAATTTCACCTGATTCAATAAATATTAGAATTTTTAATATTATAATACATAATCTTAGATTATAGTAAGAAGATAATAAGAGAAGAAGTAAAAAATGAAAAGAGAATAAGTGAAAAAATTTTATTTTTTAGAAATCTATGCCAATCTTTTCTATCTATATAATCTATGGTCTATTCTTCTATCTGATAAAGCCTAAAACTTCGTCAAGATTTGAGTTATAGACTTTAATTAATTGAACAAAACCATTATAGATTTTACCCATTGATGCTAATTCAGTTATATTTCTTTCTACTTTTACATTTGATGCTTCTAATGCACTTTCTATAAGTCTTGAAGTAGGTGTAAAAGCTGCTATAGTTTCACCATTTGCATTAGGAGAAACTATATTTCTTGTATCTAAATTTCCATTAGTTCCATTAACAATAGTTTTTATACAGGTTGAAGTAGGTGCTTGAAAGATAGTTGAGCCAAATTTTGAATATTTTAATTCATCATAATCTAGAATATTTACAGGTTGAGTTCTAACATTTGGAGCATCATAAGTTGGTTGAACAACACTTGGTCTCCAATTAGATGGCTTATTTTGGTTAAATTCAATTTGTGTCATCCATCTGTAAATGTTATCTGAATTACCAGGATTTGGGCCATCAGAAAAGTCGGCCATTACAACCATACCTTCATTATTAACTAAAACTTGATTTCCTGCTCCACCGATAACATTACCTGAAGAATCTTTTGCTTCTGCAAAGTGAAAATCTCCTTGTCTAGTCAAATAAACACCATTTTCTCTACCAGTAAAAAAACCAACAACAGAAGCTACTTTAGGGTCAACAACTAAAAAGAACCCATCACCATTAATTGCAAAATGAGTATCTTGAGTAGAACCTATTATTTCTCCTTGTCTCCAATTAACTCTTGTATTTCCTGTAGTTAGAGATTGCTCTGCAATTTGTATTCCATTTTTTGTTTGACTAACAGATCTTAATTCATGAGTTAAATTACCACCATACATTAACTCAACTTCTTTAAAGCCTGTTCTTAATGAACCGCCTATATTTCCTTGAGCAACATTCATCCAATTATCAATAGCTTTTAATGATTGAGTTGCATATAAAGACAAATGACCTGTTAGTGTTCCCATTTTTTTCTCTTAAAGTTTTATAATCTGATAATATATATAATATCAAAAATATAATAACAAATATATATATCTAAAAAAAGTTTAATAGTTTTTAATTTTATTCAACAGTAACTGACTTGGCTAAATTTCTTGGTTGATCTACATCGCAACCTTTTCTAAGAGAAACATAATATGCCAGTAATTGAAGTGGGACAACATTAACAATTGGAGATAATTCTTCTTTTACTTTAGGTACATAAATTACATAGTCTACGTGTTCTTTAAGTAGGATATCACCTTCTGAAGCAATTGCTATTGCTATTGCATCTCTTGCTTTGACTTCTTTTATATTACTTAGAACTTTTTCATATGTTAACGACTCAGTAACTATGGAAACAACAGGCATATTTTTATCAATAAGTGCAATTGGGCCATGTTTCATCTCACCTGCGGCATAACCTTCAGCGTGTATATATGAAAGTTCTTTTAACTTTAAGGCTCCTTCAAGAGCAATAGGAAAATTATAATTTCTACCTAAAAATAGACAATGATTATAGTTTGCAAGATTTTTAGCGATATTTTTTATTTCATCTTTAATATCAAATACTCTTTCTATAATACTAGGTAAGGTTTTCAAGGAATGAATACTATCTTTTAAAAATTCAATGCTTACACTTTCCTTTATTTGTGCTAGATATAATGCCATCATATACATACAAACTATAGTTGAAGTAAATGCTTTTGTTGATGCAACACCAATTTCAGGTCCACAATGAATATATAAATTACCTATAGTTTCTCTACTTATTGCAGAACCTATTACATTTAAAATACCAACAGTCTTTGCCCCTAACTCTTTAGACAATTTAACAGCAGCTAAAGTATCAGCAGTTTCTCCAGATTGACTTATTGCAATAACTAAGGTTTTATTATCAACAAAAGGTTCTCTATATCTAAACTCTGAAGCTAAATCAACATCAACAGGAATCTTTGCCATTTTTTCAATATAGTATTTACCAACAAGACCTGCATAATATGAAGTTCCACAAGCTATAATCGAGATTCTATTTATATCTTTTAAAAGATTTGAGTCTAAACCAAGATCATCAAGATATAATTTACCTTCTGATTCAGAAACTCTACCTGCTAAAGCTTGAGCAATAGAGTTTGGTTGTTCATGAATTTCTTTAAGCATAAAATGTTCATAACCACCTTTTTCAGCAGTAGCTATATTCCATGAAATTTTTGTCGGATTCTTAGTTAATTTTTCTCCATCTAGATTATAAAAATCAACATGATTATTATAAACAACAGCAATTTCTCTATCTTCTAAATAAACAATATCTCTTGTATGATTTAAAATTGCAGGAACGTCAGAAGCAACAAAATTTTCATTTTCACCTAAACCAACAATTAAAGGACTTGCTGTTTTAGCTGCAACAAAATAATCGGGATGGTCTGCATGCAAAGCAACAATAGCATAAGCTCCTGTGACTTGTTGTAATGAGTCATGAACCGCTTTATATAAATCTCCTTTATAATTATCTCTTATTAAGTGTGCAATAACTTCTGTGTCTGTATCTGATTTAAATTCATATTTATCTTTTAATTTTTCTTTTAATTGAAGATAATTTTCAATAATTCCATTATGAACAACAACAATTTTTCCACTTTCATCACTATGAGGATGAGCATTATATACAGTAGGTCTTCCATGTGTTGCCCATCTTGTATGACCCATTCCTATATTACCAACAATTGGGTTTATATTAATATCTTTAATTAGGTTATTAAGTTTTCCTATTTCTCTCCTGAGAATCATTTCACCTTTTTGTGGAATTACAGCAACTCCAGCAGAATCATAACCTCTATACTCTAATCTTTTTAAGCCTTCTAATACTATTTCTGTTGCTAATTGAAATCCTATATATCCTACTATTCCACACATAAAAAACTATCCTAAAAAATAAATTAAATACAAATAAGAATTATATTAGATTTTTATTTTTAAATGAACTTCAACTTAATTATTTTATATACTTAAGTTTAATTGTTTCTATAGAATAAATAAACAGAAATTTTGTGATATATTCAGGTTACTATATAACCTAAGTTGCTATCTTTAAGAATAGAGAGATATTATAAGCAAATATAAAACCAGATATTTTCATTAAAAATCCTTGAATATTAGTAGCGTGAACTTTTTTAGGTAAAAGCCTATCAGTTAAACTAAAAATATTTTCAATAATATGTCTTTTTGTTTGTCTATAGTAATTAGCACAAATATTATTATCTTCTTTCTTAGAATTCTTTTTCTTATTGGTAACAAACGAATTTTATGATGTTCTAATAATATTTCCTCCAAATTGTAATCATTATAAGCTTTATCTGTTAATAATTCTGAATTTTCAGGTAAATTAAAATCTAAAATATCAAAAGCAGACATATCATGATAACTACCTGGACAAAAGTTAAACTCTATAATATAACCACTATCAGATGTTATAACTTGAACTTTAAAACCATAAAAATACTCTTTCTTAGATGAATTATATCCTCTAAACTCTTTACCTTTTAAAATATTAGCTCTTTGTATTCTTATATTGTGGCAAACTTTAACAGGAAATGAATCTAATTGATATATCGAACAATTATTTTTTGCAAAACATGATAATATTTCAAATATTTGTTCTATTATATCTTTTATTTTATATAATCTCCTTGAAAATCTTGATTTACTCAGTTTATATTTTATATGATTACCTTGAACTAGATAATTTAAAGCTTTACTATAATTGCCTCCAAAAGATTCAAAAGACATTATATATACAAAAATAACTTCTGCATCTGATAGTTTTCTATTTTTTTCTTCTTTATGAACTAATATTTTTAAAAATTCATCTATTAATGTGTATAATGTCTCAATATGCATTTTATTTTCCTAAAAATTTTATTATATATAAATATTTTAGGAAATTTTTTGTATATAGCAACTTAGGTTATATAATTACTTCAAGAAGCTAGGAAAAATCTTCTGTGTTTTCTGTGGTTATACTTAAAAGGAATTGGTTTGCAAAAAATATTTATCTGTAGCATTGTTACTAAAATACTCTTTTCTTCTCACTCATCCCTCTAAGGGCAACCGCAAGGGTTGCTACAACTTCTCTTGTCTTTTCACTTTTCAATTATTACTTTTTACTCTTGTTAATTATTATTTATCAAAATCAATGATAGTTATTATCATACTTATTCTGATACCAACCTGTTATAGCAAATCTTTCTGATTGACAATAACAAGATACAGGTAAAACTGCGTGTCTGAGAGGCACATTAAATAAAAATAAATTATTAAAAAGAGGTAGAAATGCTTCTAATATTTTATCTTCATGATTATCTAATATAACTAAATTTCCACCCCAATGTATTAACCAATCTTTTGTCATATTAAGAACAAAAGCAACTCTTCTAGGTGAACTCATATCATAGGTACTATCATTATGAGAAGCTAAAAAATCGTCTTGTGTAAATCTTGATGCAAAGCACAAAATTTCATTTTTTGTTAATGGATTATCAGTAATAGAGCTAATTAAATCATGCATAAAGTCTGAGTTTAAAAAATCACCAATTTCTCTAAGTATATGGTTATATTTTAATTCCATTTCAGGATTTTTTAATATTTTATCTAATTTATCAATATCTCTTCTTGATATATTATTTTTCATCATACCATCTATAGTATAGTTCTTTAAAGGATACATCTCATATCTAAAACTATAATGAAATACATTTGATTCATGAAATGGTAAATCTGGATTATAAAATTTAGGATTTCCATGATTAGCTTGATACCATAAACCCCTATTACTTATATCTTTAAGACCTTGATAAACAGATTCAGCAACTTCTTTATTTAAAAAATTTTCTATCTTTATATAAGATTTCTTTTTAAAATCTTCTTTGATTTTGTCAATATCTAAGTTATCGTTAATAAAGTTCATTAATCTACTGTTGCTCCAATAGTAGGAGCTCCTATACTACCTGATGAAGAACATCCATTCTCATTACATTCTGTAGTTCCAGAGTTTTGTATTACTTCAGAGTATTTTACAGGTCTTGACATTGAAATTATCTCGCCTGTTTCAGCATTTATTCTTGCAAATCCTCCTGAATACCAAGTATTAGTATATGATTGTCCATTTTGAATAGGGGGAATTGTTGGATAAATATAATTTGTATTAATATTCCAAACTAAATAATCTTTCTCTTGACTTAAATAAAAAGTCCAGTAAGTATTATCTGGTATTTCAAACATGGGTTTAGAATTTGGACTTAGATTATTATTATCATATTCAGAATTATAGTTTTTGTCCTTTACTTTATCTGAAAATATCTTTATTGCTCTAACACTATCAATCTTAATATTAGTATCAATAAAATTTTTAAGAACCCATTTTTGTCTTAAAACTAAAGTTTCCTTACTAGAAATTAAGATACTATAAACTTCTTTTTTTGAAGGTGAAACATATGTATATTGCCATGTATATGGAAAACCATTAATATTTACATCATTATTTTGATTATTATCATTTATATTTCCATAAATATATGTAGATTTATAATCATTTGTCCATTCTTTGATAATTGGCTTTACTATAGAATTATAAGACTCTAAAAAGCTTCCATTTGAGCCTTTTGTTTTTGCTTCTTGATAATCTATCATAATATACTCTTCAAAAGGGTTTTGTGAGTTAAAATATCCTCCATATATATCTGGTTTACCTATTCTAGACATTTCTGGAGCAGAAACACCTTGTCTAGAAACCATATCTGAGCTTGGAGCTAAAGGAGCAGCACTATTTGAAACAGAACCTGATTTACCTTGTGATTTTTGTTGATTATTTATTAAATTAACATTTTGATCTGATACTTTATTAAATTTTAAACCAGCAATTTCATTCGAGGAAAAATTATTTGTTTGTTTGTCTTTACTTTGACTTGTATTATTATTTACCTGATTATTATTATTTGGTTGACTAGGAGTATTACTAGAACATGAATATATAAGTAATAACGATAATAATAAAATTTTTTTCATTTAAAAAATACCTATTTTATCTTTTTGCACTAAATAACTCAAATAAAGCTCCTTTAAGAGCTGCCGCCATTTGTACAAATATTAATCTTGAAATAACACCAAAGTAAGCAAACATTGTATCGCTTTGCTCACCACTTCCTGTATTCATATAGTCATCTTTAAATGCATCTTCATCTTCATTATCTGATACAATTTCAAGACCTACTAATTCATAAAAATCTAAATTTAATAAAGGACTAACAATGGAACTTGCATCAGTTTTTACTCTTAAAAATTGGTCAATGGTTTCACAAGAGTAATATTTATCCTCAAGATTTTTGAACATATCTTTATTAAGGTTAAATGATGTTGATACAGTTCTAGTAATAGGTAAATGCTCAAAAAACCATTCAACCATTTCTTCTGATATAGCTATTGATCTCTTTAAAATATTAGAAATATGAGCTTTTAGATCTCTTAGTCGAAAATCAACATTAAAACCAACAGAAACTAGTTTATCTTCAGTTCCTGTAAGTATAATTCTTGCAGCTTTTGGCTCAATAGGCTTTTCATCTAGGAAAAGTATATAAGCACCTATATCTATTACTTGATGGTATAACATAAACTATATTAATATTCTTCCTCTTCTTGTACATCATTTTTTAATCTTCCGACCAGTACTGCACGTTTTTTTGCTGCTTCTTTTGCTCTTTCTTTAATTTCATGTGATACATGGTTAATCCAAACACTTTTTTTACCTTTTAAACCTGTAATAAGGTTTGACATTATTTTAACATGAAAATGAGATACAAGAGCCTCACTTTGCTCTGCTTGTCTTTCTTGAGGTTGTTCAAGATATTGTGGTATCTCGAATAATGCTCTTTCAACTAAATCCTGACATACTGCTTTAGAAATTTCAGCTATACCATGATATGCCATTTCTGTTAATACGGCATCTTTATCAACTTCTTCTGGGCAATCAGTAACTTCTTCCATTGCACTTTTTATATGATTTCTAAAGTCAAGTGTTGCAGGTGCTGAAATATAGTTTAAAAGCATATTAGCTTGTTCTACGTCATTAATTAAAACAGCTTTTTCTTTATCTGTAAATAAAGCATTACCTCTTAAAGCATTATCAATTTGATCTTCTAGACCATCAACTAATCCTTCCATTGCTTCATCATCAAAAAGACCTTTAATGTCTTCATATTTTAAGTTTTTTCTTATATATGCATTTAAATTTTTAAAACCTTTAGGCATATTTCCATTTTTTGCTTTTGTAAACTCTGATACTTGTAAGAAATGATCATGTAAAGCTCGTTTAGCAATATTACCAAGCTTTCCTTCTGCTCTAACTAATTCATTAATTTGGAACCAAATCTTTCTTAATCTTGATTCTTCATGATTAGGTTTTTGATATTCTTCGATCATTTGTAAAATTTTTGGAGGACATTCTTCTTCCATTTCATAAGCTATTAAATCAAAGATATCATCTAATAAACCACTATAAAATTCAACTAATCTGTCAGATGCTTCATCCTTAGATATAGATGTGATAACTTTTTTAACATTAACAGGCAAATCTGGTGGAGCTGTAACAACAGCTTTAATTAAAGCTTGAATAACTTTTTGTGCAAAATTTATTTCAGTTTGAGTGAATACTTTAGGTTCATTGACGTTTATGGCAGCAAGTACACCTGTAACCTCATCATCTTCTGCTCCAGTTCCTTGCATTAAAGGAACAAAAAGTACAGACTTTATCATATAAATTCCTGCAAATTTTACTAACTCTGGATCTGGAAATTTAGATGGATCTGGAATCATAGCAGGTTGCTTAATTTCCTTCATTTTATACATTAAAGGAAAATCCCAGATAATATATTCTAATCTTGGTAATGTACCTGGTTTTGGTGGCTCTTTTGGAGGAACAGGAAACATTGGTTTTGGTTTCTCAGGTTCTTTATCCTTTTCTTCTTCTTTTTTCTTTACTGGTTTTTCAACAATTTCAATAACCTCATCACCAACCATCATTCTTTTTATTTTTGGTTTATCATCATCATCTTTTTTCTTAGGTTGTGGAGGAGGAGGTAGTTTAGGAAGATTACTTTCAGCTTTACCTAAACATAAAACAGCTTGTCTAATTTCTGGATGTTCTTCAAACATAGCTATAGCAACGTGATCACATTGAAGCATTGATTTTAATGTGTTACAAGCCATTTTCATCATTGTTCCTGTATCCATTACTGAAGTTACAAGAGTACGAGAATATGTACCAAGTTGCATATTTAATTCAACTTGTCTTCTTTTTTCTTGTTGTTGTTTTTTTAGTCTTTCTGCTTCTTCTTTCTTTTTTTGTTTTGCCAGTTTAGGATCGACAGGTGCTCCACCTTGCGGATCAGTAGGAACAGGAGCATTATTTTGCATTTAAATCTAACCTCAATAAAAGTAATTAATATAAACTAAAATATTCAAAGGAACTACTTTTAAATAGCTCTTTTGATTTTATAAATCTTCTTCTAATTCATCTTCTTCATTTTCTTGTTCATTACGTTTTGCATTTTTCTTTAGTTTACTTGCAACAGATACATTGAAGGATTTACCACCTATTCTAAATGAAAGAGTTGAGCTTTCTTTACCAAGACTTACTTCAAATGCACGACCTGCAAAAAGACTCCCTCTTGTTGCAACCATTGCTCTCATTGCAGCAGGAGGAATAGATTGTCCTGCTCCAATTATTGCTTTTGGTAAAACATCTGTTTTAAGGGTCATTTTTGCACCTTTAAGGTTTTCAGATAATTTACCAATGGTTTTTTCTTGACTCATTCTCATAAGCATCATTTGGTCTTGAGACTTAAGCTGAGTCATTGCATTAACATTTGTTGTTGGCAATTTTACTTGAACTTTTGTATTATTAAACGTTTCTTTACTTGCCTTAGCTTGTTGAGTTTGCTGAGTTTCCTGCTTTTGCTGAGTTGGAGCAGCTTGCTGGGTTTGAGGAGTCGGCATCGGCCCTCTTATACCACCAACACACATAAGTTGTTAACCTCCCTAAATAAAAATAACGGTTAATAATTTTTCTATGATTTCAACGTGAAAATTAATCTTATCTCATTGATTATATCATGTAGTTTTTGTTATACACAACATTTCAGTTTTTAAAAATTAAAAACTTAAAGTTTAGGTTTAATATTATTTTACAAGTTTAGAAATTGATTTAAAATTATCACTTCCTGCTTTACGACATAACTCAAAAAGAATTGATTCTAATGATGATATTATTGCTCCTTCTTGCCTCATTCTGTTTATTGCAATATTTTTATCATTAATTTTTCTAGATGATACACAATCTTCTATAATTATAGGATTATAGCCATTTTCCAATAAATCTAAAGTGGTCTGTAACACACAAACATGAGTTTCAATACCAAAGATAATGATATTTCTTTTATTATATTTTTTTAATATTTGAGCAAAGTCTTCTGAGCCGTAACAGCTAAAATCTATTTTTTCTATTGGCTTATAACTATTTTCTAATTGCTTAATAATTGGTTCTAATGTAAAACCTAAACCTTTTGTATATTGTTCTGTTATTACTAAAGGTATTTCAAGTGTTTGTAAGCCTGAAATTAACTTTATACAATTTTCTAATAATTTATCATGTTCATAAATATGAGGAAATAATCTTTCTTGTATATCTATAACAACAGCTAAAGTATCATCTTTAAGTATTCTCATTTTTTTATTCCTTTTAATTTGGTGCTTTATACTTTGTCATTAAATCTTGAGTTACACCATTATTTTTTATGACTTCTTTATAAACATCCACTGAAGGTGTTGGAATTCTTTTCATTTCTGGATCATTAATTGCATCAACACTATAAAGACCAAATCTAGATGTAAAAGTTCCCCATTCATAATTATCAGTAAGAGACCAATGATAATATCCTAGTACATTTGCTCCATCTGCCATTGCTTTTTTCATTGCCTTAACGTGTTCAACAAGTGCAGCTTCTCTTGTCCATCTATCATTCCTAGGCTTTAAATCTTCAGTACCTATTCCATTTTCTGCAATAATAATAGGTTTATTATATTTTCGATGATAATACATTAAAGCATCATAAAGACCTTGAGGATAAATTTCCATTAACCAAGGCTTTGTTAAATTCATAACTTGGTTAATATTTCTAAATCTATAATAGTAATCAAATGCTACATAATCAAACTTTTTTAACCAAGAAACTTGAGAGTCAGTTTGAGAATTAATACTATCTGTCTTTGGTCTATTTCTTGAATCTGTTTTAGATAATTCTTGAGCTAATGTTAAGCTTTGATTTGAATTAGCTTGAACTTCACCTTCATAAATAGCTTGAGGATTTACAGCAACATTACCTGTACTAATTGATTCATAAAACCAATCTGTATCTAAAATATTTTTATCATCTAAAACTTTAGGTTTTGCCTGAAATGTACTAGGAGCAGGAGTAACCGCACCAAATGGTTTTGGTAAAATATAGAATACATTTGATGATACCATTGCATCTATATCTAGTTGATGTATTAAGTCATAAGCTTTAGAGTGGGCTTTTAATAAATTCCATGTTGCTCTTACAGTCGCAAAAGGATTTTTTCTACCTGGTGGAGTTTGTCCTAGTAAATATGCTCCTGGTATCCATATATTTGGTTCATTAAATGTTATCCAATACTTAACATCATTTCCAAACTCTCTAACAACTTTATCTGTATACCTTAAAAAATAATCAACAAATTCAGGTGCTTCAACTCCTTTTCTACTAGATTTACCTTCATTTATAATCCATTGAGGGTAATTAAAGTGTACAAGAGTAACTAGAGGTATCATTCCTTTTGATTTTATTTCATTAATTAAATTTCTATAGAATTGAATACCTTGTGGATCAAAATATCCATTTCTTGGCTCAATACGGCTCCACTCTATACTAAATCTAAATCCATTAGCACCTAAATCTTTGGCTAATGCTACGTCTTCTTTATATTTATTAAGAAAGTCAACACCTTTTGGATTTTGATGTATTGTTTTTCCGTCTTGTTCCCACTGATGCCAGATACTTGTATTATCATAACCTTCTGACTGATGACCAGCAGTAGAAACACCCCAATGAAATTCATTTTGATATGTTATATATTTTTCAAATCCTGCCAAGTAGTTTGCTTTTACAGAATCATTAGAAGTATTGCCATTAGGAGAACTACAAGCACTTAATATTGCAGAAAGCGATAATAAAGATAAAGTTATTTTTTTGAATGAGCTTTTAAAATTCATATTTTTACCAAATCAAATCATATCAAAAGTTAAGAATATTTTAACAATCTTTTTAACTAGATACAAGGTTTTATCTTATAGCAAATTTTTCTTTATTAGCTTTTAATGAGGCTTTTAAAGCGTCTGCCTTTCTTTCATCAAGTTTTTCTTGTCTGTCCTTATTCTCTTTTACAGAATTTAGATAATTTTTATCAATATTTTTACTTGCTTCTTCTTCTTGTTGAATTTTCTTTAGATCTACATCAAGCTTTGAAATTATATCCCTAAATTTTTGCAATAAGTCTACTATTGTTGGTATATCATTTGTATCTATTTCAAGATTAAGTAAATCTTCTAGTTCCTCAGCTTTTTCTATTGACTCTCTTACTGCATCAGATATAACTCTTGATAATAAATCATTACCATTTGAAACTTTTGAAAGTTCAGCTTTAAATTCTTTTGAACTTATAAAAGAAATTAATTTTTTATTAGCTTCTTCTAATTCTTTTCTTGCTTGGTTTAACTCATCAAAACTAATTTTTAAGGATTTAATACTATTTGACATATCAGACATTGCTTGGAAAACTTTATCATTTTCCATTGCTTTTCTAACACTAGATAATGAAACCTTAGACATTGAAGATATTTCATTAGAGGTCATCTTCATCATATCCTTCATATTTGATAAATAACTAGAATTATTATTTTTATTATCAGTTTTCACATCAGGTAAAAAATCATTATTAAGCATATCTATAAATGAATCTGCTAACTCACCCATATATTGTTTAATTTCATCTTTAGATGGAACTTTATTTTCACTCAAATATTTAAATAATGTATCAACAAACTTATCGTAATCATTATGTAATTTTCTAAATATTGTAGGATCTGTTTGTTTTCCTGACTTAATGTCTTCTACAGTTTTAATTACTTTGTCTATATATGTTGAAAACATAGCAATTAATGCAGGATTACCAGAAGCAATAATTCCTTTATATCTTTGTCTTAAAAGTTGTAACATTTCAACAAAATTTGAATCTAGTTTTAAGCTTGGATCTGAAATAATTTGAACTAAACTATCAAGTTTTTGATTAACTATTTCTGTATTTTTCATAAACTCTTTTTTCTTAATATCATATTTTTCAGTAGCGACTTGAACACCTGTAATGAGTTTATTTAACTCAACAAAAACTTCTTTTTTTATTCCTAATTTATCAGAATTTTCAATGATTAAGTCACTAAATTTTTTTAATTGATTTAATTCACTTAAATTAAGTGGTTCTCCTCCTACAACTTTTCCAATAATCTGATCTATTTCCTTTAATCCACTCTTGCTTAATAAAGATGCTTTTTCAACTGCAGTTAAAGACTCTGTTAAACTTAATAATTTTTCACCTGATAAATTAATAACTTGACCTGTTTTTTTAGGTTTTTCTGTTGAAATATCTTCTTTAATATCATTCTTAGCTTTATCTATATTAACTTGTATATAATCAGGCGTTTTTTCATTATTAGTATCTTTTTCATTAGTAAAATCGAATTTAACCTGCTTAACTTCAATATTACTACTCTTTAAATTTTTAGATTCTGAAAATAATAATTTATCTCTAAAGTTATCAGCTTTTAACTTTGTTGGTAATTCTGAGGATTTATCAGAAACTAGAGTCTTTATCTCTAAAGTCTTTGTATCTGAAATTCTTTCTTTAAAATCATTTGCTTTTAATTTTATTTCTTCAGAGTTTGATTTATCTTCTATAAGTACTTTAAGTTCAAGAGTTTTCTCATCAGCAATTCTTTCTTTAAAATTGTTAGCCTTAATTGTCAACTTACTTTTATTTAGCTCATTAAATTTAGATCTAAGATCTGTTTCATTTATCATTTGGCTAATCATACTTTTACTCTCTTATTTTTTTACTTTTTAAAGATTCGTTCTTTAATTAATTAATAAGATAGATAAGTTAGACTAAAAACATTCGTGCTTTTTTATTAAATATTGGTTAAAATACCGTCTATTACTGCTTTTCATGATATAGGTCACATTTTTATAATCGACTGGCTCACATTGACATAATTTTATATTCAAGAATTGATAGCAGTGAGTATAATTATATAATTATGAGTAAAACAGACTTTGATTTAATAATAATTGGAGGAGGTCCTGCGGGTTCTTCTTTAGCTTTGTTATTACCAGAAAATATTAAAATATTAATTATAGATAAATCAAGTTTTCCAAGAGATAAAATCTGTGGTGAGTGTCTAAGCCCTGGTGCTATAGATATTATTAATGAAATAGGTTTAGAAAAAATTTTTATTGAAAATAATGTTGAAAAGATATTTGGTGTAACATTTAAAGCTCCAAATTTAAAAGCCTCTACAGTTTTATATCCTAATAATAAATATGGTTATGCAATTCCTAGAACTGTATTAGATAAAACTTTAATAGATCAGGCAAAGAGAAAGCCAAATATCACTGTTTTGGAGTCTTTTAACTTAGATAAGATCAATATAGAAAAAGAGTTTGTAATAGTTGATTGTATTAATAAAGGCGAAAATTATCAATTTACATCAAGTTTATTAGTTGGTGCTGATGGAAGATATTCTACAACAGCTAAATTGTTAAATATGTATACTTCTAGTAAAGAATCAAATAGGTATGTTTATGTAGCTACATTAGATAATGTCAAAGATTTAAATAATAGTATAGAGTTAGAAATAAAATCAAATAAATTACAATATCTTGTTAGTAAACAAAAAGATGATACAGCCTCAATTGCTGTTGTTATTAATAATGAAGATTTTAACACAAAAAAGATTAATACAAGCTCATATTTTGATTTATTAAAGCAATCAGAGTTTATAAAAAATAGAATTGATAAATCAAGTTTAGAAACTAAGTTAAAAGGAATCAATCTTAATAAGTATAGTATTAAAAGTTTAGTTGACGATAGAGTTCTATTTATAGGAGACTCTACAGGCTTTATAGATCCAATTACTGGAGAGGGTATGTATAGAGCTTTTAAAACATCTAAAATAGCGTCAAGATATATAATTGAATCACTAAAAACTAATAATTATTCAAAAGATTTTCTCATTAATTACCAAAATGAAGTTTTTAAAGAATTTAACCCTATTTATTTTTTTATAAAAACTGCAGTTTTTTTAACTACAAACGAAGTGGTTGCAAATTCAATAGTTAATAACATTGATTCTATGAAAGAATTAGGAGAAAAGATTGTTTCTCTACAAGGAGCAATAATTCCTGCTAAAGAATTATTTTCATATAATACATTAAAACTTTGCCTAAACCTTGCGAAAAGGCAGATTTTAACTTAATGGGTAGTCAAAAAAATTAATAGTACATTTTTAAAAATTTATTTACCACTTTTGTCTTGTCACTTTTTACTTCTTTTCTTCTCATTTCTTCTCTTAATTATCTTTTTACTCAATAACTTGAAATAAGCTTTGACAAAAAAGTAAATACCATTTACAATATAAACATGATTTACAAAAATAATGAAGAACTACCAAAAAATAGAAGGCGTAAAGCTCAGTTTGAAAAAATACTTGATATGGCAATTAATATAGTGATTAATCAAGGAGCTGAATATCTAACTATGCAAAACCTTGCAAATAAATTAGATTTTACAGCAGGTGCATTATATAGATATTATTCTTCAAAAGATGAAATTATTTCTGATATTCAACGAAGATGTATAGAAGAATTTAGTAATTTATTTGATGAAGTAAATAATAATGTTGCTCTGATTCTTAATCAAAATGAATTAAAACCAATTTTATTGATAATTTTAGTTTCAGAGTTATTAGGAAAATACTCTTTAGAAAGTCCTGTTAAATTTAGCTTTTTGACAAATTTAATGTCTGATCCTAAGGTTTTAGTAAATGAAGTTGAAAGTGCAAAAGTATTTAATAGCTTTAAAATTTTGTTTTTTAAACTTATAGCAATCTTTTCAGAAGCTATTAATAATAAACAACTACATTCGAATAATGTATTAGAATTAGTTTTAGTATATATCTCATCTTTACAAGGTATTTTACAATTAAAAAAGCTTTCAAGGATAGATTCTAATTTTTTCAATGTAGAATCTTTAAGAAAAAATGCTACTAAATCTTTACTTATAGGTTGGGGATTATCTGAAGAAAATTTTAATAAAGCAGAGAAATATTTAAGTGACAATAAATTTATTAGTATTACGAATACCTAGGAGTTTTTTATCAAATAAAATTCGATAGAGAGTTTTGTTAGTATTATTTTAATTTTATGGGTTTATTTTTAAATTAGATTGGAGATAAAATGTTATTAAAAAGTTTATTATTTTGTTTTTTAGGTTCTCTATTCTGGTCTTTTTCTGAATATGCACTACATAACTGGTATGGACATAAAGCTAAAGGTAAAAATGAATTTTCAAGAGAACATTTAGCTCATCATATTAACGCTTCTTATTATCCAGAAAATTGGAAAAAAGCTTTTGCTACATTGAAAGTTGTACCTTTTATTTATATAATCATTTCTTTAACATCAGGTTTTCTATATGGTAGTATATTCACCCTTAGTTTTTTGTTTACCTATCTTACTTATGAAGTTATACATAGAAGAATACATACTCATGAACCCAAAAATTTTTATGCAAGGTTTATAAGAAAACATCATGCTTATCATCACTTTTCTAATCCGAGGTTTAATCACGGAGTGACATCACCAATCTGGGATATTATTTTTAAAACTTATAGAAGTCGTGAAAAAATAAAAGTTCCTGAAAATAATGCTATGAAATGGCTTTTAGACGAAAATAATAATATAAAAAAAGAATATGCTAATGATTATGAGTTAATTTCTAATAAATCAAAACTAATGATAAGCAAAACTTAGTTTTTATTAGATTATGAAAACTAGAGAGAAAAAATTTTAAAATTACTCTCTCTAAAAACAATAAAAACTACTGTTAAGTACTTTGTTCTGATGGTTTTAAAGTTACAAAAAATAGTATTGCACCAACAATAATAAGACCTATTCTTATTAAAAATCCAGTTGACGTTCCCCAATGATCAATCCATATTAATAACTTAAATTGAAAACCAATTAAATTTAATATAAAAGATCCTGCTCCCATAATCGTAAAAAATACGCCTAATTGTGAAATTTGCTCTCTCATTAAACTTATACCTCTCTTTTTTATAAATTAAATATTTCTTTTTATTGAGTTTTCTATAAATGTACTTAAAGGCTTTTTTAAAATAAAAAACATAGAAATTATACTTTCAATTTTAGAAATATTACCTTTAAATGATAAAGTCTTAAATAAAATCGTATTGAATGGATATAAATACATAAATGCTATAATACCAAAAGCATCATTTATATAGCTTAAAATAAATATTATGGTTATAGAGACTATTAAAGATATTGAACCTAAATTTTTAATATTAATGTTTTTTGCTATATAAAATGCTGGAATCATACTAGATAAAACCCATACACTTATTACTGATAGTATTTTAATAAATAAAATAACGACTTCCAATTTGTAACACCTTGAAATAAAATATAAACTAGAAACTAATCAAGATTCTAATTTATTATATTATATTTTTGTTTTTATAACAATAAAAAAACATTTTTTTATTGTTATTAATTAGATATGTTATATAGATTATTTTTTATTCCTAAACAAAAGTTTAGATTTTATAATCTAAGTAAATACTATCACATGATAAAATACTATTTAGATTAATATTCTAAGTATCTATAATTTATAGAAAGTAATACAAAAGCAAGTGTTAGCAAGAGTAACAAACTCTTTTATTAACTTTTTGGCAGAGCTTGGCAAAATGAATCGTTTTGTCTTGAAGATTATTAGTGTCTTATTTAGCACTAAAATACCTTTAAAAGTAGTAATAGAGCAAATGTATCTTATAGGTGTTAAAACATTACCTGTTTTAGCTGCTGTTTGTATTTTTGTTGGTTCAAATGTTGCTATAGTTGGTTATAACATATTTAAGCAATTTGGTGGACAGGACTTAATAGGAACTTATGTTGGTTTATCTTGTATAAGAGAGATGGCTCCAATCTTAGTTGGTGCAATTATGGCAGCTAAACCTGGTACTGATATTTCTGCAACAATTGCAACTATGAGAGTAAAAGAACAAATTGATGCTTTAGAGGTTATGGCAGTTGATCCATTTTGGTATTTAATCTTACCAAGAATGGTAGCATTTATTTTAGTTTCTCCTATATTAGTTGTATTTTCTGACTTCTTTTGTGTTGCTTCAGCTTATTTAGTATCAGTATTTCAATTAAAAGTTAACTCAGGAAAATTTATCACTGATATGATAGCATATTTAGAAGTTATAGATTTCTTTAAAGGTATTGTTAAGGGATTTGTTTCATCAACTTTAGTTTGTATAATATCTTGCTATTTTGGCTATAATTCTGCTCCAGGTCCAAAAGGAGTTAGTAGAGCAATTAATATTTCTGTAGTTCTTGAATCTAGTTTAATTGTTATAGTTAATTATTTTTTAACTGAATTAATGTATGGAGTTAGTTAGATAGTAATAATGAGTGAACCTATAATAGAATTTAGAAATGTAGTTAAAAGATTTGGTAAACAAACAATTCTTGATGATGTTTCATGCAAAATAGAAGAAGGTAAAACAACTGTTATGCTAGGCCCTAGTGGAACAGGAAAAAGTGTTTTCTTAAAATTATTAGTTGGATTATTAAAACCAGACTCTGGTCAAATTTTTGTTGAGAATAAAGATATAACAAAAATGACTGATAAAGAATTAATGGAAATACGTAAAAAATTTGGAATGTTATTTCAAGATGGTGCATTGTTTGATTCGCTTAATGTATCAGATAATGTTGCTTTTCCATTAATACAACATACTAAAAAAAGTAGAAAAGAAATTGATAAAATAGTGACACATAAACTAGAGCAAGTTGGATTGCCAAATGTTCATCATAAATTACCTTCAGAGTTAAGTGGTGGTATGCGTAAAAGAGTTGGTTTTGCTCGTGCTATAGCTCTTGATCCTGATATAGTACTATTTGACGAACCACATTCAGGCTTAGATCCTGTTATGTCAGATGCAATTGATAAATTAATTTTGAAGATGAAAAAAGAATTAGGTTCTACATTTATTGTTATTAGTCATGATATAGCAGGAGCCTTCCAAATAGCTGACTATATAGGAATGTTATACAAAAGTAAATTAATTGCTTTTGGAGAAAAAGATAAAATTCAAAATTCTGAGCATCCTGTTCTTCAACAATTTTTCTCAAGAAGTTGTGAAGGCCCAATGGAAGCAGGAAATAAATAGTTTTTAGGAGAAATTGATGAAAAGTTATAAAAATGAAGTGGCATTAGGTGCTTTTACCTTAATAGGTGCTGCCATTTTAGGTTATATGACATTAACTGTTGGTAAATTTCAGTTTGGTCCAACAACAGATATAAAAGCTGTTTTTAACAGTGCATCTGGTGTTGTAAAAGATGCAGTCGTAATGATAGCAGGTGTTGAAGTTGGTCATGTTAAATCAATAAATCTTGAAAATGATAAAGCTGTTATGAACATTAATCTTAATGAAGGTGTAAAAGTTAGTAAAGATGTTAAAGCCATTGTAAGGGCAAAAAGCTTACTTGGTGAAAAGTTTGTAGAACTTATTCCATATAAAAGTACAAATTATCTACAAAATGGAGATGTTATAACAAATACAGTAACTCCTGTAGAAATAGATCAATTAGTAACAACACTTGGGCCTATTTTAATAAAACTTGGGCCAGTTCTTGAAAAAGTAAACCCCGAAGATGTTACAGCTATGTTTAAAACTCTTTCAGGTGCATTAAAAGGTAAAGAAGAATATATTGCTCGTATAATTTATAATACAGATGGATTACTAAAATTTCTTACTGACAATGAAATAAGATTTAATAGAATAGTTGGAAATGTCGATGAACTAGGTATAGAAGCTAAAGGTTTAATTTCTGAAAATAAACCAAGAGTTAGAAGTATTATGATAAATACAGATAAAATGATTTCAAACTTTAGTGGAAGATCTGATAAAATTGCTCAAAAAATTGATTCAATTACAAGTAATCTAGAAAAAGTAAGCACAGATTTGGAAAAGAGATCTCCTGATATTATAAAAAAAGTTGATGGAATTACAACAGATGTTAAAGCAATAAGCTCTGACTTTAAAAAATCATCTCCTGATCTAGCAGTTAAATTAAATAGTATTACAAATAATCTTGATAAAATGTTAGTATCTCTTGATAAAGAAGCTCCAGATTTAGCTAAAGATCTTTCATCAGTGACAAAAGATCTATCAAAGTTATCGGCAGCTTTTGCAAAAAGAGGAGATAAAATTGTAAATAATACAGATGAATTATTAGTTAAATTAATTTCTACAATGAATCGTTTAGAACCTTTAATGGCAAGATTAGAAAAGTTTGATGATAAAGCAATAGTTCAAGAAGTTGAAAGAGTTATGAAACAAGTTGGTATAAAAATTCACTTATTTTAAGTTTTTAATGTTTTGTAAGTTAAGTATATTTTTTAAATCTAATATTTTTATTTAAATAAGTATAAAATTAATATCTGTATATTATAAAAAGTAGTTGAAAGTTATGTCTTTACAAGTCGTAGAGAAAAATTTAAATATTTATCCTGTTAGTGTTGCTCCAATGATGGATTGGACTGATAGACATTATAGATATTTTATGAGGCAAATAACTCATAAAACATTGCTATATACAGAAATGGTTACAACAGGTGCAATTATATTTGGAAATAGAGAACAACACTTAGGATATTCTGATATAGAGAATCCTATAGTTTTGCAACTTGGTGGAGATAACCCAGATGATTTAACAGAATGTGCTAAAATAGCTGAATCTTATGGTTATAATGAAATTAATTTAAATGTAGGTTGTCCTAGTGATAGAGTTCAAAAAGGTAATTTTGGTGCTTGTTTAATGTCAACACCAAATCTAGTTGGTGAATGCGTTAGTAAAATGCAAGAAAATATTAGTATCCCTGTAACAGTAAAGCATAGAATAGGAATAGATGATAATGATACTTATGAATATCTATATAATTTTATAAAAGTTGTATCATCTTATGGGTGTAAAAGATTTATAGTTCATGCAAGAAATGCTATTTTAAAAGGTTTAAGTCCTAGAGAAAATAGAACAATACCACCATTAAAATATGATTTTGTTTATCAAATAAAAAAGGATTTTCCTAATCTAATAATTGAAATAAATGGTGGTATAAAAACAATTGAAGAAATAAAAGAACATTTAAAATACACTGATGGAACTATGTTAGGACGTATTGCATATGATAACCCCTATTTATTTTCTAGAATAGATAATGAATTTTTTAATGAAAACTCTAAAATACCAACAAGACGAGAAATTATTGAAAATATGATTCCTTATCTTGAATCTAATCTAAAAAAAGGTATAAGGGTTAATAGAACAATTGTACATATTATGGGATTATTTAATAATCAAAAGGGTTCAAAGATTTGGAAAAGATTTTTAAGTGAAAATATGCATAAAAAAGATATGGATACATCTATACTTAAAAATGTAATAAAATTATTACCTGATGACGTTTTAGATAGTACTGAATTATAATATTTTACTTAAGGAACAAAATATGAATCTAAAAAAAATTAGTTTTTTATCAATCTTCTCATTTTTTCTTATGTCTTGTAGTTCTCAAAGTAAAGATATTGAGATCTTAAATAATCAAGAAAGCCAGATAAATATAAATAAAAGTACAAAAAAAATAATAGCTATAGGTGATATTCATGGAGACTTAGAAGCAGCAAGAACAGCATTAAAACTTGGAGGATTAATTGATAATTCTGATAACTGGATTGCTAAAGATGTAATATTAGTTCAAACAGGCGATCAAATAGACAGAGGAGATAATGATAAAGAAATAATTGATTTATTTGAAAAGATTGAATCTCAAGCCCCTAAGTTTAATAGTATTGTTTATCAATTAAATGGAAATCATGAAATAATGAACGCTTCAGGTGATATGAGATATGTTACAGAAAAAGCTTATGAGTCTTTTAATAAATTAAATATAGATACTTCAAACCCTTTATTAAAAAATATTCCAGATAATAAAAGAAAAAGATATTCTGCTTTTTTACCAACTGGATTATATGCAAAAAAATTAGCTAAAAGAAATACAGTTTTACAAATTGGAGATAATATATTTGTACATGGTGGTTTATTACCAAAGCACGTTGAATATGGTATGGATAAGATAAACTCAGATGTCAAAGATTGGTTAAATAATGGAAAAACTCCTATTCCTCCAGAAAGTGTTAAAGCAGAAGATAGTGTTGTATGGACTAGAATATATGCAGATGAACCAAAAGAAAGTGATTGTGATACTTTAGATAAGGCATTAAAATCTGCATCAGCTAAGAGATTAATAGTTGGTCATACAGTACATCCAGAAGGTATAACATCAGATTGTAATGGTCAAGTATGGAGAATAGACACAGGAATGTCCAGAGCTTATACAGGTAGAGTTGAGCTTATAGAAATTAATGGTGATTCTGTAAGGATTTTGAAAAAATAGAATGATTAAAATAATACTTACAGGTAGCATAGCTACAGGAAAAACAACAGTTGCTGATATTTTAAAAAAATATGGAGCAATAATAATTGATACAGATATTATAACTCATCAAATATATAATCATCCAACTCCAACAACTGAAAAAATCTTAAATGAGTTTGGAGAAGAATATTTAGAAAATGGGCAAATAAATCGTAAAAAACTAGCAGAATTAGTTTTTAAAGATAAAAATGCTTTAGAAAAGCTTAATTCAATTGTTCATCCTGATGTAAGAAATCAAGTAAAACTTCTAACAGAAAAATATCAAAAACTTGAAAAAGAAAATAATTTATCTTATCTTGTAATATATGTTATACCTTTATACTTTGAAGTAGGAAAACATTATGAATCAGATTATGTATTAGTTGCTTCATGTAGTGAAGATAATCAAATAAAAAGATTAATGAAAAGAGGTAATTTCTCTTACCAAGAAGCAAGGGTAAGAATAAATGCTCAGATACCTATTTCAGATAAGGTGAAAGAATCTGATTTTGTAATAGATACAAATCAAAGCTTTGATAAAATAGAATCTGATTTAAAAGATTTAATTAAGTCTTGGGAGTGGGATATTTATGAAGAAAGTTAGTTTAGCAATATTATTTTCACTAAATTTTAATATACCTGTTTTAGCTGATATGACAACATCAGAAGCAGTTGATTTGTTTTCAAATAATAAATTTTACCCAACAGTTGTCAAAGCTGTCGATGAATTAAAAATTATAAATATGTATCCAGATCATACATTTAGAGGTGAAAAACTTGTAGATAAAAAAGACTTAGCAAAAGTAACTTTAAAACTTATTAAGTTTATTGAAACTGAAAAAAATATATCATTAAAGAGATTAAATGAAATATCAGAAATACCTTCATATATTAAGGATAAAGATTTTATATCATTATATAATGAATTAAACCAAGATTATTCTATCAATTTTCTAAGCTATGAAAAAAAATAAATCCTCAAGATACTATAACAATGAAAGACTTTATTATTTTAACTAATATGATAATAAGTTTAAATGAAACTACAAATAAAAATCCTTATGAAAATAAAGATTTTAATATAAATAATACAAATGAAAGTTTAGATAATTTATTAAAATATGACATTATTAAAGATATGAATCTTAAAACTAATAAAGAGCTTAATAGATACGAATTATCAGAATTATTAATAAAAATTGCAAATTATATAAGATCTACACGTTAATTACTTTAATATCTTATGTATATTTTTTAAGGTTGTGAAATAAATATAAACTTTACAAATAGCGTCAAGAATTTTAATAAAGCATATCTTTTTCCATTCTTAATTCACTTTTCTTCATTCATTCTTCATCTTAAAGATTAAGAGTTTTAGCTTTATCTATAGCTTGTGTTCTTCTTTGAACATCAAGCTTTTTAAATATATTTTGTATATGTGTTTTAACTGTATTTATAGATATATATAGACTTGCTGATATTTGTTGATTTGAAAAACCTTTAGCTATAAGTTTTAATATTTCGATTTCTCTTATACTTAAAAACTCATCATCATTGATCTCAAAAGATTGTTTTAGTTCAGAAATATACTTAAAAGATGAATCTAAGTTAGTACTTAAAACATTTAAAATCAAAGGATGTATCTCTTTAAACGAATCTGTAAATAATCTTATAAAATTTTCAGGTTCTCCATATAGTAAAGCTTCTTTTATATATTTTTTAGCTTCTATAGAAAAACCTTTTTTAGAAAATAATAAAGCTTTCAAAAGTAATAACTCTATCAAAACCTGAATAAAAGCTAAATTTTCAATTTCTTTTATAGATTTATTGATAAAAAACTCCGCATCATCATATTTTTTTGTATATATTAAAGCTTCAATTAGTGCTAGGATATAATTTGAAGGTAAACCACTAAATTTATCTAACTCTTTTACATATATTCTTTCATCTATAAATAATTCACAACTACTAAAGTCTTTCATTCTTATTGCTTTTCTAATAATAAGGCAATTGAAAATTTCGTCTTTCTCAAAACTCTTTAAATTAATATTTTTAAATTTATTTATCAAAATATCAAAATTTGGGAAATTATTTAATTTTAGATACATACCTAATATTCCATTATAAAAAACTCTTAAATCTGAATAGTTTCCTATTTTCTCTGATACCTCTATAGCCTTAGAAATAAATTTATTACATTGAGGCATATTATTTTTGTAATAATTAATCCAAGCTAAACTACTATAAATTAAAAGTAAATTCTCATTAGTAGAAGATATATTATAATCATCAATACTATCTAATATTTTATTGAAAATATTAAATGCTTCTTTTAGCTCTGCATTTTGTAAATGTACATAAGCACTAGAAATTAATGAGTTAGCATAACTATAATAATCAGAATCTTTATACTGAAATTCTGCGGCTATTTTATGATGATTAATACAAGATTTAGTGTCTATATTCATTAAATAATAATTTGCCAAGTAATTATGTGCAGAGCCTAATAAACTATAGTTTTTATTATTTGAATTTTCTATTATCTTTACAGAATTAGTTTTTATTCCTTCTATATCACGCTTTTTTAATGATAATAAAGCTTTTACTTGATAAAGAATTGCAAGTATATCTGATTCTAAGGAAGAAATATTATAATAATTTTCAAACTCATCTATATATTTTTCTACTTCACTAATTCTATTAAAATCAACTAAACAAATTAAATAGTACAAGTAAGACACAGATGCTTTTATAAGTTCATTTATAGGAACTTTTTCACACCAATATAATAATTTAAATATATTTCTTTCAGATATTAATTTTTTAGATTGCTCATGAATTATTTCAATTATTAAATTGTATTCTTTTATTATTTCTGCACAATATATAGCATCATCATAGAAATTATTATTTTTTAACCAAGTATATGCCTTTTGATAATACATTTTTATATGCTTGGAATACTTTTTTTTCAATATAGATATTAAAATTTCTGAAAATAAACTATGATAACGAAACCACTCTCTATTTGAATCTAAAGAAACTAAAAATAAATTCTTTTTTTC
>JAXLXG010000043.1:0-31854 GCA_046328075.1 Candidatus Sericytochromatia bacterium
AAGAATTTTCTGCTAGTGGAACAGGAAAAGACTTTTTAGTAATGCCAAAAATTGGTCTTAATTTTAATGATCTTGATAGTAACACAAATCCTAAAAGTGGAGAAAAATTTGGAGCATCTTTAGGAGTTGGTACTGGTTCTGCTACATTTGGTCAAGCTGATGCTAATTATAAAAAATATATACCTTTATCAAATGATAAAAAATGGGTAATGTCATTAGGTGTTAGTGGTGGTGTTCAAGCAGGTAATGTGCCATATTATGAAAAATATAACAGTTTTAATACTACATCTGTATATGGTAGAGCATCTGATGGAAAAGAAAGAGACACCTATTATGCTGTAGGTAGTGCAAATTTAAAATATAATGTTTGGGGGCCTGTTAGTTTAATTGCTGGTACAACTGTTGGAGGTATTGGACATAATATGTCAGATCTTGGTGTTGGGGGTGGTGTTGAAGTTAATCTTATGGGAATTCCTATAAGTGTTACAGCAGGTGCAAGATACAACCCTATAACAAAGGAATCTGGAACAGCAATAAATGTAAATATACTAAAATTAGATTTTTAAAATAAATATTTAAAACATAAAAAAGAAGCTTTGAAAAAAGCTTCTTTTTTATTTCAAATTATTACCAATTAAACTTTTTAGCTGCCCATCCTAATCCGAGTTCAACAGCAGTTGCACCTAGTCCAACTGCTGTTCCAACACCTGGAACGAAACTAGCAACTCCAGCAGTAACATTTAGAACTGCTCTTGCACCATGAACTATTTTACCTGTTGTTGTTTTTGCGTGCATAGCATCTTTAACTGCAAATCCTGCTCCAACCATACCAGCTGCAAAACCAACTCCTGGCATAATTTTACCAACAACACCTGCTGTTTTTGCTACAACTGAAGCTGTTTTAACAACTTTAACAGCAGTTGAACCAGTTTTTGCAACAGTAGCTGTTGTCTTTGCAATTGTTGTTGCACCATGTGCAGCATGACCTACGTGTGAAGCATCAGCAGCCATTTTTGTTAGCTTAGATGCAGCAGTTGTAGCACCTACTTTATTTAAAACACCTGCTGTTGAATTTAAAACTTTTGTCTGGGTTGCAACAGTTCCATGGTGTGCTTCATTTAAAACATTTGCTGTTGATTTTAAGACTTTTCCAAATGTTATTCCAACTTTACCTGTTGTGCTTCCACCGACTGCCTTAGCTTTTGCTAAATTTGAGTTTGAAACAAATCCCTCTAATTCAGAACTTAATAATAAAACCCTGCTCATTTTTGTTGCACCACCTGCTAATTTTGAAACAACTTTTTGACTTGATGCAGCTATTTCATAACCAGTATGGACATTATGAGCATCTGTTTTTACTCCTTTAACAGCTTTTAGTGTAGAACTCATTTCTTTTTTTTCTTCTGTTTTAGCAGTAGTTTTTGGTGATATTTTTCCAGCAAATGATATTTCTTTTGTTGCAGAACCTGTTGATGTATTATATTTTTTTGTTGCAGTTTTATCTTGTGGTGCTAAAACTGTTACTGGGTTTTCTTTTACAGGTGTTTCGGTTTTAACAGTTTCTTGCTTTGGTTTTGTTGTCTTTGGTTTATCAACAACTACATTTGATTTATTTCCTATTACAGGACACATATCTTTAACTCCATAATTTTTGCTTAATTTAATAACTCATTTATATGTATTATGTTATAGAGATTTAATGATTTTTATTGCTAAAGTATTTGTAAATTTATTATTTCTTATTATGTTGATAACAAAGATTTAACTTTTAGAATAATCTTTTTATTCAATTTTTTTATATATTTTAACTAAGATAGATTTAGATTTTAAACCAAAATGATAACTAAACTTTATAGAAAATTATACTTATATGCAATAGTTATACTAATTGCCTCTATTATTCTCACAGGGACTGTTATGTCTTTATTATTTCAGACTAATCAAAGAAATATATTCAGAGAACACTTTTTAATGGAAGCAAAATTTATAAAAAAAGTTTTAAAAGAAACATATAAAAATCAACCAGATATGTTAAAAACAAAGATTAAAGATGTTTCAAATCAACTTAATTGGAATATTACATATTGGAGAGAAAATGCATATATATATTATACAGGTAGAAAACCTATAACAATTAATAAAAATTTTTTAAAAAACCTAGAGAATAAACAAATAGTTTTCCAAAAAAATGATTTTCCATTTGAGTTAATTTATTATATAGATGATAAAAAACCCGAATCTGGATTTATTGTCATGAAAGCAGGTCATTTAAGAAATTTTAGTGATAGAGTTATTACTTTTATAATAGGTTCAATTCTTGTTCTATTATTTTTAGGATTATTATTAATACCCTATTCTTTATATATTTTGAGACCATTTAAAAATCTAATGGACTCGATAAATAAAGTCTCACAAGGTAATTTTTCTGTTAATGTTGAAGTTTCTAAAAATAGCGAATTTAAAGAACTAGCTGATGCTTTTAATAATATGACAAAGAAAGTAAAAGAAATGATAGAGCAAAAACAAAGATTAATTGCAGATGTTTCTCATGAGCTAAGATCACCACTAACAAGAATGAGAGTAGGTTTAGAAATTCTATCAAAAGATCCAGTAGGTAGAATTAAATATATTGATAAATCTATAAATGAAATAGAACAATTAGATAAAATGATAGAAAGTATTCTTGAAATATCTAAACTTGAACTAGAAGATAAAAAATTAAAATTTGAGTTAATAGATATTAATGATTTTTTGATTGAACAAATTGAAAAGAATCAAATTTTATTTGAAAAAAATAATATAAAAATAAATACAAGCTTTGACAATACTTTAAAAAGTATTTTAATTGATAAAAATCAGTTTGAAAGAGCTATATCAAATATTTTTTCTAATCTTATTAAGTATTCACATAATAACTCAATAATTGATATAACAACAAAGAAACAAGAAAATAAATTATTAGTTTTAATTAGAGATAGGGGGGAGGGTGTAAAAAAGGAGGATTTAGAAAAAATATTTGACGCTTTTTATAGAACAGATGATTCAAGATCCAGAAAAACAGGTGGAACAGGTCTAGGTTTAGCAATAGTAAAAAAAATAATTGAATCTAATAATGGTAAAGTATGGGCTAGTATACCAGAGGATGAAATAGGCTTAATTATAAATATTGAGTTCAATATAGTAAATTAAAATATTTAATATGATCATGTGATGAATATATAAGATTTTACTTTTTGATAAGTGTGTCTAAATTCTCAAAAGTTTCTGTTTTTTATTCTCTTAATAACTTAACAGATTTAACATTAGAGCCTAGATTCACGATACTTACAGGAATAACAGAAGAAGAACTTTATAGAGATTTTGATAAACATATAAGAAGTTTGGCAAATGAATTAAATAAAATGGAAGAAGAGACAAAACAAGTTTTAAAGAATTGGTATAATGGTTACTCTTGGAATTGTAAAGATTTTGTATATAATCCATATTCATTATTAAAGGTTTTAAGTGTTCAAGAAATAAATAATTATTGGTTTGAATCTGGAACACCCACATTTTTAATAAAGTTTATAAAACAAAAACAAACAAATGTTGAGAAATTTGAAAGTTTTTCTCTCTAATTCTTTATTAAAAAATTTTAAATAAAAGTATTAGTTTTAATCTTCTCTAAAGATTACTCTAATCAAGTTTATCAATTTATTTAATATTTAAAGACAATAATAGATTTTTTTGTTAAAATTCAAACAGTTTTATTATTATTGTCTAAATCAAAGAGTAATGAAAAATCTTAAGAAATCAATTAGATTATTGACAGCAGGTATATTATTAACTGTAATATTTGCTTGTAATGTATTTGGAACGGATATTACAGGTGTATGGATTATATCTGGTTTTGGTGACTCAAAAATGCAATTACAACAAAGTAATAATCAAGTTGTAGGTCTTGCATATTTCCAAGGACAATTACAGGGTAATGTATATGGGCAAATAAATGGTTCTCAAATTACATTACAAATTAGAAATACATACTCTGGAATAGTTACTTATACAGGAGTAGTTTCTACTGATGGAAATAGTATGCAGTTAAAAGGTAATAATAATCAAACACTAACCGCTTTTAAATCTGGCTAAACTTTAATGAAAGTTATTTGTCCTAACTGCAATTCTAATATTTTTAATCAAGATATAAATGTAAGTTCAGATGTTGCTTATTGCCAAGAATGTACAAATATATTTAAATTATCAACTATATTAAATCAGAATGAAACGACTAATATAAATAATACAATTAACTTAAACAAAAATAATAGTTTTGTAGACTTAAATAAGCCACCTAATGGAATCTCTATAAAAAAAAATAATAATAGTTTTGAGCTTTCTTGTACAACAAGATCTCCTATTGCATTCTTTTTAGTCCCATTTATGCTTGTATGGTCTGGTGGTTCTTTAGGTGGAATATATGGAACTCAAATTGCTAGTGGTCAATTTAATTTAGGAACATCTTTATTTGGAATTCCATTTATTATAGGTTCTGTTATTTTTTGGTCAATTGCTATAATGGCTATGATAGGTAGAATCTCAATAAAAGTGGAAGATAATGAGGGAGTTATTTTTACTGGTGTTGGTTCAACAGGATTGCAAAAATTTTTTAAAGTAGATGAAATCAGTTATATTAAAGAAAATGAGAATATAAATAGGAATACAAGAGTTGGTTCTATTATTTTTGAGGGAAAAAAACGAATTGTATTTGGAAGTGGGCTCTCAGAGGAAAGAAGATATTATATTATTCAGGCTTTAAGTAGTTTAATGAATAAACCTATAAAAAATTTAATTATTCCTTTCTTTATTTTTATTAGTTTAACATTTAGTTCATTTGCTGAAATAGTCTATCCAGAATATACAGGAGAAAATGTAGTTGATTTATCTGGTAAATTTGATAATAGATATGCAGATTCTTTAAAATCTGAATTAAGTCAATCACAAACAGAAATAAGAATTGTTTTTTTGAAAACAGATGATAATGTCAATCTTAGTTTTTATGCACCAAAACTCTTTGAAAAATGGAAAATGAAACCTGATAGTGTCTTAGTTGTAATTGATCCATATCTAAATAAAACAGGTTATGGCTTAGGTAAAAAAGTTTTAGAAGATATGAAAAAACGTCAAGTTGGCAAAGATAAAAAAAACAATCAAAAGCAGGATGACTTAATAGTTGATTATGATAACTTAGCTTCTGCAATTTTTGAAAAATTTTCTCCTGATCAATTAAAAGAAGATGATGAAGAAAGAACAAACTTTAATGAAAATATTTCTTCTGATATGAATAAAGATAAAAACAAAAAGAAGAAGAAGAAAAAGAAAAAAGATGGAATTAATCCTTTATATATATTATTACCATTACTTGTAATAGGAGGGATTGGATATACAGGATGGTATTTCTATATGAAGAAAAAGCATTTAAAAGAAATAATGGAAACAAGAGCTAATCATTTATTTGACTTAAATATTCAAAAACAAGAAATTTTAAGTTCTATAAAAGATCTACAAATTGATATTGAAAAAATGAATCTATATAATGATTTTGATGAAGAAATAAGAAAGAATATATATTCTCTAAATATGGCTATAGAAAAAGCTGAAGTATTTATAGATAAGATTGAATTTCAAGTTGAAGAAATTGAACTAGACGACTTTGATTCTATTATAGAAATAGGTAAAAAAGCATTAGTAGTAAAAGAAGAATTATTTAAAGAACATATGGAGTCTTTGGATTTAAGAATGAATAGCCAAACTGTAATAAGTAGAAATAATGAAAGAATTTCTCAACTTAAATATGATATTGATAATAGTAGACAAGCAATAGAGAATATAAAAACAACATATAATTTTTTAGGGTTTTCTGATGAAAAAATAAAAAAATGTGAGTCAGGAATAAGAAAAGTTAATAAATTATTTTCTAATGATGAGCCTTTAGAAGCCATCAAAACAATAAGTCAAACAAATCAAATAATATCAAAAATAAAAAAAGATGCTGAACTAATACCTACTTTATACAAACAATTACGAGAAATAATGCCTACTTTAATTGAAAGAACAACAGAACAATATATTTTAGATCCAGAACTAAAAGATAAAACAAAAAAGGAAATAAATAATTTAAAAAGTGCAGCTTTAATAAGTCTTTCAAATGGTGAGTTTGAGAATAGCGAAAAAATAGTAAAAGATATATTTGCCAAAATAAATGATATAAGAAACAGCAGTAACACAGCAAATAAGAAAAAGTAAAAGAGTAAGACTCTATTAGCAGTGTCTTATCTTCTCACTTTTCACTTCTTCTCTTTTTACTTTTTTATAATGCTTATACAGGTACTCTATTTGTGGCATTAAAAGTCTTGCTAAATCTACTATTTAAACTTCTGTTTACTAAAGATTCTAAATATAAATTTGCATCTACTAACTTAGGAAGATTAACACCTGTATAAACTCCCATAGTTTCAAACATATTAACTAAATCTTCTGTAGATATATTTCCTGTAGCGCCAGGAGCATAAGGACAACCTCCAAGACCACCAATAGAACTATCAAAAGTGGTTATACCCATCTCAAGACCTACAAGAGCATTTGCTAAACCTAAACCTCTTGTATCATGAAAATGTAGTGCTAATTGGGATTTATCTTCAATTACATTAAAAAGTCCATTTAAAATATCTCTTACCTGTAATGGATTAGCAATTCCTATGGTATCTCCTAAAGAAATTTGATAAATATCCATTGATAAAAGCTTTTTAACTATTTCTTTTACTCTATCAATAGAAACATTACCTTCATAAGGACATCCAAAAACAGTTGAAAGATATGCTCTTATTTTTATATTTCTAGCTCTAGCTTCTTTAACAGTTTCAGAAACTATTTCAAGAGTTTCATCAATACTACGATTTAAGTTTTTCTTACTATGTGATTCACTTGCTGATGATATTATTGCAACCTCTTTAAGAGCACAGCTTTCAGCTCTATCTAAGCCTTTCATATTTGGAATCAAAGCTGTATAGTTAACATCACTTAGTTTATTAACTCCAATTGCAACATCATAAGAATCTGCTAATTGAGGAGACCACTTTGGATGAACAAAAGCTGTTAACTCTATATTTTTCAAACCAGAGTCTGAAAGTTTATTTATTAAAGTTATTTTATCTTTTGTTGATATCAAAACTTCTTCGTTTTGTAGCCCATCTCTTGGACCAACCTCAACAATATTAACTTTTTCAGGTAAATGTTTAAACATCATTGTTTATTCCTGATTTATTCTAAAATAATTAAAACATCGCCTTCATTTACAAAATCACCTTCTGTTACTTTTATTTCTTTAACAGTTCCTGATTCTTCAGAAGGTATAAACATTTGCATTTTCATAGATTCAAGACAAATAACATCTTGTTCTGCGTCAACTGAGTCTCCAATTGCTACCATAACTTCTATTATAGTGCCTGCCATATTACTTTTTATTTCCATATATTTCTCCTGCCTATATTATAAATTTTATCTAAGAATAATAACTCGTTATAAGTTTTTACTCAACTTTAGTTTATAAAATATTTATTATTTTCTTTTAAAAATGAATGTAAAACTACGATTTTTGCCTTCATCTTCTTTGAGCGAAAGAACTAATCTTCTTAAATCTGAAGGTAATTTTGTGCTTAGCTCAAAACTTCCTTGAGAGTTTGTTTTAGGATAAATTCTAGTAAGATCACTAGATATACTTTGAATATTTATCTTCTGTGAATATTCATTATTATTTTCATCTTTTAAACTAATTGATGGTTCACCAATTCTATTTAATAAAATAATTTCATCATCAGATTGATTATTTATCTTAAATTTAAATTTTACTTTTGTTTCATATTCATACATTTTTGATTCTATTATTACATTTTGATTCGCAGATGTATCACTTTGCCATTCATTTGTTACAACTTCAGTTTCTAATTCCTCTTTATAAGGCATATTTAATGTTATATCTTTAACTTCATTAGTTTCTTTTTTATCTTTAAAAATAAGATTTATAGTTAAATAAATAACTAAAAAAGATATTATAAGGCCAATAGCTAGTACAGGTATAGGTAAGGAAGGAATTAACTTTTTTATTTTATCTAGACTAGAACGAGCAGATCTTAACTCAGAACGATAAACAGTTTTTAAGTCATAAATAAAATCTGTCATTCTTTGATATCTTTCATCAGGGTTTATTTTTAAGGCTTTTTCTAAAATTGAATCAAGAATAGGAGGACAAGCAAAATTTATTTCACTTACTGGAACAGGTTTTATTATATTTTCTGTAGAGTATTTAGCCATGATAATACTTGGATCATAAGGAAATCTACCTGTTAGCATTTCATAAATTAAAACACCCAAAGAAAAAATATCAACTTTCTGATCTATTAACCAATCATTATTTAGTTGTTCTGGAGCCATATATATTGCTGTTCCATATGATCTATAAATATCTTTTTCTTCTAAAAATGTTGCAACACCAAAGTCTAAAATTGTTATTTTTCCTTTATTAAGCATAATATTTTCAGGTTTTATATCTTTATGCATAATATTCTGGTGATGTGCATAATTTAATGCTTCTGCTATTTGAACTGTTATTTTTATAATAGAATCAATATTTAAAACTTGAATTTCATTTTTTAGCTCTCTTAATGTCTTACCTTCAAGCCATTCCATAACAATATAACCATCACTATCTTCTATGAAATAATCATATACTTCAACAATATTAGGATGTATCAATTTACTGACTATTTTAGCTTCAGCTAAAAGCTTTTCTAATTTCTGTTTTCTTTGTTGATTAGTTAAAAATGTATCAAGCAAAACTTTTTTTAGAGCAACTTTTCTTGAATATTTTTTATCATAGGCTTGGAATATTATGCTATTACGAGTTCTTTTAAAGATATTACGATCAATATATCTATTATCTGAACTTGACTCATCTTTTTCTTGACCAATATTTAATAATCTATTTTTTAATGCTGATATTGTTGCAAATCTTTGATGTGGATCAAATCTTATTGCTTGTAATATAATTTTGTCTAATTCTTCTGTAACATCTAAATTATATTTACTAGGAGCTTCCCAATATCTCTCATCAAGATGTACTGGTAATCTATTTGTCAAAAGTTCGTATAAGATAACCCCTGTAGCATAAACATCAACTCTTTGATCTATATTATGATGCCCATGACTTCCTAATCTATATTCTGGGGCAGCATAAGGATTCTCCTTCACCATCTGTTTTAAGTCATAAGTTGAACGTGTAGACATATCAGATTTTTTAGCTAAATCAAAATTTGTAAGTTTTAAAATACTTTCTTTTGTTAATATTATATTTTCAGGTCTTACATTTCTATGAATTATTCCTTTTATATGTGCATGTTCAAGAGCTTCACATAATTGTAATATTATATTTATTGCATCTTGAGGCTCCAAAACAGATTTTGATTTATTAATCATTTGCTTAAGTGTTTGAGACTTTTCAAAAGTTTCAACAACTACAAATAAAGAACCATCTTTAGGAATCAATTGCTCGATATTAATTATATTCTTATGTTGAAGTTGCATTGTAAGCTTTGCTTCTCTTAAAATCTCATTTTTTTCAAGATCTTCTAATTCTTCAGGGTTTGTATAATTTTTAATTTCTTTTATTAAAACAGATCTATCTAAAACAGTATCATAAGCCATATAAGTTATTATGGAATCACTATATTCTAACTCTGATAAAATCTGATATTGATTAATTCTTTTAAATGAACCATTTGCTCTTATAACATAAGTCATTTCTTGAATTTTAGCTTTTGGTATTGGGTGTAAAACTTTAGTTGATGTTATAAACTTTTTTAATTCACTTATAGGAATTATCATTGGATCATCTGCTTCACCATGTATATATGGAAAGTTATGTTCTGATACTATTATCAAAACAGGATTATTCTCAACTTTTAAGTTTCTAACAGAAAAGAACTCATATAGTTTAACTGCATACTCTCTCAAATAAATAATTTGATCTTCTATTGGTGCTTCTTCTTGATTTGTTAAAAACATTTGATAGGATAAAAGAAAAATTCCATTAGGTCCAAGTATTGTTATTACATAATCATCAAATTTTCTAGCAGTATAAAGTAAATGAGGTATTATAATATATTCGTCAGGCAAAGACAGGATGCTTCCTGTAACAGATAAAATCCCAGCATCAAAGGATTTTTCTATGGTTCTTAACTCTGCCATTTACCCAAATTAAATAAATATTCTTATTATTCAATATTATCATGAACAAAGCTAATTTTTGCATATTTTGTGATATAAAAAACTAAATTTTTGTGATTATTTTCATATTTATTAACTGATAATACCTAACCGAAGTGAAAAGATAATCAGACAAAAAATGATGAATAAAAAGTTAAAAGATAATATTTTATTAAATAAAAATCTGTGTCTATCCTTTTTACCTGTATATTCTGTGTTCTAAAATTAAATATTAAATTGAATTTCTTTTATAAATTCTTTATCTGTAATAAGTCTTGCAGATCTTTGGTCTGTTATATAGAACCATATCCATTCAAGAATTGCAGCTATTTTATTTCTAAAGCCTACTAAAAATAATACATGAACAAATATCCACATTAACCATGCAAAAAAACCTGTAAATTTTAAATCTTTTACTTGTGTTATTGCTTTTGCCTTACCAATTGTAGCCATAATGCCTTTATCAAAATAACTAAAAGGAACTCTTTTACTTACAGCTTTATCATTTTTTATTATATTAGCAACATATTCACCAGATTGAATAGCAACAGGAGCTAAACCAGGTAAAGGATTTCCCTTTTTATCTTTTGCATTTGAAGCATCACCTATTACAAATATATTCTTATGATTAGGAATAGTTAAATCAGGATTTACAATAGCTCTACCCATTTTATCCAATTCAGTATCAAGAGTTTTTAACAATGGAGAAGCTGTATTTCCAGCAGCCCAGATTATATTTACAGTTGGAATAAATAAATCACCAACTTTAACACCATTTTCATTTATATCAGTAACTAAACTTTTAAGAATGACAGTTACTCCCATTTCTTCTAATGAGTTTTTTGTATATTTTGATAAACTTGGATCAAAAGGAGTTAAAAGTCTGTCCATTCCTTCTATTAGATAAATTTTAGAATTTGAAGGACTAAAATTTCTAAAGTCATTTACTATAGTTTGTTTTGCTGTTTCTGCTATTGCACCAGCCATTTCAACACCTGTTGGCCCTCCACCAACAACAACAAAATTTAAAAACTTTTCTCTTTCAGAATCACTTTTTGCATTTTCTGCGTTTTCAAAAGACCAAAGTATTTTTTCTCTTATTGTTAGTGCATCATTTAATGTTTTTAAACCAGGTGCGAATTTTTCCCAATGATCTTTACCAAAGTATGAGTGTTTTGCTCCTACTGCAACAATAAGATAATCAAAACTTAATTCACCTTGTTTTTTCAATGTTATTGTATTATTAATTTTATCAATTGTTGCCACTTCATCTAAAATAACTCTAATATTTTCTATATCTTTTACAATATCTCTTATTGACCTTGCAATATTATTAGGAGAAAGTGCAGCAGTTGCAACCTGATATAAAAGAGGTTGGAATAAATGATGATTTGTTCTATCTACTAAAATAACTTCAAAGTTTGTATTTTTAAACTTTTTAGCAGCATTAAGACCACCAAAACCACCACCTATTATTACTACACGTTCTCTAGTCATATTTCTATAACCCTAGTTCTCTATGTTCAATTTTTATACATTTATCAAATACAACTTTTACACCTTCTTGATTGCATCTTTCAACAGCTTCTAAATTAACTACTCCTAATTGAAACCATACAAATTTAGCACCTATTTCTAAACATTCATCAACAACAGCCATTACAGTTTCACTTTTTCTAAAAACATCTACTATATCAGGAACAGATGGCAAACTTTTTAAATCAGGATAAGATTTTTCACCTAAAACTTCTGTTTCTACAGGGTTTACAGGATATATTTTATAACCAGCATTTTGAAGATACTTTGCAACACCGTAACTTGGTCTGTCTGGTTTTGAAGATAACCCAATTATTGCAATAGTTTTTGCATTTTTTAATTCTTCTCTTATTTGTTCATTATTAAGTTGAACAACATTCTTTTCAGTCATTTTTTATTCTCCAAATTTATATTAATAAATCTTAACAAATTATATTTGTAATGTAAATTAATTTTAAATCCAAATATACAAAGTTAGGTAAAATTAATATTATGTTAATCAATTTTCAAAGAAAAATCTCTTATATATTTTAATTTGTGAGGCTTAATGGCAAAAATTAAAACTCAATTTGTTTGTCAAGAATGTGGTGCTAATTTTCCAAAATGGATGGGAAAATGTAGTGAGTGTGATAATTGGAATACATTAGTAGAAGAAAGAATGAGTATTAGTTCTGATACAAGTGTTTCAACAAAAAATATGTCAATAGGTTTTATTGGTAATCCAACCCGTAAAGAAAGACCTCAAAAAATACAAGAAATTAGTTATAAAGAAGAAGATAGAATAAAAACATCACTAGAAGAATTTAATAGGGTTTTAGGTGGTGGTATTGTTGCAGGTTCTATGGTTTTACTTGGTGGTGATCCAGGAATTGGTAAGTCTACAATTCTTTTACAAACAGGTCATGATTTAGCAAACCAAGGTAAAAAAGTTTTATATGTTACAGGTGAAGAATCTTTACAACAGGTAAGATTAAGAGCTAAAAGAATGGATATCAATGCGTCAGATAATTTTTTCTTATTAGCTGAAACGGATATTAATTATATAGTTGAAGCAATTAAAGAAAGTATGCCCGATATAGCTGTGATTGACTCAGTACAAGCTATTTATGATCCAAAAATGGAATCTAGTCCTGGGAGTGTAAGCCAAGTAAGAAATACATCTCAATTACTTTTACATCTTGCAAAAACACATAATATTGCAATGATGATAATAGGTCATGTTACCAAAGAAGGTTCTTTAGCAGGGCCTAAAGTAATGGAACACATGGTTGATACAGTTATGTATTTTGAAGGTGAAAGATATAAAACATATAGGCTTATACGCTCTGTAAAAAATCGTTTTGGTGCTACAAATGAAGTTGGACTATTTGATATGACAGAAGATGGGTTAAAAGAAGTTTCTAACCCCTCAGGAATATTTTTATCAGAATATAATGGTGATAATAGTGGTTCTTGTGTTGTTTCAACAATAGAAGGAACAAGACCTCTTTTAATTGAATTACAGGCTTTAGCTTATTCATCACATAGTACAATTCCGAGGCGTTCTACATTAGGTTTTGAATATAATAGACTTAATCAAATTCTTGCAATTTTAGAAAAGAGAGTTGGTATAAATTTATCAAAATCAGATGTTTTAGTTAATGTTGTTGGGGGTCTTAAAGTTTTTGAGCCTGCTGCAGATCTAGGTGTTGCATTAGCTGTAATTTCTAGTATTAGAGATATTGTAATACATCCTCATACAGTTGTTATGGGTGAATTAGGTTTAGGTGGAGAAGTAAGAATGGTTAGTCAAATAGAATCAAGATTAAAAGAAGCCTCAAAACTTGGATTTAAAAAAGCAATAGTTCCAAAATCATGTTTACCAATAAAGGCAGATTTAGGTAAAGATTTTGAGTTAATTGGTGTAAGTAAGATTATGGATGCAATTATCCAAATAGGTAGAGATAGTAAAAAAGATAATACAATCCAAAATAATCAAACATAGAATCTAGGTTTTATAAATATCTAAAAAAGAAAGTTTATAAGCTCCTAATTATAGTATTTAACTATTAATGATTGAATATTAACTTATTCATTATATTAATTCAAAAAAAACTGTATAATGAATCTTATATACAACATAACCCTAATGTACCAACTGGTCGTGCTGGGTTTATAGAATTCTTTTCTAAGTTAAGAAAACCAAAAGAAATTATGCCTCGTATAAAGGCTCCTCTTATTTCTATTATTGCAGAGAGAGATTTGGTTGCATTGTCTTTTGTAAGAGAAGAAATAGATCCTAAAGATAAAACTAAAAAATATACAACTACATGGTTTGATACTTTCCGTATAAAAGATGGAAAAATTATTGAACACTGGGATTCCGATATAAAAGAATAAAAAGATATTTAGCTAATAAATAGTGTTTATTGAATTGTTTAAAGTTTCAGCTAATTTAAACAATTCATCTTTTTTTGCTAAACATTCAACCCATTTTTCAGGAATTTTATCTATTCCATAAATAATACCTGCTAATCCTCCTGTTACAGAAGCTGTAGTATCACTGTCGTCACCCATATTAACAGCAGATAAAACTGTTGTTTCATAGTCAGAGTGGTTAAGTATATTCCATAAACTTGCTTCTAAAGTATGTATAACATATGTAGTTGAATAAATTTCTTCAATAGGTAATTTAGATATATCATTTTGTAATATTCTTGTAAAGTTATCTTTTTCTATACTACTTGTGTTTATAATAGATAGAAAGTTATTAATTTCTTTTTGCATATCTGTATAAGCTATAAATTTATCTTCGTTTTTTAATAGATTACTTGCATAACAAATATATATTAAACAAGCTATACATGAACGAATATGACCATGAGTTAAAGATGAAACTTCTCTAATATATTTAAATTTTTCTTCTATGTTCATATCTTTTACAAAAAAAACTAATGGTAATATTCTCATTAAAGAGCCGTTTCCATTTTCTCTTTCTAAAAACTCATTAAAAATAATATTTTCTAGCTCATTATTTTCCAAAATTTTTTTTAGTTTTATAATTGATTTTTTTGTAGTATCTCCAATATCAAATACTTTTCCATTAGGTGTCCAAATTGCATTATCATACCAAGATATAATTTTTTTAGATATATCATATAGATTGTAACCATTGCAAAGACTATCAGCTAAACATAAAGCCAAAGATGTATCGTCAGACCAAGTTCCTAAAGGTTGATAATGAGCTTTATATCCAATCATATCAGTAATTGGATTTTCAATCAGGTACTCTCTACTTTCAAATTCAACAGGGACACCAAGTGCATCTCCTACAGCCAAACCAATCAAAGCATTTAAAACATTCATAAGTTTTTACCTATTATTTTAATTTGATTTTCAAGTTTATAACTCTCTAATATTGATTTATTTTTTATTGAAATATTTAAACCCCATTAGGTTTGCTTTTATTAATCAACTTATTATATTCCCTATCTTTAAAAACTTCAATTACTATATTTTTATTTATATCTAATTTTGTTTAAATAATACTTATAAATATATAATCACCCTAAATATCACCCTTTTAAAATTATAATCTAATATTTTCTTTCATTAAATAACTAGTATAATTAAATGTATTATATGAAAAGTGTGTAAAATATGAAAAAAATTATTACAGTCTTAATTAGTTGCTTAATTACATCATGTGTAATTCCAACAAAATCAAATGATATAAAAAAAGAGAACAATATATCAAATACGTCACAAAACCAATCAAGTATCACTAAAAATGATATTAATACTAATATAGTAGACAAGTTACCTACAGATGTTTACATAGAAGAAGGAAGTAATATTCAAATTAATGATTTAAGTACTTTAAACTTTGAAATTATAAATAAAGATATTAGTAGTAGTGATAAAGATGGATTTTTATATGCAAAGTCTAAGGGTGATACTCAAATTGATATAAAAGATAGTTCAAAAAAAATAAATATTCATGTTGTAGAAGAACAAAAAAACACAAATAGCAATTCATATAATTGCGATGATCTTTGTGATATGGTTGTAATAAGTGGAAATATCTATGATCTAGATAAAAATCTAATTAATGGAGCAAAAGTAAAGGCTTATTCTTTATATCCAAGTGTAAAATGGTTTGGAGAAGAACAAATAACAAAAAATGGTAATTATTCTTTTAGACGAGTTCCAACAGGTATTAGTATTAATATAATAGTTACTAAAGATGGATATAAGACAATAAAAAGAGGGCTTATAACAAGATCAAATCTAGATGGAGATGCAACAAAAAATAAAATAAACTTTGGTGGAAATGAATTAAAAAATGATGTGAACTTTGCAATAACTAAACTATAGATATTTCCATAACAAATATAAAGTAACTGTATAAGAGGAGAAATAAAAAATAATAAGTGATACTAAAAGATGATAATAGTTAGGAATTTTAATACTTTTACTTCATTAGTTTTCTTAAATCAATTTTATTTAAGTAGAGTTTGAATTAAAAAAGTTTTTAAAATAGGTTTAGTTTTAGATATTTTAACTAAACCTATTAAACTATTTATTTAGATAATAGATAGTTATAAACTCTTGTTGTATCAGCAGCTATAATATCCCAATTAAATACATTTTTGACTTTATTAAATGCATTATCTCTTATAGCATGAGCATAATCAGGATTATATAATAGCTCTAAAATCCCCCAAGCTAATGAATCTGAATTACCCGTATATGTTTTAATTCCAGTATATCCATGATCTACAATTTCACCTAAACCACCTGCTTCTGAAACAACAATTGGTGTTCCCGCTGCCATTCCTTCAATAGCTGTAATTCCAAATGGTTCATAAAGTGAAGGGAAAACAGCAACATCTGAGACAATAAATAATTTATTTAAGTCTTCATCGCTCATATATCCAGCAAACCATACTTTATGGCTTATACCCATTCTTTCAACTCTAGCTCTTAAGGAATCTAACATTCCACCTTTACCTGCAATTATAAATCTTACATTATCATAATTTTGTAAAACTCTTAAAGAAGCATCAGCTAAAACTTGGAATCCTTTTTCTGGAACCATTCTTCCAACTGACATAACTATTTTTTCATGATCATATGCAAATCTTCTTCTAAAATTCCATTGATCAAAATCAATATCAAATTTTTCTGCTTCAACTCCATTTGGTAAAACAAATATTTTATCAGATGGTAAACCAAATATATTTTGTAATTCATTTTTCATGTAATAACTACAAACTATAGTTCCTATTGATTCATAATTAAGTAACCATTCACTACTATGAATATAATTTTGTAATTCATTGTGAATTCCACTCCATCTTCCATATTCTGTAGCGTGTATTGTTGTTATTATTGGTGTATTAAAAGCTCTCTTAAGTGTTATTGCTGCATTTGCAACTAACCAGTCATGAGCATGAATAAAATCAAAATATTCTTCTTTCATTAATTTTATTGAGTGTTCAAGTAAACCAAAATTTAGATTATATATTTCATCAATAAAATTAAGATGTTCTGTTCTGAATGTTTTTACTCTATGAACTTTTATACCTTTAAAAACTTCAAACTCTGGTGCATTATCTGCATTTGCTGTAACAACATGAACTTCATGACCTGCCCTTACAAGTGCTGCTGATAATTCATCTACGTGTCTTGCTAAACCTCCAACAACTTTTGGTGGAAATTCCCATGCTAACATTAGTATTCTCATTGTGTTATACCTTTCTGCTTTCATATCAATAATACTTATGCTTAAACAAAATTAGCTTGAAAAATTAATTGACTAGAACCACTAATTTTATTGATTTTGTCTTTTTACTTTTCACTAATAAATTCTTTTAGTGTTCAGGATTTGGTATTTCTATATCATGTTTACTGCTTAATAATCTAAAGTTAGATGCTTGAACAATAAAAGATTCTTTTTCAATACCACTATTATCTTTCCATTTTTTAAATTCTAATCTACCTTCAATACCTACAAGAGTTCCTCTTCTTATAAACTCGTTTGCAATTTCTGCGAATCGTCCCCAAATCTCTATTCTAAACCAATCTGTTATATCTTCATGATCTTGGCTCTTTTTAGGTCTATTAACAGCTAGACTAAATGTAGTTTGTATTTTACCACTTTCATAATATTTTATACTAGGTGCTTGTCCTACTCTACCGACAAGAATAACAGTATTAATCATGATGTGAGAATCTATCCTTTTAAATATTTTTAGTAAAGTATATTACTTAATTAGTTTTATCAAACTAATTTTGTTTAAGTATACCAAAGTTTCTAAAGATTTACTCAATAATATACGATTTGAGAAAGTAAATATAACAGAAGTATTGAAGTTAGTAAGTCTTGTCTTTTTCTCTTCTTATTTCTCATCTCTTTACTTTTTACTTAATAATAGATTTAATATCATTTTCAAATGTACTTTTAAGATAAAAACCTGAATATTTTTTAAAAATTTTACCTTCTTTATCAATTAAGTAAGATGTTGGAACAGCAACAATTTCATCAAATTTAGAGTAAATGTCCTTATTCGCCATTGTTACAGGATAATTAATATTATTTTCCTTTATATATTGTTTTACAATCTCAGAACCTTTAGTATCAATGGAAATACCTATTAACTCAAATTTAGTTTTATCTATTTTTGAATAAATATCAATAAAATTAGGTATTTCAATCCTACAAGGTGGACACCAAGTCGCCCAAAAGTTTATTAAAACAACTTTACCTTTAAGCTCTGATAAGTTTATAGTTTTATTATCTTGAAGATAGGTAAAAGACATATCTTCTACTTGTTTTCCTTGATTTTTACCCCACCAAGATTCTATTCTATCTTTTAGGACATTAAATTTACCTGTATAGATAAAAAAAACAATAAGTAAAACTATAAAAATATCAGATACATGATTTTTTATAAAAAGATAAAACTTATTCACTACTTATAAGAAACTTGATTTCTAAGTAACTCTTCAAAGTTTTCTCTTCTTCTTATAAGTTTTACTTCATTTCCTTCGACTAAAACTTCAGCAGGTAAAGGTCTTGTATTATAGTTAGAAGCCATTGAATAGCCATAAGCACCAGCATTTAATATTGCTAGAATATCACCTTCTTCTATCTTTGAAATTTCTCTATCTCTTGCAAAAATATCTCCACTTTCACAAATATTTCCACAAACTGTTACTTTTTCTTTTTCTCCATTTAGATTTGAAGTATTTACAATTTCATGATAACTACCATACATTGTTGGTCTAACAAGATGATTAAACCCAGAATCTGTTCCTACATATTTATAACCTGGATTTATTTTTATAGTATTCACTGTAGTTAATAAGTAACCAGATTCACCTACAAGGAATCTTCCTGGTTCTAACCAAAATTGAACATTTTTACCATATTCTTCACAGAATTTTTTAAAATGCTCTGCAACTTGTTTATTTAGTTCAGTTAAATTCAAACCTTTATCTTCTGGTTTATATGGTATTCCTAAACCACCACCAAAATCAATAAATTCAAGATCAGGGAAATCTTTTGCTGATTTAAGTAATACATCTATAGCTTTTAAGAAAGTTTTTTCTTCTAATATATTTGAACCAATATGTTGATGTATACCTTTTATTTTTACATTATATTTTTCTGATATTTCAAGAGCTTGTTTTACATCAGTAAAATAAATACCAAATTTACTTTCAGGGCCTCCTGTTATAACGTGTTCATGATGTCCTCCACCAACATCTGGATTTATTCTTATACAAACATCACTATTAGGGTACTTTTTACCAAATCTTTCAAGTGCGGATAAATCTCCTACATTAAGTAAAACCCCACTTGATACTGCATAATCAAGCTCCCAATTGCTCATATTATTCCCTGTAAAAAGAATATCTTTATTATCACAACCAGCTAGATTTGCTGAATAAATTTCACCACATGAAACAACATCAATACCAGCTCCTTGTTCTTTTAAAAGTTTTATTATCTCTACATTACTATTAGCTTTACAAGCATAGAGGATTTTTGTATTTTTTATAGTGCTTATACTTTCTTTTAATTGTTTAAATCTTTCTTTTATTGTTGAGGCATCATATACATATAAAGGACTTCCAAATTTTTCTATTAATTCATTGGCTGTAAAATTACCAATTTTAAAATCTTGACTCATTACTTAATTCCTATATTTTCATATCTAACTTTAATTTATGAATAATAACATATCAGTTTTTTCATGATAAAAAAAATAACAATAATTTGCCAAGATTAGAAAATAGTTATCTGATTAAGAACATTAGTGAGTTTATATTGCTTTAATTAAAATGTACTTAATTTTAATTACTTATCATTTTCTTTTTTTTCGTTATTATCTTCTATCTCAATTTCTTTAGCAATAAACTTATTAGAAATAAGTTTTGCCTCTACTTTTACATTTGTTCCTTTTACATAATCTCCCTTTTTTCCATTTAATTTAGTTTTAGAATTTATTTCAATATTTTTTTTATTAATAACCCATGTGCCATTAAAACCCATAGGGATATTTTGTATAACGCCCTCAATTTTTACTTCTTCTTTTTCTTTATCTGCAGTTTTTTCTTTAGAAAATGAATTTGTTGATAATCCTACTAATAAAACCAATGTAGTTGTAAGAATTTTTTTCATTTTATATTCCTCATTATTTAAAATTTTAACTAATTTGATAATATCAAAATAAGTATTAAAGAAAGATTAGAAAACTTTTAACTTAAAAACTTACTCAAATTCAAAATATTAATTAAAAATATTGTAAAATTCTTAAATCTATATCCTAAAAGTAAGCAATAAAATAATATGGAAATAAAAGCTTTAATAAAAGAAATTATAAATAGAGCAATAATATTTATTATTCTTTTTCTTACACTTGTTTCTGTATCAGTTATAGGTTATATGACTGTCGAAAGATGGAATTTTCTTGATTCATTATTTATGACTGTTATTACAATATCAGGTATTGGTTATGGGGAAGTAAGACCACTATCTGATATTGGTAAAATAATGACAATGTTTTTAATTTTATTAGGTGTAGGTTTTTATTCTTCAATGATAGTTTATTTTTCAAGTCTATTTTTGGAAGGGAAAATAAGAAAGATGTTGGATGTACAATCTATGGAAACAAAAATTGGTTCTCTAAATAATCATTATATTATCTGTGGATATGGAAGAATTGGTCGTGAAGTTGCACAAAATCTTAAAGAAAAAGGAATAAAATTTTTAATTATAGAGAAAGATCATGAAAAGATTGAATATGCAACTCAAGATGGTCACATTGTTTATAAAGGTGATGCAACAGAAGATGAAACTTTAATAGGTGCAGGTATAGCAAGAGCAGAAGGAATTGTATGTGCATTAACAGACGATGCTTTAAATGTTTTTATAACTCTTAGTGCAAAAGTTCTAAACTCAAAAGTTAATATAATTGCAAGAGCAGATAAAGCAGAGTCTATTGAAAAATTAAAAAGGGCAGGAGCACATAATGTTATAGCACCTTATATTATTGGAGGAAAGAGAATAGCAACTGCTGTAACTAATCCTATAGTTCTAGATTTTCTTGATACACTTTTACATGATAGCTCTTATGATTTAAACTTAGAAGAAGTTTTAGTTAGTTATAATAGTGAATTATCAAATACAACAATTAAAAAATCCAATATTAGAAATAAGTCTGGCGTTATTATAATTGCGATCAAAAAAGCATCAGGCGATTTAATAAATAATCCAAGCCCAGAAGAATATATAAATAATGGAGATATTATAATTGTTATAGGTTCATCCAAACAACTTGAAATTATAAATGCTATGGCTCAAAGTAAGGAAAAATAAGAATTTTTTAATAATTCTTAGTGTAAATAATCGAGTGATAACTCCTTAGAGGGATTTTCTTACAAAAAACTATTCATATATAATAATCTAGGTTAGAATATGTAGCAATTATTATAAATAATATAGGTTTAAAATACTTAGTGTTAAAAAATATATTAAAATCAACTTTAATTGTAAGTTTGTTATTATCTAACCATGCTTATTCTCAGACAACTAGTACAAAATTCGATTTTGAAAATGAAGAGATTTTACAAGAAGTAAATAATAGGAAAATTTCATTAATTATACTTCCCTTTAAGGGGTGGAACGGGATTCAAGAAAAATTCTATCAAGAAATGTCTAATAGGCTTTTATATAAAGAATTATCTAGTATTAAAAAGTTTGATATTATTACAGACTCTGAGTTTTATAATCTTGTTAATAGTATAAAGATAGATGAAAATAGAGATAATATTCTTTCTTTTGCAAGAGATAAACAAATAAAATATATAATAATACCTAAATTTAAAGAAAATAGTCTTGATTTTAATGATTTAGAGTTAACTCAAACAATGTTTATTCCAGATAGAAAAGTTGTTTTTCAACTTGAGGTTTTAGATGTTAGCTCTGGTGATATTATATATAAAACAGATAAAACTTTATTATATAAAAGAAGGCAATTTGGTACAAATTTTTATTCTGGTCTTGAAAAAGCTTTTAAAACTCAAATGAATTATCTTGCAAAAAAAATAGATGAAACATTTTTAATAAAAGCTCAATTAAAACCTAATAATGGTAAACCAATAATAGATAAAGGCTCTGGAGATGGTGTAACTATCGGTTCTATTTTTCATGTAAAAACTCAAGAAAAAACAAAAGATAACTTTACTTATACAAATAATTCATATTTTAGAGTAGTAGAGACATCAGATAAATCATCTAATTTAATTCTTTTGTCTGGAAATATACCTAAATATCCTCTAGATGCCATAGAATCTAAAAATAATCCAATTTTTGGAGGTCTTATAACTTCTTTTGAAGATTTAGATAATATATCAATTAATATAGGGGAAGAACAAGGTGTTAAAGTTGGTCAAGTCTATAAAGTTGGTGAAATAGTTACTTATAAAGATTCAAAGACAGGTAAGGAATATAATTTAGGAGATAAGGATAAAGGTCTTATTGTCATAACTGAAACAAGTGAAACAAGTTCTATTGCTAAAGCATTAAAAGGAATTAATGATATAAAAAATGGAATGAGAGTTTCTGAGTATAAAGATTCATACTTACAACCTTTCTTAAAACTTGCATATTATACTTTTCAACCTATAAATAAAGATGTTAATAAAGGTAGTACTATTAGATTATCTAGTGGGTTTGAACATTTAGTAGATTCATATTTCTTTGATTTTGGAATAAATATGTTATTAGAGCCAAGACCTGTTTATAATGGTGATAATATTACTAAATCAAATGTTTTAACCATAGGTGGTATTAATAATATAAATTTAAGTGCAGGTTATAATTTTCCTATCATTAGAGAATATCTTCATGTTATTCCAATGCTACAATTTGGTTTAGGTTCAGCATCTATTGAGAATAATACATTTACAGCAAGTTTAATACCAAAAGTAGCTTTAAGAGCTAGTTATGCGAAGTTTAGTTTATGGGCTGAAGCTGGTTTTTCTGGTGAAATGTATCTAAGACAAACTACAACATCTAATACATCTAGCTTTATTTATGGTGGTGGATTATCTTATATTTTTTAGAAAAAAATAGAACACAGATTTAAGATAATTAAGAAACAAGAAGTAAAAAATAATGAGAAAAGAAGATAAGAGTTAGTAATTTAAATACTTATCTCTTTAGGAATAGAACGTAGATTATACAGATATAAAGGATAGACACAGATTTTTTTTAATAAATAATCTAGAGTTTTAATTTTTTATTGTATTCTCTTATCTTTTTACGCTTTCTCTTGTTACTTCTTCTCTATTTAAGAGCTAAACGAATTTGACTAGAAATTTGAGGATTTGTTTTTTCTAAAAACTTTTCTATTGCATCAGGTGTTAATCTTTTATAAAACTCTATAGACTTATCAATAGGCATTTTTTCTAATTCTTGAGGGATAGAGTTTATAACATTATCAAATAGTTCCCCATCTATTAAATCAAATGTATTTTGCATATTTTCTTTATTTTGCATTGAAACAATAATATTTGCCAAGTTTTTACCATCTTTATTAGAGTCTAACTTTGATAATTCACTTAAAATTTTTCCTGATGATTCTTTTTCAAATGTATCAAGTACTTTAGCTATTTTCTCAGGTGGCATTTTATCTAAAAATTTTGCTGTTGCACTTGGAGCTAATTGCTTAAAAAATGAAATAGATTTATCAATAGGCATTTTATCCAATTCTTGAGGGATAGAGTTTATAATATTATCAAATAAATCTCCATCAAGATTATTAAATACTTCTTGCATATTGTCTTTATTTTGCATTGAAACTATTATTTCAGATAATTTTTTTGATATGTTTTCTGAAGATTTATTATTTGATATAGATGATATAACCTTTTTTATTTCTTCAGGTTTCATTTTATCTAGTTTTGAAGCTAGGTTTTCAGATGCAAAATATTTATTTAAATCTGTTTCGATTTTATTAAATTTTTGTATTACAGGATTATCATCAGATTTTTTAAATAAGTTAACTTTTTTTGTATTATCATTAGTATTAATAGTTTGAGGTTCTTGTTTTATATTATTAGTACTATCAACTTTTAAATTTTTATTTATTGGATTTGACGTTTCTGTTTCTTTTAAATGATAGTGAAATGTTCTATTTGTTAAAGCTCTTGTATCATTCATAAAAAACACCATTTTCTAAGATATAAAGATATTTTCTATTATACAAGATTATTTAATATTAAAATATGACTAAAATATCATTTTTTTTACTTAAAATATTATTTTAATATTTTTTGCTTATTATGTAATTAGAATTAAGGTATATACCAATGATGCCTATCATAAGCCCAGTTGCCAGTATTTACCTCTATTATATGTACAATATCTTCATCTTTATAGAACACATTTTTTTTATAAAGGTCGTCTAAAATTTCTCTTGCTGACATATCACTCATAAAACCCCATGTCATATTGGTAAGGTAGTTAAATTTTATTTCCCTAAAAAACTCACATATAGCTTCATATCTATTCATTTCTTTTCCACCATATACAACTTTTTCATGTTGTTGTTCTAAATTAAAAGCTATAAGATAATTTTTCATATTCTTTACCTTTACTTACCTATACTAAACCTTCTTGTTGTTGCTTATACTTTTCATGAGCGAGTTTTTCAAGCTTTAAGGCTGTTCTCTCTATTTTTTCAAAATCAAGAGGTTCCATTAAATAATAACTTTTATCATCTATTAAAGTCTTCATTTTAATCAGATTATTAATACAGTTTCTATAATCACCTGTTGTAAATAAAAACTCACCATATCTCAATAGAAGATTTAAAGAATTAGGATATGCCTCTGCCCCTTCTTTAAGGATCTCTAAACCTTTTTCATAATCTTTCTTTTTAGCATAATTAAAACCAAGTAATAAATAAGCATTAATAAACCTTGGAATATTATATATAGTCATCTTATCATGCTGTCTAATTTCCTCTATAACTTCATTAACAATTTCTTCAGATGAATCATAATCACCTAAAGAATTTAAAGATAATCCTAAAGATACTTTATAAAAGGTTTTCATTAAAAATGTAGATTTAGGGTCTTCTAATCCCTTTTTAGCCAACTCTATTTGTTCTTCATGATAAGCTACATCATTAGGATATTTTCTCTCCAAATATTTTTCAATATTCATTTCTGTTGAAACAATTTGTAGATTATTTTTTCGTCCCACTTGTTGAATATCTTCATGAGCAGATTCACACATTGTCATCTTAAATTTAATATTACTAAGTCTTCTAAAAAGTCTACAAGATGGTATATCATATTCACCATCATAACTAAGTTCCCTTATATTAAAAATATATGCAATAGCCTTACTTCTCTTATCAAGCATTTGAGGAGTAATTTTTGCAAATTCTTCAGGTCTTAGTTTTTCATAGGCATCAAGATATAAAACCCAATCAGAAGAAGCATATTTTAAGCAAGTATTTCTAGCAGATGCATAGTCATTATTCCATTTATGCCAGTATGTACGACTTGTATACTTTTGAGCTAAACTAATTGTATTATCAGTTGAACCTATATCAACAATAACAATTTCTTTAACTTTATTATGAAATGTTTTTATACATTCCTCTATAAAGTCTTCATCATTATTTGTAAGGATACAAACACTTAAATTAAGTTTATCCTTATCATCTTTTTTTAAAGCAATGTTTGACAAATTATTTACCTAAACTTTAACTTAAATAGAAAACTAAATATCTTCAATATAGTTTAAATCTTTACCATATGTTTCATCAAGTTTATATAAAGATATTAAAGCAATAAATATAGTTAAAAATCCTAGAACTAAACCACTATTTTGTAAACCAATAATATTTTTACCTTTTTCAAATAAAAACGTTAAAGGAACAACAGAAGCTCTTATAAAATTTGGTGCTGTAGTTGTAACAGTTGCTCTTATATTTGTTCCAAAGTTTTCTGATGCAATTGTCATAAATATTGCCCAATATCCTATAGCAAAACCCATTAAACCACAATTTAGGTAATAAATAAATAAAGAAGTTCCTCCCATAAAGAAATAAGAGATAATTGTAATTGCTGTAAGAATAAGAAAACCTAATAAAACCTTTTTACGGCTCTTAAAATATTGAGATAAAAACCCACTTGTTAAATCACCTAATGATAATCCAATATAAGCATATTTAACGGCTTCTCCTGCTAAGGGTACTTCACTCATACCAAATGCTTTACCAAATTCTGGAGTAAATGTTACATAAATACCTATTACACACCAAATAGGTAAACCAACTAATATACAATTTAAATATTTAAAAAATACTTTTGAACTTGAAAGTAAAGAGAAAAAATCTCCACGCTTTACATTCTCTTCTTTAACTTTTTCAAATATCCCAGACTCATATAACCCAATTCTTAATAATAAAAGCCCCCCACCTAAAGCTCCACCAATATAATAAGAAGTTCTCCAATCAAACCATTTACCAACAAAGGATGCAACAACAGCTCCAAGAATGCCGATTGTTGCAACAATAGTTGTTCCATAACCTCTTGATTCTTTAGGCATAATTTCACTAACTAATGTTATACCTGCTCCTAGTTCACCTGCAAGACCAATTCCAGCAATAAACCTTAATAAAGCATATTGTTCAACACTTGTAACCATTCCATTTAAAATATTTGCAAGAGAATAAATAAAAATTGAGCCAAAAAGTACAGAAATTCGTCCTTTTTTATCTCCTAATATTCCCCATAAAATACCACCAAATAACATTCCTATCATTTGCATATTTAAAAGGTGAATACCTTGTGTTAAAAGTTCATCTCCACTTATACCAAATGATTCAAGACTAGTTTTACGTACTATACTAAAAAGTAGTAAATCATATATATCAACAAAGTAACCTAGTGCTGCAACAAATATAGGAGCTATTATTTTTTTATTCATAGTTTAAACTTTTTTCCAATAAAAATTTAATCAAATAAAAATGGCATAGAAAATACCATTTCTTCCATTTGAATAACTTTAATATAATCATTTACAAAATCAACTATATTCTTTTTATCTCTTGATAATTTAAATTCGTTAATAAAATTGTTAAAATCTTCTATTATATCTTTATTGATTTTAATTTCCTTCTTAAGATTAGTTATAGCTGTTTTATCTTTTAGATGAGCAAAACGATTTATGGGTTCATATCTTGGATTTAATGATATTGAATGTTTTTTACTATGTAACTCTTGTACTTGTTCTTTTAAAACAGAAATATAAATCTTTAGTTTTTCATCAGTAAGTTTTTCAAGATGTTTATTTTCTTTATGAATCCACTCTATTTCAAGTTTAAGAAGAGTTGAAAAGTCTTTATTTTCATAAGCTTTTGTCACTTTTTTCATGATTTCTTCTTTTTCTTCCTTAATCTTAGGATCTGTTTCAGAGTCTGGATGTAAGATTTTTGCAAGACTTATATATATACTTCTTACATTTTTATTTTTTAGTTCTTCTTCTGCCTCTAACTTTTGTTCTTTTTCTATTTGTTTCTTTGTCTTTTTCTTTTTAGACTTTTTTTCAAACTCCTCTTGTTGTTTAATTTCCATCGTTTCTTTTAATTTTTCATTAATATCAATAAAAGATTTAGGATCATTTGGATCAAAGTTACTAAAATCAATATCTGCTCCAAACATTTGATTTACAAAACTTGAAAGAACATCTTTCATTTGTTCTTCTTGTTCTTGTACTTCTTCTTGGTAAGATAATTCTGACCACTTATCATATAATTCTTCTTGTTCTTTATTTGGTTCTATACTAGCAAATGCTCTTCCACATAAATCAAGTATAGTATGCTCAATATTAGATATTTGTTTCTTTGTATATTTAAACTTTTCTGTACTGTCAGATATAGCCATTGCAAGATTAATTCTTGTATTTGCTGTTTCTCTTAATAAAGGATAAAGATTTTTATCAAAAAATCTAATATCATTGAGTTTTTTTTTCTTCATTAATAATTTCTTTTTCTAAGACTTCAATTGATTCAACTAATCTATTAAATTCTTTTTGTTTAGGACTTAGATTATTTTTTTCTTTTATATCAATCTTTAATAGTTCTTTTTTTACATCTTGTGTCTGTTTTTTTACTTTTACCATGACTCTTTTTATTTCCAAAATATTTAGATTATAGTTATTTTAAACTATTTGTATTTGTAGTCAAAGTCTCAATTGGAGTATACCTAAATTACAGGGTTATTTATCTAACCTTATTAAAGAATTCTCTAATCAAAAAATTATGCCTATTATTCATACCCATATATTATTGAGGCTTGTCGTATACTTAAACTAATTTGAAATGATATTAGATTTTAAAAATTAGTTATTAGAATTGATGGTTTTTCAATTATTATTTTTGTATAGTTTTGCATTATTTCTTACATAATTGTATTTACCTTATTTAATAGAATTATATCCTTTAAATCTTTGGACTATATGTTTTATAGATGTTTTTTTATAATTTAAAAATTTGATATAGCTATAATTTTTCCAAAGTTGTTATTTATTGTACTTGGTTCATGATTAAATTTTACTATTCTAAAATTATTTTTCTCTAAAAATTTTACTAATTCTAAACCTGAATAACTAGGATTTTTTAAATCATGAAATTCAATTGAAATAGTTTTTATTTTATCTAAGACTTCTTTTTTAGAATTAAAGATTATAGGGTACTCAGAACCTTCGACATCAAGTTTTAAAAAATCAATCTTATTGAAATTATTTTCTTTTATAATATCTTTTAAGGTTAAACAGTTTACTATTATCTCATCTTGATTATTTTGATTTAATAAAGGATTATAATTTTCAAATATTGAGTTATTCTCACTTTTTGATAAATAAAAACTCAACTCTTTATTTTCAGAGTAGACACCTAAATTAAATGTTATTACATTATTTATATTATTATCATATAAGTTTTTGTTTAAAATATTAAAATTACTTTCTATAGGTTCAAAAGAATAAATCTTTGAATTTTTTGATAAATTTTTAGAGGCAAATATTGAAAAATAACCTTTATGAGCACCAATATCTAATATTATAGAATTGGTATAAAAAGGAAAATAATCAGAATAAACCCTCTGATAAAATACTTCCCTTAATATATCAAGAGATTCAATATTATTATTATAATCCAAGTCAATCTGATTATTTTTTGTTATTTCATAAAATAAAAACTTATTTTTTTGTTGCTGCCCAAAATTATAAAGGCTAGAAAATAGACCCAATAATATTATCCTTTAAATGGTGGTGGCATTTCATCATTACTAAATAAAGAACTAAGTTCTTGTATAGATGATAATTTTTGCCAATCAGACATTCCTTTTTTCCAAGCAAATGTATCTTGATTAACTTTACCTTCTTTAACCATTTGACTTATTGTGTTTAAATCTAATGATTCTGTTTGTTCACCATTAATATTTAAATGAAATTTAGGGCTAGAAGGAATAGGAGGGGGCATATCTCCTAAAGGTGGTGGTGAAGGAGGAATACTAGATATTAAATCATTTAATTCTGCTACCTCTGACGCTTTTTTCCATTCTGCCATGCCTTGTTTCCAAACAAAAGTATCTCTTTTTAGTCTTCCATCTTTTACCATTGATTGTAATGAATTGTTATCATAAGGACCAGATTGACTTCCATTAAGATTTATATAAAATGATGCACCAAGAGGAGGAGGAGATGAAAAACTATTTTGTTGATTAAATGAATTATTCATTTGATTTGCCATATTCATTCCTAAACCCATTCCAACGCCACTTGCTGCAAGTCCTCCTGGGTTTTTAGCAGCATCTTCTATTGCATTTGCTGACTGAAACTGAGTATAAGCATTAAGATTTCCTATTATTCCCATACTGCTTCTTTTATCAAGCATTTTTTCAACTTCTTCTGGTAGGGTTATATTTTCAACAAGCATATTTACAATTTCAAAACCATATTTTAAGAAATCATCTTTTATCTTTTGAGTTACAAAATCACTTAATTCATTATAATTTGAAGCTAAATCTAAAACAGGAATTTTACTTTCACCAATAAGATCCGTAAATCTTGTTATTATCATATTTCTAAGCTGATCTGATATTTGATCTATTGTAAATCTTCCATTGGTTCCTGAAACTGATTTAACAACAGTAGTAGGATCCGAAATTTTTATTGCATAAGAGCCAAACGCTCTAAGCCTTACAGGTCCAAATTCTGGATCTCTTAACATTATAGGATTTTTAGTTCCCCACTTACAATCTGTAAATGTTTTCATATTTATAAAATATACTTCAGCTTTAAAAGGACTTTCAAATCCATGTTTCCAACTGTTTAAAGTTGTCATAATAGGCATATTTTTTGTTTCAAGTGTGTATGTCCCAGGGTTAAATACATCTGCTATTTGACCTTCATTAACAAAAACAGCTACTTGTGATTCTCTAACAATTAGTTTTGCTCCATACTTTATTTCATTTCCATATCTTTCAAAGCGATAAACCATTGTGTCTTGTGATGAATCTAGCCATTGTATTATATCAATGAATTCACCTGTAATCTTTTCCCATAAACCCATAATTTTTAAAGCCTCTTTTTAACATTTCTACACAAAAAATAATAACCTGAATATTACATTTTATCAATATAATATTTAATCATTTACAAAATTTCCTAAAATTGTTCTATATTTTAGATATTAAAGATATAATAGTTTACTTAAAATAACTTTTACATAATTATAGCTATGAAAAAAAAGAACATAAATATACTAATTGCAGATGATGAACCATTAATCAGAATGGATTTAAAAGAGATTCTGGAAGAAAAAGGCTATAATGTTGTTGATGAGGCAAGAAATGGTCTTGAAGTTTTAGATTTTTGTCAAAGCAATAAACCAGATTTAATTATATTAGATATAAAGATGCCAGAAATGGATGGGTTAGAAACATTAAAAAAACTCAATTCTTCTCTTGATTATCCAAAAGTACCTGTAATTATGTTAACAGCTTATAGTCAACCAGAATTGATAGAACAAGCTGTAGGCTTAGGTGTATTTGCTTATATAGTTAAACCAGTTAAAGAATATGATTTATTACCAGCAATAGAAATAACGTTAGCTAGAGCAAATGAAATGAGCTTTATTCAAAAAGAGGTGGGTAAATTAAAGGAAACTTTAGAGGTTAGAAAACTTGTTGAAAAAGCTAAGGGTTTGCTAATGGCAAGAGAAAATATAGATGAACCAGAAGCATTTCGTAGAATTCAAAAGCTTAGTATGGATACACGCAAACCAATGAAGGAAATTGCTGAAGAAGTTATAAAAAATAATCTTAATTAAGTTTGGAGTGAAAATAAAGTGAGTTTAGAATTTAGTTATGAATATGAGCGTCCAGCACTAACTGTTGATGTTGTTATTTATACAATTCAAGATAATGAGCTTAAAATTCTCTTAATTC
>JAXLXG010000044.1:0-29530 GCA_046328075.1 Candidatus Sericytochromatia bacterium
ACCTCTAATACCTCCACCATAAGGAGTTCTTATAACTACAGGTACAGAATATTGTCCTCCTGAACGATAACGCATCTTTGACATTTCACTAACTATTTGATCAAAAGCTGGATAAATAAAATCCATAAATTGTATTTCAGGAACAGGTCTTAAACCATACATTGCCATCCCTATAGACATTCCTATAATTCCTGATTCTGCAAGTGGTGTATCAACAGATCTTTCAGGTCCAAACTCATCAAATAAGCCTTCTGTTACTCTAAAAACGCCACCATTTTTACCTACATCTTCACCTAAGACAATAACTCTATCATCTCTTCTCATTTCTTCTCTCAAAGCTTGGTTAATAGCTTGAAGTAATGTTATATTTGCCATATTTTTCTCCTTAATTACTATTTATAATGGAAATGCCATACTATCATCAACAGAAGAGGCAGAACGTTTTTGTTCTTGTATCAGTTCTTCCATCTGTTCTTTTAAATTATTTGGCATATCTTTATAAACATCAGTAAATAAAGATTCTAAAGATGGTAAAGCTTCTTTTTCAGCTTCTCTAACAGCTTGAGTAAATGCTTCTTCAGCATCATCTTTAATTTTTTGTGCTGAATCATTTGTTAAAATAGATTCATTTATTAAAAACTTTTCAAATCTAATTATAGGGTCTTTACTTTGCCATGACTCAAATTCATCTGCTGGTCTATATCTTGTTGCATCATCTGATGATGAATGTGAACCAAGTCTATATGTATATGACTCAATAAGAGTTGGACCTTCTCCATTTCTTGCTCTTTCAACAGCTTCTTTAGTTACGTTATACATAGCTAAAACATCATTACCATCAACTTTAATTCCTGGAATACCATAAGCTTTAGCTTTTATAGCAATACTTTCTGATGCTGTTTGTTTTGAAACAGGAACTGAAATAGCCCATTGATTATTTTGGCAAATAAATACAACAGGAGATTTATATACACCTGCAAAATTTAAAGCAACATGAAAATCACCTTCAGAGCTTGAACCTTCTCCAAAATATGTTAATGTAACAATTTTATGTTTTAAATATTTAGCAGCATAAGCCACACCAACAGCATGAGGTAACTGTGTTGCAAGTGGACTTGAAATACTTCCATAATTAGCATCTTTATATGTGAAATGGCATGGCATTTGACGACCTAATGTTTTATCTCCTACATTACCAATCATTTGACAAATTAATTCCTTAAGGGGAATACCTCTTAAAAATAATATTCCAGGTTCTCTATAAGCAGGAAAAACCCAATCTTCATCTTTTAAAGCATAAGCACTTGCTATATGTGAGGCTTCTTGTCCTTTACATCCAATATAAAAGCCAATTCTTCCTGATCTTTGCAATTTCAAACTTCTTTCTTCATAAACCCTAGTCTGAATCATTGCTTTATAAATTTTTAGTAAATCTTCTTGTTTTAAATCACTTTTATAATTTGGGTGAGTTGTCCCATCTTCTTTTAAAAACTGAATAATCTCAGTACTCATAAATTTTATCTCCTATACACATCATTGTATCTAGTTAATTGACTTAGCTATCAAACAAAAGTCGTATAGAATAATAACATGATTTTTTATCTATTTTTATAACTTAAACTATTGACTCTTTATCTTAATATTTAATATGATTCAAGCATTATTAAAAAATATGTAAATGAGTAAAATGGTTAATTTAAATTTTATTGGTAAAGTAAAAAATTCTGTAAATGAATTAGTAGATGATAACTGGGGAAGTATAGAGTCTGAAATTGTATTAAATCATGAATATGCTAATGGCTTAAGAAATTTAGATTCTTTTTCACATGCAATAATAATATTTTATATGGATAAATCAGACTTTGATATTTCTAAAGATTTAGTTAGAAGACCAAGAGGAAGGAGCGATTTACCTGAATATGGCATATTTGCTCAAAGAGCTAAACATAGACCTAACCCAATAGGAATAACAACTGTAAAAATTATTAAGGTTCAGAATAATATTTTAACTGTAAAGGGTTTAGATGCAATTAATGAGACTCCTATAATAGATATAAAACCATATTTTAAAGTTTTTGATAATATTGAGAACTATAAACAAGCAAATTGGGTAGATGATATAATGAAAGATTATTTTTAATCTTCAAGCTTTATTTTTGTTTTAACATTACCTTCAATATATAATTTATCATTATTTGGTTCGAATATAACTTTATCTGCACTTATATCAGAGTTATCTTTATTAATTTTAGCTTTTCCAATCATTTTTAGTTTTTCCATCTTTTTTGTCTTTTGATTAATATATACTTCTGCTTTATTACAAGTTGCATAAAAATTATTCATCCTTATTTTTACATTACCTGAAAAGACCATATTTGAACTATTTATACTAAAAGTAAATGAATCAGAATCTATATCTACAGATTTATAGTCTTGAGAAAATGAATTTATTGGAATTATTATAAATAGTAAGATATATAAAAATAAAATTAAATATATTCTTTTTGAATATAATATTGGATTAAAGGTATTATGCCTTGTTTTTTTTTGATTTTCCATTAATTATTTTTCATTAAACATGATTTGTACATAAAAAAATAGCTACCCTTTATAGAGTAGCTTAAAAAATCAATATTACTTAACTTTATTAACTTGAGGGAACTCAAGCTCAACAGGCGTAGGACGTCCAAATATTGATACAGATACTTTGAGCTTTCCTCTTTCTGGGGATATTTCAATAATATCACCACTAAAATCAGTAAATGGTCCACTAATAACTTTAACGTGATCACCAACTTTAAGATCGATTTGAACTCTTGTTTTACCAGAAGTTGATCTTCTTAATATTCTTCTAACTTCTTTATCCATTAAAGGAACAGGTTTATTACTTGCACCTACGAAGCTTGTAACACCAGGAGTATTACGAACAGCATGCCAAGATTCTTCATCAAGAATCATTTCAACAAGAATATAACCAGGGAATATTTTCTTAGCTTTTTCTACTCTTTTTCCATCTTTAATTTCAATAACCTTTTCTTCAGGAACTTCTACTTGGAAAATTCTATTTTCCATACCCATAGACTCAACACGTCTTAAAAGATTACTTTTAACCTTAGCTTCATGACCAGAATATGTATTAACTACATACCATCTTTTCTTAGCTATTGTTTGAGTAGCAGATGAGCTTGACGCTTCGTCTACTGCTTCTAATTCTTCTACATTATTTTCAGGAGAACTCAAAATAAAAATTACCTCCAAACTCCTATTTAACTTTTAAGTCGATAAACAACTTAAAATTATTAATGCTCATAAATAATGCTAAATAACCAACTTAATGAATGATCTATAAGATAAACAAGTGATGTAAGAAAAATAACTGTTATAAGAACAACTATTGTTTCAGCGGTTGCTTGTTTTCTGGTTGGCCAATGAATTTTTTTTAATTCACCAAATGAATCTTTAACATAATTTTGTAAATCTTCTATTGAATTCTTATTTGTATCAGAACCTTTACTAGATTCAGGTTTTTTATGACCAGAATCAGAATTTTTATCTATTTCATTATCAGTCGAAGATTTTTTAGCCACTTTTTAAAATACTATTTATTAAACATAATAATTATAAACGCGCCCTAGAGGACTTGAACCCCTGACATTTGGTTTTGGAGACCAACGTTCTACCAACTGAACTAAAGGCGCACATAAAACAATTTTATCAACTCTAAAAGCCTTCATCAAGATTTTTGACTTGGGGATTTAAAACTGATAAAAAAATAGTAGCATTATTAAATGATAATGTCTACTATTTTTTAACCAAAACTTAACTTTAATTAATAAATAATTTTACTTAGCTTCTATTTCTATAGTCTTTATTGAATGAAGTAAATCGGTATCATCACTATTTCTACCTTTATTACTCCAGATAACATGTATTTTTCCTGCTCCATCTGCATTTATTAAAGGGCTACCAACTGTAGAACTAACACCAGATAAAGGAATATCCTCATAACCATCAATATTTTCGGATTTTTTTATTTCTGTTATTTTATCTGTAGTAGTTGTTGTGGTATCTCCAACTTGAATTGGTTCAGTAGGATCATTAATTCTAATAAATGGGTTTTTCCAGCCATCACTTAACCTTCTTCTAAATCTAATAACTTCTTTATTATCAGAGTCTATAGACACCCATGCTACGTTCACAATGCCTGTAGGAGCAACAGAAATAGAAGCACCAGATTTAGCTGACATTATTGGCTTTGTTGCAATTCTATTTACAATTTCTGGTTGTGACCAACTCACATTACTTCTAAGAGCATATTGAACATAAGTATCATTTTTCCAAATAACATGAAATCTATTGAATCTATCAACTGCAGTATCAATAGAATTTAGTGTATCATTACCTAATATATTCATTGGTAAAATTTCTATTTGACTTGCACCTTTTGCTTGAGTCCAATTAGAATATAAAAGTTGTTGAGAATTTGCTGATTTCCAAACTACATGAGCAACACTATCTGAACCCATATCAACCTTTGGAAGTGTTCCTGCACCCATGTTAATAGGAGTGTTCCAGTTTGTTCTATCATACTGAGATAAATAAACAGAACCATCAGATTCCCACACAGCATAAGCATAACCATTAGTTTTATCAACTGCTATTGAAGTATTTATACCGTTATCACTACCTGAAATAGCTTGAGGTATTTGCCAAGTTGTACCATTAAACTTATTAAAGTAAACTTTTCTATTACCAGAACTATCTTTAGCTGACCAAACTACTTGTGGTAATCTATCTAAACCTACTGAAACATCAGGATCTCTAGAGCCTCTTAAACCACTATCATTATATTGTGAAACATTTACATTCTGAGTTGTCCAAGATGTACCATTCCAACGACTATATTGAATTATTCCGCTATTAGTATCAGTATCAAAGCCATCTTGTCTCCATACAACGTGCAAGTTATCAATTTCATCTTTAAATAAATTTGCTTGATCTGAATTACCAACACTACCAGAAATATTTTTTGGTGTTATAAGCCATTTAGCAGCTTCAACACTAAAAGTAGACGAAACCTCAGCACCTTCAGCTACTACAACTTTTGCAGAAGAAGATTTTTGTGAATATCCTGATGCAAAAACCTTTGTTTCCCATTCACCTGGAGTAACATTGTCTATCTCAAAATTTATAGATGTAGAAACAGCATCAGGATCTATTTCTGCACCTATATCAGCAGATTTACTAACAATAGGTGGTGTTACGACTATTGTTTGTTTTGAGGCAGGATCTCCTACAGTTATTATTGCTGTCTCATTCGCTTTAAGACCACTAACAGAACCTTTTACTTTACCAGCTTTAAGAAGTGGATTCGCAGGAACTTCAAAAGGAACAGCTCTTAACTTCATTATTTCATCTACATATGATTTAGTATTAACTAAACTAGGATGAGCATTAATTCTACCTCTCTGAACTACATCAACTAAAGCAGGTAAATCAATGTCTTTTAATTTAAAGTAACTCTCAGGAGTCGATATCTGTGGGATACTAGAGCTTGATGGAATAGCACTTGGCTCTGGAGAAGCACTAGCTGTAGTAGTAGTAGTAGTAGTAGTTGTTGTTGTTGTTGTGCTATTAACTTCTGTTGTGCCTCCTGTACTTGCAGTTGTATTTGCTCCTGTAGCTGTTGTATCAAGAGGAGCTATTTCAGTTTGAATTTTTGAAAATTCTACTTTTAAGCCTTCAATTATTTTTGCAATAGGTGTTGTATTTTGATTCACATCAACTACAGGTGTTGTTGAAGATGACATTAAAGAAAAATATCCTTTAATTTCTGCACCTGAAACAGGTGTTGTGTCATTCATACCTTGAACTGTTACTGTATAAAGCTTATCAAGAGGTAAACTTAATGTTGCTTCAATACCACCAGGAACTAAATCAACATTTCTCTCAATTGTAAATTCTGTTGTTGCACTATTAACTCTAATTTTTACTCTATTTATTTTTCCAAGTTCTAAAGCTTTAATTGCAAAACCTTTAATTTGAGTATTTGTAAACTTAGCAGGAAAATCTAATCTAAACTTAACTGTACCTTGCTCAATATTCTGATTAATTGATTTATTATCTTGAACTTTTTGAGCAGTATTATTAGGCACAGCACAACTTAAAACAAGAGAGCTTGTTAATAAAAGAGCTAAAGTGTTTTTATTTATAATTCTCATTCTAAATGATTAGTCTCCCTGAAAATTTACATTAATACTAGCTTTTCCGTTAAGAACAATTACTCTTGCAATATTACTTACTTTATCACCTGCAGTAGCAATTACATTAGTATATCCTGATGCTAGGGGTGTAACATTACCCTTATTATCAACTTTAGCAACAACATTATTACTTGAACTCCAACTAAAAGTTATACCACTTAATGGTTTATTATTTTCATCATAAGCAGTTACTTGAAAAGGATATGCTTTTTCAATTGTATCCAAAAAGTAATCCCCTGTAGGGCTTGTTTGCTCAGGAGTCTTAATAACAATATTTTTAATTAGAGATAATAGTGCAGGATTTGCTTGAATTGTTGTCCCTTTAGGGTCTTTAAAAGTATCATTACCAGATGGAGGTAATTTTGAAAGAGAAAGAGTAATAGTGGTTTCTTTACCATTATATTTAGCAGTTACAACAACATTTCCATCAGATAAGGCAGTTATAGTTCCATCTTTTTCTATTTTAGCTAGTTTTTCATCTGAAACTTTCCATTCTATATCAGGATTAGATGGTAACTGTCCGTTTGATTGAAGAATAACTGGTGTTATCTTCATTTTATTTCCTACAGCAAGACCATTTGTTGGAGAAACAAGCTTAAAGCTTTCAACAGATGTAGCGATAGAATTAGCTGGAATATAATTTCCTCCTATACCACATGCCGTATTTGACAGGATAAGGAGAGTTCCTACAAGTTTACCTATTGTTTTATAAGCATTCATCAAGAATTAAAAACCTCTAAAAGTCTAAAATGTTTTTTGTGATTAAATTTCTTTGTTAAGAAATTACAATCAGGTTACCAATTAACCTTAATATAAAATGATTGCTAAAGTTATTCTAACACACAAAAGTATATCATTGATACATAATTCACTTAAATTCTTGTAAAGGAAACGTGAGTTATCTCATGAATCACTCTTAACAATTATTCAACTTTTACATCAAAATACATATCTTGTGATTTACCATTAAATTTAGCTGATGCATAAATTCTCCAATCTCCACTCATAGTAAATATAGCTTGAGCATTATAAACACCACCTAAAGATTCTTTCATTTTTACAACATTTTTAGGCATTGTCATACTAGGCATTGTTAAATCTAATGTAATGTCAGCTTTTTTTATTCCTTCATTTCCTTCCTTTAAAATTAACTTTAATTCTACAGGTTCAAGTTTATGTACAGGTTTTTTATTAATATCCAAAACTGCTGAAACTTTTTTATCTTTGTTATCTAATTGATTTTCAATCTTTTGTTCTTGTTTTTGATTATCAGAATTTGTATTACTTTGAGAGTTGTCTTCTTTATTACAAGCAACTAAAGTGTTTATTGCTATTAAACTAAATAAAATTATTTTTTTCATAAAACCTTTATAAGAAATTTTAAAAATACTATTAAATTTTAACTTTAAAAAAATATTTACAAAAAATATTTACAAAACTTTATTTTATGTTACAATAATATATAGTTAAGTAATTAAGTTTTATTAAGAGGTTAATATGATATCTACAGAAGCATTAAATTTAAATAAAAAAGCTAAAATAACCAATAAGTTATATATAAACAATATGCCTGTTTATATTATAGAAAAACCTACAAATTATATAAGTAAATTTCTTTTTTATATTGGATACTTTATACTATTTTCAATGATTATATTACTCTTAACTAAATTTATTTAGAAAGTTTTATTATAAAATAATAGGTTCAAAAACATTCCAAAAGAAAGCCTCTTTAGATTTATTATCAGTAAATAACTTTCTTAAATTACTCATACCCCAAAACTGATAAGTTGAAGGTATATTATCTATTTTTGAAAACTCACCACTAAAATAATATGTTTTAGTGGTATTTTTTGTATTAAAAACTATTGATGGAAAATTGTTCATCTTTTTTAGACTACAATCAAAGTCTATTTTATTAACAAATACTTTTAAGTCAAATTCTGAAAGTACTTTCGAACCCTTATTGGCTGTTACAATCTCAAACCAGTCATAATATAAAGTGTCACCTTTTGATTTAAAATCTTGATATCCATCTTTAGTTACAAAAAACTTTAATCCTATTTTTTCAGGGTCTTGTATTATTGCTATCTTATCACCATCTTCATGAGCAAATAATATTCCTGAATCTTTAAATGTCCATTTTTTATTATATTGTCTTTCATAGTTAGTTACAGCCCAGTCTGGTATTTCTGTATTTTTATCTTTATCTAATTCTTTTAAAATATTTTGCTGACCAACCTGTTGTTTTTACTCCAAGTAAATCGGATATTTTATATTTTAAAGATGGATTCTTTATTGTACTAATTGTATTAAACTCAAATATTATCTTTTTATTATTATTATTAAATGCATCAACTAATTTCTGACCTTCTGTATCTGCAATACCTCCATAAACTAATTTATTAGGATATTTTTTTTCTTCTCTTAAATCATTTTGATAAATTCCATAAGTATCTGCTATATAAACTAAGTCATAATTTTCAATTTTTGGAGGAATACTTTTTATTTCAAAATCTTTATGTTTTAATGGATGATAACCGTAATAATCCTTTTCATAGTTATATTTTTCTTTATTGGCTTTGAGATATTTTTTATTGTTTAATATCCAAAAGATACCTTTATGTTTATCTGTATTAAGTGTAGGAACCGTTTTATTTAAGATAAATGCATTATATTCTTTATATGGTAAAGAATACCAAAATATAGTTGGACTAAATAAAAGTAAAATAAAAATAATTATCTTTATCATTTAGTTAAACCTTGAAACTTCAATAGTTTTTCTTTCTGCCTTATCCCATTTTTTTCTGGTAAATTGGAAGGTTGCAAGAAATCTATCAATTAATAATAATTGTCTATAACCAAGATTTTCTAAAAATCCATATATACATAATAAAATAATACTTTTAAAATCTGCATATTTTCTATATAAGAGGGTATCAAGAAGTATAGATGATAAATTAAGAAGCATTCCCCATAGTATTGAGACTATAAAAAATAATAGTGCAAATTCAAAGCTTAAATAACCAAATATATATAAAAATACTAGCCCTATATATCCTATTATTTCAACAAAAGGTCCAAATGCTTCAATAAATACAAAATAAGGAAAAGCTAACATTCCAACAGATCCGTATCTAGGATTAAAGAATATTGTTTTACTATGTAATAAACTATCAATTAAACCTCTATGCCATCTATTTCTTTGTTTTATCAATGCATTAATATTAGATGGAACTTGTGTAAAGCATACAGGAACTGGGATTGAGAATATTTTATAAGGTATTTTATTTAATCTACAATGTTTATGTAATCTAACAACTAAATCCATATCTTCACCAATAGTTGCTCTATAACCTCCAAGGTTAACGACAAGATCTTTTCTAAATATTCCAAAAGCACCTGAGATTATCATTAATGAATTACCAAGAGTATTCCAAGTAGTTCTTCCAGATAAAAAACCCCTTACATATTCAATACATTGAAAAGCTTCTATTATGTTTTTTGGAGCTTTAATATCTTTAACTATACCTTCTTCTGTTGTACATCCATTAAGTATTTTTACAACACCTCCTACAGCAATCATTTCTTTATGTTCCAAAAATAAGTTAATTGCTCTTAATAGAGAATCATTTTCTAATAAAGAATCAGCATCAATAGAACAAAATATTGGATATTTTGAAATATTAATCCCTGCATTAAGAGCATCTGCTTTTCCACCATTTTTTTTATTAACTAAGATAAGATTACTTAATGACTCTGAAACATATATACCATTAATTTCTTGATGCTTTAAAACTTTTTTGATAGGTTTATCTATTCTTACCATTTTAAACTCATTAATTATTCTTTTTAATGTTTCATCTTTTGAGCCATCATTAACAACAATTAACTCAAACTCTGGATAATGTAAACGAATCAAAGAATATATATTAGCAATTATGGTTTCTTGTTCATTATATGCTGGAACTATTATTGATATTGGTCTATAAAATGTATTAGCTAGAATCATCTTAATTTTAGTTTGACTAATAAGTACTGAATAATCATAAATTGATTTAAATGATAAAATCTGAAATATTGTATAAATAGCTATTTTAACAATAAAATATACTACTATTATTATCTGAAAAGCGTTAATTAAAAACATTAAAAAGTTATACATAACTTGCTTTTCCTTTTAGATCTAAAATAAATTGTGCAGTTTCACGAACAAATTTATCTTCAGATTTTAATTCTTTAGCTAATACATTTAAACCTTCTTGACCAATCATAGAAAGTGATTTAGCAGAGTTTAATCTTACATTATATGATTTATCATATAGAAGTTTATTAAGATTTGGCAATATACTCTTACCTATTTTTACAGAAACCTTAGCAGATGTATTTCTTAAGATCCAGTCTTTATCATCCATTGCTTTAATTATTAGATGGTCTGTATTTTTAGACTTAAATTCTCCAAATGCTCTAATACAAGCACTTCTAATATCAATATCATCTTGATAATAATAATAGTAGTCAACTATAGAATTTTCTGCTTCTTCTAGCTTTGCAACACCTATTGCATCAATTATTGAAATCTTTATAAGTTTTGTAATATTATCATCTTCTCTTATCTTGTTGAAAAAATATATAAAACTATCTATATCATTTGTCTTTTCTTTGATATGAGTTTCTAAAATATATTTTCCTTTGATATCTTTTATTATTACATTTTCATTTTCTATATCTTTTCTTTTAATCATATTTTTGAATATATTTACATATAAAAACTCTATTAACTTTGGAGATAAATAAACATCTTTTGAAAGAGCATAAGTAATAAATCTTGCAATCTTTATATCAGCAATCATGCTCATAGCTATTAATATATTTATTTTCAATTCCAATAATTCTTCTGATGAATATAACTCAATTAAAATTTCTTTTAATGCATCAAGTTTTAAATAACCAAGTTTCTCTATAGCATAAAACTTTTTATCCCATTCTTTAGAATAAGTATTTTTTCTTAAATATTGATATGTATTAGTTTCAAATATGGCTTTATGAATAAGAAACATTTTATCTGGAAAAGAAACTATCAAGTCAATACATATTTCTATAAATGTTTCATATTCAATTTTTCTAGATAATTTAATTTTTTTACTATCAATTTCATTATTAAATATCCCATCTATCATTATTTCTGAATATTTTTCTTTAAGTTCTTTTTTTCTTTTATAAATACTAGATTTCCAAAAGTGATTAATTGATATAGTTGAAAATAAAACAATATTTAAAAAACCTAAGATAACTATTAAAAGTAAAAGTAGTGGTTTAATAAAACTTGTTTCTACCATAAGTATTCCACAGAACTTGATAAACCATATCTAGTAAACTTATCTTTAAATGAGTTTATTGTTCCAGATAAGATTAAATTTATATTTGGATTTAACTTATATGAAATACTTAAATTATTTAAATAATTTTCAAGGTTATTAATATCTACATTATTATCTATAATAACTACATCTGGTGTTGTTCCGTATGCAAATCTATAAACTAAGTTTAAGCGGTGATTATATGCCCAATTAAGTGTTGTTAAAGATGAAATTGATTTAATATTTGGTATTAAGTATAGCTTTTCTTCTAATGAAAATCTAAAAGGTAGATAAACTATAACACCTGGAATCATTATATCAATAGAAAATCTAGGAAATATCATTCTATTATATCCAGCAAACACTTCGAAGAAACTGAACCCTTGATAAAAAGTTCCATTGAGATTCCAAGTAGGTGAAAAATTAGAGTTTAAAGAATAAGTAAAGTTAGTTTCAATATTTCTCTTTGACTCAGTACCAAAATTATAATTTAAGCCTAAGGAAAAGTTTGTATCATTTTTATCAAACCTAGTAATATTATCGATTCTAGGGACAATAGTAAAATTCCATAATTGTTTTTTTAGAAATAATGAAAAATAATTTTCATTTGGATAATCAACATTATCACTTCTAAAGTGTTCATAAGTAAAATTTACTTTATCTTTATATAGATTGTAAAATATGTCTTCTCTACGTTCTTTTATCTTATCTAATTCAGTTTTATTCAATTTTTTTACAAATTCTTGAGCTTTTTGATTATAGTTATTTAATATTAATGTTTCAATATACATTTCATTAATGCCAATATCTTCTGGGTATGACTTTATTAACGACTCAAGAATATTAAGAGATTTATCAAAATTACGTTTTTTTATATAAAACATAGATAATCTATATCCTGATTCATAAAGTTCAATTTTATTATCAAATAATGATTTTAATTCTTTTTCATATATCTCAGGTTTTTTATCAATAAGAGTTTCTAATTCATTTATCTTATATATATTTTTTATCTCATTAAATTTATTATTTTCTTCTTCTGTTAAATCTTTCAATTTATTATATATATCAATAGATTTTTGATATTCTTTTTTCCAATAAAAGATATTAGCTTTAATAACTAAAAGTTCTTTGTTATCAATTAGATATTCTAATAAATAATCTATGCTATTTATAGCATTATCAAATTCTTTATTTTGTATATAATTTTGTATTATTTTGATATTTTTATCATAAAGATAATCTAAAAATATCTGATTTTTTCTATCTATAAATTTATCAGACTCAGAATCTAAATCTATTGCATTAAATGAAATAATAGATTTTCTAAACTCTTTTTTCATAAAATACATATTAGATTTTAAAGCTCTTATTTCTATATCAACAGGATATTTTTCAAGTAATTTATCTAAATCTTTTTCAGCAGAATCTAAGTTTGAATCTCTTAGATTTTTTCTATAATCTTCCATAAGCTCAGTATAGTTAGCCTCTCCAAAAGCATTTGAATTCAAAAAATTGATAACAACAAAGAAACTGATTAAGTAATAAGCCATTATTTAAGCGACTCTTTTAATGAATAAAAATCATTTTTGAATTCTTCATTATTAAAGTCAATCTTTACTGATAAAATCCCCCTTCTTTTACTGATCCCATCTCTTAAATCATTTGAAAATAAAGCAGTATAATGTTCAAATTTTGATTCTATTGTTTTTCTATACTCAAACTTTTCTCCACCTTCTTGATATTCAGGTTTTGATAAATCAAGTATTGGAATAATTGAACCATCAATCTTGTATAAATCTAAAGAATCTAATTCTTTTTCAAACTTCATAATTTCTAGTGCAGTATTACTAAGTTTCATATATTTTCTTAGTACTTGAGGGCTTGTATTTATTACATATTCATTTTTTATAAAATTAACCAAATCAATATCTTTAGGGTTTAATTTATTTGTAAAATAACTACCACCTAACCATTGAGTCCAATTACTTGTAACATCTTTACTAAAATCTTGTATATATTTTAAGTAATATCTAAATATTTCTTTTCTTGATGAACTTAAATCAAAATCATTAACAAATTTATTAAAAACAGTTAAAAGATTTGTTTTTATTACTTTATCATAAGGATAAATTAATCCTCTTTCATCTAACCTAAATTCATCAAGTTGAAACATTTTTTATGATAAGTCACTCATATAATCAGAATAAGCTAGATGTATCTTATCGTTTCCTACTTCATTTAATACTATTTTTTTAACCGTATCTAATGATAATACATCTGTTGCTAATACATAAGTTTGACAACTAACTAATCCTTCAGAATGAGTTCCAGTATAAGCATCAACTGTATTTCTCATAATAAATAAATTAGAATTTGGATTAATTAAGCTATGAAAACCACTTTTACCACCAGCTAATAAAAATACTTTTGTTGCTCTTTTTATATCAGCATAATATGGAACTTGTTGAAAATGATTGAATGATGAACTATTATAAGCTGTTCCTATTGCACTCTTTATTTGATCAAACATCATATTTCCAGCATAATGATTTGTATAAGAAGGCTCCCCTGAGTAATTCCAAGAATTAAAACTAATATCTGTAAAATATGAACCCTTTTCTTGGGTTGTTTTTGATGATAATACACTTTTATCCATTGTTTTATTATTTGATCTTGGGTGACCTAGTGTAGTAATAGCAGTACAATCACTTACTTGATTTTCTTCATAACCATTATTTATGGTAGTTACACCTTCATAACTAGAACCAGGATCTTTGATTATAGTAGCAGAATTAAGCCTATTTTTTTCTATATCTGTACTATCTGAAAAACTAGCTTTAAATATAGGGGTAACTTTTACTTCTATATTACCAGAATTATTATTATTAATATTAACAACATTAGAACCTGTAGAATCTGATACTAAATATAAAGGTCTAAGTGCGTAACTATCACCTTTTGCTTCTTTAAAATTTGAACCAAATATATTAGCATTACCATTACCATCAAGATAAAATGGTTGAATAGTAGTTTTATTATCAGTACGCTGTTCAAGAGTTAAAGTACTTGTAGAAATCAACTATAGCTTTAGGAATAGATGTTTTAACACCTAATGTAGCTATAAACAATAACACTAACCCAAGAAGATGTTGCATCATGATTAAGTGCCATTAATTCTTCTTCATTATTTTGGTTTTTAAAATAGTATAATGATGTGACATTATTAGCTTCCGCATTAAAATTAGCTATATGGCTTGAATCCATCATACCAGAAGCAGGAGGAGTTATTTTTATTATCCCACCATCTACAGCAAGTGAACAATAGATATTTCCATTACCATCTCCAACTACTGAATTTACAGCTCTAAATTCTTGTTGATTTAACTGGTAACCAGTAATGATGTTGTATTAAAGAATATTCCTCCTGCATAAGTATTACTACTATCTATCCTTATTATAAAACCTTGATATTTACTCATATCTCCACTAGGAGCATATCCACCTACAAAATAAGTATATCCACTTGAATCAACATAAGAATTATGAAAATTAGCATCCTTAAAATCAACTTCTGCTTGTACACTTTGTGTTCCAGTTAAAGTATTTAACTTCACCATTGCTACATTCCTGTTGAAAAATAACTAGCATCTTTAGTATCCATAACATTAGCTGTGTATGCTACTCTTGGCTGATTTATCTACATTCTTAGGATCTTCTGTTGTTTCAGGAAATGAAAATCCATCTGCTTGAACATCTCTACCTAATTTATCTTTTGCTGAAATAGTTGAAACTAAAGTAAAATTAGAATCTTGGTCTTTACTACCTGGTAAATCTGCTTTAACTCCAAATCCTTTTATCTTATTTATTTTCTCTTTAAATAAAAAATCACTTTTTCTTATTGATAATTTATTCTCATTTATAAATGTTTGTTGAACACTTTGATTACTTAAAGATACACCATTACTTAAAGTTAAACCTATTCCATTTGTACAAGATATTGTTAATGATAGCATTGAAAATGCTAATACTATTCCTCTTGATAATCTATTCTTACTTAATCTCATTTTGAAATTTTAAGCTCCTTATTTTATAATTTAATGAATTAAATATTATTAATAGATCTACCTGGAACTCTGGCATTTGTTCCAGATTGAAGATTTCCTGATAGATAAATAGACGCACCTCTTTTTCCATTTGCTATAGCTAAATACTCAGTTGTAAGACCATTTATATCTGTGTTATATAAGAAATTCATACTATTACTTGAAGTTCCATTTGTAGAATTACTTGGATTTTCAAATAATCTATAGTCCATTATTTTTGTTGCTGTAAGAGTTGAAGGGTTTAAGCCTAAAGTTGTTAGTCCAAAATAACCTGAAATTACACCAATATTTATAGATGCTCCTTCTCTTGGTATTATATCAATTTGTTTTTGTACTTCTAATTGTGAAGCTTTTGCTAGTCTAGAAGAATTATTATAATATACATCATTAACAATAGCATTCATTTTTAATCCGGATGTGCTACTTTGAGGGATTGGCCCTTTTGGTATTAATGATGTTAAATCTTGTGGATTCGTTCCATCTTGCATAACAGAAACTAAACCTCCAGAGCCTGCTGCTATTACTAAAGATTCACCTAATGTAATTATTTTAGTTCTTGATAATTGTCCACCTGGTTTTTCTGTTCCAAAATTATAATTTGCACCTAACCCAGTTGTACTTGATGAAAAAGGTAAAGTAAATTCTGTTGCTGAACTTCTATCTAATGTAAGTGAATCTAAAACTATAACTTTAGGATCTTGTTTCGCATTTGTAGAACCACTTGAAGATGTTTGATCCCAGCCACCATCTAATATAAATATTTTTTCAAGGTTTTGATCAAAAGTAGCTGTTCTGAAATCACCAGAGTCACTTAAATCTTTTATTTTACTTGCAATTGAAAATCCAGGAGTAAAAAAACCATTGCTATTTAATAGGTAAAAATAACCATTTTCACCTGTTGTTACACCAAAATAAGATCTTAATCCAGATTTGATATTAATAATAGATGTTGCATTTTGCCCTTCAAGATAAAAAACATCATCATTTGTTAAATCGGAATCTGCATTTATTGTTAATGTTGGAGCATCAACAAAGTTATAGCTAAACTTAGATATAAAAGCTGTATCTAAATCTTGTGAACTATCATCTCCAACCATGTATATTGATACAATATTTTCTATTCTTGAAATAGCCAAATCACTAAATTCCATGCCTGATGTTTCAATTACATATTTTATTGTTCCATCTGATACATTGAATATCACAGCATAGGCTTCAGCAGAACCAGAAATATATGTATCTCCTTGTGTATTAAATATTGCAATAGCTTGATTATTTTGAGTGTCTGATGATTCTAAATCCATAATTTTCACACATTGAGCATCAGTTCTTGAAGTATGTTGAATAACATAATCAGGTTCAAAAGCATTAGCTTTAGTTTTAAAACCTGTTTGAGGTTTTGTTATTTTAAAAATTTTTTGTGCATCTTGACCACTGTAAATTTTAATTCTGTCTTTTACAGTTGACATTAATTTACTACTAATTTGTGCCTTATTAACATTTGTATTTAGTGTATTAAGGTTAACACCTGTTGCACAAGATGCAACTAATACAGGTAATAATAAACTAGCTAAACTCTTTTTTAACATATTATTCCTTATTATATATTTTCAACATAAATTTTATAAATATAAACTAAGGATATAAAAATATCCTTAGTTTATTTAGATTTTATTTATGTATTAAACACCACCTAGTGTTCCTATTAAACCACCTACAGAACCTACTCCACCGCCATTAGCCACTCTCTGACCAGCTGTTGTAGAAGGTAAATAAATAGAACCTCCTCTTGCTCCATTTCCAACAGCTAAATAATTAATAACTTTTCCATCTCTATCTCTACCACGTATCATATTCATACTATTAGTAGAAGTTCCATCAGTAGAACCACTTGGGTTTTCAAATAATCTATAATCCATTGTTTTTGTTGAAGAAGGACTTGCAATATCTAATTTTATTGTTGTTAAACCAAAGTAGCCTGAAATAGCTGCTAAATTAACAGTCTTTCCATCAAACCCTCCTGCAAATACATCATTTATAATTGCATTTGTTTTTCCTCCAGCAAGTGTTGTTAAAGGAATTGGACCTTTATTTATTAATGATGTCATATCATGTTCTGTTCCTGCCATTCCATCATTACGAACAGAAACTAAACCACCAGAACCTGCAGCTATAACTAAATATTCATCAATACTTAATATTTTGGTTCTTGAAAGCTGACCACCTGGTTTTTCAGTTCCAAAATTATAATTAGCACCTAAACCTGTTGTACTTGATGAAAATGGTAAATTAAATTCTGTTGCTGTACTTCTATCAAATGTAATTGAATCTAAAACTATAATTTTAGGATCTTGTTTAGCATTTGTAGAACCACTTGCAGATGTTTGATCCCAACCACCATCTAATATAAAGACTTTTCCTGATTTTGTATTAATAGTAGCAGTTCTAAAATCACCAGAATCACTTGAATCTTTTATTTTATTTTTTATCGTAAATCCAGGTCTATTATTTGATAGATTATAAAAATAACCATTTTCACCTGTTGTTACACCAAAAGTAAATGTTTTTTGATCATCACCTGTACTAATAATAGATGTTGCATTTCGTCCTTCTAAATAAAATAAATCATCATTTGATAAATCTGAATCTGCATTTATTTTTAAATCAGGAGTATTTATATAATCATAAGACCATTTAGCAACAAATGCTGTATCAAGATCTTGTGAGCTATCATCTCCTACCATGAATATTTGAGCTTCTTTACCATCACCAATTACATAAACATCACTAAACTCCATTCCAGATGTTTCTATAACATATTTAATAGTTCCATCAACTAAATTAAAGATAACGGCATAAGCTTCTGCAGCTCCAGAAGCATATGTATCTCCTTGTGTGTTGAAGATTGCAATAGCTTGATCTGATCCTGTTTCACGTAATGCTGTCGTCAAGCCCGTAATTTTCACACATTGAGCATCAGTTCTTGAAGTGTGTTGAATAACATAATCAGGTTCAAAAGCATTAGCTTTCACTTTAAACCCTGATTGTTGTTTTGTTACTTTAAACATTTTTTGAGCTTCTGCTCCACTGTAAATTTTAATTCTGTCTTTTACAGTTGACATTAATTTATTACTAATTTGTACTTTGTCTGTATTTGTATTTGGTGTATTAAGATTTACACCTGTTGCACATGATGCAACTAATACAGGTAGTAATAGACTAGCTAAACTCTTTTTTAACATTTTCACCTCTCCTAAAAAATAAAATAATAAAATTTGATATATTTATAATTTGTATAAAAACTTATTAACTAACTAAAATTGTTCATATATTCAGCATAAGCTAAGTGTATTTTTTCATTTCCTACTTCATTCATTACTAGAGTTATAGGAGTTGTTTTATACGTTTGACAGCTTACTAATGATTCTGATGTAGTACCAGATGAATCTATGACAGTAAATAATTTAGCATCAGGATTTATTAAGCTATGAAATCCACTTTTACCTGCTGCTAATAAAAAAACTTTACTTGCATGTTTTATATTTCCATAAAAAGGCACTTGCTGAAAATGATTAAATGAAGAACTGTTATAAGATGTTCCTATCGCATTTTTTACTTGATCAAACATCATATTACCAGCATAGTTATTATATGTACTTCCTTGATATGAACTATAACTTAAATCTGTAAAATATGAGCCTTTTTCTTGTGTTGTTTTTGATGATGTACTACCACCACTTATAGTTTTATTATTAATTCCAGGATGCCCTAATGTAGAAAAAGCTAAACAATCACTATTACTATTAGTTTGTCTCCCTTGATAATAATAACTTTCTCCTTCATACGTATAACCAGGAACTTGAATGATAGTACTTGCATTTATTCTATTTTTTTCTATTTCTGTTGAATTTGTATAATTAGCTTTAAATATTGGTAAAGTCTCTACAATAGGAGCTGAATCTAAGTAGTTTGGATTACTTATAATATGTTCTTTCCCATTCCAGCTCCAATTTATAGTTTCACTATTATTAATATTAACAACATTAGAACCTGTAGCATCAGACACTAAATATAATGGTCTAAGTGCATTTTTATCATTCCTTGCTTCTTTATGATTTCTGAGAGTACCTATTCCATCATTATAATAAAAAGGTTGAATAGTAGTTTTATTATCAGTACGCTGTTCAAGAGTTAAAGTACTTGTAGAATCAACTATAGCTTTAGGAATAGATGTTTTAACACCTAATGTAGTTGCATCAATAACACTAACCCAAGAAGATGTTGCATCATGATTAAGTGCCATTAATTCTTCTTCACCTTTTTCATTCTTAAAATAATATAGTGAAGTAACATTATTTGCTTCTGCATTAAAATTAGCTATATGGCTTGAATCCATCATACCAGAAACAGGAGGAGTTATTTTTATTATCCCACCATCTACAGCAAGTGAACAATAGATATTTCCATTACCATCTCCAACTACTGAATTTACAGCTCTACCTGTTGATTTAACTGGTAAACTAGGTAATGATGTTGTATTAAAGAATATTCCTCCTGCATAAGTATTACTACTATCTATCCTTATTATAAAACCTTGATATTTACTCATATCTCCACTAGGAGCATATCCACCTACAAAATAAGTATATCCACTTGAATCAACATAAGAATTATGAAAATTAGCATCCTTAAAATCAACTTCTGCTTGTACACTTTGTGTTCCAGTTAAAGTATTTAACTTCACCATTGCTGCCATTCCTGTTGAAAAATAACTAGCATCTTTAGTATCCATAACATTAGCTGTATATGCTACTCTTATTGATTTATCTGCATTTGTTGCATCTTCTGTTGTTGTTGGAAATGAGAAACCATCAGCTTGAACATCTCTACCTAGTTTATCTTTTGCTGAAATAGTTGAAACTAAAGTAAAATTAGAATCTTGGTCTTTACTACCTGGTAAATCTGCTTTAACTCCAAATCCTTTTATCTTATTTATTTTCTCTTTAAATAAAAAATCACTTTTTCTTATTGATAATTTATTCTCATTTATAAATGTTTGTTGAACACTTTGATTACTTAAAGATACACCATTACTTAAAGTCAAACCTATTCCATTTGTACAAGATATTGTTAGTGATAACATTGAAAATGCTAATACTATTCCTCTTGATAATCTATTCTTACTTACAATCACTATCTTCTCCCTTATCTCACAATTTATGAAGCTTGTATATATTTCTCAACACGAGAAAATAAATATTCCATAGATGATGGCTTTGTAATATATTCAGTAGCTCCTATGTCAAAGCCATATTTAATATTTGAGTCTTGAGAGAGTGCTGAAAAAAATATTATTGGAACATTACTAGAAGACTTTGAAGATCGTATTTTCTTTGCTACATCAAAACCTGATATATTTGGTAAATTTATATCAAGTATTACAAGATCTGCTCCTAAACCAAACTTTTCTAAAGCTTTTAAACCATCTGATGCACAGTCAACTTCATAATGTTTTGCTTCAAAATATTTTTTTAAAGCAAAAGAAACAATATAATCATCTTCTACTATTAGAATTTTGTTATTCTTCATTTCTGCTCTCTTTTAAAATAACTCATATTAAAAATATTAAATTCTTCTTATTAGTAATTTTTTACTAATTTCATACTTTCATAATTTTTTATTATTTAGTAAATGTTTTAAACTTTTCTTGTGTTACAGTTGACAATATATAAACTTTTGTTTTTAGTTAATTTTTATTATAGTTTAAAAAAAATATATTAGTATCACCTAAAAGTATGATTTTAAAAAAAGTAGTACTCATTATTATTAACTTTTAATCTTTTTGGGTGATACTAAATACAAAAAAGTAGTATCTAAGTTTTGTTATTAGTAGAACGTTTTTTATAAGCAAAATAACTATTTAGATAGGTTGTTGCTTGTCCTCTACTTCTTGTTAAGAAAGGTGTATTATAAGGATCAAAGTTGCCTGTACCTTGATTATAAGTCTCTCTTGTATCTGTTTGTAAGCTAGATTTACCTTGAGTTGGGTCATATCTTATCTCAATTGATGAGGTAATTCCACCACCACTTTGATGATACGTTTGTGCACTTAAAAATATACTACTCATTAAACCTGTTTCAAATACATCTCTATATTCTTTAACTGTTGAGAGATTTCGTCCATCTGATCTTACGTGTAAATGCTCATAAAGTAAGGTGTTAACTTCGTTTAGGTCATCTTCTACAGTACCTCCAAAATTCTGAACATCTTTTCTTGTAGCAGCACCCATTCCACTTAATTTTGCTTTTAGAGCAGCCATTCCACCTCTATTATGTTCAATTAAAGCTTCATCTGTTTTATTTTTATCTATTGTAGACATTTTTAAGAATCCACCCATTGTAGGGTTTAAAGCTTGAGAGCCAAATAGATTATACTGATTGCCATCAGCAGAAGTTTTAAATGCTAAACTATATGAATTACGTCTATCATAATATTTTTTAGTTTTTAAACCTAACTCAGGATGCTCTAAATAATATTTCCCTGAATAAGTACCAGCAGTAAAAGTTTCATGGTTAACAGCACTAGCACCATCATATCTTCTTTCAGTTATTCTTGAATCTGAACCTACATATCTTTTTACTCTTGCTGAAGTTTGCCTAGTTGCTCCAAGATCACTATTAATATTTGCAACTGCATGTGAACCAGTTATTTGATCTTCAGTTAAATCTCCTTGGCTAAATTCACCAAATCCAAAAGTTAAATTATTAAACTTAACTTTTCTTGTAGCAGTATAAACTTCATTTATATCACCTAAATCAAAGTTTGTATCATTCCAACCTTTTCCATCAGGATCACCATCAGGATAAGGATTTATAAGTTCAAAGCTCTTATTTTGTTTAGGGTCGAAATAATTTTGATATCTATCACTATATAGACCACTACCTCTACCTAATTCACCTCTTGGACCTAATCCCATTTCATCATTTTGATGATTATATGCATCTTGAACGGAACTAAGAGTTATATCATTATCCCATTGAGTCGCAGTAAATCGCCTTGTATTAGCCATACCTTCTAATATAAAATCAGGTGTATTAGCTTCAAATATTGATTGAAATATACCACCAATTATTGGAACACCACTTAAAATGCCACCTGATTTATAATTAAAATCACTATCACCTTCAAAAGGTTTATGATCATTTTCTATATAATCATAAGCTTCTGATGTAAATGATGATTTCATAATTGGTAATCTATGCCCCCATAAATTACCTTCAGAATAAACATAATTAAGTGTTTTTTGTAATTGACCAACAGCATTACCTCTACTATCAGGTAATTCAGATAATGCACTTCCCTTACCATATTGATCTCTATACATTAAATCATACATTATATTTTGTAATTCTTTATCTTTACTTCCATCAAGTACAGCTTTTAATGCTCCTGCTAAAAAAGTGCTATTACTTTTATCTGAAACCGCTGAAGCACTTGCTAAAAGTGTTTTTATAATTTCAGCACCAGATGTTGTAAATGCCCTTGCTAAATCCATATTTACAAGTTCTTCATTTTGTTGGGTTCCAATCCAATATTCAGATGACATATCTGACATTTCAAATTGTCCTAAGAAGGCATTTGTTGCAAAAAATGCACCTGTTTCTGTTTCTCTAGATTCTGCACCTTGAACTGCATGCTTATAATTAAATAATCTTTCTCTAACTCTTTGGTCATTCACATAAGTTTTTTCATCCTCTGTATCATTTAATATTCCTAAACCAAGAAAATCACCTAATTTCATATTAGTTGTTGTTCCATCAATTGTAATTGGTACAGCTACATCAAAAGGAGATGGTAATCCACTAGTCATAAATCCTTCCATCATATCCCCTAAAGGAAATGGAATAGGAATACCAAGTACAGGTATATCAAAATTTAATGCTTTTACAGACTCAAGAAAACCTGGTTGGGTAAAATGATATTCTGCTCTGGATGCATAACTATCCATTGCTACTCCACTTGATGTAGCATATGAATTTACAGTCATTGATTCCACAATAAATGCTTTTAATCTTTTTAATATCTCATCAAAAGCTTTAGCCAAAATATCATAAGAAAAACCTATATTAAGTGCAATACCAAGATGAGCCTCATTACCTGGTGGTCCTATACCAATACTTATAGAAGCACTACCTAAACCAATAGTCGGTAAAGAAAGTTCACCAGCAACACCAGTAGCAGCAACAAGTCCTCTAGAAGATAAATTTCCTATTGCAGATTGTTGACCATAATAAAGATCTGGTCCAATAGTTCCTTTAAAACCGATATAAATAGCAACAACACCTGGAGGAATATCTATTTCGACTTGAGCCTGAGGGCTGCTTTCTGGTATTCCAGGAAGAAAACCTGTACTTCCTGCTTGTACTATGGAACCACCAGGGTAGTTTTCATCTGCATCTTGCATAGCACCAAATGGTTCTCCATTTAGTGTAGAGTATTGATAGATACCTATTGATGCAGCAGATGGTTTTGATTCATAAAAATTACCCTTATATATATTGTTATATTGCATACCAACAAAAGATTGGACTAATTGGTTTATATTTGGTGTAATAGCATTTAAAGTTTCTAAAGTTGTTGCATCTATAGTATCTCTTACATCAGGTGTTAATGAATTTGTCAATAAATTAAACAACTCACCCATTCCAAACTCAGGAACTAATGTTCTATAATCACCACCTTGTAATCCTTGATATTTATCTTTAGCAAAAGATGAATCATTAACATCTGTAATTGGAATTGCAGGGTTTGGGTTATAAACATTCAACAAAGCTTCAAAATCTGGATAATTACCTGGTATTGATGCTGGTATAACAGGAAGTTGAGGATTAGGCTAGGTGCTGTAGATGTTTGTCCAGGTTTAAAACTAGATACAGCATTAAATACAGGTTTATAAAAAACATCAGGATTCAATGGATTAAGAAAATCTCTGTAATCATCATTAATGGTATCTGGGTCATCACCATCAGCATCATCAACTCCTCCCTTCCATATAAGATCAGCTGTTTGTAATCCTGCTTCTATAGCTGCATCTCTATTATCCCAATACTCTGATAATTCAGGTTCTGTTGAAGGAGGTGGAGGCCAATTACCTGGAGGTCCAAAACTTGTTGCATCCATTATAGCTCTTTCTACTTCATTTCTTTGATTATTTCTTGTTGATTCAGTTTGACTTGTCGAGCCATTAACCCATGCAGGAGGAGTTGCTGTTGCATCCCAGTATCTTGATGGAACATGACCATCAGCCCATCTCCAATCTGGCATATCAGAACCTGTAGTAGTAGGTGGCGATGCATCTGTATATTCACTATAAGAATGATATGGTACATTTGTATCTCTACCATCAGCACCTGTTTTTTCATAAGCTGTATATTGTTCTCTTTCAGGAGGGAATTTATTTACATCTGCATAAGAGTTCCATAGATAATCATGTATTTTAGCTTGATCCCATACCTGAGTATAACCTGGAGGAGGGTTATTTGTTGATGAATTATTATTTAGCTCAGTATCAACCATCATAACATTTGCTATACGCATTTTATTATTTAAGATCTTATCATTACTTTGATCATCTTTAAATGTTCTATTAGAGTAAGGAGCAAATACAGATTGTCTATCAGGATTCATGTCTGCATAAGCACTTCTCTCTAACACTCTATTATATGAAGATTGTAATTTCTTTTGTAACGCATCTGCTCTAAGTGCTAGAACAGCTCTATATTCAGCATACCAATTTTCTGCCCAACCATTAACAGACTCTTTATTATATGAATTATAATGTTGTCTTGAAGTTATATCATAGGTTCCTTTTTGAGCTTGATCTACAAGCCTATCTAGATCTGTTTTAACCTTATCATACCTATTTAAAACATTTTGTAGAGCCAAGTCTACACTCCTATTTCCACCACCACTATAAATATCTACTGTTCTTGATGTTGTTCCTGATGTTATAAAACCTATAGACATAAAAATAGCTCCTAAACTAAAGTTCAAAATTAGCTCAAAATATTTCATACTATTTATAATATTTTTAAGTAATTAAGATAAATCACCCTAAAGTGCTATTTTTTATTTTTAATGTATTAATTAAGGTAAATCACACTTTAGGGTGATTGAGATAAAAGACTTATATTTAATAATATTAAGATAATAAATTCTTGATTTTACATATTAATTTTTTATTTTTAGGGGTTAAATTTATGTCTTCAATTAATTTTAATAATTTATTAAGTACAGTAACAACAGACAGTGTTATAAGAAAAACAGTAAGTCTTAATCCAAATAATTTTAGCCAATCTATTCTTCAAATTTCTGATCAACAATCTAGAGATAAAAATTATGAAAAAAGCTTAGAATATATACGTACATATATTGCATCTTTACAAGCCAAAATAAATAGCTTAGTAGAAGAATTAAATACTATATATGAAAATATGCTAACAGAAACTCTTTATAGGAGAGCTGATTCTAAAAACACAGCTAAAAAAATAAATAAACTTACAAATGCAACAACAAGCACTATAGATGGAACATATAGTAGTTTAAAAGATTCAAATGTAGCAGACCCAGATCCAGATAAAACAGGTATTGTTCCAACTGGATATGATGGCGAAACGAGGCAATTTCAATACAATCCATTTTTTGGAACAAGAGCAGCTGATTTAAGTAATTATTATAATCAGACAGGAAATAGCACAGTAAGCACCGCTAGAGCATATTATCAAACTACAGATAATCAGCATCATGAGTTTGGAGCATCAGCATTAGGTGCATTAGGTTATTTATGGCAATGGGATTTAGATAGAATAAATGCATCTTACGCAACAACTATGGATAAATTTATTGATTCTTCAGGTATATTGCATATATCAGCAAATGATCCAGCTGCAGGAGGTAATCCAGCAGGAAAGTATATATTAGGTGGCAGTGTTTATATCGACCCTGTATTAAGTATAGTTAATGGTTCAGCAAATAATCCATCTGAAAAACTACAAGTAAATATAACAGCCTTACAACCAAATAGAGGTTTAGCAGATGTCTCAGGAGTAGATGCACCTAAAAAAATAATTCCTATTACAAACTTAGATAGTTGGCCTGGTTTTCAACCTGGAGATATAGAATATAATAATGGAACTGGTTATAAATTTACACCTGCAAAAGGTAATCAATTATTCTTTGATACTGAAAAATGGGCCATTGTAGATGTAGATGGTAAAGAACCAATGATGGAGGTTTTAACTAGAGTAACACAAGAAACTCCACAAGTAACATCTATAGGGTCTATAGGTGGAGGTACTTATGCTTATGATTCAGTCTATCAAAATGGTTCAACAGCAGGTTGGACTAATAAATCTTTACTTTATAATGGAAATCAAGCTACATTAAGAGATTTTGGTAATGGTGAAGTTTGGGAACAAAGTGGACAAACAAATAATATGAGTATAGTAAACATAGATCTTACTGCAACTATACAATTTCAAGATCCTTTAATAAAATATACTCCATATAACATAGAACCCCCTGGGCAGTTTACAACATCAAGTGGTTATGTTGATGATGGTTGGGCATTGTATTCAAAAGATGCAACAAGTGGACAACCTTGGGATGATAGTGTAAGGCAATTTATGAGAACAGGTGTGGGTTATGCCCCATATAATGGTTATAGACCACCTCAAAATTTAGGTTCTTGGGAACAATTACATGCACAAGCACAAAGTGGCGAAAATACAGTTACATATGATAATTCAAATCCACAAATATATCAAAAAATGATGTTACATTTAACAGGTAATTCAGGTGGTTGGGCCGGTGGTTCTCCAAGCCCAATAACAGGTAATTCAGGTGGTTATGCTTCTCTTAAAGGAGATTATTCTGTAACAGCAAGAACAGTTAAAGAAGATTATGCTTTACAAAGAAGATACACAGTTGATGAAGAAGGAAATATAATTGATCGCTTTGGTATTAATGGTTATAATTTAACAAATCCAACATATGGTCATTTTTTAGGTTCTTTTCAGAGAAGTAATCCAAGTCATAGTGCTACAAATAGAATGGGTAATGGTATTGAAGATTACAACCTTTATGACTATGTTCCAGATCCTTCAACTGCTCCATCTTTAAATAAAGTATCAGCAATTCCTGATATTGCTACTGGAGATTTTTATTACTATAGAGAAAATCTAAACCAAGGAGATACAATTAATCTTAATGGCCCAAATATTAGCTTTGACCCTAGAGCAACTAATATGGATGGTAAATTAAATGTAACAACTAATAGAGTTGAAATAAAAAATACTGACTTTGCTATGTTTGGAAATACATTTTTAACATATGTAGAACAAAACCAAGATATATATAATCAAGCTAAAGTTACTAGCTTTGCAACTTGGTCTGGTGAATCTGATAAAGATTATGTAGCAAATAATGACACTATAGCTAATGGTGAAAAAGATTATAAGATGGCTCTAAATTTTGAAAATAAAGATGAGAATGGAGTTGGTATTTTATCTGCTGTTCGTAGGGTTCATGTAAAAATTGAAGGAGAACCAACAATACAAGATAATCAGGTTGATGATTGGGATTCAAAAACATGGCAAAAATTACCTATATTAGATCAAAAAATAAATCCTTGGAATTATGATTTCTCTACACATGCTTATGTTGATGATCGCCCAAATTCTCCTCCTTATATTAACACAGATGCCCAAGGTGGAGACTCACAAATAGGGCTTTCTACATTTGCAGATACAGCTAATTTTAGTGTAACTGCATTGAATACCTTAGTTAGCCCTGGATATTGGGCTCCTAATGGTTCAAAAACAGTTTATACAAATGAACCTTGGACTAGTGGTGGAGTAAAAATACCAAATTTAAATGTTTCTCCAGATACTTTGACAAGTATTTCAGGTGATTTTACAATAAATAATCCAGGATCATATCCTATTTATGGTTCTAGTGGTGATAATATAGTAAAGGCACAATATTTTGATGGTTCATCTTGGCTTGATATACCAGGTTCCCAAATGCAACATATAGGTTGTTCTGGTACTCATGGTGCATGGGGAGGAACATTTGGCTTTTCATTACCTGCTCCACCTGCTTTTGATGGAATGCAAATAAGAGTTATTGGTACATTTACACCTTATGATGGTTCTGGAACATTTACATACCCAATAGATGGTGTTATGGATTTAGAAGCAAACAAAAGTACTTATGTTAATCCAGTGTATGCAGATAAAATAGTTACAAAAGATATAGTTAGTGGAAGTATTAATCTTAATGGATATAGAAACGCACGAATTGTATTAAATAATAATACTCAAAATTCTGTTGCAGGAGCACAAGTAAATAGAATAATACAATATCAAGATAATTCTGGTTCTTGGATTGATTTAATAGCAAATCCACCACAAGGAGCAATTAGTGTTGATTTACCATCAAGTGCTTTATCTGGTAATATAAAAATAAGAGCAGTAACTACAGTTAAAGCTTTTGCTAATTCAATTAATACACCAGCGATAAGTGATGTATGGAATATAAGTGATCTACATGTAATTGCTGAGCCTTTTCCAGATGAGCCAAAGACACTTGGTTTAGAGATGACAAAAGGTTTTTATAATGGTGTTGAGCAAACAGGTGGAGGTATAATTAATCCAATATCTTCTACAGAACCAACATATACACCAACATATTCAGCTCAACAAAGTGGTGTTCAAAACTTCTATACAGACATAAATGGAG
>JAXLXG010000045.1:0-28417 GCA_046328075.1 Candidatus Sericytochromatia bacterium
ATAATCTTATTTATGTTTTATATATTTTATCTTCTTACTACAAAAAATCAAGAGTTAGAGAGAGTTTTAAAAGAAAATATTGAACTTAATTCTCAGTTAGAAATAGAAAAAGCTAAATATAATAATTCAGAAGAAAAATTTAAGTCTTTATTTGATAACTCACAAAATGCAATATTAATTTTTGATGATACAGGAATTACAGATTGTAATAAGTCCTCTATAGATATGTTAAAAGGTGAAAGTAAAAGCCAAGTTTTATCACTACATCCAGCTGTGTTATCTCCTGAATATCAACCAGATGGTAAAAAATCTGGAGATAAAGCAATTGAAATGGATGGCTTAGCAAGAAAAAATGGTTATCATCGTTTTGAATGGATTCATAGAAAAATGGATGGTACTGATTTTCCTGTTGAAGTAACTTTAAGTCACATAAACTATAATGGTAAAGATTCTTTGCTTGTTCTTTGGTACGATTTAACAGAACAAAAAAAATATGAAAGTAGTTTAATTTCTGCAAAAAATGAAATAGAACAAAATAAAAAAATAATAGAAGATAAAAATATTATAATAGAAGATGAAATAAAAAGAATAATAAATGTTACAAAAGAAATTTCTAAAGGTAATTTAAGTAATACTGATATTTTTACAAATAAATTATATTCAGAGGAAAATATTAAGAATTTAGCATTAAATATAAATACAATGGTTGAAGAATTAAGAAATATAGTTTTAAGTGTAAAAAATGTAGTAACCGAAATTTCTAATTATAGTTTAGAAATCAATAATAATATTGGCTTTGTCGAAAAAATATCTGATAATAATAAAAATATGTTGGATAGTATTTATAAATCAATACAAAAAATAGTAAATGTTACAGAAAACAATAATAATAGTATTTTTACTATATCTAATCTTTGTGAAAATACTTCTATAAAATCTAATGTTGGTAAAGAGACAATTAATAAAACAATAAACCTTATGAAGGATATATCAGAAAAAATGGACATTTCATCTGAAATAATATCAAACCTTAATGATAATTCAATAAAAATATCTGATATAGTAAATTTAATTACAGATATAGCTGATCAAACAAATTTACTAGCGTTAAATGCTTCTATAGAGGCAGCAAGAGCTGGAGATGAAGGAAAAGGATTTTCTGTTATTGCATTAGAAATACGTAAACTTTCAGAGCGTACATCACAAGCAACAAAAGATGTAAAGGAAATAATAAAATTGAATCATACAAATGTTAAAGAAATTTTTGAATTTATGGAAGAAAACGTGAAAATGTTTAAAAATGGTGTTAATTTATCTGATAAATCAGGTGTATCATTTTCTGAAATAAATGAGAGCATAGAGAATTGAAACTAAAATTATTGAATTATCATCTTTCCTTTTTTAAGGAGCAAAAAGAATCATCAAATATTGTAATGAATAATAGTAATGATGTAAGTGAAAATTTTTAGACTCGATATCTTATATTAAAAACTTTTTATCAAAAATATCTGAGGCAAATAAATTATCAAATGACTTGGTTGCTTATGACTGATAAGTTTTATATAATTATTAATATGGTTTGATTAACATGAATATAAATTTGCACTAAATATTATAAAAAGTAACTCATTTTAGCATTAAAAAGTCAGTAATAGTCTAATTATCATAATAAGTTAAAAATAACTCCTATTATTGTTTAAATTATATAGAGAAAAGTGTTTGAAAATTTTTAAAAATAAATTTCTATTGAAAACCTAATTTTTCATTGATTTGAAGAATATAATATAACTAAAGAGAAAATGTCAAAAACATATTTTAGATTTATTAAATCATTGATAAAGAGGATTTTAATTACTTGTTGATTAAGATTTTCAAAAAAGGGATTTTTTAAAAAGTAGTTATGAGAGAAAATTTATATTAGAAGCTTTATTTTATTTAATATATTATAGAATACTTATTTACATAACAACTTTTTAAGTATTAGCAAAATATTCTCAACTAGTTTCTTCAAAAATTCAGAACAATATTATTGATGAGAATTTAGTTAATGATATAAGTAAAGCACAAATATTAGTAATAAATATGTCCAAATGCAACCTGTTTAACTTGCCTTACTGTTCAAAAATGATGAAAAAAGAACATTGGTTTATTTTTTTAGGTGTTGATAAAGATAAAGATAAGCTTATTGCCCATTCTTGCCTTTAAATGATGGCAATAAAGTTACAGGTAATTATGAACTAGAAAAGTATACAATAGTTGCTTCTTATACTTGGTAAATAATTAAATGAACAAATTATTATTTTTTTATAACAAATTACTTAGACAGATTCCATATATACCAAGAACTATTAAGTTGATATATGAAGCAACAGGTAATATAACAAGCTTTTGGTTTATTTTACTCTTAATACAAGGGATTTTACCACTATTTTTTATTTATCTTATCAAAGATTTTATTGATACAATTTCTATAAATAAATTTGAATTAGAGAGTATTTATACTTAAAATAAGTGTTTTACTGTCATTAGTATTTATTATTGAGATATTAAAGAGTATTACTAAATATATAAGAATATATCAAGGTGAGTTAGTAAGAGATCATACACAATCATTAATACATAAAAAAAATCACTTAGTTTAGACTTATCTTTTTTTGAATCGTCAGAATATTATGATAAATTATTCAAAGCTGTAAATGATACTCCTTACAAGACCTGTTGCTTTACTTGAAAATTTAGGAAGTCTAATTCAAAAACTCAATAACCTTGATTTCTGTACTAGTTTTACTATTTATATATAAATGGTGGCTACCATTTGTTTTAATTTTAGGTATTTTACCAACCTTACCTTTATTAATATTTCAAACAATAAAATATCATGAGTGGAAAACCAAAACAACTATAGAACAAAGAAAAATTAGATACTATGACTATTTATTAACTCAAAGAGAAAGTGTAGGAGAGTTAAGGTTATTTAATCTAGGTAATTATTTTGAAAACTTATTTTTAAAAGCAAGTGAAAATCTAAGAAATGAATATAAAAATATTAATTCTAAACAGTTAATATCTGAATTAATTGTAACTTTTTGGAGCCTTTTAATACTTACTTGTATTATCTTATGGCTAATCTTTGAAACAAGTAAAGGTTTAATGTCTATAGGTACATTATTTATGATTTATATTGCTCTTGATAGAAGCCAAAAATCTATGAGCTTATTGATAAATAATATTACTGAAACATATAAAAATATAATGTTCTTAGAAAATTTATTTGAGTTTTTAGACATAAAATCCTTATTATTAAATGATAAAATTACAAATCAAAAATTTAATATTAGTAACTCAATAAAAATAAAAGATGTTTCATTTACTTATCCATTTAGTGAAAAAAAATCATTAGATAATTTAAATATGGAAATTGAAGCAAATAAAATAACTGCAATTGTTGGTACAAATGGTGCTGGTAAAAGTACATTGATAAAAATATTATGTAGATTTTATGATCCACAAGAAGGTATAATAGAAGTTGATGGGCAAGATTATAAATCATTTACACAAAAAGATATACAAGAAAATACAGTTGTTTTATTTCAGGATTATCTAAAGTTTAATCTTACAGTTCTTGAAAATATAGGACTAGGTAATTATAAAGATAAAATGCCTGATTTTAAAGAAATAGAAGAATCAGCTATAAATTCAGGTGCAAAAAATGTAATTGATAGATTACCTAATAATTATAAAACTATTCTTGGGAGATGGTTTTCTGGTGCTGAGTTAAGTACAGGCGAATGGCAGAAAATAGCTTTAGCAAGAGTTTTTATAAGACCATCTGAGTTTATAATTTTTGATGAACCTACAAGTGCTATGGATTCTTGGGCAGAATCTGATTGGTTAAATAGATTTAAAGAACGTGTTAAAGGGCATACATCTTTAATTATTACACATAGATTTACTACAGCAATGCAAGCAGATATTATATATGTTATGGATAAAGGAAAAGTTATAGAAAAAGGAACTCATGAAGAATTGATGATATTAAATGGAGATTATGCAAAATCTTGGAAAAATCAGGTTAATCAATCTAAAGGTATAATAGATGTTTGAATTAAATCATAATTTAAATAAAATATTAGTTAATACTTTGTCTAATAATATAGATGAGAATTTAAAAAATCTTAGTTATGATGATTGGGATTATCTATTTAATATATCCTATTATCAAAATGTAAACTCATGTTTATATTACTATCTAAAAAAAAATAATTTGTTAAATTTTATTCCAGAAGATATAAATAAAAAATTTGATACAAAATACAAAAAGCAAACTTTTGATAATTTAAGGATAAAAACTGAATTAATTAATATAATAAAAGAATTTAATAAAAATGATATACCGACAATTATTTTAAAAGGTTCTCATTTATCATTTTTTGTTTATGAATCTATAGGTATGAGATATGCAAGAGATATAGACTTAATTGTTCCAATAGATAAAAGTAAAAAAGCATTTGAAATTGCTAAAAGCCTTGGTTATATGACTGAAGATAAAAATGATGATTTGGATTTTGATTTTAAAGAAGAAAATCATATACAAGAAATATTTAATTCAAATAACACTTGTTTAGAAATTCATGGTTACTTACATAAACATTCTAAATACTATAATGTCCCTATAGATTATTTATGGAATAATTCCCAAAAAGTATTTTTAGATAAGTATGAAACTAATATTTTAAGTATTAATGACTTAATTTTACATCTTATTATTCATATTTCATATCAAGATAATTTTGCATTAGATCTAAGACATTATTTAGATATTTTTATAGTTTTAGAAAAATATAAAGATAATATAGATTGGGATAATCTTATAAATCTATCCAAACAATTTAATATAAAAAAAGGAGTTTTTATTGTACTGAATATTATAAAAATATTATTTAACTTTGATTTTTCTAAAGACTTTTTTGAAAAGTTTGAACTAGATAATATAAGTTTAGAATTAATTAACTATCCTATTGATTTAATGTGGGCATATAATAAAAACTCTGGAACACAACAAGAGTATTTTAAGTATAGAAGCTCTTTTGGTGGTTATGGAGATTTTTTTGAATTATCAACAGGAAAAAAAATAACTAAATTTTTAAATAAAATATTCATTTCAAAAGAAGAACTAAATAGAAAATATGGTAAATTTGAAGTAAATAAAAGACCATACTATTATTATATATATAATATTTATGGATTAATAAATAAAAATAAGTTTATTTTAAATAATGATTCAAAATCAAATAGTTTTATCGAAAATACAAAGAAATCTTATACTATAAATAAATGGATATTAGATAAATCCAATACTATGAACAAAAACCTATAATTTAACAAAAGAGTGAAACCTAGTTAAAATTAAGATGCTTAAACATAAAAAAAATGTCCAGATCAAAATTGAAAGTATTTCATGCTTAAAAAAGTAAAAATATTTTTGTCATTGGAAAATTTTTTAATTCAAAGTTAGGTAAAGTAGAAAAAGGATTGGATATATCAACTAATAGATTAATCATAATATTATTCAAAACTTTCATTTAATAGAACAAAATGTAAATGCTCTTCAGATTAACCATTTATTTTTAAATATTTTTTTGATAAACCTTCATTAATAAAATAGATTTTATTTAACAAAAAAAAATTTGTTAAATACATTGACAAAAAAAAATTTGTTAAATACAATTTTTTTATATAAGTTTATACAATCAAGGTACGTTAAAAAATGAAAATAAGAACTGGACAAGTAGTTAGAGGGAGAGATTTTTTTCCAAGAGATAAAGAAGTTTTAAAGCTTTGGAGAAAGATTGAAAATGGGAACAGTATTTTAATTTCAGCTCCAAGACGTGTTGGTAAAACATCTTTAATGAAATATATAGAGGATAACCCTAAAAATGATTATATAATGGTATATATTGTTACTGAATCAATAAATAATGAAAATGATTTTTACAAGAAAATATATCAAAACCTAGTTAGTGAAGAAACATTAGCATCAATATCAACAAGTCTTTTATCTATCTCAAAAAATTATCTGAATAAATTATCTGAATTAGGTTTAAAGTCAATAAAAATAGACTCTGTAAAAGAATTAGATTACTATAAAGAGCTAATAAATTTCATAAAAAAACTAAAAATTGAACCTATAAAATTAATCATAATGATAGATGAATTTCCTCAAACTTTAGAAAATATAATAAATGAACAGGGAAATAAACAAGCTCTACATTTTTTACAAACAAATAGAGAATTAAGACAAGATTCAAATATAAGTGATAAGGTTCAATTCATATATACAGGCTCAATAGGTTTAGAAAATATTGTAAGTACAATAAATGCAATTAATTTAATTAATGATATTGATATATTTCACTTACAACCTTTAGAAGAAAAAGATGCAATAGAATTAATAAATAAACTTTTGGATAATTTAGATTTTGAACTTGATGAAAATATTATTAGTTATATTTTAAATAAAATTAAATGGTATATACCTTATTATATTCAATTAATATTAGATGAAATTAGTAATATATATGAAGATAAAGAATTAGAGTTTACAGATGAAAGTATTGTGGATATTGCTTTTAAGCAATTATTAGAACAAAGAATTTACTTTGAACATTGGTATAAAAGATTAGATAAATCTTATAAAGATAATTATTATAAGTTTGCAAAAGAGTTACTAAATTACATATCTAAAAATGACTGTATTATTGAAAATGAACTGATTAATTTAGCAATAGGATTAAATATACAAAATAATTATAAAGATATTATTAATGCTTTAAAACATGATGGATACATTCATTTAGATAATAATGAATATAAGTTTAATTCTCCATTATTAAAAATCTGGTGGCTACAAAATGTTTCAAGTTAATTTAATTTCTCATATATACAATCCAGCAAATCAAACACCTAAAGAAATAATTGAAAATTTTGTTATTAGAGAAAAAGAGTTCGATAAAATATTTTCTGATTTAAGAGATTCAGAGATGATTTATCCTGAACAACATTATCTTATATTAGGACAAAGAGGTTATGGTAAAACAACATTACTATTGAAAATACACAATGAAATAAAAAACAATAAGGATTTAGATAATAAATTTTGTTCAGTAATGTTTAATGAAGAACAATATAATATAAGAAGATTAGAAAGATTATGGGAACAAACAGCAGAGTATTTAGAAGAATATCAAGGTTTTGAAAATATTTTTAATGATATTATAAAAGAAGAAGATAAACATGATTATGAAGAAGTAGCATTTAAGATTATTGAAAAGAATTTAAAAAATAATAATAAAAAGTTAATTTTATTAATTGATAATATTAATGATATATTTGATAAGTTTACTAAAAAAGAATCACAAAGATTAAGAGAAATTCTTTTAACTAGTTCAGAAATAAGAGTAATAGGTGCTTCATCAAAATATTTAGAATATAATTTTAGTTATGATAAACCATTCTTTGAGTTTTTTAAAGTAATAGAATTAAAAAATCTAAATAAAGAAGAAACAATAAAATTACTATTAAAACTTAGTGATAATTATAAAGAAAATAACGTAAAAGATATTATTGAAAATAAACCTAATAAAATAGAAGCTTTAAGAAGAATAACAGGTGGAGTACCTAGAACAATAGTTCTATTATTTGAAATATTTGCAGACGATAAAGAAGGTAGTTCATTTAAAGATTTAGAAATCTTACTTGATAGAGTTACACCTTTGTACAAACATAGAATGGACGATTTATCACCTATACAGCAGGAAATAGTTGATATAATTGCATTAAATTGGGATGCGGTAAATACAAAGTATATTTCACAAAAAACAAGAATTGAGAGTAAATCAGTTTCATCTCAATTAAAAGAGTTAGAAAAGAATAATATTATTAATAAAATAAATACAAGTACAAAAAATCATTTATACCAAATTTCTGAGAGATTTTTTAATATTTGGTACTTAATGAGATATGGAAGAAAAAAAGAGCAAGATAAAATTAGATGGTTAGTCGAATTTTTAGAAGCATGGTGTGATAAGGAAGATTTATATAATAGAACATTAAAGCATATTAAAATGCTTGATTATGGAAAAAATATTAATGAAAAATATGCCTTATACATGACAGAAGCTTTATCAAAAACTAAAATAGATTTTGAAACACAACATATGTTAATAGAATGCACTAGAGAGTTTTTAGAATTAAAAGACTCTGATTTGAAAAAAGAGTTATCAGATTCAGATATAGAAATTTTAATAAAAGGAGCAAATTTTCTTAAAGAAGAAGAATTTGAATTAGCATTAAAAACTTTAAATAAAATAGTAAAAAAAAATACAATTAAGTATACTATTAAAATAATAAAGGATTTCTTAAAAGATAGAAACAATTATGTATATATATGTAATATAGCACTACTTTTTTTAGAAATAGATTCTAACCTTAGTAAAAAATATTTAATTTTTGCAAAAGAAAAACGCTCAGACATATTTAAAATTTTAATTCTTTATTTCGGAATTTATAACAGAAATAAAATAACATATGAGAAATTTTTAGATGTTCTAAAGTATTTTGATATTAAATCATTATTTAAGTTGGATTTTATATACTTATTAAATAAAAATAATAGATATTTTACATATACCGAAAAATTACTTGAATTAGGCATTTCAAAAAATGATGAAGATGCAAAAAAATCTTTGGCTTTTTATTACTTTTTAGAAAAAGTAAATCCATTAAAAGCTTTAAGTTTAATAGAAGATTTGTATAACGATATAGAAAACAATTATGCTATTATAATCGTTTTATTATGGAATAATAAAATAAGTACAGCTATTAAACTAATACCAGATTATATAAGTTTTTCATTAAAAAGTAATGAAAAAATGATTTTACTTTTATTAATCTTTTAATATATTTACTTATAGCTAAAAAACAATATAACTATGTTTACAACCTGCTTCAAGAAAAAGAATATAATCTAAAAGAACATCTTAAACCTGTATATTATGCTCTCATGTTCTTTATGAAAGACAAATACCCAGATGAATATTTAAAAATGGGCAGTGAATTAAAAGAAACAGTTGAAGAAATTATTAGCAAGATAAATCAAATGTCTATTGATTATAAATAGTTATCTCAAATATTAATGACTTACTAATTGTTTTGAAAGTTCAAAAGCTCCTACTTCTTTTAATCTCATTACAATTTCTTCATTAGTTGCAGGTGCATCAAATCTAAATCTTTTATCTTCTGCAAAATATGAAAGAGCATTTTTAATAGCACACCAAACAGAAATCCCTAATAATAAAGGAGGTTCACCTACTGCCTTACTACTCTTTACATTGATAGTATTAGATTCATTTTTAAATAATTCAACATTTAAAATATCTGGTGTATCTTGTATATTTGGTATTTTATATGTTGTTGGTGAATGAGATAATAAATAACCTTTTTCTGTATATTTTAATTCTTCAGATGTTAGCCAACCCATTCCTTGAATAAAACCACCAATTATCTGTCCTCTATCAATCCCAGGGTTAATAGATTTACCAATATCAATTAAAATATCAGTTCTTAATACTTTCATATAACCTGTAAATTTATCAATTAAAACCTCTGAAACTGCTCCACCATTTGTATAATACTGAAATGGATTACCTTTTCCTGTTTCTCTGTTAAAATCTACCCCAGCAGTTTGATAAAAAGCTCTATCACCAAGATTTACTCTTCTATAAGCTAAAGGAATTAAATCTTTAAATAAAATTTTATTATCTGGATTTCTTTTATCAAAAACATAATTATTTTCAAAAATAATATTTTCAACAGATTTAACTAAACCATTTTCAAATGATGAAAAATATGATGCGGCAAAATCAGCTAATCTATTTTTTATATTTTGTGCAGCCATTACTGCTGCTGAACCATTTATATCTGTACCACTTGAAGCCGCAGTTGGAGAGGTATTATTATTTTTTTCTGTTGATGTTGGCATTAGTCTTACATTTTCATAATCTATAGAAAACTCACCTGCAACAAGTTGTCTAATTTTTGTATTAAGACCTTGTCCCATCTCTGTTCCACCTGTTGAAACCTGAATTGTTCCATCAAGATATACATTAATTAAAGCACTACCTTGATTTAAAAATTTAGTAGTAAATGATATACCAAATTTAACAGGCGACATGGCAATACCTTTTATATGAGTTTTTGAGTTTTTATTAAATTCTTTAACTTGATCTACTCTTTCTTTATAATTGGAACTTTCATATAATTGCTCAAATATTTCTGGTAAAACATTGTTATAAATTACTTGCCCATAAGGAGCAACATTTTTTTCATTAACTCCATAACAATTTATCTTTCTTATTTCATAAGAATCTTTTTTTAGATATTGAGCAATTTCCTCTATAATATTTTCCATATTAAGAGTCCCTTGTGGTCCACCAAAACCTCTAAATGCAGTATTAGGAGGAATATTAGTTTTACAAATTCTACCATTTATCTCTACATTTGGTATGTAATAACAGTTATCAGAATGTAACATAGCTCTTTCTAAAATTGAAGTTGATAAATCTGCTGCAGCTCCACCGTTTGAAAATAAATCAACTTTCATGCCTGTAATTAAACCATCTTTTGTAAAAGCAACTTTATAATTATTTTGAAAAGGGTGTCTTTTACCTGTTACACACATATCATCATCTTTTGTAAGAATAATTCTTGCAGGTCTTTTTGTTTTTAGTGCTACAAGACCAGCCATTACAGCAAAATGACAAGCTTGAGATTCTTTACCTCCAAACCCCCCACCCATTCTTTTAGTTATACAAATAACTTGGCTTTGGTCTAATCCTAAAATCCTTGCCCCAACTTGTTGGATTTCTGATGGGTGCTGAGTTGAACAATGAATAACTAGATTATTATCTTCACCACAATAAGCAATAGAAGCTTGTGACTCAAGATAAAATTGTTCTTGCCCTCCACTTACAAAAGAACCTTCTAAAATATTTTCAGCACTTTTAAAAGCATCTTCTACATTTCCTCTTTTAATAGATCTTGGTACACCAATATAGCTATCATTTTTTATTGCATCATCAATAGTGAAAATAGGTTTTAATTCTTCAATATCAAGTTTGATTGCTTTTTTGGCTTTTTCTATAGCTCTTTTATTTTCACCTGCTATAACAACAATTGGTTCATACATAAATGTTGCATGATCTTCAGCTAATAAATGTTCATCTTGAATAATAGGGCCGAATTTATTTATTCCATCTAAATCTTTATAAGTATATAAGCCAACAATGCCATCAATTTTATAAGCTTCTGTTAAATCAATTCCATTAATTTTTGCATGAGCATAAGGGCTTCCTAAAAAATCAACATATAATTCATTTTTTGCAAAAGGCATATCATCAATAAAAACAGACTCACCACTTACATGACCTTTAGCTGAATCGTGAGGTATATTTTTTCCTACTATTGACATACTTTTTCACCTTTATCTTGTAAATCAAAATATAATTTCATTAAAATATTTTCAGCAAGTTGTAATCTAAAATCTTTAGAGCCTCTAACATCTGATATTGGAGTAATTTCTTTAATGGCTATTTTACCTGCTTCGTTCATATTTGTTGGATTTAACTCTTTACCTTTTAAAAATTCTTCTGTTTCTTTTAATCTTAAAATTGTTGGCCCAACTCCACCATAAGCAATATTTATTTCCTTTATAATATTATTCTCTTCAACTAACTTAAAAGCGGCTGTAAATGTTGAAATGTCCAAATCACGTCTTTTTGATATTTTATAGAGTTTTAACTTTTCATTATTTTTAAGTATTGGTATAAAAACTCTTGTAATCATTTCATCTTTTGCAAGATCTAAAACTTTGTAACCTTTATAAAAATTATTTATATTAACTTTTCTAGAACCATTTAAACCTGTTAACTCAAGTTCTGCATTCATAATAAATAAAAATGGTGTTGTATCTGCAATAGGAGAGGCATTAGCTATATTTCCTGCAAGTGTTGCTGAGTTTTTGATTTGAGGAGAGCCAAATACTTTTAAAATATCAGCAAATTCGGGATAAAACTCAATACAATACTCTTCTAATTTTGAAAGTGTGACTCTAGAACCGAATGAAATAAAATCTTTTTCAACTTTCACTTCATTTAAATCTTTAACTGATGCTATACTCATGATTGTATCAGGATCACGCATTTTTTTATTTACTTGAACGCTTATATCGGTTCCACCAGAAACTATTGTTACATTATTATTTTCATTTTTAAAGTTTATTGCTTGGGATATTTCAACAGGACTGAAAAACTTTTTATCTTCATATTCTATATAAATAGGTGTTTCAAAATCTTTTTTCAACTCATCAATCATATCTTTTGATGGATAAAGAGTTTCATATTTACTAACTTTTTTAGAGTCAATATTTAGACCAGCTTTGATTATTGAGTCGTAACCAGTACAACGACATAAATTACCAGCAAGACCATCTTTTAAATCTTTTGGACTTAATTTATCTTGATTCTCATAAAGTGTTGTCATAGCAACAACAAAACCAGGGGTACAAAAACCACATTGAGTTCCGTGTTCATTTACCATACATTCTTGTACGGCAGTTAAACAAGAGTTTGATTTCAAACCTTCAACACTTATAACATGAGTTCCATCAAGTTGATAAACATATTTTATACATGAATTAATATTTTGATACTCGAATTTGTTTTCTTTTATTCTTCCAAAGGCAATAGTACAAGATCCACAATCACCTTCAGCACAAACAACTTTTGTTCCTACTTGCTGTTTTTCATATCTTAAATAATCTGATAAAGATTTAAAAACATTTTCACCTGTAGCTTTATGTTTTTTACCATTAATATAAAAGCTAACATAATTTCTAGATTTTTCCATTACTATAAAAAATTCCAATAAAATTTCAATGTGATTTATTTAAAATTCATTATATCATTAGTTTTAAATTACAGCCCAAGAATTGTAAATTAATAAGACTTACAAATACTTAAACACTAATGACAAAAATTATAGAAAACTAAATAAATGGTATGATAAGATGTAAAAAAATAATATAAAAAATATTAGGTATAAAATGGAATCTATTAGGATACAAAATCTACGTTGTTTAAGAGATACAGGAGAAATTCCAATTAAAGCAATAAATTTACTTATTGGAAAGAATAGTTCTGGAAAAAGTTCTTTTCTTAGAACATTTCCTCTATTAAGACAGAGTATAGAAGTTAAAACTAGAAGTCCAATTTTATGGTATGGAGATTATGTCGATTTTGGTGATTTTAATACAGCTATTACTAAGGGAACAGATAGTATAATCTTTGAATTTAAAATTATGTTAACTAATAATTATGTAAGATTTTATAGATTGTTACCTAATAATTTATTTGTTTATATAAAAATTTCACTTAAATGTCAAAGTGAGAATAATGTATATATAAATAACCTATCTATTAGATTTAATGATCAATATATATCAGTAAACTTAAGTCATGATGGTGAATTAACAGAGTTTGTTATTAATAATGAAGATTATACTGAAAAGAGCTCAAATATTCAAGCTATTTTTTTATATGGTTTGTTACCAGAGTTTCTATTTGTCTCTGATAAATTAGATGAAAAAAAACTTTTTTCAAGGAAAAATAATCCTATTCTCTTAAAAGAAATTATTTCATTTATAAAGAAAAATACTAAATCAAATTTAAGTGATGAAAAAATTAGGCTAATTATTAATGATATTTCTTTAGGAAATTTAGAATATATTTTAAATACAATTCAACAATCCTCATCAATTAAATCTAAAAGTTGGTATAATATAGTAAAAAAATGGTCAATTGAGAACAAAGACTTTAAAAAGTTAAATAACTTACTTTTATGCTATAGATTTCCTGAGTTATTAGAAGTGATTAATACAACTTTAACAAGTTTTTCAAAAGATATTTGTTATATAGCACCATTGAGAGTTACAGCTGAAAGATATTATAGAAGGCAAAATCTGGGTGTATCAGAAGTTGATTTCCAAGGTAGAAATTTACCAATGTTTATTGATAATATGACCTCTAGTAGTAAAAAAAGGTTTCAAGAATGGGTTAGTAGATCCTTTGGTTTTTATCCTGATACAAGTAGTTCAGAAGGACATATTTCTTTAAGACTTTTTGATAGTAAAACAAATGAAGGGTTTAATATAGCAGATAAGGGTTTTGGATTCTCACAATTACTTCCTATAATAACCCAACTTTGGTCAATAATTAATAATAAACAATATATAAATCAAAATTTTTCTAAAATAGTTCTTACAATTGAACAGCCAGAGTTACATTTACATCCTGCTTTACAAGCTAAATTAATTGATTGTTTTATTGAAGCAATTGAATTAGCAAAAACAAAACAAATTGATTTAAGAATAATAGTTGAAACGCATAGCCCAACATTAGTAAACCGTTTAGGACATATGATTATAAAAAATAAAATTACAGAAGAAGAAGTTTCTATACTATTATTTGAAAAATTTAATTTAAATGATAATGATATTAAGATTGTTAATTTCAATCATGAAGGTTTTCTTGAAGATTGGCCATCTGGATTTTTTGATCCTGAGGAAGATTAATTTCAAATGCTTTTTTATATACCAAATAATATTATTGATGTTTCAAATAATAAAATTATTACAGCAATTAATAATTTAGCTTTTTCTAGAAAACAAGGATATCATTTGATATTATCTGATTTAAAAGGTTTAGAAACTGTAAAGAATAACAATTTATTTGATAAGACTACTAGAGATGTGTTTAAACACTTGTATAACAATTACTCTTTAATTGGTAATCTTAGAAAACAAATGAGTTTTTATATAGAATTATCAGATAAAAGCTCAGTTATTGAGTTAAAAGAAAATAATCATCAAAAAATAATTGTTCTTTCAATAGACTTAATTCAAGATTTTGATTTATTAACTAAAACTAAATTATTAACTGAAAATATACAAGAAATAGGTTTTTATATACAAATTTGTAAGTATTTTAAAAGAAAAAACCCAATTTTTAAGAATATTTCTTTACAATATGAGTCACTTATGGGAGGAGGACAAAATACCTGTCAAGTTTATGAGCTTCAACAAAAAAATAAAAAATCAATTTGTTTATGTATTGTTGATAGTGATAAGAAATATGATAATTGTCATACTGGAGAAACTTTAAACTCATTATTAAAGATTGATGATCCAGTAAACTTACTATGTGAAATTGTATCATTAAATGTTTGCGAAGTAGAAAATCTGATTCCTATGAGTTTTCTAGATGAGGTTACTAATGATTGTAATTGGAAAAAGGGTTTTAAATTTATAGAAAATCTTATTAAAGAAGGTAAAATAGATGTTCTAAAATACTTAGATTTTAAAGAGGGATTAACTTTAAAAAAGTTAGAAAATACAAAAGATACAAGTTTAATTAGTTTTTATAATAGTTTTCTTGATCCAAACAAAAAATCAGATAATGTAATTATTTATGGAATGGGAAATAAAATTCTTGATAACGTAATGCAAAAAGTTGAGTTTGATGATAATAAGATAGAACTAGGATTATTAAAATTTCAGAAAGATGAATGGTTAAGGATAGGTGAAAATTTTAAATTGGACTGCAAGTCCAATTCACTCTCAGTAATGTAATATTAAATCACTATATTTTCATTAAATGATAAATAATATAAAATATATAAAATCATTTTTGTTTTAGGTCATTCTATGAAGAAAAAATTAATTTTAACCTCATTATTAATGTCATTTTCATTAAGTTCTTGTAATTATTCTGAGAATGTAGCCACAATATCAAATAATAATGTTGAAATTTCATCTAAAAAGGTAAATAAAAACATAGAGTCACTTATTGATAAATCAAGAATGGAATCTTATATTAAAGTTTTTACTGGAAAATCACCTGTTTCTGCTAATAATTTTATTCCTGAAAGAGGAACTCCAGAAGGTAGAGAGCTTACAAGAAAATTTATTTCTGATACATTAAAAAACTTAGGTTATGATGTTCAATTACATAATTATCGTAAAAATGGAACAAATGTTATTGCAAAATTAATGGCTGATACTCCAACAGATGAATTTATTGTAATGGGTGCTCATATGGACTCTGTAAAAAACAATGGAGCAGATGATAATGCTTCTGGTTCAACAGCGATTTTAGAAGCAGCAACAATTTTACCAAAATTAGAAGGTAGAAAGGTAAATATTCTTTTTATTTGGTTTGATGAAGAAGAGCTTGGTTTAATAGGTAGTTCTTATCTTGCAAGTGAATATAAAAAGCAAAAAATGAAAATATCATCTGTACATACTATAGATATGTTAGGATGGGATAGTGATGGTAATAAAGGTATAGAAGTTGCTAGACCAGATGGGATTTTATGGGGATATTATAATATGGTAAATAAAAATCATAATTTAAATTATCCTTTAACAAGAACAAGCACTTCAGCATCTGATCATAGTTCATTTAGTAAAAATGGTTTTCCTTCTGTTTGTTTATCAGAAGAATGGACTTTAGGTGATACAACACCTCATTATCATAGAAGTACAGATAAATTTGAAACAATAAATCTTGATTATTTAAGTTCAGCTTTAAAACTTATTGTTGCTGTAGTCGGAGATCTTAGCTTAAAAGTTACCCCTCCTTCTAATACTATATTTATTCCTCATGATAAATTTCCAGCTAGAGAAAGACATTTCCATACTGAACCTATAGATCATAAATAATATGAGTTATACAGAAGAAACCATAAAAATCCTTAAAGAAAAGGGATATAAAAATACAAAGCCTCGACAAATTATTATAAAGGTTTTAGATGAAGCAGATTTACCCTTATCACCTTATGAAATATCTGAGAGAATAAAAGAAAAGGGTGAAACAGGTGATGTGGTAGGCGTTTATAGATGCTTAGAGATATTAGAAGAAAATGATTTAGTACATAAAGTTTTATCATCTGGTAAATATTTAAAGTGTAAACTTAAGTTAGAGCATTCTCATAATCATGAACATAGCTGTCATCATAACTTGGTATGTAAAAAATGTAATAAACTAATTGAAATTGACTGTATTGATATGGGATTGTTTAAAAGAATAATTTCATCTGAACATAATTTTGAGATTCATAATCATGCTCTTGAATTTTATGGAATTTGTTCAGACTGTAAGTAAGTTTTTATTCTTTTATGTTTAAATAAAATTGATTTTATATAAAATCAATAATATAAGTATTGAAATTTCTTAGTTTTATCTTTTTACTTCTTCTCTTCTCACTTTTTACTTAATATTATTACATAAACTACATTTAGAGCTTTTCTTTATTTTTATTTTCCTAAAATAAGTGTCTAATGCATCATAAACTAATAAATCCTTATTTAAAATCTCTCCTATGTTTAAAATATACTTTATCGCTTCTACTGCTTGAAGTGTCCCTATAATCGCAGGTAAAACACCTAAAACACCGATTTCTGAACAGCTAGGGGCTAATGTTGAATCTGGTGGAGATGGGAATAAACATCTATAACAATGGTCTTTATTTTTAAAATCAAAAAGTGTTACTTGACCTTCAAACTTAAATATACTTCCATATACATAAGGTTTATTTAATTCATAACAAATATCATTTATTAAATATTTTGATAAAAAATTATCTGTTCCATCTATTACTAAATCAAAATCTTTTATTATTTCTTTTGCATTATCTTTATCTAATTTTTTAGGAAAAATTATAACATTTGTATTTGGGTTAATTCTATTAATAGATTCTTTTGCTGATTCAACTTTTAATTTTCCTACACTATCATTATTATGAATAATTTGTCTATGTAGATTAGTTAAATCAACAGTGTCATTGTCAATTATCCCGATTGTTCCAATTCCAGAAGAAGATAGATAAAGGGCAATAGGAGAACCTAAACCACCAGCACCAATTAATAAAACTTTTGAATTTAAAAGTTTTAATTGTCCTTCCTTTCCTATTTCTTTTAACTTAATTTGCCTACTATATCTAGAAACCTCATCTAAAGTTAATATTTCATCTCTAGCAAAATCAAAATTATCTTCTTTCCATTGATTAAAACCACCACTTAGTGAGTATAAATTTTTAAAACCATGCTTATTTAATATTTCACTTGCAGTAATTGAACGTATGCCCTTTGAACAATAAATAACTATTTTTTCGTCCTTTTTAAGATCTAAACTATATATTTTATCCTCTAAATTATCTAAAGGTAAATTTATTGAACCTTTTATATATCCTTCAATTAACTCATTCTCATTTCTAACATCTAAAATAAGTATTTTTTCTATGTTTTTTAGTTTATTTAAACCTATTGTTGTTATTTGATTCATATTTTACTTTTATTATTATCTCTAATTCATAAATTATTAAACTTGTATATTGTTTTATGCCTGTATTCTTTACTAGAACTAAGGTAAGGATTTGGGAAATTAGATTTATTTGGTGAGTCTGGATAATATTGTGTTTCTAGACATAGACCACTATACTTAGAATAACTTTGACTATTCTTTCCTTTGATATTACTTAAAAAATTCCCAGAATAAAATTGTAACGCTGGTTTTGTAGTATAAACCTCTAAAACACGACCTGTAATTTTTTCTGTTAATCTAGCTCCAAATTTAAGTTCATCAGAACTATTAATTATATAATTATGATCATAACCATTTGCAATTAATAATTGATTATAATTATTATTTATTCTACTACTTATCACTTTTTCTGATGAAAAATCTAAAGGTGTATTTTTTAACTCTAAAAACTCACCTGTTGGTATTAAATTTTCATCAATAGGTGTAAAATAATTAGAATTTATTAGTAAACTGTGCTCTAAAATATTATCTTTTCCTAAAAGATTAAAATATGAATGATTTGTCAGATTAACTATAGTATCATTATCAGATTTAGCAAAATAATCTATTATTAACTCATTATCATTAAGTGTATAAATAACTTTTACATCTAAATTCGCAGGATAGCCTTCTTCACCATCTTTACTAAAATAACTTAACTCTAATGATTTTTCATTTATTACTTTAAAATTCCATATAGATTTATTAAAACCATTAAAACCGCCATGAAGATGATTATTTCCATTATTTATAGGTAAAGTGTATTTTTTATCATTTAAATAAAACTCACCTTTATTTATCCTATTTGAATATCTACCAATAATACAACCCATATAAAAAGTATCATTTATATATTCTATTAAAGAATCATATCCAAGTACTATATCTGTTACTTCGCCGAATTTATTAGGTGTTTTTATAGATTTAATTATTGATCCATAATTAATAATCTCAATCTCTATATTTTTTGAACTTTTAATTTTGAATTTATAAATATCTTTATTATCTGGAGTTTTATCAAATAATATTTGTTCCAACTTCTCACCTAAAAATTTAATAGTATTTTATGATATTTTACACCTTATCAAGTATTTTAAAAAATTGTATGAGATAAATTATAGTATTGTATTATCTTGAGAGTACTTTATAAACTATTCAACAATAATCAAATTTTCTTTAGCAAAGGAATTTAATAATTCTAAAATATCTTTTTGACATTCATCTTTACTTATATCGTATTCTTCAATAAGTTTAGAAATTAAATTTTCAACAGAAGTTTTTTCTTCTAAGATCTCCCAAACTCTTTTGCCTATAGGATCTAAACCATAATAAGAGCTATTTTCTAGGCTCATCATAACTAAACCATCATCAAGTTCTGATGCAACTAAAGAATCATTTTTAATTATATTTGATGATAAACTTATATTTGCCATAAACTATTCCAAAATTTTCTATTATTAGAAATATAATATATCATAAATTAAAGATAAAATTTCTTGAAAATTAGATTTTTTAAATAAATTTATTTAACTGCAATTAGTAATGTTCTAGGATAATACATATTTGGATTATCTTTATATAAATCCCCTATATCATCATATTGTTCATAAACACTTTGAAAACCAACATCATATAAAGCTCTTAAAAGTTCATCTTTACAAAGCCAAAAAGATTTATGGTTATTATAAGAAGCACCTGGCATAATTTCTATTTTTTCTTTAGAAGTATTTTCACTCCACTCATTAAACCACCTTCCTTTATAGCCTTCATTCTCTGATATTTCAGGAGATAATTTAAAATTTTTAATATGTTGAATATATGCTAAATGCTTCTCTTTTTTTACTTCTTCTTGATGAAATTTATTTCTCTGTTCATTAAAATATTCAGGATTTGATAAGTTTTGTTCATATTCATTTTTATATAATGTTCCTTCAAATTCATTATAGGCATAATATGTATTTAATATCAAAAGCCTATTTGTTTGATTATATATAATTTTAAGAAAATCAACAGGATTATCTAAATGGTATAGTAAGCCAAAACAGAATACAATATCAAAAGTGCCATATTTTGACAAATTTCTAGCATCATCTTTCACAAAATTAAGTTTATCTAATTTTAAATTAAGTTTTAAATACATAGCTCTTAAAAGATTTTCTTTTCTAGCATCAATACCCAAAACATTAAAACCTTCTTTTGCTAATTCAACAGAATAACCACCGTCCATACAACCAATATCAGCAATTTTTATATTTTTATAATCTTCTTTATTTATATTCAAAAAATTATTTATAGATCTTTTAATAGCTTTTACAACAGGTCTATCAGAAAAGAGAATATCCGAATAAGCTAATGTTTTTTGCCCATTTGATAACTCTATATTATAATTTCTAAAATTTATTGATTTAGACTCACTCATAAATTTATATTTTATTCCATGTCATTTCTATATATTTCAGTTTTCCACTCTTTAATATTTTTATTCTCAGAGTCAAAACTTATAGCAACTAAAACTATTTCTTTATTAGTTGCTAAATAAGATTCATAATATGATTTATCTTTTATTTGTCTTAATCCTGATTCAGGATTTGTCATTTTAAATTCAAAAATATAAAAAGAGTAAAAAGTTAGAAGTAAAAAGTAAAAAGAACTCTTTATCATTATTTTAACTCTTATCTTTCAAAAATTTTATCAATCCTAGTATCATTTTTCTTACTTCTTCCAAATCAAAGTCAATTTTATCTATATATCCAATTTCCCTAGAAATTATTAATTGTGTCTCTAATTCAGCTAGTGAACCTAACGCTATATATAAAAATTGAATAAATTCTTTGTTTGATTGCCTTGCAGCTCCTTCTGCTATATTACTTGGTATTGAAACTGAAGACCTTCTTATTTGATTTATTAAACCATAAATCTCTTCTTTTGGAAAAGATTTAGTAAGTAGATAAACTTTTTTACTTAAATTTATTGACTTTTTCCAAACTTCTAAGTCTTTATGATTATTCATTTCTTTTTACTTATCACTTTTTACTAAAATCTCAAAAGATTTTCTAACTTCCTTATTAGGATAACTAAGCACATATTCTTTATCTTCTTCATTATTTATTATTTCTTTTATTGTTAAATAACCTGTTTGAAATAAAAGAGCATAAACATTCATCTTATCTACATCAAAAGCTGAAAAACTTTTTATTGATAAAATTAATTGCTCTAATTTCCTTATATCTATATTGTGATTTCTTATTGTTTTTATTAAAAAAGTAGGCGTTCCTGTTTCAAACCAATAATTATCTATATCTTCTTTAGTAAAAGCACTTAATATTGAGTATGGATTATATAAAAAATTTTTACTATCCCAAGAATAACCGTTATACCATTTCCTTAATCTTAATTTTAATTCATCAACTGTTAATCTCTTTTTTTTTGCTAGTAACTCTATATAATCACTAAAATAACTATATAATTGATTTTCATCTATACCAACTATTTTTGAAAATTTTTCATCTAATGTAATGTCATTTAAATTATTTAAACTAGAGAATATAGATGTCTTTGAAAACTTAGATACTCCTGTTAAAAATACAAAATGTAAATATTCATCATTAGCTTTTATTGTTTCATAAAAACTTTTCATTATAGTTCTCATCTCTACAGAACGTTCTATATTATCACCAATATATTCAATAATAGGTTTATCATACTCATCTATTAATAAAGCAACTTTTCCTATTTTTGATAACTCCTGTATCAAATTCTTAAATGCAATTTTATAGTCATTTGTTTCAAGTTTTAAGTTATATGTTTTGTATGCATCATTAATATGATCTAAAAGAGAATCCTCAAAACCTTTTATTCCTTTTGAATATGTTAAAGCGTTTAAAGTTAACCTTATAACAGGATATTTTTTCCAATCAATTTTGTCATAGATATATAAACCTTTAAAAAGCTCTTTATTGCCTTTAAATATTTCTTGTAATGTACTTATAAGTAATGACTTTCCAAATCTACGAGGACGAGAAAGAAAATAATATCTTGTTTCTTCATTTTTTGATAAAAGCTTAAAAATTTCTTCTGTTTTATCTACATATAGACAATCAGATTCTATTATATTTTTAAAAGTAGCATTACCTAATGGTAGAGGTTTTAGTTTAATATCACTCATATTTCTTATTATATATAAAAAGATTTATATGATTTATTCTATCATCTTTTATGTTAGTATTTTTCTTAATTGAGATTATAATATTGTTCATCAGAATATTAAGACTAAAAAGTGTGTTTCATGCTCCTATTCAAGAGAAGGTTTTTCTATAAATAAATTGTTGATAATAATAAAATTTTAGATAGACTCTATTATATTTTATGATATATTATAGAGAATATTTTTTGAATTAATGTGATTTTTTAAGGGAATAAAGTTATGGAAAATAATAAAAAAGAATGGAAAAAACCAGAGTTAACTAAAATTGATGTTAATTTTAATACAGAAAATGGAGTTCAAATGACATATAATGATGCTTCATTAAAATCTTAAAGATTAATTAGTTAAAATAATTATATTTAGTTGATTTATAAATAATTAAACTTAATCATAACTTTCTTATGTTTTGATATTATCTTATTTATTTGTTTGTCATTTAATTCATCTTTCCAACTATCAATTTTTCCTTTTCTAAAAAAGGATTTTGTGTCAGATAATTTGTCTTTAAAGCCAAATTCTTTTTCAATTGAAGAAACCCTATCAAAAGATGAATTTTCTATCGCACTTTCTAAGTCACTGTCTAAAAACTTTAATCCTGAAAATATAAAAGCATCTTTTAATATATCAAAAGACTTAATATGTAAATCCTCATATTTAATAACAAATAGTTCAAAATTATTTTTTTCATTTGTCCAACTATTCACATTTTGACTCCAAGAAAAAAAGTTTTGTGAAGTTAAATGCTTATAATTTTCACTACTAGGTAAACAATAATTATCTGTACACATAACCTCAATAGCTCTATCAATAGACCAATTAAAATGATTAGCTAAAGAAGGTGCTACACTTAAAGGATTTCTTATAATATATATTGCTTTATAATACTCAGGATTTCCCAAAATAGGTCTATTATCAGGTAAATAAATATAAGCATCATGATTTTTTCTAAATAATATTTCTTTAGTTGTTTTTGCCAAATAATCGTTATATTCAGGTTTTAAAAAATTTATTTCATCATTACTTAATAATTTTGTATCAATACCATAAAATTTATTTAAATAAGATCTTGATGAAGAAAAATATGTAGGTTGAAGATTATTAATATCAGCATCAGTCTTGTTAATCAAATTATTTAATATTATTCTAAACCAAGTGTTACCAGACTTTGGGTAAGATGTAAGCCATATAACTTTTTTCATATATTTATTTTTATTTGTTCAAAAATTTCATATATATTATCTAATTCATTCATTTTATTTGATGAAAAAATGATTTTTATATTAGAATCATTAGATATATTTACTAGTTTTGAAAAGTATTCTTTCATTGAATCATTAGAGTTTATTAAAGTTTCACCCATTAAACAATTAAAAAGACTAATAGGCTTATCAATATTTTTAACATCATTAATATAAACTTTATCGGAAAAATGCTTGTTTAAGATATATATATCTAATATTTTCTCATTTCCAGATAAGTTATATTTATCATGGAGAATGAAATATTTATCTAAATTTTTTCTTATGGGTTTCAATTCTGTTTTATTGTATTCTATTTTAGATATAATATCTCCCCATATAGACATATTAAAAGAATTAATAATTTTTTTATTATTTAAGACAATATAATTATCAGTTATAAGTCTATAATCATATTTTTGAATCAATTTATATGTTAAAGTCGATTTACCAAAACCATAACCTGTTATAATTATTATTTTGTTATCTTTTACTATGGCTGTACCTTTTAAACAAATAAATCCATTCTGAAGAAAGTAAATAGGTATAACTGTTTCAATAAGAAAAAACTTAATATCTTCATCTGATGTATTTAAGTAAGGTTCTATCAATATTTCTTCAGATGATTTGATAAGATATTTAGAAATATTAGGGATATTTATATAGAATTGTTTTTTTGAAATACTATAATATGGTGTAGACTTGTATGGATTATCTATCATATTATTTATAATTCCATATTTTATTGATATTTTATCTTCAAAATACGGAAATAACTCTTTTATATAGTTATGAAATATATCCATTTTTTATATATCACTTATTAATATATCATTATCCATCAAATGGGATATATCCTTTATTAGTTTTATAGTTAAATTGTGGAATAATATCAAAAGCATAACTAATTCTTGGATGTTCTGGATTAGTCCATATTGGAACTTTCATGAAAGTTTTTATTTTCACTTCTGTAACAAGTAATAGTCCATTTTATTTTCAAATTTGTGATCATCTTTATTTGAATCTGGCGAATACAATCTCAAAGCTATTTTCACCTTCTGTAAATGATAAAAAGAACCTATAAATTTTGCTGTATGTGTATGTCTAATAATACATTGACCTTCTCTTGTAATATATCATGATTCAATATACATATGCTAATAGTTGTTTCTTCAGAGAACTAATGATTTTCTTAATGATAAAAACAAATTTAAATAAGCAGAATCAAGAAGAAATGAATTGTAGTTATGATTTTGAATTTGTGCTATTTTTGTTTTTACTTTCCCCAAGAATTATCTGCATTAAGAGTTAAAATTCCTGATTCATATTTCAAAGCTAGTTGACAATAAATGAGCGGTATTTAACATTAAGTCTTGCTATTGCAAAAGGTGTTTCAATGATGTTATTTAAGACATATTTATAATAAAATCATTCATAATAATATTAAAAAGTTATTTTATATATAATAAACTATTATAGTATACTTTACAGCTTATATACTTATATAATATACTACAATAAATTATATTAAATAGAGTTATAGTAATTTAAAAAGAATAAAAAAGAAAATGGAAAAAAATCAGAATTAACTAAAATTGATGTTAATTTTAATACTGAATTTAATTTTAATACAAACAGTGATGGTGCATATACTTCATAATTTATTTAGATTTAGTAATTACTACTTAAGATATAAAAAAAGTGATACAAAGATTGGGTCATATTTTCATATTAAGATATAAAGTAACTGGCAAAACTTATTGTCAAATAGATATTATTATTTTGATTAAGTTATTTTATTAACTTTTTAAGAAATTTCAATAATTTCAGACAATTAATTCTCCTAAGCCATTTTTATTTAAGTATACAAGTTTTTCTTAGTTTTAAGTTTTATAAAATTAAATGATAATTTTATTATTAGTATGTTTATCTGTGCTTAAGAATCATTTTTTATTTATAAAAAAATTATGCAACAGAAGTATTTTTATCAATTATATAACCTGACTATCAGCAGTAATGTTGAATTAATAGATTTAAATAAAATAAATTTAGATACTAATCATGATATAGTTGTTTTTTCTAAACAGATAGATAATGAAGATGAATTAAATATTAATTCTCATTATATATTCAACTTTGAAAAAGATAAATTTAATATGATTATTAAAGATATTGCTAAGTATAGTATTTATAATGGGAAATTGGTAAATATTGAATATTCTAAATCATCCACACTAGATGAAATAAATTTATATTTATTAGGTTCATGTTTAGGAGTATTATTATATCAAAGAGATTATTTACCTCTACATTCAAGTAGTATCGAAACGAAGAATGGTTGTGTTTTTTTTAGTGGCGTTTCTGGAATGGGTAAGTCTACAACATTAAAATCTTTTTTAAAAAAAGGTTATAAAATGATTTCTGATGATTTAGTTGCATTAAGCTTTGAAAATCAACAAATACATATATATCCATCTTTTCCAAGAGTTAAACTTTGGGAAGACTCTGCAAATAAGCTTGATATAGATATATCTAATTTAAATAAAATACATAGAGATATGAATAAATATTCTAAACCTATTGAAAATGAAATATTTTCAAATGAAATATCTAAACCCTATATTTTTTATGAAATAAATTTCACAGATAAAAATGATATTTATATAGAAGATGTAAAAGGGGTAGAAAAAATAAATACATTATTAAAAAATACTTATAGACCTAGATATATAACCTATCTAAATAAAAATAAAGAGCATTTTAAACAAATATCACTATTAGCGAATAAATTAATAGTAAAAAAAGTATATAGACCTAAAGAAATAAATACAATTAATGAATTTACAAATATTTTAGAGAAAGATTTTACCCAATGAGTATGATTTTTGGAATTTTTAATAGAGATGGAAGCCCTGTTGAAAAAACTGATATTGATGATATGTATAATGCTATATCATATTACCCTCATGAAAAATATAATTATAAAATAATAGAAAATGTCGTTTTTGGACATTTACTAACATTTAATACTCCTGAATCATTATTTGAAGAACAACCAATTTTTTTTAATGACAGAAATATTCTATTTGTTTTCAAAGGTCGCATTGATAATAGAAAAGAATTATGTAATAAACTAAATATAAACTTAAAAGATAATTTAACAGATGGAGAAATAGCTTTAAAGTCTTGGTTAGAATGGGGTGAAAAATCTTGTGATAAGATACTTGGGGATTGGTCTTTTGCTTCATTTAATTTTAAAACACAAGAATTTTTTATATCTAGAGATCATCATGGTTATACAGCAATAAATTATTATTATGATGAAAAAAGATTTATTTTTGCCTCGTCTATTAAATCTATTCTAAATCTTAATTTTATAAAAAAAGAATTAAATATTAAAAGTGTAATAAATACTTTAGCAATATTTCCAGAAAAAAAAATGGATAAAAGCTTTTATAAAAATATTTATAAGCTAAATCCTGCTCAATATATAAAGTGTAATAGAGAAAAGTTTTTATTACAAAGATACTGGTATCCTGAAAGTATTAGTATTAATAAAAATAAGAAATTTGATGAATATGTTGAAGAATTTTATTGTATTTTTGAAAATGCTGTAAAAGATAGATTAAGAAGCTATAAACCTATATGCTCAATGCTTAGTGGAGGCTTAGACTCTGGAACAGTTGCATATACTGCATCAATGTTAATGAAAGAACAAGAAAAAAAATTAAGAACTTACAGTCATGTGCCATTATATGAAGTTAGTAAAAATATACATGATTTAAGATTTGGAGATGAAAAACCTTATATAGAATCTACAGTAAAAGCTTCAGGTAATATTGAACCAATATATTTAAATTCTGAAAATATTTCAGTATTAGAAGGAATGATAAAAACGAATGATGTTTTAAACTCTCCAATTCATGCAGGAGTTAATGCTTACTGGTTAGTAGATATAATGAAAACATCTTCTTCTGACGAGTTTGGTGCTATTCTAACAGGTGAACATGGTAATGCAACAATTTCTTTTTCAGGTTATGAAGATACATTATCTGTAAATTATTTATATAATCAAATAGGCTTGAAAAGAATAGTTAAGAAAAAACTAATAAAACCAATAGTTAAGGCAATATCACCGAATTTATATAGATATTTAAAAAAAGAACCAGAAATTAGTTTAGAAACATATTCTTATATAAATCCTGAATTATTTGATGAAATAAGAAATGAAATGAAAAAAATAGATCATGATGATAAATTTGATTTTAAATTTAGTTCTCATCAAGAAATGTGTTTAAAAATACTTATGCCATCAGCTAACCCTAGATGTTATTTCGGAGGTACATTTTCAGATTATTATGGTATTGAAATGCGTGATCCAACAGCAGATAAAAGAGTTATTGAATATATTTTAACTATACCTAATGAGATATTTTTTTCAAAAGATGGGAATAATAAACAAATTATAAGAAAAATGATGAAAAATAAACTTCCTAATGATG
>JAXLXG010000046.1:0-23740 GCA_046328075.1 Candidatus Sericytochromatia bacterium
AATCCATAATTATTTCTTTTGTTAAATTAGGGTTCTTTTTTAGTGATTTATTTTTTATAAGATTTATGATTACATCACAAGCATATAATGACATATCATAATTTTCACTTTGTTTTACTAGATCTATAGTTACTTCAATTAATTCATTTTTTAGGGAAGATGAATTGTCTAAATATATGTTAATGAATTTTGGTCTGAATTCACTTTTTGAATTTTTTATTTTATTTAAAGCAATATCACTTAATTTTAATCTATCAGATAATTCTATAGCATTCATTTGTGAGTTTATTATATTATCATTTTGATTATCAAAAAAAATATCATCTAATGATTTTTCAATTAGCTTATTATGATTAATTTCAACAGATTCTGGGCTTTTTAATTCATGTAGGCAATTAACTGTTACAAGATCAATAAAACCTAATTCATCTTTAGGAGGTTCGGTTAATATATTAAAAAAGAACTGTAATTTATCCACTTTTACTTCTCTAACTTATAAACTCCTACTAATGTATCAGATAAAAATTTAAGCTCATAATAATTAGACAAAAACTTCTTGAAAAATGTGCTTATATTTTTACAATTATATTCCTTTAAATCAAATTCAGGACATATTAATTTTAAATTTTCATAGAATATACTTAGATTATTAGACTTGGACTTCATTTTTGTAAGCTCATAAGCAATGTCAATTCTTTGTAATAATCTTTGATTTATTCTATACTCATTCTCTATAGAGCTAATATCAATAAACTCATCATAAACATTTTCAACAGCTTTACTTACACTTTTATTTCTACCTATTCCTATAGTTGTTTTTCCTTTTTCTTTTATCTTTTGCACTAAAGGTATGAAGTCAGAATCTGATGAAATTATACAAAAACGATCTACACTGGGATTTGTTGTTAATAAATCCATAGCATCAATTATTAAATATAAATCACTTGTATTTTTTTTATTTACATAACTAAATGCTTGAATTGTTTGTAATCCAAGATTTTCAACTTTACTTTTGAAATCAGAATTATTAAATTTTGCACTTGAAAAATCACAATATATTCTTTTTATAATAATTTGACCATATTGTTTAACTTTTTCAAGACAAAGATGAATAGTATTAATACTCATATTATCACAATCTATTAAAACAGCTATTTTTTTCATATAAAGCTCCATAAAAAAAGCTCCATATACTTGGAGCTTTTTTAAATTAATTATTCTGTGATTATTCCACCTAAGTTATTAGAATCAGTTTCAGTTGTTACATCAGGAGCAGGAGTGTTTTCTGGTTCAGGTTTTTCTGTTGGAGATGGATCTATTAGAGGAATTTCTTCATTAGGTGCAGTTGGTGTTTCATCAGTTGTGGATTCAGGGATATTTATTGTTACTACTATATCTGTTGATGGTGTTGGAGTACTTGTTGTTTCTGGTATTGTTGCTATATTATCTGGTGTTATAGTAGCAGTTGCTGATGGATTTGGAGTTGTTGATGCTGAATCTGCTAATGGTGTTGAATTTGATGAACCCCAACCACTACTACTACTACTACTCGAAGAAGAACCAGATAGTGTGTAACCTGTAGGGCTTGGAACTGGTAAATATGTTGGAGTAGAACCATACATATTTTGTAAATAATTTGTTTGTGCAGGTACAGGAGTAGAAGAATATACTGCATTTTGATAATAACTTGGTGCAGAAGTTGTAGCAGGTGCAGATGGAGATGCATAAAATGCAAATGGTGTTGGAGGTGAAGTAGTAGATACTGTTGCAGGACTAGAGGTTTCTACAGGAGAAGCTGTATTTACTACAAATGTTGGATTTGGTGCACATGCTGCTACAAAAGAAGCCACAATAAAAGCAACTAACATTGAAGCTTTAGCTTTTTTTTCTTTTTTCTTGATTCTCATTTTTTTCTCCTTTAATGAAAATAATTTTTATCTAATATATCAATGTGAGATTTTTGTTTGATCATTACAGAATTCATTAAAAATCTCTCAACTTTTTTCAATCAATATTTATATGTGAAATTTTTGATAAGAAATAACAGAAAATAATTAGTCTGTATTTTTTTTATCTTTAAAGCTAATATTTTTCATTATTTCTTCAATATTGATATTTTTAAGATTTGTTGTTCTTGGATCTACTTCAGAATCAATATTTAAACTTTGTTTTGTTTCTTGATTTTTCACTGGTAGCAGAGTTGGTGCTGAATATATTTTGGTTTCTTTTTTAGTAGATGAAGAAAGCCTATTATTTAAAACACTTTCAAACTCTTTGATTAGTTTAGTTAAATTTGTGATAAAAAAGTTTATTTTATCTTGTACACTTGGAATTATATTTATAATATCTTGAAAATTACTATTAGTATCTATTTCAATCTCTCTTGAATCTAAACCATGTTTTATACGTTGTTCATTTAAAATATCATTTGTATTTGATAATAAATTAAGTAAATCTGTTTTTATATCTTCTGTATTATCAATACCTTGAGATTTAGTTTTATAAGTTTTTTCATATATTTTTATTTTGTCTTTTATTATTTCTAATAGCTCAATAAAGCTAATAATAAGCTCAATTGTCTTTGCTGAAATTTTAGATTTATCTAAAGTATCTATTATCATTATTAGGATTTCTAAAAGATAAATAGCTCCATTAGATGAATGTTCAATAATATGAGTTTTAAGATTATGGATTAGAGATACATAATAGATTTTATTATTTAAAGTTTCTACATATTCTATATTTTCTTTGAAATATTTTAATAAATCTGAACCTTGTGAAAGATTTCTTTTTTCATTATTTATATGTATAGAACTAAAATAAGGTAAATCTTTTAAATCATTTTTATCAATGTATTTAAAATTATCAGAGTTAAATCCTAAAGCATCTATTTTTTTAGAGTAATTTAAAATCTTAACTTTATCTTCTTTAAGTCTTTCAAAATTAGATTGCAAGGTTAAAAAATCTTGCTTTTGGTTATATGAGAAGTCAAGAATATCATAAAGTGATTTTATTTCTTTAGTGAATAAGTAATTATCATCTTTAGGAGCATTATCAGATATATTTAATTTTTTAAAGGTAGATTCAAAATTCATCTTTATTATTTGAACATTATCTCTAAATCTTAATAGATCTGATTTAAAAGAGCTTATTCTATTATTTATATATAATTTTCTTGAAATATTAAAAAATGGTAAATAAATAGAAGATAAAACTAAAATAGTTAGTATTGTATTTTTTATACCTAATTCTGTTTCTTTTTTAGAAAGAGATATAACTTGTTGCTTTATTATATCTTCTAAAATTTGTGATGACTGGCTTAGTAGTACAATAACTCTTTCTTTATTTTTCTCATTTAATTCCTTTTTATAAATCTGGTTTATTTTTATAAAATTATTTATTGCTGTTGATAAATGCTCTTTACTCTCAATATTGATTTCTCTATAACAAGTATTATCTTCACTAGGTTTAAAGATATTTAAGGTTACGATTTTACCTTCAGAATTAAATTTATTTTGTTTTAAAATTGTTCCAAGGTTTAATGTAGAAGAGAATATTTCGTTATTTGAACCTGTTGTATTATTAATTACTTCTTCTGTTTTTTTTAAAAGGTTTGGTAAATTGATATTTTTATTATCATCTATGAATCCGACTATCTCAGATTTTATATTTATATCAAAAGTATTAGTTAGAGTGTTAAATCCTTTATTTTTATTATTAAGCAGCTTATTAACTAATAAATATACTAATTTATACTTATCTTGATTTGTTTCTTCTTCAAGAGTTTCAGAATATCCAGCATAAATATCAATATAATTTTCTTTTATATTGTTTAATATCTTTTTGGATGAATCTAAAGATAATGATAAACTTTTTAATAATTTAAGATCTGAATTTTCTTCAGCTTCTTTAGAAAGAATATTTTTAGCTTTTTGATTAGCTATATTCTTTATTTCTTGGAGCTTTTTACTAATTTCATTAAGTTCTTGAAATTCATTTTTATAAATTTTTATCTGATTTAATAGTTGTTGATTTGATAAATCTTTTAATATAACAGCTCTATCTGCAATTCCTTCTTTATCTGTTTTTCTTGATAAGTTTAATTCTTCATTCATTTCTACTAATCTCCAAAATTTGATTCTGTTAATTAGTTAATGTGAATTTTTTAACCTATAATTACAAAAAAAATTATAATAATTTAAAGGTAGGAAGATAAGAACAATCTCTAAATTAACCAATAATTCTTACAAAGTTTTTCTTTTAGTAGCAGAAAAATAGATATAATAAAATATTTTTATAAAATTTTATAGACATTTATTATTTATTCAAATTCATTTATCTATATAATAATTATTTCTTTTATATTCTTTTTCAGCTTTTTCTATTAACTCAAAATATACTTCGTATAAAGGTATATCAATAAATATAGTCTTACTTTGTAAAATTTTCTTTACCCTTAAAAACACATTTAAAAGGTCTTTACTAATAATAGTTCTCTTCAAACAATTACTTATTATTTTACTTATATTACCAAATGGTGTTCCATCTCCTTGAAGCCTTATTGGAATTGAGTTAATAATCTCTATAAGTAATTTATCATCAATAAGCCAACAATAATTATATTTTGATAAGCTTACTAGTTTTTCAAGAAATTTATTTAAATCTTTACTCATAGTTGTTTTTAAAATTGAAATAGTATTAATGGAAGAAAAATTTTGAAAAAATATATGTCCAATATTTCGTATAAATAGATCATCAGAAATCAGAATAGCATTTTCTTTGGCAGCTAATTTTATTGATGAAATCTCAGCTTTACCACAAATATCATTCATCCTGTTTAAATTACTATATTCTGAGTCTGGATCTTTTACAACTTGGAATTTTTTACAAACTTGGTAAATTCTTCTCCATAAATCTATCATTGATTCTTTTTCTTCTTTTGTTGTTTCAGAACTTGCAAAATTACCATTAACTAATCCAAGACTTGCAATAGTTTTTGCTTTATCTTCTTGTGCATTATTTAGTAAAGATTCTACAATTAAAAGTAATGATTCTGGAATTATAATCTTCCCTGCAAGATTTTCAAGAATTTCTAAAGCATTAATTACACTTAAAATAACTAATGTAGAAAAAGTTATAACAAGCTTTTTATCAGTTAAATCTAGATGATTTATTTCACCCGCAAAATAAGGTTGATTTTTTTCGCTTAGAATGGTAATAATCCCACTAGCATATTTATTCCAGCTATAACTGGAAAAAGCATAAAAAGGTAATCCTATCTTATTATCAAAATTATATTGTTTAATTAAATAATCACGATGCTCATTTCCTTTAACAAGTATTTTTATTATAGGAATAAAATATTTAAAAGAATTCTCATCACCAAGTTCTATTTGATTCATTACATAAGAATCAGGATAATTATCAGTATATATTTCTGCACATTTTCTTAGGATATAAAATTCCCTGTCAATAACTTGTACTATGCTATACTGTTCTCCAAATAGGTCAAATTTTTTATCCGATATATCAGACTTAAAAAGTTTTAAACCGATTTCGCTATTTTTATTTAAATGTCTAATATTAAAAAAATTATAGGATTCAGAATCATCATCAAATAAATCATCGTATAGACAAATAAATTCAAAATTACCTGAATCGTTTTGTAGAATAATTATCTTTTCTAAATCAACAGTTTTAGAGGAATCAGGCTCTTTATGAAAAACGTCATAATTACTTTTTAAATAAATTTCATAAGTTTCCTTTTGAAATTTATCTTGCAATAGATTAAATGATTTAGAACTATATTTAACATATTCTTTGTAGTTTCCAGATCGCTTATAATATATAGCCAAATACATTAAAGCAATAGTATCTTCCTGTTCTTTGATGAAATTTATTACTGAATAATCCAAGTCCTGTATATGTACTGTAATTGCTAAATTAAGTATATTTTTTGTAGTCTCAACTTTTCTTATTCTTGATTCATCTATCTTGAAAGCTTCCATAAAACAACTAAAAGATTCATCATAGATAGAGAGCCTTAAATTAATATAGGCTTTAAAGTAAAAATACCTAAAAGCTTTTTTTGATTCTAAGCTCATTTTTTCTAAAATTTCTAAGCCAAGAATTAAATAATCATCATTATTAGATATTAAAAATAATTCGACAAGATAAAAATCAAGCTCATTATTTATACCGCTGCTTGGTTTGACAAGAGTAATAGCCTCTTCTAACAAATCAACTTTTAATAGCTTTTGTGAAATAATAAATCTATAAGGATCATTTTTTTCAGTCACCTCATTAATACCTTTTATAATTTCTGGTAAATAATCAAACTTCTTTTCACTAATTAGTGTCTCTATATAAATTGAGAGTAAATAGGTGCTTTTAAAAATAAATTCTCTATTATTATTTATCTCATTAATAAAAGCTTCAAATCCTCTTTGTCTATAAATTGATGAAAGATTAAGACCAAAAAGATTATCGCCATATTCACCTAATTTATAATTTTTCAATGCACTTAGTGTATCAAGAACTTTCTGATATTCTTCATTCAAATATACTGAGCGTAAGTACTGACGAAAGATAAGTTCATCACTATCTTTAAAATCTTCAAGGCTTTCAATTGATTTGCTAAATTCTTGATTTCTAATATAAATTTCAGAAATCATATATTTTATATCTTTAGTATTTTTAAATCTTACTGGAATATTATTTACTTCAACAATACCTATTTCTGGATTTAATTGAAGAGTACTAAAAAGCCTTTTATGCCAATAGTTTTCATATAATTCATCTCCTCTAGCTTTAATATCTTCTTCTAAAGAAACAATATTGTCATAATAAGTTTTGAAAACATTTTCTTGAACAATAGAAAAATCATTGTTTACTAAATCAAACATTTCAGAAATAAGAATTTGATATCTTTTATAAGGTGTAGTTTTAAGCTGATTTGACAATGTTAAAAACTTAACAGCTTCTTTGAAATCTTCCAAAACCATATATGATATACCGATATAATAAGAGAAACTTTCATTTTCAGGGAAAATTTCTATAATCTTGTTTTTCAGACCATATTCAATAACTGCTGGAAAATCTTTTTCAACATGAAAGAGTCTTTGAATCTCAATTAAGTTAAGGTATTCTGAATCAAGAGTAAATTTCTTTTTTATAATTTCAAATTCTTTCTGAAATTTTTCTTTATTTCCAGATGAAAAAAATACTTTAATCTTAAATTTCGATATATCAAAGTTCCTTTCTGAAAGATTTTCCATTTCAGGAATAAGTTGCTCAGCTTCATTTATTTTACTGATTTTTAATTTTATATCTCCAAGCATAAGATAGAGATTTATTTTATCAATAGAATTCTTAAAATTATAATTTATTAAAATCTCTTCTATTTCTTTTTCTGCTTCAAAAAATTTTGATTTATCAAGAAAATATTCTACTTTTTCTTTAAAAAAAGAATAAAGTTTTTCATCAATAATGGCTCTTGATTCTACCTTTAAATTAATCGTGTCAATATTTGCAAAAACTGAATTATTTCCTACATTTAAATTTCCAGAATTACTAATTCCAGATACATTATTAGAATTGTTATTCTCATTAGTAAGAGATAACTTTGACTTAATATCTTTTATAAAATTACTTAAGAAATTAAACATTTTTATTTATTTTCTTTTGAGCCTTTTATATCATTTTTAAATAATGAATTATTTCCTACATTAATATTTCCAGAATTATTATTTATACCTGTAACTGTGTTATTATCAGAACCTTTTATTTTATTTTTTGAAATTATTTTATAAATTACAGCCCCAGTAGCTAGGATAGTAACTATAAGACTAATTATACCAATAGGAGCACTAATTATATTGGAGACACTACTCCAAAACGATAATTCATTCACTTTTGATTTACTCTATCTATACATTAATTACATTATATATATTATATCAGTAATTATTTAACACGAGTGCTAAAGATTATTTTATTTGTCTTATTTTATTTAGATTATAAACACTCAAATATGAAAAATATTAAATAGAAAAAATTATGATTTACAACATAATAATTAGATTAATTGAAAGTTAAGTTGCCTTATAATTTCTTCTTGCTTATTATATCTATTAAAAATATCCAAGTTTCTTTCTAAATTGTCTATATCTATTTCTTTAGGTATAGATTCTGATATATTTTTTATGGTATTGAAATCAAAATTAAGCTTATTATTAATAATATAAGTCCATATTATAGGCAAAAATACAGAGCTTTTTGTTCTATCAGGGAAGCATATTTTTCTGAATGGTTCTTTATCTTTAGCTGTGAGTTGTGAATCTTTAGCTGTAGCTACAATTATTATTTTTGATTCATTATTATTAATCCAATTTTGAAATATATTATAAAATAAAGGTTTAAATAGTTCTTTACCATATAAATTAATAATATTTTCAGATAAATATTTATCATAATCTTCAATAAGTACAAAGCATGGACTAAAAAAATCTATTAACTCAATGATATTTTTTAATTTTAATTCTGAATCCTTATTATTAACTAAAGTGTTAAAGTTAATTTTAAGTAGAGGTAGTTTTAACTTTGCAGCAGAATCATATGCAAATAAGCTTTTTTGAGATCCTTCAGAACCTGTTATTAATACATTTGACCTTTTACTTGAATAAAAATTTGATGATACATAATCAAATAAATAAGAGTAATTATATAATTTAGTTTGGGATTCTATATTAAATGAATAAGATAAGTATTCATAATGTGTTTCAAATAGCTTTTCTTTTAAATTATTTATTATACTTAAAATTTCATTTAAGTTTTTGAGTTTTTTAATAAAGTATATATCATAAATAATTTCCTTAATTTGTATTCTGCTAAACCCCATTAAAGCTTTTGCTACATAACTAAAAGTTGGAGTCATATCATGTGTTAGACCCATTTCTTTGGCTATTTCAACAATTTCAAAATTATCAGCTGGGTTAAAGTATATTTCATCTTCTACAAAATCTAGTTTAGTTGTATCATTAGCATTTGTTAAAAATATACTAATAAAATCTCCTTTAAGTTGGTTTATTTCATGGACTGTAAAATTAATGTATGTATTATTTTTATTTGTAGCAATAGCTATAATACCTTCTTTTGGGTTTTCTTTTCTTGATAAGAATAATTCTGGTGTATTGTAGAAATATACAGGTATTTCATTTGTATTAGAAAAGTTATAAAGTTCCTCTTTTATTGTTTCTTTATCATCAACAAAGATTTTAAGTTCGATAAATTTTTTTTTACCAGTTTTTGTATCATCATTTTCAAAAATATCTTCTATTTGTTCTTTTAAAATATTAGCATCATTATCTTTTGATACTTTTTTATTTAAAAAAGTACTAAAAATATGTTTTTTTAATCCAGTAATAAAATTTTTCATATAAATACTCCTATTAATAATAAAATCCTCACATTAATATAATGTGAGGATTTTATTTAATAATTACAGAATTTATGATTAGTTATTTTCTGTATTATCTTCTATTACTTCTATAGATTTAATTTTTTTGAATTCTTTTATAGGTGATGTATTACCAGATAAAATTCCTTCTTTCTTTCTTAAATTAACTATAATATTCTCTGTTGGTTCTCCATCTTCTTCTGGGTATATATATTCTATGTTACTTTCAAATATTATTTGTACTTTAAATTTTTTTATACCAGTTAATGAACCTTATATAAGAGATATTGATATTCTTCCAGAATCTTTATTTCCTTTTGCTTTAAATGAATATTTTTTATCTATTGTATTTATTGGATCTTTATATATATCATCTTCATCTTCATTTATATTTTCAGCTACAAGTTCATACTTGGTCTTTCTCTGAAATTTTATAATATTATCAGATATAATTTTTTCAGTTGCAAGGATTATTTTTTCATCTCCAATATCTATACCTGAATCTTCTTCAGAATTTTTGTCTTTTTGTCGATTTTCCATAATTTCAAAAAATCTGATTTTATCTTCAAATTTATTTTTTATATCAGCAACTTCTTCTTTAAAATTAAATAAATTACTTTCCATAATACTTTCTTCTAACTTATTAATTTTTATAAGAGTCTTTTTCATAGAATCTACTGTATTATCTTTTAACATTGTTAAAGCTTTAGTTGTTGCTACTTTTAAGTTATCATTAAAAATGTCTCTATCAGAATGTATATTATTTAGTCTGTATTTTATAGAATAAATGTATTCTGATAAACTGTCTGTTAGTTTGTATAAGTAGTCCTTAACACTGATATTTTTATTTGATTCTGGAAGTTCTGCTAAAGACTCAATACATGATAAAGAAACATTAGTAATTTCTTTTTCTCTGCTTTTATCCAAAGTATCCATTATATATTTTTGTATATCTGATAAATCTAAACTTTCATCACTATATGAGCTCTTAATTAAATTAATACTCCAATCTTTCAAACTTGTAGCTAAGCATTTTATTAGAATGCTATGCACTACATATTTAATTACAGGATTTTCATTCTTTATAAACCCTTCAAAATCTCTTTGAATTGCAGCTCTAATTTCCTCTAACTCAGAATCAATATTGAGTTTTAACTCTTTGTTGATATTCAATAGCATAATTTCACCTAAATAATAGATTTCTCTTGCTGCTAAATATACAATTTCTGATTCTGTATCGTTTGTTTCAATTATTTCTAAGTCTAAATCTATTACTTCTTTAACCCATTTACATAAGATTCTGTTTACTTTAGCTTTATCAATTCTATCTAAAAAATCATGTCTACTTTCTATATCGTAGCAAACAAATTCTTCAGGTTTTAAGTCATTTTTATTATTATTTTTTATTAAACTCATTTTATTTCTCCTTATTTATTATAGAATATTAATTCTATCTGTTATTTAATACTAAATATTACATTTTTTATATTTTAAATAGAATTTATACCTTTATATATGTTATCTATGTACTTCTGAAATCCTTGGCTTTTTCCTACTGGATCTATGGATTTTATATCAAATAAAATTAAAAGATAATAATTAATAAATAAAACGAAGTTATTAGGTTTTGTTAAATCAAATTCTTTAGTATTTATATTTTTAATTAAATCGGTTAGATTTAGAAGAAAATATAGGAAATATTTTATCAATTTTTTATCTTTTAGTGGTTTAAATTGAATATTTACAAGAGTTATAATAAACTCAATTATTTCCTTATTAGATTTAAAACTAAAATATGCGTCTGTTAGTATATTTACATGAAGTTCAATTATTTCTTTGTATATATCATAAAAGTATTCTGGTGATATTTGAGCATTTATTTCGCCATAGTTTAAAAAAGCAAACTCGTATAAATGATTATATAACTCATTATTTTTTAATCTATTACTAATAATTAACTGAGCTTCATCTCTATTCTCTTTAAGAAATCGACTTTTTTGAACTTTAGCATTTTCTTCATTTATAGGATTATTAATGAATTGATTACTATTATTATCATATTCGTAATTAAATAACTTATTTAATGCAAACTCAATTGTTTTACCTTTACCATAATCAAATAAAGCATCTTTACTAAGTATAAGTGAGTATATTACATTAGGATCTTTTAAAAATGCCTCTTCTGCTGAGGTTTGATTCTCAGAAATTAAATCTTCAAGAGTATCATGAATATCACCATTAGATGTTTTAATAGTTGAATGAGTTATTTTGATTCTACGAAAAGCACCATCTAGTATATTTTCTAGTACAAAAATATTCGCTTTATGTATAACAGGTTTTCTTGTAGTATCATTGCTTTTTCCTTTATCAAAAGAAGTACCTTTATAACTTGTATAATTTGTATGATTCTTAGTTAATTTTTCAAGATCTGTTATTTGAATCTGTAACGAAGGTTCATTTATATAAGTAGTTGGATTTAAAAGTTTATTAAGCTCAATTATTGAATCCTGACTATGAATATCTAACGAGTTGAAAGGAATTTTACTCAAAATATGAGAGCAAAAGTTAAGATCTCTTAGTTGTGTATCATTCAAAATATTCGAAATATTAGAATCCCAAGTTTTATTTACTGATTTTCTAATTATTTGTTTAATATCTTTCTTATTAGCACTAGGAATTAACTTTGTAATTTCATAATAAAAATCATCTTTTTGATTAGTCTTGTAATACTCATCAAAATATCTTGTCTTTATATCATATTCATTGTTAATAAAATATTCCATAAATTTTATAGTATTAATATCTTTTGGTAGATATTCATTTCTATCATGATATTCATTTAAACCTTCTAGGATTTTACCCTCTTTTCCTATTGTTTTAGTTCCTTTTTCTTTTTCTTCTTCTTCTTTTTTAATCATATTTAGAACAAAATTATCAATTATTATTTTATTCTTATTTGAGGTTGAGTTAATTGTAGATTTATATTGAGCATAATTCTTAACTACTTCTCTAGATACCTTCATAAAAAATGTTTCATATTCTATAATTTCATCTATTTCTTTAGATTTTTTATTAATTTGTTTTAGAAATTTTAAATTAGCAGGTTTTTTTGATTTATATGTTTTTACTTTTTTATCCAAATCCTGATTTAGATAACTTAAGGCTAATATTGCTCTAGTCAAATGCTCTAAATTGATTGATTTATTTATAGTAGATAAAATTAGTCCATCTAAATCAATATTACTATAATCAATTATTTTATCAAGTACATATACATCAGAGATTTTGTTTAATAAAGATGAAAAATTATTAATTATTACTTCATTTTTATCTGAAGCTTTTTTTGATTTATAATCTTTTTTTATTTCAGAATAATTATCAATTAATTTTCTTGTAGCTTGTTCGAAACATGCTTCATTTTTAAAAATATCACTATTTAATGATAAATTTGTTGTTTGATTCATTATTGATTTTAGGCTTAATTTGTATTTTTTTACTTTTTTATCCAAATCCTGATTTAGATAACTTAATGATAATATTGCTCTAGTTAAATGTTCTAAATTGATTGGTTTTCTTATAGTAGATAAAATTAGTCCATCTAAATCAATATCACTATAATCGCAAAAATTGATGATTTCTTGTTTAGGTGATAAAGAATTTTTAATAATATCTTTATTTTGTTTAATGTTAAATATAATTTTACTTAATTCTAATAACTTACCATTAGTATCAAATATGTAATCGTTGATAATACTAAAAATATCAACTAAAATTTCTTTAGTGTAATCTTCAAGTGTGTTATGATTTCTTAAATTTTGTTTTTTATATAAATGTTTTAGTATTTGTTCTAATAATATTGATTTTATATCTTTTATTTTTAACAGAATAGATAAAATGTCTATGCCTATATCTTCAAAATTTACACCTTTTCTATTATTGTTGTTAAAATTATCCATTAATTTAGGGAATAAAACATTATGAAGAACAGATTCATTAATATCTGTTTTTTCAGATTTTATTTTATCTTTTATTTTCTTTTGATTAATATATTCTTGAATTTCCTTATCATTACTTACTCTTAATTTATTTAGATTATCTTTAAGAGTTTCTTTAAAGTTTTCTTCATAACTAATTTCATTATTTAAATCTTCATTTTCTTCAACCATATAATCCTCCAAATAAAAATCTCTATATGTATAATCTGTGCATAAAAACCAATAATTACAATTTAAATTAATCAATTAGATTAAGTTTTAGTTAAGCTTTTAGCTTTTTCTTGTTCTTCGATCATTCTAGCTAAAAAAGGTAAGATATTAAAAGTATATTTTACATTAAACTTTCTTGAATTTACCCATTCGACAAAATCATTTCTTATGTACTCAATATCACTATCTAAATAAGTTACATAGTCATAATCTACATATTTAGAAGTAAAATACTCCTGAAACATTTCATGGAAAAATTTATAATGTGTTTTGATTTCTGTTTTATTATCTTTTTCTTCAACAATCTTATAAAACTCAAGAAAACCTGTATTACTTGAAATATAATTAATAAATAAATTTTCTACAGATTTATCACTATTATTTTTATCAGCTATTGTATCATCTGAATTATTCATTTTAATTTCTTTATTAATTACATCTTCTATAAGTTTTAAATCTATTGTTTCTTTCATATCAAAAGATTTAAATGCTATTTTAGAAATTAACTTGGTTGTAAAATGATCTTTTATATCTAAATTAGGATCTTTACTGAGTGATACTGAGCTTATATTATTTTTAAGTTTTTCATCATTAAGCTTCTTATTTATAAGGTTTTTTACTGAATCTTTTATAATATCAAATCTATCCGCATTTTTTAATCCATTTAAATAATCACTTTTACTTATCACATTAAAAATTACAAGGGTTAGTATTAATGGGTTATTTAGTAAAATATGTAACTTATCATTACTAGTTATTAATTCTGTAAACTCTAACTTTTTATTATCATCTTCTATATATTTTCCAAACAATTCTATTATAGAATTTTTAGTTAATGATAATAATTTATATACAATTTTTCCTGATAAGTTAACAGAAGAAGTAGGTCTAGTCGTTTGAATATAACTGTCTAAATCATTAAAATCTTCAGATTTTCCTAGTTCATCATAAGCATCAAGTAAAAAAATAAGGTTATTTTGCTGTAATAAATATTCCTTATATATTTCTATTGTTTCTATATCCTTAAATCTTTGAGCTAAAGATTGCTGAATTATTATTTCTTTAGTAACATAACTTTCTTTATTATCAAATAAATTTTTCAATATCTGAAGCTCTATAAACACAGGTATAAAGTAATTATAATTCTCATTAGTTAATAATTCATTTAACATTTTTCTTAAAACAGTTGATTTACCAGATCCAATACCAGCTCTAATGATTATCTTTTTATTATCTTTAAGATTACTTAAAACACTTTTATAATCTTTAGAAGGTTCATGTAAATTTTTATCTTCATTTTCAAAAGAAATATCAACAAAATTATCTATATCTGAATACCCTTTATCACTTGTACTTATTTCTATGATGTTTTTTATCTTTACAAAATCAGAATTTCTAACTTCTTCTTTATACTTATATGTTAGGTCAAAAGTATTTTTAAAAGCAGGTAGTTCATACCATTTTTCACCAAAAAGATCTATAAGAACATCTTCTACTTTTTCTACTGCAATTACTTCAAGAAATTTACCTCCTTGTTTCATTATTTTGAGTTTTTTTATTTTAGAATCTAACTTTTTTTTTGAAGTTGATTCAGTTTTTATAGAAATCTCTGAATTTTGTTGTTCATAATCTTGATTAAATGTTTTATTAAATATTGAAATTTCATTTGTATCAAACTTTTTTTCCTGAGTTTTCTCTTTATCAGAGTAGTAACCATCTTTGTTATTATATATATCAATCATTTCTTTAAAGTTACTATCTGGAACATAAAATTTAGTTATATTCTGATAGCATAATACAGCTTTTAATTTATGCTCAATTCCCCCTACTTTATTTACAGTATTATTATTTAGTTCACCTGTAAGACAAATTTTATTATTATTATTTCTTTCATAAAATAAGCTTTTTATTTCATTAGTAGAATTTATGATTGTTGAAACTGCAAAAGCAAGATTATGAGAATTATCATTTATATTCCCAGTTACATCCAACAAATTCAAATATAAAGAGTATGATTGACTTAAATTTATGTAATCAATACTATTTTTAAATTTATTTTTTAATATTGTTTTTACTAATTCGGGAAGTGTTTCATTGACTTTATAGTTTTCACTAATGGCTAAATTTTCATAATTTGTTTTTATACTAAACTTACCATCTTTTTTTAATGAGTATATTGATGCAACTTCTTTTATACCTACAATAGCTCCAATTTCTTTTTTTTCATTTTTTTTATATTTAGCAACTATAGGAAATGAGATTGGTATTTCATTAAAAAAATTATAATTTAAATTTATTTGTTGTTCAAAAAATACAAGACAATTATTTATCTCATCTATTAATAAATTTTCCCAATCATCTATATTAAATTGAGTTCTATTACTACACATATTTATCTCCCTGTTTACTTAAGTAAATAGCTTCGACTTGAGCTAATTCTAATTCAAATGATTGAGCTATCTGTTCTTTAGTTAAAGTATTATAAGCCATTAAGCTTTGAATAGTTTTTATCTTATCTTTAGGTATATAATCTAATAATTCGTTTATTAGATTATATTTCTTTTTTATTTCAGGTTTTTCAGTTAATGATGTTGGAACTTTTATTTCTTGTTCTAAATAGTTATCAAAGCAATACCAACCATCACTTTTTTCATAATAAACTATATTATATTTCATGCTGTATTTTTTGAACTCATCTTTAAGTTCTGGATCATTAAAGTAATAAATAAGTAATTTATGGTTTAAAGCTTGGCATTTTTTTGTTTGTTCTTCTATTTTTTTCTTTTTCTTTTCGTCTTTTTCAGCTAATGTTAGTGGTGAAAAACTATTTAAATGATAAAGTATTTTTATTACAATAAAATCAAAATATTCAATTCTTATAAAATTATTATTAATAAATTCTAATAAAATATTAAGTGATTTTTTATATATATAGTAACTTGTTTTATCATTTAATACAATTTCTTTTAAAAATTTAAATATCTCAAACAATCTATCAAAAGATAATGTAGAGTTTGTAAGTAAATACAAAAAAATTTCTAAAAACTTTTTGCTATGATATCTTGGAATATTTTTTTCTTGTATTCTTTCCTTAACAAAAGAAATAAGCTTTGGTATATTATTTGAATTAAAATGTGATATTAAGTTTTTATTTGATAATAAATCTGAATAATTTCTAAAAAAATCAAAATTATATTCTATATAATTTAGTAATTCTTTTATATAATAATTACAATCTCTATTTCTAATCTCTAAAAAATGAAGAAATTTTATATTATGTTCAATAGAAATATCTCTTAAAAAATAAATTATCTCTAACACCTCACTATCATTTAAATTCAAGTTTAAAATATATGGTAAGATTCTATCCAAATCTTTTTTGCTTAAAACCACTTTTTTTAAAATATCAATGATATTAATTGTTTTTTTTATATCTTCTAAATTATCTCTTAAACTCAATAATAAATTTACTGATGAATCTAATAAAGTTGACTCAATTTGATCATTAAATATAATTTCTCTTAAAAAATAAATTATCTCTAATATCTCATTATTGTCTAACTGTAATATTAATTTTGAACTTGATAAAAAGTATTTACGTACATAAAAATCTAATTTTTTATTTAAAATTACTGTTTTAAATAAAACAAAAATATATAATTCTTTTTTATTTATACTCAGACTTAATAATAAATCTATTAAATACACCTTATAGAAGAGTCATTTTTATTATTAAATATAATTTCTTTCAAATTATTAACTATTTTTATTACTTCTTCTTCGTTTAATTTTACTAATGTATTAGACTCAACTAAAATTTTAAAAATATTTTTTATCTCAAAAAAATCATAAATTTTATCAAATATTTTTTCTATGAGAAAAATTAATATATTTAATATTTCATCATTACTTAAATCTAAAACTAACTTTGAATTTAATAAGATTTCTAATTTTGTTAGATTATATAATTCGTCTTGTTTGAATAGAAAAATACTCTTAAAAAGACTAATAAACTGATTTATATCAAAAAAAGATTTTGATATAAAATTTAATCTTAATAGTAAATCTATAGCTGAAGCTCTTATAATAGAAGTAATTTTATTATTTAAAATAATTTCTTTTAAAAAATTAATTACCTCTAATATTTCGTTATCATCTAATAATAATATCTTATCTAAATTTGATATTAAATCTGAATCTAAAATTACAACTAAAATTGACTCATCATCTAAAAAAGTTCTTCTAAAAAAACTAATAAGTTGGTTTATATTAAAAATTTCTTTTGAGATAAGTCTTAATTGCAACAATAAATTATAAATTTCTTGAACAGGTAACAAGAGTTTATTTTCACTATAAAAATAAGATTCTTGTAAAAGATTAGATATTTTTAATAACTCATTATTATTTAATATAGTTAAAGCATTAGAATCAAGTAGAGATTTAAAAATAACTTTTAAGGTATAAAAATTATTATAATATTTTGAATGATTAATAAAAAAATATACTATATCTAATAATTGACTAATATTTAATTTTAATATGAAATTTGAAATAACTTCAAATTTTTGTAGATTCAAATGTTGACTTTTAAATATAATAATAAATTCATCTTTCAAAGATGAGGTAAGTTCTAAATAAATTGAGATTATATCTATTTTTTTATAATCTTCTTTAAAATTATTAATTTTTTCTATTAATTTTTCACTATTATTAAATCTAACACTCAATTCTAGTCCATTAACCTGAGTCTTGAGTATCTCGTCATTCAAATTATCAAAATACTCTTCTTTAAAAATACTTTCAATTAATTCACATATTTGATTTTTTAAAACATCTTCAGTTAAATCTTTAGAATCTTTTTTATCTGTTAATCTTACATTTACTTTTTCAGGTTCTTTCAGTTCATGCAAACAATTAATTATGACCATATCATTATTAGGAGACCCCATCAACGCTTTAGGTTCTCCTGCCAATGTATCAAAGAAAAATTGTAATTTATCCATAGTATTTTAATATGATTTTACCTTGCAAATTATATTATAAAATTTCTATTAATAATAGAGTTGTTTCTGAATTTGAATACATTTACTAAACCTATATTTACCATTATCACAATTTCCTTTTTATCGATATTAATAATATAAGAGGAACTTAAAGCTCCTCTAGAATCAACTATTTAAACTTTACAGATTTAAACACTCTTGAAATATCATCAAAATCAATCTCATAATTTGCTTTTGATGAGAAAGATTTAAAACTTTTAAATATTGAATCAGGATGTGAAACAAAATGCTTTGAAAGAGTTTCTGTAAGCGCATTATACTCTTCAACATCCTGCATTTTAATACCATTACTGTTTATTGCTGCCAATAAAGCAATAGGGTAAAAAAGAGTAAAACCTGTAACATTTTCTATACTTGAGTAATATTTGATGAATGCTTTTAATGCATCTTTATCAAATTCTTTAGTTTTAATTAGGTAATCAGTTGATACATAAACATTATACATATTCAACACTAATTGATATGTAATGTTTATAAAATCTATTATATCCTTAGGCATTTCCTCAAAATTGTTTGTAAGGCTTTTATACAATTCATTAGCAGTTATAATTTTTGTTTTTGGTGCTTCTAAAATATGTATATATGCAAGCACCTGAAGTAAGTGTGATAAGTCTGATTTACTTTTAACTAATTTGTCACAAATACTTATTTCCCATTTACCATCTTCTTCAAAATAGTCTATTCCTGAATAACCTATTCCTTTTAAAGGTTCTAAAGTATCAGATTGCTTAGTTATTTGTGATATTTTTATATCACCATGATTCTTTAAAAATTTTTTGATAGATGGCATATTCTCATAATTATCCACCTTACTTGAAACTTGTCCGAAATTTTGAAACATAAATTTTTTCCTCCTACAATATTAATTTTTATGAGCTGAGTCTTATTAAGAACTTCAACTCTAATTTATTAATGTGCGAATTTATAGAACAAATTACAGATAATAAAAAAACTTATATTCAAAAAATATATAACTTTACATTTATTCGAATGTTATTAGCATTATGGAAAATGTTTATACTAAGTTACTAAGATAAATAACTTAGTATATGTAAAAGCTTATGCTGCTTCAAGAACAACAATTTTTCTTCTAACCCTGAACACTAGTGTTTTAACTTTTGATTTTTTATGTTTTGAAATAGTTTTGATAACTGAATCTATTTCATATACAGTCATTACATGATTTTCAAGTTTAAAAACTTGATTTGCTACTGAAATAAGTTTTCTTAATGTAAAAATCTTTAATTCATCAAGATTAGCTACACCTATAATGTTGTTAATTAATAACTCCATTATTTCAGGATTTACTTTTTCTGCAAAAAGTTTAGCCACTTTTAATGATATTAAACCATCTTCTCTTAGTTTTACTAAAACAGGAATGGATAATACCTTTTCAATTCCACTCATATCTACAGCTATTTTTGGGCTTTCAAGTATTGCTGCAATTGCTTTAACTTTTTGTATATCTATATTTGTTATTTTTACTTTAAGGTAGTTTTCATCAACATTAACCTTAAAAGCATCTTGTGCAAGTAAAAATTCATATATTAATTTATCATTAGATACGATTTTGTTAACAAAATTAGTACCTTTTTTTATTAATGATATTATTTCACTTGCTAAGAGATTAGTAGTTACAACGAAACTTACTACATCTTTTATTTTATCTTCTATAGATATACCTTCCTGAATTAATGCTTTTAGAACGTCTCCAATTTTTTGAGTTTGTGAAGTAGTTAACTTATTATTTGAAAGCTCTTGCACTAGTTTATCCATTTCTTCATTACTTATTTGCATTATAATAAAAGGTCTAACATAAGTTATTCCTTTTTCAATCGCGAGTTTTAAAAGTTCAGGTTTTGCTGCTATACCCATATTCACCCAAACAACTTTTTTACTTGTATCAATAGAATAATCTTCTATTAAATCATCAATGCTTTTTCCTGTAGTTTTAGCTTCTTCATTTAAGAATATTCCTTGTGCAATAGCAGCAAGAGTTTTCATTGCATTCTTATTCAATTCTTTTAAATATTCATCAGATACTTCTATTACTAAAGCATCTGTAATATTTGCAGTTGTCTTACCAGCTTCTAATTGAGTATATTTATCACCTTGTTTAAGTAAAGCAATAGGTAATTTAGACTTTCTTTCCAAAACTTCAGCTAGTTCTATACTTGCTGTATTAACTGTTTCTCTTCTAACAGAAATTAAATTAGATGCTACCATAATCAACCTTCGATATTTAATTCATAAATTTATTATCTAATTGATCTATCTGCTTGTTTCTAGTTTTTGTTACAAAAAAAAGCTCTATAAAAGAGCTCTTTTTGAAAATTTATTTATAATCTCTATATATTTTTATAGGAAGATAAGAATATATAACACCTTCAGCATTGGATAGCTTTAGGTATAACTCAACATAGCCATTATTTTTTAACTCTGCGATTGAATTAAAATCTATATTTAGCTCTTTTCTTGAAGTACCAGCAAGTATTGTATTTGTTAGTATAGATCTACCATCTCTATAGTTAACATTTATCTGAACAGTTGTATTGTTCTTAAAAGTGCCACTTTGCTTTTCAATTATAGTAAAACCAGTTGTATCGGAACTTGTTCCTATTCCATAAGATATTGTAGAATTACTATAACCCCATGTACCAGTGCTTTCTTTAGTAATATTAGGTAACTGAACTCTATAATAAGCAGTTTGCTGAGTAATTGTAATAGTTGTTTCTCTCATTGATTCTAATCCCATTGCATCTCTTACTCTTAAAACGATACGATGAGTACCAACTCCAAGTTTTACTATTCCACCTGCACCTCTAAATATCTCTTTATCATTGCTTTCCCATACAACAGATGTTACTCCTTGTTCATCAAAGTAACTAGAATCTAATCTAACATCAACTGTTCCATTTGCATCATAGACTCTTGTTGCAGAAGGGGCTACACTAAAAGCGCTAATAGTAGGTGGTGTATTCATAGCTATATTTCTTGTCTCAGTCAATACAGCTTCTTGATTTTTAATATCTCTAGCTACAAACTTAAATGTATTTGTTCCAGCTTTAACAGGTATTTGCCCTGATTGTGAGGTTGAAACTAAGACATCATTTAGATAAACTAAGTAATTAAGACCTGTTTTATCATCAGTTGCTTCAATACTGTATGATGCATATCTAACTTCATTAGGGTTCATGATTGAGTTTGACATACCTAAGTTATAAGCTTTCATAATAGGTACTGCATCTACTTCTGGTATTGGTTCAGGTTTAGGTTCCTCAATAGGAGGTATTGGATCTTCTTCTATAGGATCTTGAGGATTATCACTAGGTGGAGGAGGTTCAGGTGTGTTAGGAACTTCTTCTTGAGGAGGCGTAGGTTCAACTGGATTTTCATCTGTAGGAGCTGGAGTTACTTGAGATTCTTCATTTACTACACCTGAGAAAGTATTTTTTCTTACAAATTTCTTTAAATTTAAATCATATACAATATTCGCAGTTCCATCTTTATTTTCAGCAAGAATTTGATCAAGTAAATCTTTTGTTTCTGTTATGAATGAAGCTGGAAGATTTGGTAAGTCTTTTACTGCAACAATTCCATTCTCTAACGTATATACCTGTAATACTTGGTTAGATGAAATTAAACCAGCCTGCATTGAAGCCACAAGAGCTGTCGTTTTGTTGTTAATATAGACTCTAGGAGTGGTAACAGAAGTAATCTTAGATCCTTCTTTTTTTACCATAGTTCTTAAAGTAACAATTTCACTTCCGACTATTTTTCCTGATGTAATAAGTCTATAACTCACTTCTAGTATATAAACCCCATCTTCTACAGCATTTAAATCTATTATAAAAGCTCCATTTTGATCTGTCTTACCTGAGACAACAGCTTTATTTCTTTTTAAAGGATCTGAATGATCATTAGGGAATATTAGTGAAGCTGTAGCGTTAACTGCTATACCATTTATTGTAGCTAAAACGTTAAAACCTCCTAAAGTTTTTTGTTTTATTTCTAAGATATTGTTTTCAACTTTTGCTTCAAATGTTAAACCATCTTTATTAGATTCTACTTTATTTATAACAACTTCTGTAACAGGTAATGGAACATCACAAGCAGCTAAAGTATTCGCAGATAAAACTAAAATACTTAATGACATTAAATTTTTAAATAAATCTTTCATTTTTTTCTCCTTTAATTTAACTAATAATTTTTCCAGAAATGCTGTTTGGAAACGTAAGAGTATCACCTTCTAATGAGTAAACTTCATTATTGAATTTGATCTTTGAGATAGAATCAATATCTTTTTCTAATGCCCTATCTACAAGGCTTTTAACTCCCATAATTTTTTCAGCACTTACACTGTTTGAACCATCATTAATATCATTTACTAGAACAGTTGAATTGAAAGACATTGAACCAAAAAACTTATCGCTAAACTTACCCTCATGTTGACTTATGACTAATAAGCTTGTAGTTTTCTGATTTAATATTATTGCATCAGTGTTTACTACTCCAAGCCATTTAACTCCATTCCATGTCACAAATGTAGCTAAAGATGATATCTCATCACCGTTTGAAGCTTTTCCTGTTCTTTTACTTGCTTGAAGAATATAGGTTTTATTCGATTCAGGAACAAATCTAGTACCAGAATCTGTTAATCTGAATGCTCCAGAATCAGTTGTTACACCAGTTGCGTGCGTTATACCTGTATCAGCACCTATTAAAGATACTACAGCAGCATTTGCAATTTCTGGCAGAGTTGCTTTTGTATTAAAACCACTATCTGATATTATTACCTTTAATTTATCTAAAGGATTTTCCCTACTTAACTCTCTAGCTTCAACTTTTTCTTTAACCATTAAATTTGCTTGTTCTTTTCCACAAGCTGTTAGAGTAAGAGCTAGGGTAGTTAGAACTACAGAACCTTTTTTTAACATTTTTCTTTTTTCCTTTCTTATGACCCTCTGTTTACTTAAGTAAACAGAGGGGTAATATAGTTATTTACTCAATAATAC
>JAXLXG010000047.1:0-23678 GCA_046328075.1 Candidatus Sericytochromatia bacterium
TTAATAATTGAGAAGATTCACTTATTTTTCCATATTCTAAACAAATATATGATAATGATAAATAAGGTTCTGCAAGTTTTGGATATATAACTGATGCTTCTATATATAATTCTATAGCTTGATAAATTGTGTTAGGAGAAAGTTCTTCAATTGATTTTTTTACTAACTTTCTTGCTTCCTTACACTTTAATTCAGCTTTAATTAATTCTTCTCTAGTTAATTTAACAAAGTTATCATTAGAGTTTATTTCATACATAAATACTTATTATTGATTTTCTTTTATATCTTCATCAGAACAAATAAATGTTTTATCTGATTCATTTTTTAAAACTCTATAAGTATATTCACTAAAATCATCTTGAGTCCTCATTTTTACAATTGCATTTGCTAATTCTTTTGCTATAGATTTTGCAATAGAATCTTCTATTACATCACTAAATGTTGCTTTTTTAGGTTTGAAATTTGATAAATCTATTTCTTTATCTGGATTATCCCTTAAGTATTTTATTAAATCATTTCTTAGAACATAATCTAGTGCTAAATTAAAAATCTCTGAACTGATACCAAAAGTTTTCATATAATAACTTTTAATATCTAAATATTCTTGATAATTTAATAAACCATCATCTAAAGCCTTAGAAATAGGACTATTTGATAAATCAGGAATTTCTGAGTTTGTTTTAAAAATATCAATTGTAGGTGCTATTTTTTGATTAAAATCTGATTCTGTTGTATTATTTTCTTGAATATACGTTTTTTTCAAATCATCATATTCTTTTATACTTAATCTACCATCATTCATATAATCATTAAATTTATAAAAAAAATCTTCTGAGTTATTAGATGATACGTTTAATCCCATAAATCACCTTTTTAAATTTAAAATAAGTTTGACTCTAATTATATAATAAATGTTTAAATAAAAGACCCGATTAACTATTTTTTAATCAAAAATTATAAATATATTTGTTTTAATTTTGTATAACTGTATAAGATTTTTTTTAACATAACTTCTTTAATTTTATTTTCTTTTTCTAATGTTTCAAATATTATTTATATAATTGATAAAAATAATAAACTAAAACATTAGAGGAGTTTGGTAAACTTACTTGAGCAAATCCATTTTTATCTGTCTTCAATAAATATGTTAATCTTTTTAGGAATACTCCATACTTCTTTTATAAACAAAATGTGTTAGTATAAAAAGTATAATTTCTAAAATGCCCTTTATATTTAAATTTGAGTTATGCCTAAAAATAATATTTATCTTGTATATGGTGATGATTTATATGCTATAGATGAATTTGAAAAAAAGTTTATATCAGAAAATGTTGATCCTCAATGGGAAACTTTTAATCTTGATATTTTAGATGCAAGTTCTATTTCCATTGATAGAATAGTTGAATCAGCTGATTCTCCTCCATTTGGGTTTGGGAATAAAGTAACTATAATAAAAAAATCTGAAAATGTTTTTAATCAAAATGAAGATAATTTAAAAATCTTACTTAATTTATTAAATAAAGGCTTAATGGAAACTAATTTCTTAATATTTGTTGCTGAAAGTCTTGATAAAAGAAAAACATTTATAAAAAGTTTAATAGCTATATCAGAAACTAAAGAATTGAACCAATTAAAATCTTGGGAGTTGTCAACAAAACTTAAACCTTGGGTTGAAGACTGTTTTAGAAAAAAAGGTAAAAGAATTGATTATGAAGCTAGTAAAGAACTAATAGAAGCTACAAGTGGCAATAAACATAGGATAGAAAGAGAAATTGAAAAGTTGGTCATATATGTTGGTGATGAACCAATAATAACTTATAAAGATGTTAGGCTATTAGTTCCAAATAACGAATCAGATCTATTTGAATTACTTAATTTTATGGCTAAAAAAGAAGTTGGAAATATATTAAAAGAATTAGCCTCTATTTTACTAAAAGAAAACCCTATAAAACTTATAGCATCTTTAGCAGCTAACCTAAAAACTATTTATTCAATAAAGCTACTAATAGAAGATGAGATGGGTATTAATGATATATCAAAAGCATTAGGTCAAAAGCCTTTTATTGTTGAAAAAAATAGTAAAACGTGGAAAAACTTTAGCTCAAAAAAATTAAGGGAAATCATAAAAGATTTAATGGACATTGATTTAAAGTTTAAAAGTGTATCTGTTAATCATAAACTGGAATTGGAAAAATTTATAGTAAAGAATTTTAGCTAAAATTTATATTTTTAAATAAAATGATATAATGAAAAATTAGATGAATAATTGTCACCATATTATCAACCTAAGATTCTTTTAAAATATACCCAACACCTCTAACATTAAATATTAATCTTTTCATACTGTTAATTTCTAATTTCTCTCTTAGACTATGTATATAAACATCCAAAATGTTTTCTTCACCTTCAAAGTCTATACCCCAAACAAATTCAAAAATGCATCTTTTTGATATAACATGATTAGGAGTTTTTATTAAAATTAATAATAACTCATACTCTTTAGGTGATAAATTTAAGGTTATATTATTTCTTTTAACTTCTCTAGTATTAATATTTACCACAATATCAGAAAAGTATAATAATGTTTTTTTTAATGGTTTTCTAATTCTTAGTTGTACTCTTATTCTAGCTGTCAATTCTTCTAAGTCAAAAGGTTTAGTTATATAGTCATTAGCTCCTGCATCTAAACCAGTTATTTTATCTATTAGAGTATTTTTAGCTGAAAGTATTATTATAGGAACATCTGAAGACTCTCTTATTCTTCTACAAATTTCTATTCCATCAATTTGAGGTAAAATTCTATCTAAAATTATTAAATCAGGCTTTAACTGCCTAAATGAAACAAGACCAGAAATTCCGTCATAGGACTTATGAACATTATATTTTTCAAATTTTAACTCTAGTTCGATAAAGTCTGACACACTCTTATCATCTTCTATTATTAAAATAGTAATATTATCATTTTTATTCATTTTTATAAGCTATTTCATGATAAATTTTATGTAATCCTTGATAATAATATTATTAAAATTTGACTCTTATATAATGCTTAATATCCACTATCTTAATATTTTGTAACCCTTTTTTAAGTAAAAACTAAGTTTTATTTTATAAACTTTTAAGGCACTAAAAATATAATCATATATACTAAAGTAAGTTTAATATTAATTTTTTTAGGAGATTTTAAATGAAAAAAACAATCGTTTCATTAACCATTTCAGCATTATTTTCATTAACAGCAACTGCTTATGCTGAGCATAAAGAAGAACATAAAGCAGATAATGTAAAAACTGAAGCAAAAAAAGAAATGCATGATGCTAAAGCAGCAGCTAAAAAAACAGTTAGTAATGCTAAAGCAACAGCTAAAAAAACAGTTAGTGATGCTAAAGCAACAGCTAAAAAAACAGTTAGTGATGCTAAAGCAGCAGCTAAAAAAACAGTTAGTGATGCTAAACATGAGATGAAAAAAGATGAGCATCATGAGCATGATAAAAAGGACTCACATAAACATTAAAGACAATAAAGAATACCTCCTTTAATATTTGCTTACTTTCCCTACAATTATATTTATGTAGGGATTTTTATTTTTAAAATTTTTTTTAATATCTACAATTATTTATTTCTTAAGTTTGAAAAAATGAGTTATCATATAATCATAATTATTATTCTCTGAGTGGATTGTATGTTAAATAAAAATATAAGAAAATTTTCTTTAATTAGTTTTAGTGTTTTTTCTCTAATATTATCTGCTTGTAATAATAATTCTGATACAAATAATCAAAATGCAGATACTCAAAATAATAATTCTCAAAATGTTTCAAAACAATTTGACATGAAATCAAGCCATAGTGAAATGAAAATTGAGAAAGTAAAATGGTATTCATACACTGAAGGCATAAAAAAAGCAAAAGCCGAGAAAAAACCTATTCTTGTTGATTTTTACACAGATTGGTGTGGTTATTGCAAAAAAATGGATGCAGAAACTTACTCACATGAAAAAGTATATAACTATTTAAATACTAAATTTATACCTATAAAGGTAAATGCTGAATCACAAAAAAAAGTTAAATTTGATGGCAAGGAACTTACAGAGCAGGAGTTGGCTATGGGTTTTCAGGTAACAAGTTATCCTACCCTTTATTTTATGGCTAGTGAAAAAGAAACAATCGGTACTGCACCTGGTTTTATGGAAGCCAATCAATTTTATACTATTTCTTCATACGTAGGCAGTAATGCTTATAAAAAAATGAGTTTAGAGAAATACAAAACAACTCAAAAAACTTAATTTTTAATGCGTCAAGTTATTATTTATTTAGTAATGGGATTTTTTAGCCTTTTTATTTTAGGTTTTGGAATTTGGACATATTCACAATCTTTATATTCTGAAAAAATAAAGAAATCTTTTATTGAAAAAGAAATAAGTAATATAAAAGACTTAAACAATATTTCTCTCTTATCTAATAAAAATGTCTTATTAACAGGTCAAATTCAAGCTAGTAGTACTTTTAATAGCAGAGACAATCAAAAAGTTGTATTAGAAAGATATAAAGAAGAAAAAGAAACAGCTAAAGGTTGGCAAGAAATTAAAGATAATAGTTTTTTTAAAGTTATTCCATTTAAATTAAATAGCTCTAATCAAACTATCATTGTTGATCCTTATGGTCTTGATAAAGCTTATATAGGAGTTCCTAAATCTAAAATAGAAATAGTAGATGGAATTAAAATAAAGAAAAACTTATGGATATTAAAAGAAGGACAAAAAGTTAATATTTTAGGAAACATTGAAAATAAATCAGGAGTTTTAGTAGTAAATAACCCCAATCTTTACAAATCATTTTTTGATAGTTTATTTAATAAAGAACCTTTTATTATAACCAGTATGGAAAAAGGAGAAACAGCAAACAAAGCAAATGAAATTGGTAAATCCATATATTATTCATCTTTTGCATTATTTGCTGTTGGTATATTCTTTATATTTAATAGTATTATTAATGTATTAAAACACTATAAAAATATTCAAAATAACTTTTAATGAGCTCTTTGATGTCTAGGCTCAATTACAAATTTAATAGCTGTTCTGTCTTCTCCACTTATTTTTACATCAACAAAAGCAGGAATACATACTAAATCTATTCCAGAAGGTGCCATATATCCTCTTGCAATAGCAATTGCTTTAACTGATTGATTAACAGCCCCTGCTCCTATTGCTTGAAGTTCACAGAATCCTTTTTCTCTTATCATACCAGCTATTGCTCCAGCAACAGATGAAGGTGTTGAGTTAGATGCTACTTGAAGTAATTGTGGTGAATCTTCTGATGGAAGTAAAGGTGGTACTTTATCACCTTTTTTTGGTGGTTGAGAAGATGGTATTGGTTGGTTTTTGTTAGCGTCCATAATTTAATTACCTTTCTTTAATGTTAACTTTAATTCAATGCAATGCCCCAATTTTAAATACTTTTTAACGAATAACTTAATTAAACTTAAATAAGTTTTAATATAAATTATACATTTTTTGTAACAAGACTATAAATTTCTTAATAGTCTTATTAATTCAAGTATAGCATAAGTTATAAGATTTCAGTTTAAGAAAAGTTCATTTAATAAAATTTTTATCAATAAAGTATTTATAATGAAATTATTATTAATTAAAAACGAAAATATTTATAATATTATTATCAAAATATTTAGAGATATAAAATATAATGCAAAACAATGGTAAAGAAGAAAGGTACTTTTTAGAAGGACCTCATTCAAGAACAGAAGATTTTAAATTTGCTTTTAAGATATTAATTGAATTTGTAAGAGCATTTAGAGTTTTACATTTTGTTGGACCTTGTGTAACTGTTTTTGGTTCTGCAAGAATAAAAGAAGAACACCCTTATTATCAACTTGCAAGAGATATTGGAAGAGAATTAAGCAATATAGGTTTTACTGTTATGACAGGTGGCGGTCCTGGAATAATGGAAGCAGCAAACAGAGGAGCAAAAGATGTTGATGGAAGATCAATTGGTTGTAATATTCTCCTTTCTACAGAACAAAAACCAAACCCTTATTTAGATAGATGGGTTTTATTTGAACATTTTTTTGTAAGAAAAGTAATGTTAATAAAATATTCTTATGCCTTTATTGTTATGCCAGGTGGTGTTGGAACACTTGATGAATTATTTGAAGCTTTAACACTTATACAAACAAAAAAAATAAGTAATTTTCCTATAATTTTAATTGGAAAATCTTATTGGCAACCTTTAATTGAACAGTTAAAACTAATGATTAAAGAAAATACTGTAAGCCCAGAAGATATGAACTTATTACTAATTACAGATTCAGTTCAAGAAGCTATTGATCATATAAATATAAATGCAGTAACAAAATTTGGACTTAAGAAACAAAAAGAAAGAAAAGCTTATAGTATTCTCGGCGAAAAAAGTATATAAATATGATAACCTTTATTATAATACTTATTGAGGTATGATAAGAAGAAAAATTATAAATAATAGTTTTCTCTTTATCAGTTTTCTCAAACCATTTTTTTAAGTAGATTAAATTATTTTTATTTGATATGAAGTGCTAGAAAAAATTTCAAATTTTTTTTTACAAATTATAGTTAGTTTAGTAAAAGGATTTTTATATATATTACCAAGGAGAATAGCTCTTTTTGTTGGTAGTTCCTTTGCTAAATTTATTTATTCATTATCATTGATGACACCTTATAGAAATCATATTCAAAGAAATATAAAAGAAACTTTACCTGTTCCTGAGTCATGGGCAAAAAAAGAAGCTAAAATCCATATTATAAAGCTTGTAAAAAATATAGTTGACTTTTTGAGAATTTCAAAAATAAAAAAATCTAATATCAATAAAATAATTGAGCTTAAAAACCCAGAATATTTTGAAGATGCTTTAAAGGAAAATAAGGGAGTTATATTAGTCTCTGCTCATTACGGATGTTGGGAGTTATTAGGAGTTGCATTAAAATTAAATTTTAATAATCCATTAAATGTTATTGTTCAAAGACCAAGTAATCCGATTTTTGATAAACTATTTTATAATACAAGAAAAATATTTGGTGTAAATACTTATTATAATACAGATGGAGTACAGGGTTTAAGACCATTATTTAGAGCTTTGGAAAATAATGAGACAATTGGTTTTTTGATTGATCAACATGGAGAATCTGAAGATACTTTTGGTAGATTCTTTGGTAAAGTTGTTTCTATACCATCAGGTCCAGCAGTTTTTGCCTATAGAACTAAAGCCCCAATAGTTCCTGTATTTATTAGAAGATTAAATAATGAAAAACATGAAATTGTCTTTTATCCTCATATAATGACAGGTGATAATGAAAAAAATATTGAAATTTATAAAACATCTCAAAAGCTTTATGGGATAATAGAAAAGTTTATAAAAGATAACCCTGATGAATGGTTGTGGATTTATAGAAGGTGGAATAAGCTATCTCAACAAGGTATGGAGATAGCTGAGAATATTGAAAAACATATAAGTAAGGAGTTTTCTTATGAAAAAAATTAGTTTTATCAGTGCTATGATTTTATTAATTTCAGGTACTAGTGTTTATGCAGAACCATCAACAAAATCAATATTTAATGATAATTCAGTAATAATATACGGAACTCAAAATAAAGATTCAACTAAAGATGAAAATATGATTGCATATAATCTAAAAAAGCAGATGAAATCATATATTAATTTATGGAGTGATGACAAAATAAATCTAGATACACTAAGAAGAACAAATTTAATAATACTTGGTTATGATAACTCAAATCGTATTTTAAATTTTACTAATCTACCAATGGTTAAATCAAATTTTCCTGTGAATTTTTCAGAGAATTCTTTTAGTTTTGGAGATAAGGTTTATACAGGTAGAAATGATTCTATAGCTTTTATTTATCCAAGTCCTTACAATGCTAAAAACTATGCTTTAATCTTTTATAGTAATAGTTTATCTGGTTTAGAAAACCTAACAAAGAATTTAAAATTAAATACTGGTAGTGAGTATCAAATAATAAGTGATAAAGGTGTTATAAGAGAAGGTAAGTTTAATAAAAATAATTTTAGTTGGAAATATGATTCAAGTTTAGATAATGATTATAATTCTAATGAAGACTAAATAATTTTACCAATTAACTTTTCAAAGATTTTTGTTTATAAACTAGTTATACTAGACAATAAGTTACAAGAGTAAAAAGTGAAAAGACAAGAAGTAAAAAGACAAGAGGATTTCAGTAACAACACTACAGATAAATATTTTTTGCAAACCAATTACTTTTAAGTATAAGATAAATGTAAATTAAACTTTTAAAACAGAGTTAGTGTGATATAATTATTTGTTTTAAAAAATTCTTGGAGATATATAATGATTGAAAATTATAAAAAGCAAATAATAGAAGCAGTTGAATATATAAAGTCTAAAACTAATATTAATCCTGAGTACGGTTTAATTTTAGGTTCTGGATTAGGTGAATTAGGTGATGAAGTAGAAGAAAAGGTTATTATTCCTTATAAAGATATACCTAATTTTATGCAATCTACTGCTCCAAGCCATGCTGGAAACTTGGTAATAGGAAAACTTGGTGGAAAAAATGTTTTTGTTATGCAAGGAAGAACACATTTATATGAAGGATATTCACCAAAAGAAATAACATTACCTGTAAGAGTTATGCAAAAAATGGGTATAAAGACACTTATAGCAACTTGTGCTTCTGGTGGCTTAAATAGAAACTATAAAGCAGGTGAGCTAATGCTTATAAAGGATCATGTTAACTTTATGGGTTCTAACCCTCTAACTGGACCTAATGACCCTGAAATGGGAACAAGATTTCCTGTAATGTTTGATTGTTATACTCCAGAACTTAGAGAAACTGCAAAAAGAATTGCTCTTGAAAATAAAATTCACTTACATGAAGGTACATATTTTGCTATCGCTGGACCTGTATTTTTTAGTAGAGCAGAATTAAGATTTGCATTACAATGTGGTGGCGATGCAATAGGTATGTCTATGGTTCAAGAAGTAATAACAGCAGCACACGCTGGAATGAAAGTTTTAGGAATAGCAAATATTACAGATATGGCACTACCAGATATAGAACATCATTCAACTGAATCAGAAATACTAGAAACAGCAAGAAAATCTGGACCTGTATTTAGAAATCTAATTAAATCAGTTTTATCAGGAATATAAAATATAAATAATGGCAATACAATCAGAAAACAAAATTTTAATAGAAGCAGAAAAAAAAAATAAATTTGCAGTTTTTTTTAAAAGAGCTAAAAAAAATAAAGCATTTATGATTGGTGGAACTATTATTTTTGTTATTCTGATTATGGCTTTATTTCCAAGTTTACTTGCTCCTTATGATCCATTAGCCAAAAATTTAGAGGAGAGATTACTTTCACCTTCTTCAAGTCATCTACTTGGAACAGATGATCTAGGTAGAGATATTTTGAGCAGAATAATTTATGGAGCACAAATTTCATTTGAATATGGTTTACTAGCTGTTTCAATATCAATGCTTATTGGTTCTGCAATAGGAGTTATAGCTGGTTATTTTGGCGGAAAATTAGATGAAATATTAATGAGAGTTGTTGATGTTATACTTGCTTTCCCAAGTATATTATTGGCTATCTTAATTGTTGCAATTTTAGGTCCAAAACTTGAAAATGCAATGATAGCAATAGGTGTTGTTAATGCACCTGCTTATGCAAGATTACTAAGGTCATCAACTCTTACAATAAAAAATAATGAGTTTATAGATGCTTCTATTGCTCAAGGTGCTTCTCATACTAGAATAATTTTTACACATATTTTACCAAATTGTATGACTCCTATTATTGTTCAATCAACTTTAGGAATTGGTGGTGCTATTTTAGAAATGGCAGGTTTAAGCTTTTTGGGTTTAGGTGCACAACCACCACAACCAGAATGGGGAGCTATGCTAAATAATGCTAGAGAATTTATTCAATCTGCTCCATGGGTTATTACATTTCCTGGAATTGCAATAATATTATCTGTTTTAGCTTTTAATCTTATAGGAGATGGTTTAAGAGATTTATTAGACCCTCATACTGCAAAAAAACAGTAATTTATTAATCTAAAAATTTCCAAGTTTTAGCACCATCAAATCTTCTGATTTTTATTTTAGATAAATCTTGTTCATTAAGCATTCTAAAATTAATTCCTATAGTTGCTTTTTCAACCTTTTCAGTTGTTATATAATGTGTAATACAACCACAACTAGCACAAAAGATAAATTCAATATTTTTATCAGACCAACTATAATTTTTAAATTCATTCTGTATATTTATTTTTATTTCATCTGGTTCATAATTACCCCATAATGCACCATATCTAGAACATACAGAACAATTACAACTAGTCAAAACTTCTTTTAAATTTTTAACGTTTATTTGAATATTTCCACAATGACATTTTAATTCATTCATAATTAATTATTATTATTTTGGCAAAAACATATTATTTGTTTAATCTAACATAGATATTTAATTTATAACAATAATTAAATTTAAGTTTTTATTATAAAATAATTTTCAAACTTAAGAAGATTAATATAAAATATAATAATATTGTATGTTTGGTAAAAAAATTATTTGTCAAAATTGAAGTATTTAGCTTTATTAATAATACCTACAGGATTGTTTTTTAATTTATTAAATAATAAACCCAATCCTAGTTTTTTGCATCAACCAACAGATAATTCAATATATTTAAATACTGACAAAAAGCTTAATAAACTTTTCGAAGAAAAAATTGATAAGAAAAAAGTTTCAATATTAGCAGAAAAATCTAAATATAAACTAACTATATTTTATGATATGAAGCCTATTAAATCCTATCATATAGGATTAAGTTCTGAACCCTTAAATGATAAATTAAAAGCAGGTGATGGATATACTCCTGAAGGAAAATTTAAAATTAAGGCTTATTTTAAGCATAAGAAATTACATAAATTTATTTGGCTAAATTATCCAACTATAGAATCTTGGAAAAAATATGGTGACGCAAAGTCAAAAAAGATATTAAAAATATCCGATTCTATTGGTAGTAATATAGGTATACATGGACTTCCAGAAAATCAAAACTCTCTTGATATAAAAGGTAATTACTTAAGTGATGGTGGCATCGCTATGAAAAATTCAGATATTGATGAAATATTTGATGTAATAAGTGAAGGAAATATTGTTGAAATAATAAAATAGCTTTATATTCTCCTAATTTTCGTTTATAATAGATTTTAAAAAACTTATCTTTTTTATTGTATTTATAATATTTAGTATTTTTACTAAATTATTAAATTTTTTTTAAAAAAGTTAGCAAGTTTTTTTTTATATTTTCTATAATAAGTTAACTAAAGATTAAGTTCTTGATAATAGGAGTTTATTTGTATGATGAATCTTCCATATGCTTATAGAGTGGCTGCAAGTTATGATTTTAATAGAGATGGATATATAAAAACAGGTGGTCTATTTGGTAAAGAGATCGAATTCGATAGACAAGCAAAAAGACTTACTGACACAAATAGAGATGGTCATGTAAGCGTTGGAGAATTTGCAGAAGCACTTGCTAGAGGTGATGTTCTCATAGGATATGACAGAGAAGTTCATTCAACAAATCCTTTTGGTCCTGGTCAACCAGGTTACCCTCAGCCAGGTTATCCTGGTGGTGGAAGTCCATATTATCCAGGTGTTGGTGGCCCTGTAACATATCCAGGTTCAGGTTTTGGATATGGTGGCGGATATGGCTATAAGTCTGGATTTGGAGATGTTTTTGGTGGTGCTGCAGTGGGTGGTGCTATCGGATATATATCTGGAGGAGAAAAAGGATTAGAAAAAGGAGCTGTAATTGGTGGCTTCTTAGGTGCAATAGGAAATATGTTTCGCTAAATCGAAAGATTCAGTTTAACCAATAACCAGTAGTAATAAGCTCATACAATAAGGTGTGAGCTTTTTTATTTTAGGTTAAGAAGAGCTTTATCGAAAATTAAATAAAAATAAATTTTATGATAAATTTATCTTTACTTCTATTATTTATAATAAAAAGTATAGAGATTAGAGATAGAGGATAAAGATTAATGAAAGCATATAAAACTTGTAAATGTTGTAAAAAAGAATACTCAACAGAAAATGTTTTCATATCTTTAACTAAGTTCGTTGGAGTACAAAGCTTTGCTCCTTATAACTTATTAAGTTTAGAGTTAAGAGATTGTACTTGTGGAACTACATTAGCTAGAAAAACAGCAGTTGCTTAAAAAACAATATGCCTAAAGAAATTACGCATATTGTTTTTGCAGATCATACATTAAAAGAAATAGAAAAAACAAAATTACATTCTTATTTATTAAATTCAAAAGATAATTATCATTTTGGTGCTTTAGCTGTTGATAGTTTTTATTATAATCTTGAAATTCCATTTATTGACAAAAATTTTTTTCAATGGGGTGACTTAGTTCATGGAGCTGAGGGAAATAATCCGTTTTTACCAATCTATGAAGCTCTTAAAGAAATCAAAAGTATATACTCAAAATCTAAAGAAGAAGAAAAATACTTAAGTCCAATAAAAAAACAAATAATAAAGAGATATAAAAAATATAATGATGTTAATCAAAGAATATCATTTATTTGTGGTTATTTAACTCATTGTGCATTAGATATAAATTTTCATCCTTATGTTTATTATTTCAGTGGTAATTATTATGATCCTAATAAAGAAGAATCTATAAATGTTCAAATGAGACATAGAATTATTGAAGGATGGCTTGATTATTACTTAATAAAAGAAAATTCAGATACCTATAATACAGACTCTACATTTTATGCTTTTAGAGATGATATAACAAATTTAAAACTATTAGATTTTATTTCCTATCACTTTGCTAATACTTGGTATGGAGAAAAATCTAATATATATAATTCTTTGACACGTGGTTATTTTATACAGAAATCTTTAAATAGTATTTTTGATAACAAAAAGATAAAAAATAGTGCCAAAACTTTAAATACTATATCCAAAAATAAATTAAGAGGATATTTAGCTTTATTCTATCCTGACAATTTTGAAATACCAGATTTTATAATAAATTTTAAATCATATAAAAACCCAGTAACAGGAGACTTATACAACTCTAACTTCAATGATTTATGGTTACAATCCTTAAAGCTTAGTAAAGATTTCCTTGAAGCAGTTAATGAGTTTATTTTTAATGATAATGAAAATATTTTATACGATGTTATTAAAGGCTATAGCTTAGATGTTGGTTTAATAGAAACTAATGTAAAAGAAGTTAAGTACTTTTCTCCTTGGTCATTATCTGTATAAAAACCCTCAAATCCTTTTGGAGCTAAGTTTTAAAATGCTTCCTTTTAGGAATTTATTTTGTATACAAACTCAAACAATTAATAAAATACAACATGAGTTTTAAGGCTCACTTACTTATTAATTTTTTTATCAAAAATAGTTTTAAAGATTGCTCCTAAAGGAAATTCATCATAAATAAATTTTACTAAAAAAGCAAACATCACTGGAAATATTGCATAAAAAAATATTAAGCCAAATGTTGGATTTTCTTGTAAATATTCAAAACCATATTTATGCAACACATAGTAAAAAGTCCAAGCAGGAATCAAGAACCAAGCTATTATCTCAAGATCTCTTAATTTAAATTCTTCTTTTTCTTCCATAATCACAATACTAAAAACAATAATAGTTAAATTATATCATTTTAAAAATACATTAAAAATTTTAAGATTTTAGTTCAAATGATTCTTTATTAAATTTAATAACACTTTCAGTTGCAAGACCTAAACCTATTATCAGCCATAGAATAAAATGATATATTCCATGATTTGTTAAGTCAAAAATTAGGCAACCTATAAGACTATAGAATAAAGATTTGGATAGAAATTTTAGAAATATATCAGATGTTTTTTTTATCATTTTATAAAACTTATGTACTAAATAAAACATCAAAAGATAAAAACCAATTAAACCTTGAAAACCTGTTTCTGCTAATAATTGTAATGGAACATTGTGAGTTTCACTTGCTACACCTAAGCCATGACCTGTTATTGGTCTTTCAAAAAATAAGTTTTTAGTAATTTCCCATGCTTCAAGCCTTGTACCTACTGAAGTATTAGAAAACTCTGATAATTCACTGAATCTATCAAGTATTGATATAAAAAGAGCAATATTCGTTTCAGAAAGCAAATAATATATTAAAAGACCTAATAGTGATATAGATATAAAAAATAATATTTTATTTAGAATTTTAAATTTTTCAAATGAAAAGAGCCATAAGAAGAATAAAAATAATACAATCCATGATATTCTTGTAAAATTAAGTATTAAAGCAAATGATGACATTATAAAAGAGACTAATATAATATTTCTTTTAATTAAAGAAACACTATTTTTAAAGTAATATAGAAATAAACTTAAGAATATAAGTATAGTTTGTAAGATCTCTCCAAATTCATTTGCAAATGTTGCAGGTGAAAACCTAAAAAATGGTCCATAATAATCAACATTTAATTGATGAAAGCCAATATAATTACTAGGCTCATAAGAATCAAAATAGTATAAGAACTGTTGTATATATCCAAAAGATAAAACGCATAAGAAACCAGTAAAGATATATTTTAAAGATTTTTTTAGTTTTTCTTTTGTATTTAAACTAAAAGCAATTGAAAAGCATATTAGTTGTAAAACTAAATAGTTAAAAAATAATTTTACAGGATCTATTTTTTCATAAAATTCTGAATAAAAATGAGGGTTTCCTAAAGATGGTATTATTGCTAGTATAAATATTAAAAAAGGAAAAAAATCTAATATTTGAAACTTATTATAATCATTATCATCTTTTAGAAACCTTAATGATAAATTTATTAATGAAGAAACTGCTAATACTTGAGATATTTTTAAAGTAAAACCTATATCTATAGATAGTATAGTCCCAAAGAATATAAAAAATAATAATAAGTATATTGATAAATCTTTTTTTATAATCAAAAAGATACTTGTTATTAAAAATATTAATGATAAGGGAATATATATATAATCAATATTAATGTATATAAGAAAAGTATTTATTAAAAAAGTTATAAAAAAAATAAAATAATATTTAAAATTTTGGTATTCTAGATGTTTTATTAACATTATTTTATTCAATAAGATTATTTATAAAAAGTTTTATATTTTTAGAATAAATATTATATCATTTTTCTCCAAGCAAAATTATACCACTTTTATTTGGTTCACTAATTGCTAAGACCATACCATTAGGAGAAATTATTGCTGAGGGGCCATCTATGGAAGAACGTATAATAGGTATTTTGTTTTCTACTGCTAAAAGAACAGCCATTGCTGTGAATTGCTCATAAATTTCTGGATTACCACCCAAAAGAGTATCTCTTGCTAATATAGTAATTAAATCAATGTCATTATTTTTATTTAATTCTTTTACAAAACAACGATCCATTTGCTCAAAACATAATAAGCTAATAATTTTTTTATTATTGAATTCAAGATAAGATATTTTATCTCCTGCTATATATTCAAATTTTTCTTTAAACTTAAATCCATAAAATGGTGTTTCTACAGCAGGAAATAAATCTTTTTTGGCTCTTACTGAAAGTATATTACCTTCTGGAGATAATGCTAAAACAGAATTTTGTAACCCTTCTTGTATACGAGTTTCTTGACCAATAATATGAAAAACATCTTTTGATTTAAATGGAGGTCTTATTTTCACACCTTCTACTTTTCCTTCATGAACTTTTGGTCTACCACTTCTTGCAATCTCAGGCCAGACAAGTAATTTTATTTTATTATCAACTTTTTGAGGATGGAATGTCTCATTATTTGCATAGACACTACCAATTTCATATAATATTTTAGGAATTTCATTATTCAAATTTGGTTGAATTATTAAAATCAGAATACATATTAATGATACATAAAAATATTTTGTTTTCTTAAAAATTATAGATTCAGCTAAAGACAAAGGAATAGTTAAACAAATTATTAAAGTTAAATTCCACCCAAGGTTAGAAACAGATTTTAATACTAATAAAAAGTTCCATTGTGAATAAAGCCATGAACCCATAGAAAGTCCACTAAAACTAAAGATAAAATATTCACCTAAAAGATAAGAACAAGGAAACCAAATAAAAAGTGGTATAATTGCTTGTTTTAAATTATTCTTTTTTAAAATTTCTGGTATAAAATTTTCTGTTACTAAAAGTCCAAAAATAAATGGTATTTGTGGTGGAATAACCCATGCAAGAATACCAATTACAAAAATAGAATAAAATACAGTTTCAAAAATATTAAGTATTTCACTACTTGCAAGATATACAGATAACATATACCATGGATGACCAAAAAACTGATAGATTATAAGAAAAATACTAAAACCTAATATTTTAAAATAAATATTCTTAGCAGAGTAAAATGCAAAAGGTAAAATAAATATACCAATCCATGCAAAAAGTGGCAAAGATGATTTTAGAAAAGATATTGCTGAAAAACACCCTGAAATAATAAATAATAATATACTTATGAGATTTATATTTATAAAAAAATTATTCTCATTACAAAAATCGTAAAAAGTTAAACTTTTTTTATTCACTTTTTTATTTTTTCAACTTCTTCTTTTGTAAGTAATACTAGTATTTCACTATTATTATCATTTTCATTAATTCTTACTCTTACTAATGGTGGAACTCTACGTCTATAGTTTTGTTTTAATTCTCTTTTTGACATTTTAAGCACTTTAGATTTGGCTCTTTTAATTTCATCTTTATTTATCTTCCATATCAACTGTGGGTAATAGGGCACAGTAATAACATTTCTTGCTCTTTCATTAATACTTAATTTTTCATTAAAAAAATTGTCAAGAAATGTATAACCTGGTAGATATATAGGATATGGTGGAGCAACAATTAATGCACCTGCATTCTTATTGGCAAGAGATTCAAGAATTGGGTTAGAAGCACCAAAACAAGAGTTCATTACAATTAGTTCAGGTTTAAATTTTGAAACAGCCAATTCAACTTCATTTGCAGAATGTCCTGCATAGACAGGTGGCTCTCCATGTCCTGAAACTATAACGATTTTTGCTTTATTAACCTTTTTGGGTAATTTTTCTAATGAATAATATTTACAACAATTTTTTGGTAGATTTGGCAGAACTTTATCTTTATTTGTATAAAGAACCACTATTTTTTCATTAAATATTTCTTTGGATTCATTTTTTAAATTGAATCCAAAGAATAAAAAAAAGCTAATCGATAATATTATTATTTTCAAGAAATTTTATTTAGAGCTACCTAAAGAGAATAATGAAGAAAGTTCTTTTACAGCTGTAATAATCTTATTTAATAAATCTAATATATTTTGACGAGCATCATAATAATTAGTCGTAAAACTATTAGCACAATAAGGATTTTTACCGTCACAAGGACCAGATAAACTTAATGTTTTTATATCTTTTATATCTATAGGTAAATTATCTCTATTTTGAATAAGTGTATATAAAGCACCTAAACTATGTATAGAAATTGTTCTTAGTTCAGGGTATTTGAGTATAAATTTTTTAATATCATCAACTGTTCTTATAATCATTTGTTCGTTTTTAGCTATAACAGTCCATGAACCATCTAAGTTTGCCTCAAGTTCAAAACTAAAAACACCAAGACTAACAGAGATATATTGATATTCACTATCAACTTTTATAGCAATATCATTAGTTCTAATTTCATTAGCTTTTACAGTCATACCTGTAGTATATGGAGTTTTATCTGAAATAGTTAATGTACTAAGTTGATTACTCATTACAGGGAATACTTCTGATTTCATAGATATTTGATGAGAGCCAAATCCAGGGATTTCTACAGAACCATTTGATATTTTTTCTTCACCACCATTTTTATTTGTGTCAGCTCCAAAAGTAAAATTCCAATTATTTACAGAAATTCCAAAATCTTTATCTTTGATCGGAGCTAAAACTTTTGCTTCTTGTGGTTGGGCAAGTATTTGGGGCTCGATAATTTTACTTCTTTCCAAGTTTACAGATACAGAATTTGATGAATTATTAATATCTACCTTAACTGCTTGACTTGTATATCCACTCTTTTCAACAGTTAGATACCATTCACCCAAACTTACTCCATCTATAGTTGTTTCATTACTTGATGTTGATGGAATAACTTTTGAATTAGGATCACTTAAAAATACTTTAGCTCCTGTTTGATTTATATTAACTTTAAGACTACCTGTTTTCTTTAGTTCAGGAGATGTTTCAGAAGGAAGTTTTCCATTTTTTATAAGACTATCAGATATAAAAGAAGTATTTAAAACAGATGGTTGAATTTTTTCAAATGTATTACTTGTTTCATTAAAACCTGTTACTTTTGTAACAAATGTTTTTAAATCACTTGAATTTAATGATTCGACTAAATCTTTTTTATCACTATTAAGAATGTTTAGTAATACTTGAGCTATAGATGTGTCAAAATAACTTATTTTTGCTACATTGTCCTGCTCTGCTTTTACATTAACTGTTCCCATAAATGTTCCGATTATCTTACCACTATTATCAAGTGCAGATAAAACTAATATTCTATTATCACCTTCAGGCACAGATAAACTAAATGATGTATTTACATTCGGAGACCATTTTAATAATTGTGTTATAGAATTTGAAATATTTAAACCTTTAACCTCAAGATTTAGTTTTTTAACTGTATTATTAAGATCTAAATCTTTAATTTTAGGCATATTGCTAAAAAAAGAACCATCTAAGTTTAATTTAACCATACCATTCTTTTTAACTATATTACTAGGTTTTACTATATCTACAGGTTTAGAAGTATCTTTAACATTATTATCTTTTGTAGCTGTTGTTGTACTCTTGTTTTCTGTTGGGTTATTACAAGAGTATATAACAAAAGATGATGTTGCAATAAAAATACATGACAATACTGATAAAGTTTTTTTGGAAATAATCATAGATTTCTCCTTTGTTTTTTTTTGACTTAATGTGGTGTAGAAATAGTAACATACATTAAATTAATAAAAAAGAAGATATTAGTAATATGTTTAGTTATGTGTCTAACCCTTGTCATCAAAAAAAAATAATATATACTATCTAATTAGTTAGACTAACTAATTATTAATAAACATATTTAAATAAAATATTATAGGGCTGAAATAATTATTATGCAAATGAAAAAACTAATTACGACAACATTATTATCATTAGCTATATTTAACATATCTCCTGCTTTTGCGGATAACACAACTAAAGATAATAAGAAAGATACAAAAAAAACAGATACTTCAAATAAAGATGAGTCAGATGATTATGATGATGAAGATTCTAATGATAAAAATGCAAAAAAATCTAAAGCAAAAATAGGTGCTAGAAACCTTAATGCTTTTTCTAGAAAAGCTTATACTTCAGGTACAGCAATAGGTGGTTATTTTGATACAGAATTTATTGCACCAATGGGTGGAGGTGGAAATGCATCTTTTAATCAACATAGATTAATTACTCAATTGTCATCACTTTATAATGATAGAATATTTTTTAACTCAGAAATTGAATTTGAGTATGGAGCTACAGTAAACAAAGAAATAAATGATGGAGAATTAAAAGTTGAACAAGCAACATTGGATTATAAAATTGAAGATTGGCTTGTTTTAAGAGGTGGAGCTTTATTAATACCTGTAGGTAGATTAAACGTATTACACGATTCAGATTTTAGAGATACTACTGCTAGACCTTTATTTAATAGAACAATAATCCCTACAACATGGACAGAAACAGGGGTTGGATTTTATGGAACAATGTATCCAAATGATGATATAGAAATGAATTATGAAGCTTATGTAACTCAAGGTTTAACAGATAATATCCAAGATGGAAAAGGACTTGCAGAAACTGCACCTAGTCTAAAATCTGACAATAATGCAGGTAAAGCCTTATCAACACGTATAGGTATTAGTCCTTTTATTGGGCTAGATATGGGTCTTGGTGGTTATTACTCAACTTTTGATGATAAAGATCAAAAAGCTTTAGGAATGGTTGTAGGAGATTTTAAATATACTTTAGGAGCTTTTGAACTACTTGGAGAAGGTGGTTTTAATGTTTTAAGCCCTGCTGATAAAAAGGATTCAAATGGAAAAGTTGTTGATACTTTAAAAGGTAATATGTGGGGTTACTATCTAGAAGCTCATTATAATTTCTTTCCAGAATTTATGAAATTTTCATTTTTAGGAAGAGAGTTTAATAATCCTTCATTTACTTTATTTAGTAGAGTTGATCAAGTTGATACTGATACAAGTAGACTAAATGAAAATGATAGAACACAATTATGTTTTGGATTTAACTATAGACCAATTACAAGTGTTGTGTTTAAATTTGAGTATCAAGTTAATATTGAAAATGAAGCTATTATTAAAGGTGATCCTACAAAGGAAAAAAATAATAACCAATTCTTAGCTTCAATTGCAGCAGGTTTTTAGCATGAAATTAGTTAGAAATACAGTTTTTTTATTAGGTTTATCATTATTTATAAATTTACCTATTAATAATGTATCTGCAGATGAAAATCCAGAGTATTATGAGCAAGTATATATGACAGAAAAACAAGCTCTTGATACTGTTTTACCTGATTTAGAAGTAGAAAAGAAAGAATTTATTTTAACTCCTGAAAAGAAAAAAATAATTCAAAAAAGGCTTAAGAGAAAAATTAAGGATAAATCTTTTAATTTCTTCATTGGTAAGAAGGATGGAAAAGAAGAAAAATATGCAATTATTTTAGATGAGCAAGGAAAACATTTTCCTATGACATTTATTGTTTCTTTAGATAATAAAGCTACAGTTGACCAAGTTGCTGTAATGGTTTATAGAGAAAAAAGAGGCGATGCTGTTAAAAGAAAAAGATTTTTAAATCAGTTTAAAAATAAAAGTAGTAAAGATTCTATTGAAGTTGATACAGATATAATTCATCTTACTGGTGCAACAATTTCTTCTTGGTCTGTTGCTTCTGGTGTAAAAAAAGCTGTAGTTCTAACTGAAGAGTTAATTTTAAGTAAGTAAGAAAGTTATGAGAAAAAGTTCAAGAATAATACATAAATGGACAGGTTTAATATCTTGCCTTTTTATTATTGTTGTTTCGCTTAGTGCAATTGCTTTAAATCATCATGATTTATTAGATAACTTTAATAAGACTAATGATATTTTTTCAATATCTCAAATAAAAAAAATGTCTGTTGATCCTTTTGATTCTAATCATATAATTGCTAGTGACGAAAATAAATTATTATTTTCAACTAATGACAATGGTAAAACTTGGAATAAACTTGAGCTTTTTGTACCAACTCAAAAAGTAAACAATATAGTTTTTGATCCATTTGAAAAAGATAAAATAGTTGTTTCTCTAAAAGAAGCAGGCTTGTTTATTTCAGATGATGCTGGTGAAATTTGGGATGAAATTAAACTTCCATTTTTTCCAAATGAAGGGGAATATATCGAAAATGTATCTCTTTCAAAAGATATAATTCAAGTTAAGTCTAGATTTGGTTTATATACTTATAATTCAAAAGATGAAAAATGGATTATTCAAACTATAGATAAAAAACAAAAAGAAAATATATTAAAAACTCAAGAGATTATATATAATCTTCATACAGGAAGAATATTTGGTGAATATGGTATTATTTTATATGATATTATTTCTATTGGTTTAATTTTGCTATCAATTTCTGGGATTATACTTTCTATAAGACCTAAAATTAAATTAAAAAAGAAAGCTAATACACAAAATTTAATAGGTAAAAATAATCTAGTTGAAACTATAATAGAGAAAAAATAAATGAAAAGTAAGAAGATAAGAGTAATAAGATTCAATAAATTTACTTTATTAGCTTTTTCAAACCAATTTTGTTTAAGTATAAATAGCTCTAATGAAGAATAAACATATAATTTCACTTATTTCTTTGTTTTTATTACTAATATCTTTTACATCAAGTTCTATAGCTAAAGAAAGTCCGATAAAAAAATATACTCAAGCTCAATATATAATGGGGACTATATTTAAAATAGAGATTTACTCTGAAGATAAAAATAAGGCAAACTTAGCCTTTAAAGAAGCATTCAAAGAAATAAGAAGGTGTGACACCATTTTAAGTGATTATAGAAAAGATAGTGAGTTAGCAAAAGTTTTAGAAGAAGCATCTTCCCATCCTGTAAAAGTTTCAGATGACTTTTTTTATATAACAAAAAGAGCATTATACTTTTCAAATATTACAAATGGTTTATTTGATATAACAATACAACCTTTAATAAAATTATGGGGATTTAAAGATAAGAATTTTAAAATACCTACAAAAAAACAAATTGATGAAGTTAAATCATATATAGGCTATGGAAATATAATATTAGATGAAGATAATAAGACTATTTTTATAAAAAATTCTAAAACTAAATTAGATTTTGGAGCTATAGGTAAAGGATATGCTATAGATAAGGCTGTTAATGTTTTAAAAAAGATAGGTATAAAATCAGCTTTTGTTGATTCAACTAGTAATCAATATTATTTAGGAACTCCACCAAATAAATCTTATTGGACTGTTGGAATAAAAGATCCAAGAAATACAAATAAAATACTTAAATATTTATATATTAAAAATAAGTCAATATCTACTTCTGGTGATTATGAACAGTTTTTTATAAAAGATAAAAAAAGGTATAGTCATATAATCAATCCAATAACAGGTTATCCAATAAAAGATGCAATTGCATCTACTATTGTTTCTGAAAGTTCAACTGATAGCGACGCTTTATCAACATCTATTTTATTAATCAATAAAGAAGATATAAATAACTTTATTAAATCATTTTGTAACACAAATTTATGCTTTACTTACAATATATTTATACAAAAAGGATGAAGAATATATAGATTTATTTATTCTAATAACATAGTATATAGTTTTATAAACTAATTATTATTGAATTTAAATACTTATATATTAGAAAAAAAAGTTTTATAAGTAAATTTACCTAAAGATTCAGAATTTTTTATTTCTGATAATTTATTTTTATTTATTATAAAAAACATATGATCATGAATAAACTTAATGAGAGATACAGCTAAAGCATTTGGTGTTTCATATTTCGGATATGCCTCTTTTATAACAATAGATATTCTATTTAACAGAGATTCAAAGGCATCAAAAGTATCATATTTTTCTTTATCTTGACTTATAAATATACTTTGGTAATCTCTTATAACTATATTAGATAACTTTTCTTCATCTATATGTTTAAAATTATTGTCATATTTAAAAGAATTAGTTAATGTTTGAATTATTATATTTATCTTATCTCTAAAAGATTTAATATTTTTTAGGTTATTATCTATATTATATTCAATCCAACTCCAATACCAAGAGTGTAAATAAGCTAAAAGTTGCTGTTTATTTTCAAAATATCTATATATTGAAGGTTCATTAGACTTTATAGTTATAGCTAATTTTTTAAAAGTAAATTTATCAAAACCTGTTTCATATATTAGTTCTATACCTTTTGTTATAATTTGTTTTCCTAATTCAGTTTCTTCAGGATCTCTTACAT
>JAXLXG010000048.1:0-20341 GCA_046328075.1 Candidatus Sericytochromatia bacterium
ATTCATGGTGACATTAATCCTGATAATATACTGATAAATACAAATGAGATGAATATAAAGATAACAGACTTTGGCTTTTCTTTTAATCTTAATAAAACTAATAAAAATGTATTTATAGATGAAATTGAAAAAGATAGAATAAAATATATAGCACCAGAGCAAACTGGTAGAATGAATCAAAAAGTTGATGTTGGAACAGATTTATACTCTTTAGGTATGCTATTTTATGAAATGCTTATATCTAGTACACCATTCAATTCAGAAGATGTAATGGAGTTAATTCATCAACATATTGCCAAAAAGCCTTTATCTCCAAATGAAATAAACTCAAATATTAATATAACTATTTCAAATATTATTATGAAATTATTAGAAAAAAATATCAATGAAAGATATAAGAGTACTTATGGTCTAATATATGACTTAAAATATTGTTTAAATAGCATAATTGAAAATACAAGCTTAAATAACTTTGTTTTAGGTACTTATGATTTAAGCCCCGACTTTACAATATCAGAAAAAATTTATGGAAAAGAAAAACAGTTACAATCTTTACTAAACATAATTTCAAATTATAAAAATAAGAATACAAATGTCATTTTTATAACAGGTAAAGAGGGCACTGGAAAAAGTTATTTTATTAATTATATTAACAATAATTTTATAAGAAATGTAAAGAATTTAATAGATATAAAGTTTGATAAAACTAAGTTGGATAATCCTTATTATTCTATAATTAAGGCATTATCTTTATTTATAGGAAATTTATTAATTCATAATTCGGAAGAATTAAATATAATAAAAAAAAGTATACGTGAGAATTTTTCCAATGACTTTTTTATATTATCAAAGAAAATTCCTGAAATTAACTTTTTATTAGATAAAAACAATAATACTTCAAATCAGTTAGAAGATAACGATTTTTACTTTATAAATGCCTTAAAGAAATTTTTGTTATTATTTATCTCAGATAAAAAAAGATTAATAATATCATTTGATAATATAGAATATGCTGATACAGCAAGTATTAATTTTATAAATAATCTACTAACAAATACTGAATTTAGGTTCTTAACTCTTATATTAGTTTCAAGAGATGAAAATGATGAAATAAAAGATAACTCTTTGAAATATCAAATAAGTGAGATAATAAACAGAAATAATGTAGAGACTAGTCATATAAAATTAATTAACTTTAATATTAATGAAATTTATGACTTATTATATGATACATTCGGTAAAAAAATAAATAATATTAACTATATTGCAAGTGTTATTTACTTAAAAACTCAAGGTAATCCTCTATTTGTAAATGAATTTATAAAATCTCTCTATGATAAAAAATTAATATCTTTTAAAGAAGGAGTTGGTTGGTTCTGTGAAACTCAAAGTATTGATAAAATGGAGATTACTAAAAATGTAGTTGACTTGATTTTAGAAAAAATAAAATATTTATCTAATTATATATTAGATATATTAAAGATAGCTTCTTGTATAGGGTTAAGTTTTGATATTAATTTAGTAAAAAAAATATATAATTCTGAATTTGATATTAATTCTATTATTAGCTCAGGGTTTATAATACCAGAACACTCTAAAAATAATATAAATAAAGAAATATCAATTTTTGTTTTTCTCCATGAAAAAATACAAGAAGCAATCTATTCTTTAATAAATTCTGAAGAAAGAAATAATATACATTATAAAATAGGTGAAATTTATTTATTAAATAATTATGAGGATATTTTTGAAACTGTTAATCACTTTAATAAAGCATTAGATTTAGTAATTAAAAATAAAAGTAATATCAATATAGCAATACTTAACCTTAACGCATCTATAAAAGCAAAAAAATCTTCTTTATATGATTTGGCATTAAACTATATAAGGTATGCAGAATCTTTAGTTGATGAATCTTTATTTATTAATTACTATGAGTTAGCTTATAATATATATTTTGAATATGCTCATTTAGAATATCTAAATTTCAACTTTGATATATCAGAAAATATCCTAAACTTCTTAATAAATAAAAACTTAAAAGACTTTGATAAAGCGAAAGCTTATGAAATAAAAACTTTGTTATACATAACAACCAATAGAATAACTGAAGCTTTAGAAATAGGACTATTAGGTTTAAAAACATTAAATTTTATTTTACCAATAACAAATTTCTCAATAAATAAAGAATTGATTATAGATTTTTTTAAAGTGAGAATACTATTAAATAATCTTGATGAAAAGCATATTGTAAATTTACCAGAAATGAGTGATAAGAGATTACTAATAATAAATAATATATTAATTGCTTTAGTTACAGTTACTTATATGTCTAATACTAAATTAATGTTTTTAATAGTCCATAAAATGTTACTTTTATCTATAAAAAATGGTAATTCTGATGTCTCAGCATATGCTTATGCAGCTTATGGTTCATTTGTTGCTTTCATTTTAAATAATCCCTCTAAAGGTTTTACTTTAGGTCAAATATCTCTAAAATTAATAGAAAAATATAATAATCAAGCAATAAAAAATAAAGTAAATTTTATTTATGCAAATCTAATTCACCATTGGGTTAAGCATGATAGAAAAGACATAGAAATATTGAATAAAAATATAAGTATATCGATTGAATCAGGAGACTTAGTTTATGCTGGCTACTCTATATTACATTCAATTATAAAAATGTATGTATATGGTGATAAATTAGATGATATATATGAATTTGCAAAAAATAATTTATTGTTAATTTCCCAATCAAATAATAATATATCTGAGGAATTTTTGATACGAAATCAAATGATATTATGTCTTAAGGGACTAACCTATAATTATAATACATTAAGTGATGGAAATTTTAATGAAGAGAAGTTCTTTTATTCTTTAAAAAAATCAGGAAATAAATCTAGACTTATTCACGCATATATAGTAAAAATGCAATTAAACTATTTATTTTCTAATTATGAAATTGCGTTAGAATATGCAGAAGAAGCAAAAAAATATTTAAATAGCTGTTATGCAACTGTTATGATTAGTGAGTTTTATTTTTTTTATTCTTTAATCTTAACTAGTTTATGTATAAAGAAACCAAATAAGTATAAAAAGTATAATTATTTATCTGTAATAATTAAAAACCAAAGAAAATTTAAAAAATGGTCTGATAATTGTCCAGAGAGTTTCTATCATAGATATATTTTAATAGAAGCAGAGCTTTGTTTTATAGAAAATAAATATAGTAGAGCTTCAGAATACTATAATTTATCTATAGAGCTATCTAAAAAATATAATTTCATCCACTATGAAGCTTTAGCAAATGAGCTATCTGCTAAATTTTATCTTTCTAGAGAGCATGAAATAATTGCAAAAGAATATATTAATGAAGCATATAATTGTTACAATAAATGGGGAGCTAGTATTAAATTATTAGAATTGAAAACAAATTACCCATATTTATTTACTAAAAAAAATAACTTAGTGCCTCAAATTGTTGATATAACTGAAAAAAGAAAAGATTTTAAATTAGATCTTGAAACAATAATGAAAGCTTCTCAAACACTTTCAGAAGAAATATTTCTTGATAAATTAATTGATAAATTAATCAGAATAGTTGTAGAAAATGCAGGTGCTGAAAGAGGTATTTTAATATTAAATAGGAAAGATGAGTTTTTTATAGAAGCAGAAGGCAATATTAACTATGATAGAACAATGTTTTTTCATAATAAAAAATTAGAATCAAGTGATAGTGTTTCTCATTATGTTGTAAATTATGTTGAAAGAACAGGAAATTATGTTGTAATAGAAGATGCTTTAAGTGATGGGGTATTTACTTCAGATTACTATATTTTAAGTAAGAAACCAAAGTCTATATTATGTTTACCAATAAACAAACAGCAGAATTTAATTGGAATACTGTATCTAGAGAATAATTTAACTAAAGGTGCATTTACATCTGATAGAATACAGGTTTTAAGACTTATATCTTCACAAGCAGCAATATCTTTAGAAAATGCAAGATTATATGATCAAATGAGAGAATTGAATATATATTTAGAGCAAAATAAAAACAATTTAGAGGATATGGTTGATAAAAGAACAAAACAACTAAAAATAACACAAAAAAGGTTAATAGATGCGGCACATCGTTCTGGAATGGCAGAAATAGCAACAGGAGTTTTACATAATATTGGAAATATATTAAATGGTGTAAATATCTCAAGTCAATTAATTTCAGAAAGTATTGAGAAATCTAAAATTAAAGGTTTAATAAAAGCTAATGAACTATTAAAAGAAAATATTAATAATATAGAGCACTTTTTACTTAATGATCCTAAAGGTAAGAAACTTTTACAATATTATTTATCAATTGGTGAAATCTTAAATAGTGAAATAAATGAAATAAATAAGGAAGCTAAAAGCTTATCACAAAAAATTTCTTTAATGAAGGATGTCATTGTTACCCAACAAAGTTATGCTAAAACAGAGTTTTTAAATGAAAAACTTGATCCAATAACTGTTCTAGAAGATGCAATATCTTTACAAAACACTTCATTAATTAAAAATAATATAAAGATAATAAAGAAATACAATAAAACAAGTGAGATTAATGTACATAAATCAAAATTGATTAATATAATAATTAATCTATTAAAAAATTCTGAAGAAGCATTAGAAAAAAAAGAAAATAACAAAATAATATTTATAGAAATCAATCAATATAAAGATAAATATGTTGAAATAAAAGTTTCTGATAATGGAGAAGGAATTTTAAGAGAAAATATAAACAAAGTATTTAATCATGGCTTTACAACTAAGCCTAAAGGGCATGGATTTGGTTTACATACTTGTGCTAACTCTATGACTGAAATGGGTGCAAAAATAATAGTTAAAAGTGATGGATTAAATAAAGGTGCAACTTTTATTTTACAGTTTAATATTTAATTGAATAAAAAGACTTAAACATCAATTTTTGAAGAGTTTAAGTCTTTGAATAAAATAAACTTTATTATCCTAAAAATCAGATTTATTTTAAAATCTTTTGAAGTTGAGAAAATAATTTATCATTTTCTCTACACATTAATTTATATAAATCTAACTGATTATTTAATTCCATGCATAACTTCATGCTAGGTTTTTCACCTTTATCAATTAAATCTTGATAAGCTTTCATTGTATATTCAAGTTTAGATAAAACTTTTAAACTCTTTTCTTTAGCTATTTCAAAATTATCAAAAGATTTTTTTATAGAAGCTGGTAACATAGGTTTTTGTACTTCATTTGATGATTTAAAGTGAGTAAGGTATTCTTTTTTAGATTCGTCAAGTTTAGTCCATCTTTCTCTATTTTCTTTAAGTGATTCAGCAAATTTTCTATCTATACCAGTTCTCTTACTAACTGATGCTTTGATATTATTTGCAGCTAATGAATGCTCATTATTAATTCTTTGAAATTCTCTTAATAAATTAATTATATTAGCTGAACTTACATCAATTTGATCAATATCTGCCAAATCATCTTCCATTTTTTCTGCATTCTTAATTAGATCACTAGTTCTCTCATTTATTATAGTTTGTGTTGCATCTTGTTTCTCACTTTCTTTTTCAGGTTCTATCTTAACCATTGGAACTGTTTCTAAATTTAGTGCTTGAGGAGCACCTGCAGCTTTAACAATAGGGCAGGTTGAATTAATTCCGTAATTAGCTGCAATCTTTGCAAACTCAACTGCTAGTTTAACTTGAGCAGCTTCTTTCTGAGCATTACTAAGAATGTTTTCAGCTTCATCATATCCTTCAACTGCATGATTATAAGCTGTTTGTTGGTTATGTTGTTCTTCCCCTCTATCTTGAATATCTTTTATAACATCTGATATTGGATTCATAAAGATATTAAATCTTTCTTCTGTTAATAAATTTTGTCTGTCTAGGTCTTCTAAAGAACCTACATCGATTCCAAGTTCTTTTAACGATTTAACTTTATCTCTGACTGATAAGGAATTGTTACTCATTATTTCTTGAATTTTTTTACCTTTATCCATAGCTTCACTATATGTTAATGTAGACATTCTTCTTGCATTACTTGCTCCTCCAGAGTTTAAGCTAGCATCAATTATCTCATCAGCACCAGTAGTTGAATCTGGACTCATTGAATTATTTTCTCTTTTTAAAGCATTTATTTCAGCTCGAGTTGCCTTAGCCTCTGCACTATTAGGATCTAAAAGTTTTAGTTTATCTTCTAATGCGTTTATTACAGCATTATTAGCTTTGGTTACAAGCTCAAATTTCTCCATATCAACTTTTAATGCACGACCATTATTCACAACAGCTTCTAATCTAGCTTTTACAGCAGGATCTAGATTTTTATCCTTTAATAAATTTGCAGAAACACCAGATAATAAAAGTATTTCTCTTGGATTTAATTTTTCTCCTTTTTCGAGTTTTTGTACAGCTGAAGAAATACACTCTTTAAGTTGTTGGTCTGTCATGTCTGAACCATCAGCATTTTTTGCATATTTCTTTAAAGAATTAGGTAGTTCACTAACCTTTACATTTGCATTTGAGAGCATTGTATATATTTTCTCATTTATAGCATTTGATTTTTGAGCATCTAATGATATTAAATCGTTTACCATTGTATTAGTCTTTTTAGCAAGTTCTTCTTTGGCTTTTATAGGACTTTGGTATTCTGGAGTTTTAATATTTTTAGTTGCTTCTTTATTAGCACTAATCTCTTCATTATGTTTTACTTCACCTTTTGATTCTAAATCAGCTTTTAGACTATTAATTTTTGAGCTAATACCATCTAAAGATTTTTCATTTAAAAGTTTCATGTTTACTAAAGAAGATAATGAAGTATTAGGGAACTGGCTACTAATTAAATCTATTTTCTGTTCAAAGGTTTTTGTTTTATCATTTAATATATCAGATATTCCATTTAGATCTTTCATAGCATCACTATAATTCTTTGTAGAGATTTGACTAGCTATATTAGAAAGCTCAACATTTAATGTAGAGTTTATTAAATCTTGAGAAGGAACTTTAGTAATATCAGTTCCATTCGCTTCTAAATCTATATTATTTTTCTGTATTGCCTCAATTTGATTTTTTGTTGCCTTAGCTTCTGCACTTTCAGGAACTAAAACTTTTAATTTTTCTTCTAATGCTTTAATTACATCATTGTTAGCCTGAATGAGTGTGCTAAACTTATCCATATCAGAACTTACACTAGAACCAGTTTCTACTATATTTTTTAAAGATTCTTTAATTTTAGGATCTAGATTTGTTTCATTTTTTAAAGCAAAGTTAGCTGTTGCAGATAACATAATTAATTCTTTAGGAGTAAGCATTTTACCTGATTGTACATTTTTAAGACTTGAATTAATAAAATCTTTTAATTGTTTATCTGTCATATCTGAGCCATCAGTATTTTTTGCATATTTTGCAAAATCGCCTAAATCATTGACAGTAATATTTTTTGCAGAATTTGCTAAAGATAAAGATGAACCACTATTAGAATCTTTAAATACATTAGAAATATTATTTGCAACTTCTTTACTCTTATCTTCTAAGGCTTTTTGATTATCTACTATATTTTGTTTTTGCTCATCTATAGAATGAGCTATCTCCTCTTGATTACCAGCACTAATATTATTATTGAACTTATAATTAGAATTAGAAGATATGGTCTCTGCAATATTAACTTTTGCTCCCAAATCAATTGATGAATAATAATCATCATCTAGAAGAAGTTTTCTATTTATTCCTAAGTTATTATCTAATCCACTAGAATAATTAAAGCCAGATGATAATCCATAATTAAAACCAAAACTACTTCCATTTCCATATAAAGAAGAACTAGAAGAAAAATTGTTAGTTAATCCTAAAGATGGATATAGTGTTGGAGATGAGCCATAACTAGTAGGTGTAGGGCTTAATAAAGAATTACTATAAGCTCCACCAAGTAAGCTTGTAGATGGATATTTAGTGCCAAATGAGGTGCTAAATGTTGGTGTTGTTAAAGATGGATTTGTAAGTGAAAACTCACTACTTGATGGTGCTGTTGGTGTTTGAGTAGTTGTAGTTCCTGAAGTTGAAGATGTTGCAGAAGAACTAGGAGCTTCTGTAGGGAAACTTATTTCACCAGGAATATATGGGCTATAAGGTCCACATATAAAATCATAATCAAAATCATATCCATAATTATAATCAGATGTCTCTGTTGCAGGAGTTGATGTAGAAGTAGAGCTAGAACTGGTACTTGAACTAGATGAAGAAGAAACACTAGAAGTAGAAGTTGTACTAGTAGTTGTAGAACTAGCCACAGGAGTTGTACTTCCAGTAGCTGTAGTACCTGTTGTAGAACCTTTAGGAGCTCCAACTTTTATAACATTATCAGAACTAATAAAAGGAATATTAATCATTGGTGGTACAACGAAAGCAGTTACTTTCCCTTTGTAGTCTGGATTATTTTGAATTTTCTGTACATCTTCTTCTGTAGCTCTATAAAGTTTATAAACAACATTACCTTTAGCGTCTTGCCCCTTTACAACAGCTTCAATTCCAGAATGCTGTTTAGCTGCTGCAATAGCATCATCTTCTGTAGCAAACTCGTTTTTTCCCGTTTTAGATGCGGATAGGTAAGCTCCTCTTATCTCGGAACCAACTTCGGACATATAGTCTTTTTCTCCAACATTATTTTCAGTACTTACTGATTTACTCCAGAGACCATTAGATATACTAAACTCAACTACTTGAGGTGCAAAATTTGAAACTTGCCCCTTTGCAACCATACCATTATCAACTTTTTCAATAATAGCTTTTTCTTCAGTAGGATTATCAGAAATTGTATGTAAACTATACGAGCCATCATCATTTCTAACAATAGCTTCATTACCTTGATGATCTTTTGCTGCCTTTCTAGCTTCATCTAAAGTATTAAATTGACTTTTTTGTTGATTGTCTATTGTTACAACTAATCTAGAACCCATTCCTATTGTTCCACACATTACTGTATTTCCTCCAAACCTATAGTTAACTAATTAACATTTTACTAACTTAATATTAGTATCAGAGTTTTTACTTAAAACTTACGCATAATTATTTTAAATGTTTATAAATTAATTGTTAAGAAAATATTTTATTTATTATTGTTATTCTGAAATAAAAAGCTATTAAGTATTGTAATTAGTTATACGTTATTAAACAAAGAAAAAATTAATTTAATATGTACTTAAAATTAAATTTAATTAAGTGCTTTTTATGTTAACAATTATTAAAGCTTTACACCTTTTAATATTTGTTTTGTATATACTACATCAAATACATAATAAAAATATATATCCAACTAAATCGTAATAGTAAAATAAATAAATTAAGTTATAAATATGATATTTTGTCATATTTTTTATGTTTTTATGAGGTTTTGGTATGAAAGTTTTGAATATATTATTTTCTTCAGTTTCATTAGTATTATTATTAAATTTTCAAGTACTTGCACAAGACTATGATTCAATTAATACAAAGGATTTTTATAATACAGATATTGAAACAAGAAGAAGAATTATTGAAAGTAATATTAAAGATCTTTTAATAGAAGAAAATAATATAAATTATGAAATACAAGAGCTCAACCAAGAAGAACAAATTACTAATCCTCAAAAAATAAGAGAATTTATAATATCACACAATCCAAAAATCCATCCTTCTTTAGTTGATAAGATAATTATAAATGTTAATAAATATAGTCAAGAAAATAATATTGATCCTAAATTAGTAATAGCATTAATGGCTAAAGAATCAAGTTTTAGAACTTCTGTTATTTCAAGCTCTGGTGCTATTGGATTGGGACAATTAAAAAGAGGTACAGCTCTAGAAGTTGGTATAACAAATCCTTTTAACCCTATAGAAAATATTAAGGGAACAGCTAGATACTTAAGTAAATTATCAAAGATTTTTAATGGGGATATCAATAAAACACTTGCTTCATATTATATGGGCCCTAATGCTCTAAAGAAAAATCTTGAAGCAGGAAAAAAATTACCTCCACAAGTTAATAAATATGTAAATAAAATCAAATTCTTTCATGGAAATATATAAGTTGAATAACAAAAGATGAATGAAGAATTAAGAAATTAACTCATCTTGTCATTAAATATTTAAAATTGTTTTACTTGTTTAAGTATAGTATTGTTCAAAACTAAAATTTTTTATTTTAGATATATAGTTATTAAATAATTTGCTTTATAGTTTCTACAGCATTACTAATCCCATTTTCAGAGTTTATTTTTTTAGAAATGATTTTAGCCCTATTAATTAAATTATCATTAGCTATAGATTCTATTATTGCCTCTCTTAGATTTGAAGAATTTAAATCTTTTCTATTAATTGGTTTAGTAGATAATCCAAGTTTATAAATTTGATTAGACCAAAATGGTTGATCACCAAAAAATGGTACAGAAATGCTAGGAATACCTGCTCTTAATGTAGCTGAAGTAGTTCCAGCACCACAATGATGTATTACAGCATTTATTTTTGGAAAAATCCAATCATGAGGAATTTGATTAACAACATGAATATCTTCATAATTATCACTAATACTTAAGCCTCCCCAACCTGTCATTATAATTAATTTAACATTTAAACCTTTTATAGATTTGATTATCATATTTGATGTTTCTTCTGGATTTCTGTTTACCATACTTCCAAAACCAGCATAAATAATCTTTTTATCTGTGTCTAAAAATTTTAATAGCTCTTTTTCAGGTTTAAAATTTTTTTGTGTATCTAAAAACCAATATCCTGTTATTTTATGATTTTTATTCCAGTCATTTGGTCTTTTAATAATATATTTACTAAAACCATAAATCATAGGAAATTTTAATTTTTCAAGTTCATTTCTTCGCCCCCAAAAACCTATTTTGGGTCTATTTAATTTTTTTACAATATTTTTATTTACTGTATGTCTTACTGATTGCCAGACAGCTTGTTCAAAAACTAAGTGAGTCATTAAATTATATTTTGGAATAAAACTAAATGTTTCAGGAAACATAAAACTAGGTAACTCATTTGTTCTATTAAAAGGTTGTAAATTTGCAGTCATAGACTTTACACCTAAATATTCAGCAACTTGTTGAGCTACAAAGCAAAGGGGAGAAAAAATTATAAAGTCTGTTCCCTTAGTTCCTTCTAACATATCATCAAAAAAGTTATCAAAATATTCTGACATTATATTGGTAAATTTTTTTATAAATTTAATAGAGTAACCTGATTCTAATAAATCCTTTCCAGCCTCTGAATTTACAAGCTCGTGAACATTTCCTCTTATTGGATGAAAATCAATATTAAAGTCTGATATAAACTCTTTAAAGTTCTCATTTGCAAGTAGTTTTACATTAAAACCCTGCTCTTTTAATCCTAATCCTAAAGCTAAATAAGGTTGAACATCGCCTCTAGAGCCTAATGTTATTATTGATATATTCATAAACTAACTTTTTTAAATAAATACATGATTTAGATTGTATTATAGTTTAAAAATTGATATTATACAGCCTTATATAAATAGTGTTGTAATCCCTTTTACTAGAAAGAAGTTAAAAATTATGGAAGTAAAAAAAATTAGCTTAATGGCATCCTACGACTGGAGTATGCGTGTTGCCATGAAAACATTTTTAGATTTTCTTGATCCAACAATAAAACACAATGGAAAAGAATATAAAATTGAACTTAATAGAATAATAGCACGTCCTCTTTTATGTGGTGAAAATCTTAATAATGAGTCTGATTTATTAGTTGATAGAACAATTCATTGGAACGACTATTATAAATGTTGGTCACAACAAGCAATGAATTCCCAAATGCATATTATTAATAACAGCTTTTCAAATGATAATCATGATAAGCACAGTACATATGATTTAATGGCAAGAGCAATTCATCCTAAAGATGTTTTTCCAAAAACAGTTTTACTTCCTCAGTTTTACCCATATACAGAATCACAACATAGACAAGAGTTATGGGAATATCAACAAAAATTAATAGCTAAAAATACTAAATTTGGTTATGATCCAAATTTAAGTAACACTGATTGGGATAAAGTACATCAAGGTTTAAATAGAGCTAAAAAATATAAAATAAAAAGTCAAAAAATAAGAGAACATTTCTATGCTCAAAATAATTACTTAAAAGATACAGTTGAAAAAGAATTTAATAATGAGTTTCCTTTATTCTTAAAAAAATCTTTTGGAGGTGGAGGAAGTGATGTATTTAAAATAGATTCTTTAGAAGAATTATATGATAAATATGATAATGAAACAGGTGGTAGAGCTTTCCATCTTCAAAAAGCTGTTGAAAACTATGATCATTTTATTAGATGTATGGCTATCGGCCCTCAAGTTTTACCAATGAGATTTGTTCCAGAAGCTCCATTACATGAACATTATAGTCCTGAAAAACTTAGAGTTAATAAAGAAATGTTTTCAAGATTAGAAAATTATGTAAAGTTTATTAATTCATATATGAGATGGACATATAATTCTTTTGAATCACTAGTTAAAAATAATGTAATACATCCAATAGACTTTGCTAACGCTTGTCCTGATAGTAATTTTACATCGCTTCATGTTCATTTTCCTTGGTTAATTTGTTCACTTATAAAATGGTTTAGTTATTGTGCTGTAACAGAAAAAGATCTAAAAATAGATCTCGAACAAGAAAAATATTTAAGCTTCTTAAACGATCCTAAACTATCGCAAGAAGAAAAATATAATAAATATGTAAAGATGAGTGATGAGTATTTTGAAACAGATAGATTCAATGATTTCTGTGAAAAGAATTTTAAAAATCTTGATGATAAAATGATTGAGTTTTATGATAAATATTTTGATGAAATAATTGCTTCTGCTATAGAGTTTAGTGATTTTCCTGAAAATGAGCATCAAAGATTTTTCCACGAATATAAAAATTTAATGGATAATACATTCAGGAAAAATGCAAAAGATTATTTAACAACTGTTATTTATGAATAGTTAATTGACTCAATGTTTAAGTTTTTTTACTTAGATATGTGAAATAATATATAGTATTTTATATATAGAGAAAAAGAAAGGTAATAGTTAATATTACCTTTCTTTTATTTATTTTAAGTAAATTTAATTAATAATCGGTAGTTTTATAATAAATTCTGTCCCTTTATTAACCTCACTTACAATTTCAATTTTGCCATTATGACTTTCAATAATTGTCTTTGAAATATTTAATCCTAAACCAGAACCTTCAATTGAATTATCTACTCTATAAAATTTTTCAAATATTTTGTTTTGATTTTCTGAGCTTATTCCGATTCCATTATCTTTTATAGATAATAATAAATTATTATCATTTTTCATGATTTTTATATCAATAGTTCCATCTTGTAGATTATACTTTATTCCATTCTCAATTATATTTACTATAGCTTCAACTATCTTATCCCTATCACCAACAAGATAATAGTCATTATTATATTCAAAATTAATTTTGATATTTTTTTGATAAGCTAATAACTCAGTTAAATCAATTGAAGTATTTAAGACATCAATGATTGATAATCTTTCAAAATTATTATGTTTAATAGACTCAGACTCTAACTTTGCTAAAGATAGGATACCAAGAACTAATGAATTTATTTTATTTGTTGTTGATTTTATAGATTTTAATGTATCAATATATTCATCTTTTGTTCTTTCTTTTTTTAAGGATATATCACAATGGCTTTTAATTACAGCTAAGGGAGTTTTTAGTTTATGTGATGCTTCAGATAGTATAAGTTTTTCTGTTTCAAATGCTTTACTTATTTTTTCCATCATTTTATTAAAATAAAAAACCATATTTTTTAATTCTTCTGGGTAATTATTAATATCTAAGCTTAGATCCAAATTTTTATGATTAATATTACTTAATTCATTAGAAAAGTCTGCAATAGGCTTTAAAAACAGTTTTATAAGGCTAGTAATTATTATTATTGAAAATAAAATTGATATTAAAAATATTATTGTTATAAAAAATTTAAATTCTTGAATTGAGTGTAATGTATCAGATATTGGCTCTGAAACATATAGCTCTATATCTTTATTTTTATAGTTTATATTCTTTTTTAATACTCTCAAAGGATTATTATTAATATCTTTAGATGAAAAGAAAATTTCACTATCTTTATTTATTACCTTCTCTACATTTAAAATTTTAAATTCATAGTTTTGATCTATTAAAGAAGGTGATACAACTTTATTTAAAACTTTATTAGTTTCATGCACTTTAAATCCTGAGTTTTTTGAAATCATATTTAATTTATAATAATGACCAGAGTTATTTTTTATATAATTACCATCTTTAATCTCTGTTATTTCTAATTCAATAAAATTTTTATCTTCTTTCATTAAACCAATAATAATATCAGCTTCATTTTTTAATGTTTTGTCTATTGAAAAAAACATAAGCTCTTTAAATTTTTGAACAGATAAAAAAGAGATTATTATAGTAAGTAATAACGTAAAAGAGAATAGATATAAAAAAGACTTTATTTTAATAGAATTAAATTTCATTCAAGAATATATCCTGCACCACGAATTGTTTTAATTAATTCTCTTTTAAAACCTTTGTCTATCTTATTTCTTAGATAATTAATGTATACATCTATAACATTACTATCAGTATCAAAGTCATATAAATGTTCAGAAATTTCTATTCTACTTATAACACGACCAGTATTTAAAGCAAGATATTCTAATAAGTTAAATTCTCTTGATGATAGTTTTATTTCAATATTATTTCTTTTAACTGATTTAGAGTTAAGATTAATTTCTAAATCATCAATATTTAAGATAGGAGAAGCCTTACCTTTACTTCTTCTAATGATCGCGTGTAGTCTTGCAATCAGTTCATCAAAATCAAAAGGCTTTGAAATATAATCATCAGCACCAGAGTTTAAGCCCTTTATTTTATAAGAAACATCACCCATAGCTGTTAACATTAAAACTGGTAAAGAGAGATTTTTCTTTCTTATTCTTTCTAATATTTCAAAACCATTAATTTTAGGGAGATTTACATCTAAAACTATTGCATCAAATTCATATTCAGTTGCCATATATAATCCTTCTTCTCCATCATGGCAAATTTCAATAGTAAATCCAGATTCTTCTAATCCTTTTTTTATTAAATTTGCTAATTCTATTTCATCTTCGACAACTAAAACCTTCATTTAACCTCTTTATCTTAAATTTATAATTATGTTGAATATTACTTATTATCTTATTATTAAATAGCTGTGTAAATCTTTTCAATCCTTAAAATTCTTGTTATATCAAAAATAAAAACCTTATATTTGATATAAGGTTGAACATCTGAAATATAGTTATTATGATATAAACAAGAAATATTTTAATCTTTTTCGCCTTTTTCTTCCTTCTCTTCCTTTTCTGATTTTTCATCATCAGATTCATTAGATTTTTCATTTTCTAATGACATATTAGAATCAGAACGAATCTCACTATGTCTAATCTGACCACCTAAATAAGCTGTATTACCTATAAGACCTAAAGATATAAATGAAGAAACTATTATTAAGTTGGCAATTATTTTTGATAATTTATCTTCTGATTTCATAAATAATTTCCAGAGAGAAAGTATTCCTAAAAATATTGTTAAAGCTAAAGCTTTCTCTGCCATTTCTTCATGTGGGTGAATTAAACTTTCAGAAACCCCTTTAATATGTTCAACAACTTCCTCACTTCTATCCCCTGAAAAATAAGTAGGAATAATACTTAAAGCTGAGAAAATGAACAAAATTAGATATAATTTTTCAAAAGATTTATTTTTAGTTATAAGGGAATATATTAATAAACAAATACCCATTAATCCAGTAAATAAAGGTAAATGATTAATCATTAAATGTATATGAGCTGGTGTCATATTTTTTTCCTTTCTTCAATATTATTTTTATAATTTAATTCTACAAAAACAAAGATTAAAGAAAGATTAGAGAATTATTGAAAACTCAGTTTATGTTCCATATCTTTTATAAGAAAGAGCTTTAAGCCAATCTAGAAAAACATTCACTTTTTTAGAAATACCCTGCATTTTAACCACATGAATTAGTTTCCATACAAACCATCCAGAATATCCAGTTATTTTTAAACCAAATAAATCACTTATGCCATAATTTTTTCCTATTGTAACTAAAGCTCCTTGATGAAAATATTTAAATTTTTTACTATATCTAAAAAGCCTAGTTTTTGAATATATATTATGTGATACAGTATTTGCTTGTTGAACTGCAACTTGTGCAGTAGTCCAAAGTTTTTGATTTTGAACTACAACATTATCTCCTATCGCATATACTTCTGGATAATCAGGTGTTGATAAATACTCATCTACAATTATTTTATTTTTTTCATCTTTTTGAGTTTTTAAATTGTCATTTAATGGATTTGCTTTAAAACCTGCTGTCCAAACTAAAGTTTTAGACTTTATATTTATTTCTTTATTATTCTCTTTATCAAAAATATTTATATTAATTCCATCATAATTTTTTACTTCATGATTGGTTAAAATCTTTACTCCAATTTCATTTAGCCTTTCAATTGCCATATTTGAATATTTTTCATCTTGCATTTCTTGAAGAACATTATTTGTTGCTTCTACTAAATAAATATTTATATCTTTAAAATCTATACCTAAAGATTCTAACTGATCTTTAATAAAAAATACCATTCCTCCTACAACCTCAACACCTGTTGCACCTGCACCAACTACAACAAAGTTTTTATACTCCTCAGAATGATATATATTTTTTATTGATTCTGTTATTTTAGAACGTATTTTTAAAGCATCTTCAACATTTTTTAAAGATAAAGAATTTTCTCTAATTGAACTATTACCAAAGTAATTATTTACAACACCAACACTTAAAACAAGGTAATCATAGCTTATATTATGTGTATTACATATGATTTTTTTATTTAAAAAATCTATATCATTAACTTTATCATGTATAAAAGTAAAATTATCTAATTCTTTTTCAAGCTTTTTTATTGGATATTGAACAGTTTCTGGTCTTACTTCACCTGTTGCAACTTCATGTAATAAAGGAGTAAAAATAAAAGAATCATTATCACTTATTAAAATTATTTGAATATCAGAGTTATTTTCAAAATAATTATTTAGGTTGAAAAGTGTGGTAATTCCCCCAAAACCTGCTCCGACAATACAAACCTTAAAATTTCTTTTTACTCTCAAATAACTATTCCCTTTTTTAAAGATTTGTATAATATTATATTCGTAATTACTCAAGAATTATCTTTAGTTCTTATATAATATTGGCTAATTTCATGACTTTATATTTGATAGTAATCACGAATCTATCTTAAACATAATTGAAATTTTATAATATGCATTTTTACAATAATATCTTAAAGCTAGATTGTTTAGAGGATTATTTGTTTCAAAATAGGCAAATCAATTTTGTTTGATTATATTTTATCAAAAAACTACTTTTGATAATAACCGTTTGAACCAGCTCCAATTAAATAATTGCCATTCATATATTGAACTCTAGAAGGAGTTGCACTAAAACTATGCTCTCCTGCTCTAAAAGCTTGATTTCTTAATGTAGCTCTTTGAAAATAAAACATAGTTTCTGATTTTTCTTGTTTACCAACATCACCTTTGCATAAATCTTTTACCATATTTTGAACAATATCACTTGTTCCATTAGCTATAGCATCCTTTCTACCACCATTCATAGTTGTATTATATGAACCTCTTATTGCAAATTGGTTTCTTTCCCTGATAATATCAGAAACATTAAATACTTTTGTCTTACCACTAGCAGCCATTGCTAAATTATTTGCTAAAGCTCTATTTAAGATTACAGCACCTACAGGCATCATTTCTTCTCTTTTTAAACCTTCTCCTGCCTCTAAAAACATTGCTATACCTAAATTCTTTTGATTTATTGAGCTATCTAAACCAAAATGTCTTATCAAAGTAGCTCTTTCTTTATCATTTTGAAGTATCTTACTAACTTCAGCCGCAAATCTTGTAGGATTTTTCTTATAAAGTGTTAAACCACTTATTATTTGTTGTGCTGTTCTTTCTGATGTATTTTGATTTTCTGTAAGACTTATTGATGTTGCAGCAGAACCTATTTTCGAAAGGGTTGCAGATGAATTGTAATTCTGTGTATTAGTTTGTTGTACAGATGTTTTATCAGTTTTTACAGGATTAGCATTTGTAGTAGTTGGCTTAATAGCAAGATTATTATAAATACTATTATTACCTGAAATACCTTGAGAACTCATTAATTTAAATTATTCCTTCACAACAAAAATCTCTTTAATATTAATATCATAACTAAAAAAGAATTCTTTCTTAATCTATTAACAAATTTAACTTAAAAAAATATTTCTTAAGAATATACTCAAATATACTATTTTAATTTTTATATCTAATAATTTATAAAACCAAATAATTTGATAGAATATTCAAATTATTATTTTAGTATTATGTTTTATGAATTATAAAAATTTATCTAAAGAAATTACAGAAAATATAAAAGAGATCATATCTCCTTATGATTTATTAAAAGAGGTTAGAGAAATATCTGATTCTAATAAGAAATTAAATAAACAAATATTAGGATATAGCTCTAAAAATAACCCTATAGAATTATATGAAATAGGAAATGGTAAAAAAAATATTTTACTTTATGGATTTCCAGATCCTTCTGAGTCTATAGGTGGTACCAGTATTTTATTTTTAATTAAATATCTTTTACAAGAAAATAGTTTATTCTCATCACTAGATATAAAATGGCTTTTTATTCCATGCTTAAATTTTGATGATCAGCCAAATAATGGAATGAGTTTAGAAAAAACAATGAAAACAAGTTCACAAGAAGTTGATTGGTGTTTAAATAATCCAAGAGAAGAAACAAAAGCATTAGTTAATTTAGCTCAAAAATATAAACCAATTCTTAGTTTTCCACTACATGATGAATATCATTGTAATGAAATTATTCCTATATATTTTCCTGTTATACCAAGATTAAATAAAAATATATGCAATAAATTAAGAGAAGTTATCTACAGTTATAATCTTGAAATAGATACATCATACAACGATAAAGACATGGGACAAGGTTTCTTTGAAATGTCAGAAATTGCAGATGATTATGATAACTCAACATTCTCAGTATTATCAAACTATGGTAATGTAATTATATTTGAATTATCAGATCTTAAACATTTAGAAAAAAAAGTTTTATGTGAAATACAAATACACATTATTTTATTATTGATAAATGAATTATTATTAGGAAAATAGTATTATGAAATATAAACTATTAAAATCTTTTATAGGAATATTATTATCTTACTCTATTATAAATATTGAAGCTAAAGCTTATGAAGAAAAAATAGTATCTTCTGTCGAATATCAAGATGAATCTATGAATTATTATAAAAAAGGTAGAGATTCATATTTAAAACTAGGAGAAAAAGATTTACGAGAATCTTTAGAATTATATGATAAAGGTTTAGAAATTAATAAAAATAATCCTTTATTATATGCAGGTAAAGTTGAAACTTTATATTTGCTGTATTTTTATCAAATTCTTAGATATGAAAGTAATATTGAACAAGCAAAATTAAAGAATGAGATTATAAAAAATGCTACTTTTGCTTATGATATTAATCCCAATTTAGTTGAAACACATAGGGCAATGTCTATTTCTTATACAACTCAAGAACTTTCAAGTTTAGCACAAGAAGAAGCAAAAAAATCACTTGAAATTGATAAGACAAATGGTGAATCTTATTTATGGTTATGGGCTGTAGAAGAAAAACTTGATCCTAAAGATAAAAATATTATTACAGCTAGTAATATTTTGCCTAATAGCTCTTTGGTAAATTTATTTTGGGCTATAGGTTATGATTTTAATGGTAAAGGGGAATGGATAAAAGAACCACAAATTAAGCTTTTGAATACTATTATAGATAATAATCCAGATAATGATATTGCTTATACAATATTAGGTAAATGGTACTATAAGTACAAAAAAGATAAAGATAAAGCTATTCAAAGCTTTGAAAAAGCAATTGAAATAAATGATAAAAACCCTCAAGCATATTATAATTTGGGGATTATTTATTCTAAGAAAAAAATGAATTATAAAGCTGTAAATTACTATAAAAGAGCTTGTGAATTAAAAATTAAAGATGCATGTAATGAATTAAGGAATTTGAACTACTAATAAAATATGAAAAAGACATTATTAAAACTATCACTCTCATTAATAACTTGTTTATCAACAATAA
>JAXLXG010000049.1:0-18248 GCA_046328075.1 Candidatus Sericytochromatia bacterium
TACAAGAAAAGATTTTTTAGTTAAAGTAATTGATAAAGAATATGATTATTTAATAGAAAGTTAGAAATTCCAAATTATACAAAAAAGCTAAGGGAGATGATTTCCTTAGCTTTTTTCTTTTTGATATAAAGATATATATGTAGTAAACTTTAAATATAGTTATATAGTTTAAAAAGATAAAAATATAATGAAAGCTCTTAATATTAAAGTTGAAGAAAATTTATATGAAAAGCTAAGAGCCTCTAGTTTTATTCAAAAAAAGCCTATGGCTGTTATTATTCGAGAATATATACAATTAGGACTTGAAAAAGAAAAAGAGTTTTTAAAGGAACAAAGTTCTAAAAGTTCAGAAATAGATGATGAAGTATTTAATTTAGCTATGAACGAAAGTTTTAAAAGATTTGATGATGTTTATAAAAAACTTGCTCAGTAATGTCTGAGGTTAAGTTTTTAAGTAAAAAACAAGTCTTGATTCTTCATAAATCTTCAATAGATGTCTATGGTAGCTCCCATGGTATACGTGATTAAGGTTTATTAGATTCAGCTTTAGAAATGCCAAAAGCAGGTTTTGGAGATGAATATTTTCATAAAACATTGATTGAAAAGTGAGAAATAAAAAGTAAGAAGTGAAAAGAGAATTTAGCCATAAGAGTAAACTTATCAAACTAAACTAAATTCTATCTTTAGGATAGGTCTTTAACTTAAGTAAATTTTCTTTTTACTCATCACTTTTCACTTTTTACTGATTTACAAAAGAGCAAATATCAAAGTTTTTAGAGAAGAATAGTATAAAAATATAATGGAAATGAAAATGGGAGGTTTCCCTCCCTTATATATATTTTTTGCTAATTGTAACGGTCATCATCACTTGATATGAAAAGTGAGGAGTGAAATGTAAAAAGCTAATTAACAAAAATCTTCTTTTCATTTTTCACTCTTCACTGCTCACTTATCAAGCTTAATATTAGTTTACAATAAATGTTACAAAATGTAAATACTTTGTTACAAAAAATTTTAATTAAATACTAAACAGACTAAGTTGATTAGGATGAACACCTTTTATTCTAGGTAAAGTTAAACCTTTAATAGCTTTTTTATAACCTTTTTTAAGTTTCTTTGTAAATTGATTTTGAAATAACTTATAACCTTGTTCATATTCTTGAAAATAAATTAGTTTTAATTTACCTTTTCTTCCAATTCTTCCATAATTAATTTTTAAAAGATTTTTATCCAAACTTAACTCATAAAACTTATGATGTTTTTCATCTATAAATTCAAGATAAATATTAATTTGTTTAAAAATATCAATCATATAATATATAAATAGATATAAATTAAAGTAATTAAATAAATTATATCATATTTATACTAAATTATAAATTTTAAAATAATAAACTTAAAAATATAAATCTCTCTTAATTAACTCTCTTTTGAGCATCTTTAACATTTGAAACAACTTATAATTTAAAACTTCATCATAAGTATTTGATATTTCATCTTTTATTGAATCGAATTTATCCAATAAATCATTATTTGTAAAACTTGAAAAATGCTCTTTAAAAACACTTTCAAAACTATATTTTTTTGTTCTAACTTTTGTAATCATAAAAACCTCTCACTAAACTTAAAAACGAATAACAGAATTAACAACACATGAACCAATAACTACAACCTTGCCCCGCTTACCAGACTTAATAGCCTTAGATATAGTGTCCTTAGTACCACGGCTAACACCATCCCAAAAGAAAATACAATAATCAGACTGTGAGATAATGTCAGTGTTACGAAGTAAAGGAGCAACACGAGAAGGTATAGAACCTGAATAGTCAGGCTTAATGACTAATAGACTATAACCCTTAGACTTAGCAAAAGATGAAGCAATAGTATCAATACCAGTTGCTCCACCAGAAATAATAGTAGTAGTACCAGATGGTAAATGTGACTCAATATCACTATATGAAACCTTAAGCCCACGTGAACCAGTAATAGAAACTCTCATAAAAACCTCCATAAAAAATACATGAATAAAAAAAAAGAAAAAGAAAAAGAAAACGAGGCATTATGAAAAGAAGCTTAAAAGGATTATGCAAAGGGCTTGTTCATTTTACCCTTGCATAATTTCTTTAAGCTTCTATAATGAGGAAGTTTTTTTTTGATTTTTTCTTTCTTAGGTAGTATTTTTAGTTACTTCTCATAAAAAAATTTATTTATGATAAAATATCTAATATCGCAATTTGCGATATTAGATATGGATTAATTTATGAAAGAACATAAAGGAATGAGACCGCAAGACATAGCGGTACTTTTAAAAATAATTTCAATAAATAATAAAAATTGGAAAATAACTGATTTAGCAAATCAATTATTTTTAAGCCAATCTGAAATATCAGAAGCTTTGAATAGGTGTAAAATTTCTGGTTTAATTGATGAAGATAAAAAAAATATAAGACTTTTATCTTTTCTTGATTTTTTAAAATATGGTTTAAAATATGTATTCCCAGCAATACCTGGAGCCGTTGTAAAAGGTATACCTACAGCTCATTCAGCTTTACCTTTATCAAAAATTATAAAATCAAGTAATGAGATTTATGTGATAAAAGATGAAGATGGTTATTTAAAAGGAGAATCCATAGAACCTTTATATAAAAATATAATTTATGCAGTAAAAGAAGATTCTAATTTTTATGAATTTATATCTTTAATAGATTGTTTAAGAGTAGGTAGAGTAAGAGAAATTAATATTGCTTATCAAGAATTAAAGAAGAGGTTTAGAATTGAATAATAGAAATACTGAAATGATTGAATTAATATCTTCTGGTCTAGGTAATGAGTTAATAGAAAAAGTTATTTTTGTAGGGGGTTCAGTTGTAGGTTTTTATTCTACAAATAAACTAGATTTAGATATTAGATATACAGAGGATGTTGATTGTGTAGTTAATATTAGTATTAGAAATGAGTTTAACAATTTTGAACAAGAATTAAGAAAAAGAAATTTTAAAAATGATATTAGAGAAAATGCTCCTATTTGTCGTTGGAATTATTTGCATTTAACAGTAGATATAATGCCTGTAGATTTTAAAATTTTTGGTTTTACAAATGAATGGTATAGAATAGGCTTAGAAAATGTAATAGATTTTAAAATTAATGAAAAATTATCAATACAAATATTTTCAGCACCATATTTTTTAGCAACTAAGATACAAGCTAATAATAACAGAGGTGGAACTGATATTCGATTTAGTCATGATTTTGAAGATATAGTTTTTATCCTAAATAATAGAATAGAACTATTAGAAGAAATAATTAATTTGAAGAATAAAAAATTAAAAAAATATTTAAAAACTGAGTTTAATAAATTATTATCCCTTTCTTATATTGATGAAGCTATAGAATGTGTTATTCCTTATGGTCTAGGAAATAAAACTATTAATAAAATCAAAGATATAATGAAAAATATATCAGAAATTTAAAAATAAATTTTAGTAAAAAAGCTAAGTGAATTAATTCACTTAGCTTTTTATTATATCTTGAGAAATTAACACTTTTTAAAACCCTCTCTTAAAGATTAATCTTTAAGAGAAGCAACACCCATAAGATATTATACTAAATGTTGTTTTATTTATCAATATGTTGTAAGTAAAAATTACAATAATATTAAAGAAGTAACTCATTACTAATCTATAGAGATAGACTTGCTTTAAAGGATGTATCTTTACTCATAATCTTTATTACGTTACATCATGTTTACATTCGATAACACACATTCTATACTTGTAAATGATGAAATTTTAATGACGAAAATACAATGACGAATGACGAAAGGATTTAATATTAAATATCTACCTATATAATTAAAATATTATGGAAGAAAAAGAATTAACGAACCTATTAGGTGTAAAGATAGCCGAAGACCCTGAAAAGAAAAGGGTTAGAGAAGAATATGATGCTATTAGTTCTAAAGCTATTAACCTTGCTTTTCATCGTGAAGATGTAGCTAATAAGACACTTATTGAAGTATTAGATAATGAATTTCTAGTACAATTCCAGTCTTTTGAAACAAAATCAGCATATAGAAGAGATATTCTTAAATTCTTTAATGAATTAGAAGTAAATTATTTATACCAAATAGCTAATATCTATTACTCTGATATGTCAAAAATGCTCAATAAATATATATACTCCCATAAAAGAACACCAACAAAAGATCCTAATAGAATACTAAATCCAAAAACCATAAACAGGAAAGCTTATTCTCTTTCATCATTTTTCAATTTTCTTGTAGATGTATATCATTATCCTAAAAATCCATTAACTAGATTTAAAGCTGAAAAGGTGCGTAAAACCAGTAATACAGAGAGTTTATCAAGAGGAGAGATGCAAGAGATAATATCATTTCTAAAAAAGAATTATACTAAAAGTAAAAGAGCTTATCGTAATTATCTACTTATATGTTTTATGTTTTCATTAGCTTTAAGACGTAATGAAGTAGCTAATCTTCAATGGCAAGACATACACCATCAAACTAACCCATATATAGAGGTATATCAAAAAGGTAGAACTATTAAAAAGCTACCATTACCAATCCCTTTATATAACTACCTGATGGAATACAAAAACAATTTTGTAGAGGAAAATTCAGAATATATATTTACACCTACAAGAAACAATGCATCATCTGATAAAGATACATCTAAACCATTATCTACAACTCAGATAAACAGGATAGTTCATAGTGTTGTTTATGAGGTCTTACCAGAGAAAAATATTACTCCTCATTCATTTAGAAAAACATTTATTGAATTAGCATTATCTAATAATATATCACTTGTAGATATAATGAATGGGACAGGTCATGCATCAGTAGAGATGGTTAAATATTATGATTCACGAAGTAGTTTAGAGAATAATGCTGTTAATGTGGTTTATTTAGGTATTATCTAAGAACTAATGAAAAAATAGATATAATAGAACACAAAGAAGAAACAATAGAAACAATTTACCTAGAACTATCAAATGAAAAGCATCATAAGTTTTATGAGTTAAGCTTAGAAAACAAAACAGTAACAGCTACTTATGGAAGAATAGGTTACACAGGAAATACAAAAACCTATAAGTTTGATACCCACATAGAAGCAAAGATATTTTTAGAAAATCAAAAAACAAAGAAAATCCATAAGGGTTATGAACTATCTATAAAGGGATTGAGATTACCTAGACCTAAACATATTCACTACAAACAATTACAAATTCAGTTTATTTTATAATAAACTTAGCTAAGTTTATTGTTATTTAGTTTTAAATATGTTAAATTTATTATATTTTAGATTATCATTAGTTTTAGGTAGCTGTATATGACAATTAGCTTTAAAAAAGTAGGTGCATTATTATCATCCTTCTTATTAATTCTTAGTTGTCAACCAACAATTATAAATACAGTTCCAAAAGAAACACCTAAAAATCAAGTATTAAATAACAAAACATTTACTAAGAAAAGTTTAGATTGTTATATTGATTATATACCAAGAAGTGGAGCAACAATAGTTTCTAATTCAGGTGGTTTAGTTGTAGCAGATCCACATATAACTTTAGCAAATGGAAAGTTAGCTTATGATGCCCTTTATGTATCTTATGGTCCAGATGCAGTTCCTTTGAATGTAGAGTTTAATGTAGGTAGGTTAAAAGATGGAGAAACAACAGCAGTAAGTGGAATAGGAAGACAAGTTTATGCTTTTGGTTCAATAGGAGATTTTAGTTTTGGTGGTAAATTATGGGAGATACCCTTATCAGGGGCTGTAACTTTAAAAGATGGTAAATTAAATTTAAAGTTTTCAGGAAGTGTAGCAAACTGTACAACAGGTAGAGCGGAATTAGGAATATGTGGTCAAAATGGTTCAGCACAAGAGCCATTAGGTGGTTCAATAGAAGCAGAAATATCTTACAATGGTTGTTTAAGTTTAGATGTTTCAAGAGATTTGGTTTCATTTAATCCTGATAATGATTCAGAATTTAATAATGTTGACCTAAATGTAAATGCTTCAAATTTTGTTAATTCTAGGCTTATTGCTAATAACTATACTTTTATTAAAGAGGGTAAAGGTAATTATTCAGAGAATTTAAACAAGGATAATACTCATGGGATACCTGATGGTAATAATTTAATTATGGTTCATGGTGGTGATCATCAATCTGATACTAAGCCTCTTAAGGTTGATTCTACTCCTCCTGAAGTTGTTGATATAAATATAGATGATTCATCTGAACCTATAAAGATTAAAGTTAAAGTTAAAGATCCTGAAATCAATGGATTTAGTTCTGGTATTGATAAAGATGAAACAAAAATTGAAAGTTCTTTAGGTGGTTCTTCTACATGTGATGGTGAAACTATTACATATACCTTGCCTATGGGATCAAAAATTAACCAATTAAGAAATAGTATTTCAAACGGAAAAATAAGTATTAATGTGTTTGATAAAGTTAAAAATAAATATAAGGAGCCTATTTATAGTTTAAAATCAAGTCATAAAATAATAGAAGAAAATGATAATAGTTTTAATATTAAAACTCATTTAATTCGTGATCCTGATGGTAATAATGCTTCACATTTATTTTTTCCTAAAGAAAATAAAAATGGATGTAAATTTAAATATAAAGTTATTAATATTTTCGAACCTGAAAATAAATATATCAGGTTAACACCTAACAATGTCCAACTATTTACAGTTAATTATAAGATAGAAAAAAAACAATTATCTCTTTTCTCATCAAATGAAGAAGTTTATAGTAAAGATTATATTATAACTATGGCTGACGATAATCTACGTATATCTGGAAATAAGATTTATCATATTTTTTATTGGGATGGTGTCATTGGTAAAGATAATAATGGAAAGGACATATTAATTGACCCAAACGAGTATATTTTATTTTCATCTAGAGCCAATGTTAAAATAAATGAGCATCCGTATATAGGGGTTATGTTTCCATGGAATGATCAAAAATTAGAATTTGATGTTATTGATGGAGCTGTTGGAAATGGTCCATATTCAATCTTAGATGATACAGATCCAAATAAAAACCTTAGAAAAAAAGGGATGGGTTTTTATGATAATCAAAGAGCATTAATATATTTAAAAAATAAATCTATAAATCAAAGTAGCATTGAAAATGTTATAAGGGATTGGAATGATAACAAATATCAAGACAAAAATGGAAATGGATTAAATCCAAATAAAATACCATTAACTAAAGCTCAAGAAGCACGATTATTATCTAATGATAGTAAAAAGAGAGGTGCCCCACAAATTATTTTGATGCCTACAGGGAATAAAATTTTATCAGAGATTCTAAAAATAGATAAAACATTCTCCAAAAGTTTAGAGAATATGCCTATAAATTTTCCATATCAAGAAGAAGCTGAGCTTGATCATATAATTGCAGAGAATGTAGCGAGTGAGTGTTGTGAAAGGCAAGGAACAAATCATTTTAGTAACGCAAGATTAATTGGAATAGATGAAAATAGATATAAAAGTAATGAATGTATAAAATATTTGAATAATTAATTATGATATCAACATGGAATTTAAAATTATTACCTGATATAGACAAGCTTTATAAAATATGTAATGCAATAAAGTTAATAACTCTTATAATAAATAAATTTGATTTTGATTTTTTTAATATTAATGATAATAAAATATTTAGCTTTGATCAGAAACAAGGTTATTTTTTAAGAGTTTTATTTAATAAAGATATTTGTATGGTATATGGTTTTGATAATAATTCAGGTATGAGTCCAATTAGAAATAATGGAGATGTTTGGTTTGGTATACTTGAATTGATTCCTGAAAATTTTAGAACGCTTTTAATTCATAACATAACAGAAAAAAACATTAATTTTCTTCCAATAACATATTGTGTTTGGAGGGAAAAAACTGATTCAGAATGGAGAATAGGTGAAATTATATATTCTGATAATGAATTTAGGGATGGTTCTGAAATGATGTCAATTTTTGACTCCAGATATTTCTTTAAAATGTGTTTAAATAATTTAGAGTCATCTAAATATTTAGATGAAAATGACATATATCTTGATCAAGAGTTAGTAGATTATTTTTTTAATTATAATCCATTAAATAATAATATTCTTAAAAAAATTAATCCTTATATTTCATTATATGATATAAAGTATGAATTAAATAAAATAGACTATCCAATAGATGATAAGCAATTAGAAATGCTTTTTTAATTAATTTATGATAAAAGATGTAGTTTTAGTTACATTGACCTATAGAGTCTTCTGCACATATCCTACCATCAAACCATTTCGCTTTTGATAATTTTGAATCAATTAGAATTGTTTGTTCCAAATTAGAATGAAATAAACTTGACTTGGAAAAGTCAACACTAGTTAAATCTTTCTTTGATAAATCTAAATTCTCTAAATATGAACTGGAAAGATTAGAGTTTTTAAAATTTACATTAGTAAGTATTGTATTAGATAAATCTGTTTGTGATAAATTTGCTCCTTCAAAGTTTATATTACTTAGATCTTTACCAGATAAATCTTGTTTACTTAAATTAGAATAAGATAGATTTGATCCATATATTTTTGTGTTTCTAAGATCTGTATAAATTAGTATTGTATTAGAAAGATCTTTATTAGAAAGATCTAGATTAGATAAGTTAGAATGGCTTAAATTAGAACCTTTAATATTTATGTCAAAAATACTTATATTTTTAAATGTAGTAAATGATATATCTGAATATGATAAATCAATGTTACTCATTTTTTCTCCATCTCCATCAAAAATAAACCCAGATAATATACAATATGACATATTAATATTATTAAGTTCAATATTATCTAAATTAGCTCTTGTTAAATCTGTATGAGAGAAGTTAGAATAATTTAATAATGAATTTGATAAAATTGTATTAAATAAAGTGGAATGAGATAAATCAGCATAAGTAAGATTGGTTCCAGCAAGATTACATCTATTAAGATTAGCTCCAGAAAGATTTATACCTGTGAGATCCATACCAGAGAGATTTTTACCAGATAAGTTAGCTCCAGCAAGATTAGTATAAGATAAACTTAATCCACTTAAATCATCAGAGGTTAACAATTTACCAACATCATAATTTCTATCAATATAATATTCATTATCAATTAATTTAATTGAAGCATAAGGGTCTCTGTTTTCATTAAGACAAACTCTAACCATATCAGAAAGCCTGTTAATTCTATCTATAGATATAGAGCCTATAACAGATGGTGAACCATTATTTACCTTATTAATAGTATCATTAGGGCTTGTATTGGTATAACTGGATAATATAGATATACCAGTAGTTATGGTATCAATAACAAGGTCATTAGATGTGATACTATCCCACTTAGAACCATTCCATCGAATAAAGCTTCTTAATGATTGTAAATTTGAATATTTTGAATTATTATTACTTCCTTGATATAATCGTTTTATAGCTTCAACAACAAATATTTGATTGTTTTGAGGAATAAATGTAGGACTAGGATTAATACTAAAATATCCATTATTATCAGTAACACCTGTAGCAATGGTTTTATTAGGATTTGTAGGGTCATTAGCAGGATAAATTATAGACACAGTAGATAAAGTAGAAATATACTCAGCTTTGGTTTTAAATCCATCTGGGAAAACAACTTTACCTTTAAGATTTAAAGATTTTTCTTTAGAAACAGATATATCTTTTTGTTGATTAATACCATTAGCACATGAAGTATTTGTAGTTAAAACAAATAATAAAAGAGCAAGAGATAATTTTTTAAACATAATAAATTCCTTTAATTACAAGTACCAAAAGATTCTTCATTACAGATTCTACCATCAACCCATGTAGCATTTGATAGGTTTGTATCAGTAAAGTTAGCTCCAGAGATATTAGCATCTTTTAAGTTAGCATAAGACAAATCAGCTTTAGTGAAATTCACATTTTCAAGATTAGCATTAGAGAAGTTAGTAACAATTCTACTATCATCACTATCAGGATATAAGGCTTCTAAAATAGCTTCAGAGAAATTCACATTAGATAAGTTGGCATTAGAGAAATTAGAACCTCTCATATCAGAAAATGATAAATTAGTATTCATCATTTTAGCTTGGTTAAGATTAACATTAATAAAGTTAGAAGCAGATAAATTTAAATCTCTTAAGTCACAAGCTAGACATTCTCTTGATTGAGTTAATTTACCTACATTATAGCTATTATCAATATAGTATTTTCCATTATATTTAATAAAAGCAAAAGGATCTCTGTTTTCAGATAGAACATCTTTAATCATTTGAGATAAATCATTAATTTCTTGAACTGATGCAGTATATCCTAAATCACTAGGAATAGAGGTATCCCCAGAGGTATCAATAGTCTTAATAAAATAGTTTGCACTTACATTTCTTATTGTTTGAATTAAAGATAGAGCAGTAGTTTTAGTATTAATATAAATACCTGGGTAAGTAATGCTTTCCCAATATAATCCATTCCATAAAATAATTGTTCTTAAAGACATAATATTATTTCCAACATCACCAATTCTTCTAGTAGCTTCAAGAATGTATGTATTGCCTTGGTATGGATAGAAATTATCATTAGGAGTAATATCAAAATTGCCGTCGTTATCAGTTAGAGCAGTAGCAACAACATTATTATCAGATGAGTCAATAATTGAAACAGTACCATTAGTAGCAATATCAGAATAAAGAGCTTTAGTTTTAAATTTTAATTCAGGAAATTCTACTTTACCATTTATAGAGAATTTAATATTTTTTTGAGTATTAAGTTTATCATTTTTAAAATCGGAATTAGGAATTAAAACAGAACATGAACTTAAAGTAACAATACTAATAGAGATAAGTAGTAAATGTCTTAAAAGCATATCAGTTTTACCTATACATAATGATAAATAGTTATTCTAAGTTAACATAAAAAAATAGTTTTAGCAATATTGTTGAATAATGTAAATAGTAGCTATATAATGAATATTTAAAATAATCATTTTTACTAAGGTTCTGATAATGAATTTGAAATTATATAGTAAAACAACAGCAAATATAGTATTAGCATTATTATTTTTTTCTTGTAGTAAAGAAGTACCTAATACTTTAAAAACAGAGCCTAAAAAAGAGACATCATTTAATTCTAAATTCCAAAAGGATGTAGTAGAAGATTCATATAATTACATAACATATCAACCATTATGGACACAAGAATATAGTAACGATGCAAGTGGCTACAGTTATTCATATAGTTCTTTATTAGAAAATGATTCAACAAGTTTAGTATACCAACCTAATTGGAATGTAATAAATGATATAAATGCGAGTGGTGGTAGTTATTCATTAATTTCAGGTCAGGTAGGTAGTGCTTTATTAACAGATAATGATCCAAATAGTCAAGGATTAAAATATAATGATTCTCTAACAAAGTGGGTACATCATATAACAAATCCAGATTCAATAAGTTATAACGAGAATGAACCTTTAATCATAAACTCAAAGAGTAATTCTGCAAAAAAATACGGTTCAGGTTGGAAAGAAAAAGATAATGATAAAGATTGTTCATATAATAGTAATCATAATGGTACATATATAGAAATAAGTTTTACAGGCACTAATATAGAGTTATGGGGAAATCAAGATAAAGACTATGGAAAAGTAAAAGTAACAATATTTGATTCAAATAATAATATAGAAAAAGTAATAGATAATATAGACAGATATAATACTAAAGAGAAAAAGACATTAATAGCTAAAATACAAGGTTTAAAAAATGGAGTTCATAGAGCTAGGATAGAATCAACAAAAACAAAGAATCCATTATCAAGAGGTTATGGTTATGATTTTTCTCAAGGGATAATTTACCCTTCATTTGAATATATATTTACTGGAACAGAAATAAAGTATTTTGCATTTATAGCTAATACTTATGGAAAAGTAGATGTGATATTAGATGGTGGAACACCAGAAAGATTTGATTTATATGGAGCAAATACACCAAAATATTTGGGTTGTTCATTATCAAAAGACCATGATAATGGACATGGAAATGATGAAGGAGATTGTGATTCAAGTAACCCTGGAAAGAGTAAACCAGATTGCCCTAGGGATGATAAAAAATTTAATTCAAAATCAAATGATAAAGATAAGAAAGAAGATGATGATAAAAAACCTAAAGTTTGTATAGAAACAGAAAACCAAGTAACACCAGTTTCAAAACTAATAAAAGAATATACAAACTTATCAAATATAGAGCATAGAATAACAGTAGAAGGAACAAATGAGAAAAACTCATTATCAAGAGGCTATACAATTAATTTTGATAGATATGAGAAAAATTCATTACCTAGTATTCCAAGTGTTGAAGGTTATTTTGATTTAGTTAAGGGATATAATAATGGAGGGGGTGGGTTTAATTCCGCTTCTTTAAAAACAAAAACTATTGTTATAGATCCAGACCCAACACCAGTAGTTATTGAAAATAATTTAGCTTTAAAACTGGTTAAAGCACCAAATTTAGGTTTAGTAGATTTATATATAGATGATGTATTTAATCAAACAATAGATTTATATAATCCAACAATAAAATATGAAACAATAAATGTAGATATGACAAATATTAATACATTTTCAGTAAAAGGTATTAAAACAAATGATTCAGAGGATGAAGATTTATACCATTTTGGTGTAAATACATTAGGAGCAGGAACTGGTTATGACTGTTATGATGTATATTCATGTACTCCAACAATAACAACTCATAAATTTAAGTTAGTAGCAAAAAATGAAAAAAACAGTTTATCATCAGGAATGGGTATAACATTTGATTCAGCAGATTTTTCACATGCAAGATATTCATTTATTGGAACAGGTTTAGACTATATAGCTACTAAAAAATCAGACCAAGGATTAGTAGATTTGTACTTGGATGGTAAATTATATAAAACAATAGATTTATACTCTAGTGAATCTAAATATATGCAAGTAGTAGAATCAATAAGAGGTTTAGAACCTAAAGAACATATAATACATCTGAAACCATCAGGTAAGAAAAATAGCTTATCATCAGGTTATCAAGTAAATGTAGATAGTTTTAAAGTATATGTAAGTACTCAGTTAAAGGGTCAAGTTGGGAAAGATTGATTGAATCTCTTGTTTTTCCCAATGTAATTCTTTTTTCAGTTCAATTAAAAGATCTGTTTCAGAGTATGAACTATTAATTTTATGTAGAAAAACCATAGCCTGATTTTTTTGATTATTAATTAAATAATATCGAATAATATGTCTAATTATTGGTTTAGATTTAGGAAATAATGAATGTGCTTCTAATAGATTATCTATACCATTGTTATTACCATTAATAATGCTAAATCTACCTATTTCAATATTTAGATTAGAAATAATAGATTTATTTATCTCGTTCTTATCTAATAAGGATAATGCTTTAATATGAGAACTAATACCTATTTCATATTCACCTAACCTATTTTTACAGTACCCAAAATGAAATAGTGCCTCAGGTGATTTAGGAAATATCCCTAATTGCTCTTCTAAAAAAATTAATGCTTTTTCATAATTTTTATGGAAAAATATTAGCTCTTTAATAATTCTAGAAATAACACTTTGATAAAATGATGATGTTTTATCATGATTTGCTTCAATCATTAATTCATAAGATGAATAATATGCTTGTAAAGACTTATCATGTTGTTCTGTTTCAAAATATTCATCCCCTAAATGTCGATAGTAATAATAATTATCTAATCTGTCAGGATTGTGTTTTATTAAATCTAATAACTGAGAGATATATTTATTTTTTTTATCAAAAAGTTCTTCTTTAGTTCTTGTTTCACCTATATGTATAATATCCAGAAAAGGGGCAGTTAATCTTAAAACATCTTTATTTTCACAATTAAGGTATTCATGTATAGGTCTAATATATTTAGTGCCATAGCCAGTATTAAAGATATAGTCTTTAAGGTATGATGTTAAATAATTTCCGTTATTTGAGTATTCAAAAACCTTAAAATATATAATTATAGGTTGTTGATATGAATCTAGACTGTTAAGAAAAGATTTAAGGTTTTCTTGGCATGATTTTGTTAATCTTTCGTCAGCAGATAAATTAATTATCCATTTACCTTTAGCATAACTAATAGATTTATTTTTTGCATCAGAAAAGCTACCAGTCCAACTAGAATTATATACACTAGCATATTTAGATGATATTTCTACAGTTTTATCTGTTGAGCCAGTATCTAAAACAATAATATCATCAGTAATTGAAGTAACACTTTTTAAGCAGTCTTCAATATATTTTTCTTCATTTTTAGTAATTATACAAACACTTATATTATTCATATTAGACTTATAATACAAAATATATAACTACTTTAGGATAAAAATTTGAAAATACTAACAATTTGTCTAGTATATTTACTCATTATTGATAATGTCACTTATCAATAATGAACTAGAACACCCAGCCATCTATATCTCTCATAACTTTTGTTACAACACCTGCTACATAAAAATCATCAAGCATTTTATTAACCTTAATTGGTTTATAACTTTTATTCAATGAAACTAGTTCAAGAACATTATTATTTATTTTTAAAACTTTAACAGTGTAGCCTCCATCAAACCATGCGACAACAATTTTATTTAAAGGTTTTATTTGTTGAGATTTATCAACTAAAATAATATCTCCATCAAAAAGAAAAGGTTCCATAGAATCACCACATACACTAACAGCAAATGTATATTCAGGATTTTTTAACAAAGTTCTATCTACACTTATCGTTTTTTCAACATAATCATCATTAACTGAAGCTGGGAAACCTGCCCGAACTGAACTAAGGAAATAAGGTATATCAATTAAATTATCTTCATTATTTAATAATGAAAAAATCTCTTTGACTGGACGTTTTCTACTTAGGTCAAATTCTATTACTTTTCTATTATTCATTAAATAATCCTTTATCATCTATCTTATTTTTAAGAATAAAATCTTTTAGTGCATTTATAGAACTAGAGTCTAAATTTTTTAACTCTTTTAGTCTTAAATTAAAATTCTCTGCTTTAAATTGCTCTCTTGCTTTTATAGTATTAAACCAATTTTCTTCATTAACATTTTCAATATTTAAGATTTTAGCTATTTTAGGTTTAAGTATTTCTGGAGTTGTTTTATATTTTTCTATAATATTATTTACTCTTTCATTAATATTTAATTTGTTTTCATTGTATAAAGAGATAAAACTTACTAATTCTCTAGATAAATTAGTTATATTTGTTATTTTGAAAAAATTAAGTACAGGTTTTATATCATCTCTAAATTTATCAGATTGTTTTTTTATTTCCTTAATTGAATCATTATTATTTTTAAAATCATTTTTAAAACAACCTATCATATATCCAGTTATTGAGCCTTTAATATGACCTGCTTCTTTTTCTTCTAATGAATAATTTAAACAATCTCTTACACTTTGTATTCCATATAATTTTATAAGCTCTTTTGCTTTGATTTCTCCAAAACCGATATTAACTAAATCTTCTAAAAGTTCATTGCTAATATTATTTAGATTTTGTCCACAATTAGCCACCCCATCGCTCGGAATATTTTTTTTATAACTTATTTCTACGTCTTTATTTATATTAGTTAGATTATCTTTAGTTTCAGAAGGTTTAATATTAGTATCAGGGTTTAAGTTCTTTTTATTAAATTTTTCTTCTTTTAAAAAATCAGTTTCTGAAATTTTATCAAAATTATCAACAACAACATTTTTTTGTATTGTGAATGTATCCTCTTTATGTAGTTTTTTTACTAATAAACTTTCACTTGTAACTATATCACTTGTATGTATTTCACAAATACCACCCCTGTATTTGACAAATACTAGTCTAGTATTTATAGAATACTCCCCTAGTATTTCTGGTAAATTAGATTCAAACTGCTCAATTTTTTCTCTTAGATGTTTTGCAAATTCATCATAAGCTTTATCTCTTTTAGATCTAAAGTTTGAATAAAGTAAATCTGAGTTAGCATTTTTTGTTTCTGTTAAGTGAAATTTTATTCTTGTAAGATCTTTTTCAAATTGGTTATTGAAGTTTAAAAGCTCAGATATGGGAAGTAAACCTATCTTTAAAGCTTTTACTATTATTGAATAGGTTTCAGTATTTAAAAAATAATACCTTCTATTTTTACCTTTTATAGAATCATCAAGATAACTTAATACTATTCTTTTTTTGTCTAACTCTTTACTTAAAGATATGACCTTAGATTTAGATAAATTTAAATTATTTTGTAGTTGAGATGCTGATATATAATCAAATGATTTATTAAATACAAAAAGTTTATTTGCGATAAAACTTGCAAATGTTCTTTCAAGTGGATCTGTTATTATATCTTTTAATTTCTGGTTTATTTCATAATTTACATGATTAATATTAAAATACTTAAAACCATCATAAGCTTTTGTACATTCCTTGCTTTTTTTATTATATTTTCTTTTAGTTATTTGTTCTATTATTTTATCTTGACCTAAATTTGTAAGAAATTTAGTTACTTTTTCTGTATCTTCGCCAAGATTCCAAATAGGTATAAGTTTTGCTGATTTATCATTAACTATATCAATTCTATAAACTTTACTTATATTATTAAGAGCTGTTTTCTCCTTATCTATATGACTATTTCTAGTATTATCAAATAGATTGCTCATAATTTAACCCCTTATATTGAAATTATTAGTATAAAACTGGAGCATTTTTACTTCTTTTTATATTATAATTTTTAAAGTTTTTTTTCAATAAAATAGCTAATTTATTTTAGAGATTTTTCAAGGTCTTGTCTTAAATTTTTAATATATTCTATATTTTCAGGTGTATTTTTCCATTCTTCTATAGTTGGTTTTGTATATTTAAACTCAGATTGGAAGTTTTTTAACTCTTGAATAAGGAAATATCTTCCCCTAGCTTTATTATCTTTTATAAGGGTTTTATCTATAATCCCTTTATTATCTTTATTTATAAAAAGGTCAAAAACAACTTTATTTGTTATCTTATTTTTTACAATATCAATTAAAATTGGCTCTAGTTCTGAAATATTATCTTCAAGATATTTTATAAAATGGTCTGTTAAGCTAATTTCATATTTTTCTTTTATTTTGAACTCAATTTTAAATTCAATTTCACTTTTCTTTCTTTCAAGCTCTTTTGCTTTTTGTTCTAAATCAAAGAAATAATTATGTATTTGTATATCATCAAGTAATAGTGAAACAAAGAACCCAGAAAAGTTTTTTATTTTACCTTTTTTATTTTCTTCTTCTGCATACTTTGAAAGGAATAAAAGATAATCTTCAAACTTATCATCAAATATACTTTTAACTTCCTCAAGCTTTTCCTGAAAAGTATCTGTTGTTATTGAAATACTGTGCCTTGCAAAAAACATTCTAAGGGTTTCACTTTTAACAATAATTAAAGGTTTCTTAGGCTCTTCTAAAAATTTAATTTCTTGTTGCTCAATAGCTTTAGGTTTCGGAAGTTGTTTTAATTTATTTTTTCGGTCTAAATATTCTTTTGCTCTGCCTTCTTTTAATGACATACAGAGCTTATAACCTGAAATCTTTTTCCCACTTTTAAAAGGTAAAATTTGAATGTCCATATCAGATGTTTCATTGATTTCTTTTTCAGAGGGTCTTATTATTCTATCGTTAAAATGCCCTATCAGCTTATACTCACCTTCTTTTAATGCTAAATACCTTCTTAGTTCTTGTATTGAAAATTTTTTTTCAGAATAACCCATTTCAAGCATAAGATAATCAAGAGCCAGACAATACATTGATAGAGAATGTTTACTTTGAAATTTTTTAGATACAACAAGGTCGATTTTTACATAGGCTTCTTCTCCCATGGATAAAAAACGTTCTTCTAAAAAAGAACTGAATTCAAATATACAAACCCCTGAATTTTCAGGAATTCTACAACCTGCAAGTAAAGGAAAACATTCCCAAGTATTCTTTTTATCTTTGTTAAAAATATTCCAACTCACAACAGTTTCATTTAAGCCTTTAAGGGCTTGTTTAAGTTTGTCATTATTACCTGTATCATCTTGCCAACCAAGTAATTCTTTTAATTTATTTAAAGAAATCATATATTTTCGTTGAGAACCCATTTGAGGAAAAGCATAATATACAAGCTCAAACCATAACTTTTTTT
>JAXLXG010000005.1:0-168563 GCA_046328075.1 Candidatus Sericytochromatia bacterium
TTTTTGAATATCGTCTACTAATAATTTAATATTTGCAACTGCTGATTTTGATTTTTCGGCAAGTTTTCTAACTTCACCAGCAACAACAGAAAAACCTCTACCAGCATTACCTGCTTTTGATGCCTCAATTGAAGCATTTAGTGATAATAAGTTTGTTTGAGATGCAATGTCATTAACACTTCTAACTATTACATTAATCTGCTTTGTTCTATCTATAAGGCTTGAAACAACCTGTTCAAAATTTCTATTTATTTCAACTGCATCACTAAGATTAATACTCAGATTCTTTAAAGTTTGTTCATTTTGTCCTAGACTATCTTTAGAACTAAGAACTAAGTTAACTGATTCTTCTGTTGACTCTATAACAGTTTTAGCAAGTTCTAAACTTGCATGAAAGTTTGTAACAAGAGATTGAACATCATTATATTGTGATGATGCTCTTTCAGCTATTATATAAACTTGTTCAATAATTTTGTTTACCGCATTTTCCATTTGTTCTACAGCATCTTTTAGTTGATTTTCCATATATGGAGTTAGATTTATTGTATCTATACTTAAATAAAATAGCTTTGTTATTTCATTAAATACAATATTTGCTTTTATATCTTGTATTTTAGATAATTTTTTAAAATCTCTATTATATATTAATGAGTTATAGTTAGCAGAACTTTTAATATTTGAATTATGTTTCATGTATTGAAGAACAAATAAAATTAGCGTGATAAAAAAAGATATTAAAATAATAAAGTCTTTATTAGAAATATCTAAAAAAAATACAATAGGCATAGAGCTTAAAAAAAATAAAGCCAAGATAAAGTTAAAAAAAGATTTATTTTTATTATTGTCAATACCATATTCAATATATTCTTTAGAGGTCAAAAGTAAATTATTTTCCATTAATGATGAATCTGTACTAATAACTTTTACCTCCATTAAATTGTTTTAACATGATAACCGGCTTTTTCTAAACTATTTATTATTTGTTCATGGTGGTTATGATTAACTGTTTCTACAGCTATTTCAACCTCTGTATTACCAATTTTTAAATCTGTTTTTAATCTATCATGAACAATATTAATAATACTTGCATTCAAATCATATAATAAGCCTAAAAGTTTATATAGAGAGCCAGGTGAATCTGAAATAGTAGTAATAAATTTTAAGTATCTACCAGATTTAGCAAGACCTCTTTGAACTATATTATTAATCATTTTAATATCAACATTTCCACCACTAATTAAAATAACAGTATTACCTTTGTACTTTATTTTATTATTAATCAATGCAGCAACACCAACAGCCCCTGAAGGTTCAACAACAAGTTTGCATCTCTCTAAAAGATATAGCATAGCTTCTGTTATTTCTTCCTCATCTACAGTAACCACATCATCAACATAGTTTTTAATTATGCTATATGTTCTCATAACAGGTTCTTTAATATTAATTCCATCTGCTATAGTATCAGATGTTTTTAAATGCACTAACTCTCCTTTATGAAAAGATTTATACATAGCAGATGAACCAGCAGCTTGTACTCCAATTATTTTAATATTTGGATTAAATTTTTTTACAGCAAGAGAAATACCTGCAATAACACCACCACCACCTATAGGAACAATAATATTTTCAACTTCTGGAAGCTCATTATAAATTTCTAAACCAATAGTTCCTTGACCTGCAATAATATAATCATCATTAAAAGGACTTATAAACATTGCTCCGCTTTCTTTTTGATATTCTAAAGCTTTTTTTGTTGTTTCATCAAAGTTATTTCCTGTCGAAATTACAGTCGCTTCATAACCTTTTGTTGCTTCCATTTTTGTTAATGGTGCCGTTTTTGGCATAAAAACAGTTGCTTTTATCCCTGTCATTTTAGCCGCAAGTGCTAAACCTTGAGCATGATTACCAGCAGAGGCAGTAAGAACACCTTTTTCTTTTTCTTCTTGGCTTAATGTTCTTAACTTATTATAAGCTCCTCTAATTTTATAAGAACCTGTTTTTTGTAAGTTTTCTGGTTTAATATAAACAGGTGAACCAAAAATATTAGTAAATGTTTGGGAAAATTGTAAATTAGGATGATGAACAATATCTTTTAAGACAGACTCAGCTTCTTTTATCATTTCAAAATTAACAGTTATTTCTGACATTTTTTATCTCTTAAACTTTAACTATCAACATAATCAGTCGATATTTGACTTGAAATTACTGTAGGACTAATTATATTATCTATTTCTTCAAGTGTTGGTGTTGGCTCAGGATCATTTGGAAAATTTTTAAGAATATATAATGTATCCCATCTCATTTGTTCAGGATCAATATTCATTTGTTTTAACATATAAGAAGATGTACAATAATCCATAGTTGTTATTCCTGCAAGTAAATGCCCAGAACCAACTTTTCCATATTTAAACTTTTTAGCTTCAATCCATGTATATTCTAAAGATTTTTCAACAACAGAAGTGTAACTTAAAAACTCTTTATTTGTTCCAGAGCCTTTACCTACTATTCTAGATGTTTCAACTCTTAGCTCATCTTCACCTAGAGCAAATCTATTAATGATTCGTGTAGCTAAACAATTAAAGTTTTTCTTAGATAAGCTTAATAAAATTTGTTCTGTTCCAATAGAACTATGTCCTTGTTTAATTGTTTCTTGTTTAGCATCTTCTAGTATAGCTTTAGCAAGTGGAGTAAGATATTTTTCTGAAAATCTTTCTGGTAAATCATTTGATATATTTTCTGGTTGGTTTTCTTCATCTTCAAGCATTAGTATTTTAAATTCAGTTTCTATATCATCTGGTTCCAGACCAAGCTCTGATAGTACTTTTAAAATGCTAGGATCTTGATTTCTTATCAAAGATAAGAGTATATGTTCAACTAAAACTGCTTCTTTATTTAACCCTGATGCTAAACTAACTGAATTTGATATAATTTCCATTACATTAACAGTAAAAGATACATTTTCTAATGGTGTATTGGAATAACCTCGTCCTATTAATCTTTCTACAACTCTACGTGCTTTTCTTAGATCCACTCCAAGCTTACCTAATACAAGTGAAGTAATCCCTACACGGTCATGAATAATTCCTAGAAAAAGATGTTCAACTTGAACAAAACTAAATTCTAGTCTTCTTGCTTCCTCTCTTGAAGCCATTATGGCTTTTATAGCGTTTTCAGTAAATTTTTCAAACATCTAAAATTAAATGTAAATATTATGATTAAATTGTCTAATGATTATAACATAATATTTTAAAATCTTTGTCTTTACTGAAAACCAAATTGTTAATTAACTTTTAAAAAATAGTTTTAGCCTTTAAATAATATATGGTTTTTAATCTAGTATTCTTAAAATATTTACACAAAATTAATCTAAAAAAATAATATAATATAACTACTGAAATTAGTAGTTATTATCTCTTTTCTCATCACTTTTTCTCTTATTTCAGCTTTTATTAATTACTTTTAACTTCTTACTTAGTATGTTAGTGAAAATTATTCTATAGTAAATTTTTGATATACTCTTCTATTTTTTCTGGCTCTTCATTAGGAGCAAATCTCTTAACAGGATTACCTTTTCTATCAATTAAGAACTTTGTAAAATTCCATTTAATTGCTTTTATTCCTAAAAAACCTGGTAATTCATCTTTTAAATATTTAAAAACTGGATGAGTATTATTACCATTTACATCTATTTTTGAAAATACTGGAAATGTAACTCCATAATTGATTTGGCAAAAATTTTGTATTTCATTATCATCACTGTACTCTTGATTTGCGAATTGATCACATGGAAAACCTAAAATAACTAAACCTTGTTCTTTATATTTTTTATATAGTTTCTCTAAGCCTTCAAATTGAGGAGTTAAGCCACACTTACTTGCAGTGTTAACTATAAGTAAAACTTTACCTTCATAGTCATTTAAATTAATATTTTTTTTACTTGGTAAAGTAGCTGTAAAATCATATATTGTACTAGATAACATTTTTTACTCCTATTTCATAAAATGATGTAAAATTATTATAACACAAATTAAATTGTATACAATTTAATTGTATAATATTTATTATGAATCTTATTTTAAAAATATTATTTATGGATAAAAAAGAATTACTAAAAATTGACAATCAAATATGTTTTAAACTTTATACTTCATCAAGGTTTATTATTCAATTATACACACCACTATTAGATGAACTTGATTTAACATATCTTCAGTATTTAGTTATGTTAGTGTTATGGGAGTATCATGAGTTATCTGTAAAACAGATAGGAGAAATTCTTTATCTTGACTCTGGAACTCTAACACCATTACTCAAAAAATTAGAAAAAAAAAATTTAGTTATTAGAAGTAGAAATCAAGATGATGAAAGAATAGTAAATATATCATTAACAAATAAATCTAAAGAACTTAAAAAAAATGCCTTAACAATTCCAGAAAAAATTTTATGTAAATCAAATATGAATATAAACGACTTGTTAGAGATAAGAGAGCTTCTTGATAAATTAATAAAATTAAACAAAGCTTAGATATTTAATATCTAAGCTTTAAAGAGAATTACTTAATTAATTCTATACCAATATCAATATTTTTATAAAATACTAAAAATTGTTTTGTAATAGCTTCGCTTAATTGTTTAGATGAAGATAAAGCTGTTATTTGCTTAGCCATATTCACGTTAGAAGCTTCCAAAGTATTTTGAATAATATTCCCCATATCATTTTGTTCTGGTAAATCATAAATATTATTATTGTTTATAATATTTTCATAAATTGTAGAACCATATTTAGAATATGTGAAATTATCTAAGGCAGCAGGTCTTCCCAAAGCTAATCTTGTTACATCAGATATATTGTTCGTAATGGCATCCGCTGCAGTTGGAGCTCCAGCTATTAAACCCTGAAACTTAGCAGCAAATCTATCAACCACAAATAAACCGTTATCAGTTCTAAGTCTTGGATTCGCAGCTCCTAAACTATAATCAATATGAAACTTTCCATTTCTTGTGTAAAATATTTTTTGACCACCTACTGTTTGTGGATCTTGTTCAGTAAGCATGAAAAAACCTTCACCTCTTACAGCATAATCGGTATCACCTTGTTTAGGAAGTAAATCACCTTGTTTCCAAATATTTCTTGTATAACCAATACTTATGGATTGTTCAGCAACAGATTTACCATAAGAAGTAAGAGTAGGGGAAACTAAGTTATATACAGTATTACCTCCAAATGATATATCAGCTTCTTTATATCCATTTTTTAAAGCACCGTTAACATTACTATTTATTACTTCTTGCCATCTAGTAACAGATCTCATAGAATTCATAAGATTCCAAATATTTACATTAACTCCCATTATTTAAAATCTCCTATCTAAACAATCTTAAAGATGAATCTATATTATCAAGGTAAACAGTAAAGTTTTTAGTCAAAGCCTCATAAAAACTTTTTGATGCATTAAGTCCAACAATTTCTTTTTCGACATCTACATTTGAACCTTCAAGAGCTTGTTCGATTAATCTTGACTGTCTATCCATTGCATCAGCTGGATCTCTTTTATCTAAAACTTTATTTGAGCCATTTACAATAGTGCTATAGAATGTTGAACTAGGTGCCTCATAAATAGTAGATCCATACTTTGAAAATTGTAAATCTTGATATTCAACTAAAACATTTGGAGCTCCACCACTAGTACTATCTTTAGTAGGTTCTACAATACTTGGTCTTGTAAATGCTCTTGCTCCTGTAGTAGCATCAAAATCTGTTTTTGTAATAGGAGCATGCCAGTTATCAGATGTTCCTAAAAAATCCCCCATAACTACTAAACCTTCATTATTTACAAGAACAGCTGCACTTGGATCAGCAGATATACCAGAAGCAACAGCCACATTTACACCTGCTGAATTTGTAACAATAGCAAAATGAAAGTTTCCATCTCTTGTTAGATAAGCTTTTTGAGCACCACCTGTACCAGTACCATTAAAATATAAAGGAGAAGTTGCCCAATTTGTTGACTTAGCATCTGCAACTATAAAAAAACCTCTGCCATTTATAGCAAAATCTGTTGGAGATTCAGTATTTTGAATATTTCCCTGTTTCCAGTTTATTTTTGTATAACCAATATCAACTTGAGTTTCAGCAACCATAATACCAGCTTTATTATTTACAAAGGGTTTTAAGGTTCTAGTTAAACCACCACCAAACATTACTTCTGATGATTTATATGCATTTCGAGTTGAGCCTATAATATTACTATTAATTGTCTCTCCCCACTCATCAGCTGATTTAAGGGATCTTATTAAGTTCCAAGGATTAAAACCAATACTCACTTTATTCCTCCAAAGAAATTTTTAGGTGCTGGATAAGCATTAAATATAATCATAATTTTAAATAATACTTTTGATCAATGAAAACTGGGTAATTTTTTAATGATATTTTATTACGCACTTTTTAATAAAATAAAACTTTACGTCTTATCATTTTTTGTTAAAATATATAATCTAAAAATCTTAAAGGTAATTTTTAATGACAACAATAATTGATGGTAAAGAAGTATCAAAAAAGATTCTTTGATATAAAAGCTAAACAGAGAAGATAAAAGAAAAAATATGAAATAAAACTAGTTTGAAGGCTATTTTAGTTGGGGAAGATCCTTGCTTCAATGATTTATGTTAAAAGAAAAGAGAAACTTGTAATAAAATAGGTTTCTATTCAGAAGCTATGATCTCGTCTATGATAAATTAATTGAAAAGAATTACTAAATTTAATAAATGAATTAAATTTAGAACCGACTATTCATGGAATTCCGGTTCAATTACCTTTAACAAAACATATTAATTTGAAAAGTATCCTTTAGAAAGTATTTCGCCATTAAAAAGATGTAGATGGTTTTCATTCTTCAACCCAAGCTAAATTATTTGCGGGAGACGCAGAAGTTGAACCATGTACAATAAAGAATAATCGCTTTACTTAAACATTATGAAGTTGAGATAGAAGGTAAAAATACTGTTGTTTTGGGTAGAAGTAATATTGTTGGTAAACCATTGGCTTTAATGTTATTAAAAGAAAATGCGACTGTTACAATTTGTCACTCAAAAACTCAAAATATTTCAGATATAACAAAAACAGCTGATATCTTAATTTCGGCTATTGGTAAACCACATTTTGTTAAAAATGATATGGTAAAATCTGATTCTGTTGTTATTGATGTTGGTACAAATCGTCTTGAAGATGGAAAATTAGTTGGAGATGTCGACTATCAAAATGTATTTGATAAAGTTAAATTTATAACTCCCGTTCCAGGAGGAGTAGGACCAATGACAATTTCAATGTTAATGAAAAATACGTTACAAGCAACAAAGTTAATTAATAATATAAAACTCTAGTTTGAGAAAGGAGAATAAATATGGCTAAAGATGCCTCATTAGATATAGTATCAAAGGTAGATTTACAAGAAGTCTCAAATGCAGTAAATCAAGCAGAAAAAGAAATTAATCAAAGATTTGATTTAAAAGATAGTAATTGTAAAATTGAATGGAATAATGAAGATACTATAAATGTTACTGCTCCTGATGATATGAAATTAAGAAATGTAGTAACTATAATTAAAGAAAAATTTATCAAAAGAAATATATCATCAAAAGCAATAGATGCAGGTAAAATTGAAAATGCTCTTGGTGGTAACTTTAAGCAAGAGTTAAAGATCAAACAAGGTATAGATAAAGATTATGCAAAAAAAATAAATAATATAATAAAAGGAACTAAACTAAAGGTAAATAGTCAAATACAAGAAGATGAAATTAGGCTTTCAGGTAAAAATATAGATGATTTAAGAGCTGTTATGAATGTATTAAAATCATCTGAGTTAGATATAGACTTACAATTTATAAATTTTCGTTCTTAAAGATTAAAAACAAATGAATAAAACAGAAGTTTTGGTTTCTCATAATAGGATCACAACGTTAACCTTAAAAGGAGTTAACGGACTTAACATACTTAGTTATGATACTATAAAACAAATTGCAAAATCATTAGATATTATCGAAAAAGATAATTCTATAGAAGTGATCATTATAACAGGCTCTGGTAATAAAGCTTTTTGTTCAGGTGCCGATATTAATGAATTAGCAACTATGCAAGATGATTTAATAGATGAATATGTATCTTTTGCAACAGACACATATCAAAGAATAGAAAACCTTCATTGTCCTGTAATAGGTGCTATAAATGGTTACGCTTTTGGTGCTGCTTTTGAGCTTCTTTTAACTTGTGACTTAAGAATAATGTCTAATAGTGCAAAAATAGGTCAACCAGCTATAAGGCATGGTCTTATTCCACCTTTTGGTGGTTTACATAGATTACCTGAAATAGTTGGAATGGGACTTGCAAAACAAATTATTTTCACAACAGAAGAAATGTCTGCAGAAGAGTGTTATAGAATAGGATTAGTTAACAAAATTTGTGATTTTGAACAACTTGAAGAAGAAACACTTAAATTAGCAGAGAGAATTATTCTTGGTAAGAAATATTCATTATCTACAGTAAAAAATATATTAAATAATTACAAGAGTTTGGATTCAATTAAATTACAAGAGAAAGCTCTTTCAGATTGCTTAAGAAATAAAGAAACACAAAATCAGCTTTTATCTTTCTTTGAAAGAAACAGACTTAAAGATAAAAAAAATATTTAATCTCTAGTTTTAAAATGAACTAAACATTTTAATTATGTAGAGCCATAGATTAAGCAAAATTGATTAAGAAAATTATTAAAATTTCTTAGTCTTATATTATCACTTTTTACTTCTTACTTAGTATATTATATAATTGTTTCATTATTTTTATAGAGATAAAATTCAGGAATAAGCTTAATAATTAGGATGAATAAAAATAAAGCAAGTTTTGAACAAATAGAAAAGTTTGGTAAATTAGTTGATAAAATAGCTGATTGGCTTTATAAGACAGAATTAGAAGAAATTAATAAAAGTAATTTATCTCAATTAACATATAGCGAGTTACATACACTTAAAATTATTGGAAATATAAAAGATGCTAAAGTTTTTGAGGTAGCAGATCAAACAGGCGTTTCAAGACCTTCTATGTCTGCTACAATAGATAAACTTGAAAAAAAAGAGTATGTATATCGAGATAAAGATCAAAGCGATAGACGTGCAGTAATTATAAGATTAACTAAAAAAGGTGAAGATGCAAATAATGAGCATGAAAAATTGCATCATAGAGTTGCTGAGGCTTTACTTGGTAAAATGAATGAAAACCAACAAGAATTAATGGTTAAAGCATTCGAAGAACTTTTTAAATAAAACTTATTAAATATTAATTATTAACACTTTTTAAAGAGCCTTAACAATTTGCAAGTACAAAACGTGATTTTAACCCTTTAAAAAACTACATTATCTAGTATAATAGTTTATATTGTGATCATTAGTTTTTATTTGAATTACTACAATAATATAAATTTACTACAAGACATTTAATGTTTTTTCTCAGTGAATTTATAAATGAGCTAAATAGAGGTAAGCTGAGTGCATATTTATAATAATGTTTTAAAACTCTTTGTTTCTGCTGTTGTTTTATCTTCTTATGGTTGTCAAGCAGATATTGGAAATGTTAGTTCAAATAACAACCTAAGTTTAAATACTGATAATAAAATAAAATTTAATCAAAACTATGAAGTTAAAGATTGGTCATCAAGTAGAGTTTATAAAACTCCTTCTTTTAATATAAAAGCAGCTTCTAGTAATTTAAAAGTTGATAATGCAATAGATGTTTACCCTCAACCAACAGATAATAAATATCTTATAGATTCATCTAAATTAATTAATTCAAATAATACAACTCCTAGTGGAAGGATAAGCACAAATACAACAACTAATGAAATAACAGGAACTTTAACTTATTTTGGTTTAGATAAAACTAAAAAAAGTGATCTTAGTGTTGGTGACAAGGTATTAGTTTTATCAACAGGTGAAACACTGACTGTAAAAGAACTACTACCTGAAACTTATACAATGACATTTAAAGATCCCTTTAATGACCCATCTTTTAATATAATACCTGTAGGAACACCTTTTATATCTAAATCTGAAAAAGATGGAGATGCTACAGGTAAACTATTTAAAGACTTACGTAAAGGCGATAAAGAAGTTGTACTATTAATAACTAGTGATAATAAAAAATTAGAGAAATCTATTACATTTGATGATCCACTTTACAGCTCTGTGAAAATAGAAAGTGATAAAACTGCAATTTCCCCACAGAAATTTGTATCAACAACAATTCCTAAATTTAAAACCACAGATTCTGCTTTTAAAATTGTTGTTTCTGGAAATAATAGAGGTAAATCTTTTGCTTCTACAAGTTCTGCACCTGCAATGGAGTTAAATGATCCAACAATATCAAGTGATAATGTTTTATATTACACATCTAACAATACAATTGGAGCTAATTTTTTTGCAGCTGGTACTGATGGTTCAATAATTTGGGAAAATGAATTTCCAGGTGATTTTCAGGGTGCCGCACCAACATTTTCTAAACCAACATCTTCTACCCAAACACCTAAAACATATATGAACAAAAGAATAATGTATGTTGCTAGTAAATCAGGTGATATTTATTGCATAAATACAGATGGTAGAATTGTTTCAACTATTAAAGTAAATGATTCATTTAAAAACTCAGTTTGGGTTGATGCTGATGATCCTAGTGTAGACTATGTATATGCGGCAAGTACTACAGGTAATTTGTATAGATTAAAGTTAGATTTTAGTAATCCACAATCTCAGGTTTTCTCATCTGTGTATTCTGTGAAAATAGCTGATACAAGTTTTTATTCATCTCCAGTGCTTAATAATTCATCTTTATATATTGGCGGTGAAAACGGTGTTTTATATGAAATAATACCTAATACTGGTGTTGCATCTAGAGAATGGGATTTATCTAAATATACAAATAATGGAGCATCAAAAATAGTTGGTAATCCAGTTTTTACAGGAAGTACAATTGTAGTTCCTGCTGGAGGATATTTATTTAGAATAATAGGAAGTACAGTAACACAAAGCCCTTTATTAGAATTAAAACAAGGTTTGGCTTCAAGAATAAAACCTTATGGAACTGTATTTCAGACAAATAATAAACCAATGAATAATATAATTTCTTCTCCTTTAATTTATAATGGTAAAGTTTATCTTGCTAATGGAAATGCAATTTTTGAAAGTGATTTACAAAGTGTTGATGCATTTAAAAATTATGCTACATATTGTGTAAGTATATCAGGAAGACTTGATGACTCTGATTCAAACATTCAACCAAATGGAAATGGCAATTTAGATATTTCTCCTGTAGCAACTGATACAACACAAATGAGAATAGGTATGGTTGATATGAATATTGTAAATAATAATTCTCCTTATTTAAATTTCTTCTCCCTACCACTTAACTCATCATCTGATACATTAACTGGTTATATGCCTATAAATGAATTTGACTCTAAAGGTCGTGCTGTAACAGGTTATAACTCAAATGTAGTTGCAGATGGTAAGGGAAATGTATTTGTAACTTTAGATAATGGTTCTTTAAATGTAGTACCAACAAGATAATTTTAATGTATTTTAGTATTAAGAGGCTTTAATGAAAAATTCCAAAATACTCACAGGTAGCTTACTTGCAACTATTATTCTTGTAACTAGTTGTGATAAATATAATGGTTTATCACAAACTAAGTCACCTTCAAGTAATACTGCTCCACAAAGTAGCCCTTCAGTATCTTCAAGTTCTGCTAATAATATTCCTTCATTTATTACACCAAGTGGAAGTGGTTTAGGTATTATCTCAACTCCTAAGCCTGTAAGTAATCTAGAAGAAAAATCACCTACAGAACCAGAACCATATAAAACAGCTGCTCCATTTATTATTGGTAAACCAGGTGTATCATTTAATTCTACAATAAATACAGATGATGCAGGGCCTATAGTTACTTCTAAAATAAGTGGTAAAGTTTATGGTTATGAAACAAATACAAAAACTTATAAAACTCTTTCAAATGCACAAGTTTCTATTAATGGAGCTGTAGTTAATACAGATTCATCAGGTAATTACTCAAGTTCAGATACTTTTGATAGTGCAGTTGATCTCTCAGCTTCCGCTTCTGGCTATTACAAATCTACTGTTTCTGATATAAGACCAGGTGAAAATAGGAATATTCATTTACAACCTATAGATAGTAGACCTATATATAATTCAAATACAATATCTTTTGATATTTTGAGTTTAGCTGCTGCAGAGCCTACTAATACTTCACCTCTTACTGCTACAACTACGGCTGCTACAACTACGGCTGCTACAACAGAAGTTAAATTAAAAGAACCAACATATACAAGCTTATTAACTTTTGCTGATACAAATAATTCAAGATTTATAACAAAAGTTGTTGATAATGATAAAGGTAGAATTAGAGTAGAAGTAAATCCTATTGGAACTCAATCTATAGCAAAAGGTCAATTATTAGTTTATGATATTGAAAGAGATGCAAGTGGTAGACCAACAAATCCAACTCAGATGAAAAAATTTATTCACAAAAAAGATATAGCTTTTAGAGTTGGAGATCAGTATTTTCCTGGAACCGAGCCTACAACTAAAGATTCTACATCAACAAGTTCAGCAAAAGAAGAAACATTTGATCTTATCAAAAACTTTGCAAATATAAATGTAAAATTCAATGATTCATTTGGATTTAATAACTTTGTATGTAATGCTTATGCTATATTTAGTACAGGTGAAAAACTTCTTGTTAGTAGATATACAGGAGCATCCGCGACAAGTTTATCATTTAGAGTACCTAAAATAGTTGGTTCTATTGTTTCATATTCAATAGAAGCACATGCTGGAAATGCTAATTTTGGTAGTGATGTTGTAGTTAATGATTTACACGAAAATGATTCTGTAGAAGCTTATTTATTGCAACCACCTTCTGATTTAAGTCCAAATCATGATACATTATCAACAAGTTTATTCCCAACTTTTTCTTGGTCAGCTAACCAAGAAGCAAAATCATTTCAAGTTGATGTAAAAGATACAAATACAACTAATGAATCAGCTTGGGAAGGTTATAGTTCTAAGAATACTATTAAATACCCAATAGGTCTTGGTGGTCTTAAATTAAATGCACAATATAGTTTTCAAGTAGTCGCAATGGATTTTAATTTTGGTGGTTTACGTGTTCTTTCTGCAGATACAAATAAAGCAGAGGAAATGAGATTAAGAGCAGTAAGACAAAAAGACAATGATTTACCATTTAAGGTTCAATTAGCTAGTCATGAAAGCAAAACTTTACCAAAAGGTTATAGAGTATCATACAATACGGTTTTATTTAGAGCAAAATAATAATGAAAAATAACAAAATTGTGACTCCCTCTCAGGACGGGAGTCCTTTTGATTTACCAAAATCATATATATATAAGTCAATAACAGACTATCATGTCAACAAAGTATTACAACTTATAAAAGTTAAAAATTTTGATTTAGCATTAATTGAACTTGATGGTTTATCAGAGAGTGCTAAAACTTTAAATCAAGAAAAAGAATATGAAAAATTCCAAAATCTCTTAAATGAAACAGAATCTAAAGTACAAAAAAGAAATCAATTAAGAGAGTTTTATCATACTAAATTTTTAAACACTGAAAACAAATTTGATATTTTAGATGAATTTATTTTTAAAGCTAGGGACTTAGAAGAGTATAATAGTTTACAAAATAGAATTCTTAAACATTATAATAGTAAAAATATAACAGATATAATATTTTCTTTTGATTCACTTAAATATTTATCAGAATTAGGTAAACTTGAAAATCAAAAAGGTTTAAGTCCATTTATTTTATTTGACTTAGATTCTACTTTATTTGATAATTCTCCTAGAGTTTATAAAATTATTCAAGACTTTATTGAAGAACATAGAGATATATATCCAGAGCATACAGAGAAAATGAGTTATATAAGAAGACAAGATATTGTATGGGGTATAAAAGAAAATCTAAAAAAAATAAATGTTCATGATGAAGAATTAGTTAATAAAGTAATTAGATACTGGTATGAAAGATTTTTTTCTAATGATTATATAATTGATGTTCCATTAAGTGGTTCTTGTCAATTTGTAAAAGATTTAGAAAGCTCAGGAGTAAAAATTGTATATCTAACTGGCAGATTTGAGTCTATGAGAGAAGGTACAGAAAAAAATCTTTTAGAACATGGTTTTCCTTTATATGAGAATGGAGAAAACCTTGTTTTAAAACCTAATCCTAAAATTTCTGATGAAGAGTTTAAACATCAATCTATGGAAAGTATGAGAAAATTTGGCGATATGTTAGCAGGTTTTGAAAATGAGCCTATTAATTCTAATATATTTCAAGAACACTATCCAGAAGCAGATATATTCTTTTTAGAAACAAATCATTCTTTAAACCCACCAAATTTAAATGAAAAAATACATACTATAAAGAATTTTTGCTATTTGAATTAAGTTTATATCAACGATTTTTTAATTATATCTCTAAGTTTCTCATTAACTAAAGAAAGATTAATTAGATCATCTTGATTAATCCATCTTAACTCTTTTACTTCAAGAGGCTTAACACCAAAAATTGGTTCATTTTTTGTAGTAAAAGAATAATAATAAACTTTTTTATGTATTAATTTATTATCATAAGTAAATGTATAATCTAAATCACCAAGAGAAATACCAATTATTGGAGTATTTCTTAAGCTTGTTTCTTCACATAATTCCCTAGTTGCAGCCTCTTCAAGTGTTTCTATACCCTCTGGGTGACCTTTAGGAACTTCATAACCGTAATGTCGAACTTTAATAACTAAAGCTTCCTTTATACCATTATTTATACGAATTAAAACACCACCAGCTGATACTTCTTCTTGTATCTCCTTCATTATTTTATATACCACTAAAATCTTATTTCTTCTATTAAAAATAATTATATTTTATTTTAATTGTTATTGTCTGATAAAAATAATGATTCTTGATAAGTTTTTAATTTATCTGAAACTTCTTTATATGTACTAAGTGTATTTATTTCAGAACGTACAATTTCCCCATTTGGCATATCTTTTAAACACCAACCAATATGTTTTCTAGATTCTGGAATTGCTATTCTTTCTGTTAAATGTTCAACCATATAACCTAAATGCTCTATCATAAAGCCAATTTTTTCATAATTATTAAAGTCAGGCTCTACTATTCCTGTTTTTATATAATTATCCATTTGTGCTACAATCCAAGGATTACCAAGACAACCTCTAGCTACCCAAAGCCCAGCACAACCTGTATGCTCAACCATTCTTTTGGCATCTTTATAAGTCCATAAATCCCCACTTCCAAGAACAGGAATACTAACAGCATCTTGAGCCATTTTTATATAATCCCAATTTGCTAAACCTTGATAAAACTGACATCTTGTTCTGCCATGTATTGCAACAGCAGATAAACCACAATCTTCTGCAAGTTTGGCATAATCTTCAGCTATTATAGAATCATCATCCCAACCTGCTCTTATCTTTACACTTACAGGAATGGAAACACTTTTAACAACTTCTTTAAAAATTATTTCAGCTTTTTCTCTATCTCTTAATAAACCTGCTCCATCACCCTTTTTTACAATCTTTGAATTTGGACAACCCATATTAATATCAACACCAAAAGCACCTAGTTTTTCGGCTCTTTCTGCTGCTTTTGATAAATAATAAGGGTCTGTTCCTGAAAACTGAAATATTATAGGTTCATCTTCAGGAGTTGTTTCTGCTATTGATTCGACTTTTTTAGCTTGAACAAAACCAATAGAATTAATCATTTCAGTAAAAACTAGACAATCCTTAGACCACTTTCTTACCATTTTTCTAAATGGTATATCAGTAACTCCAGCCATAGGAGCTAAAACTGCTCTACTTTTTATTATCTTTTCCTTGTATTTCAGATATGGAAGATTGTATGTCATCTTTTAAAACTTCTATTTTAATATTATCACTAAACCTAAACACAAATAAGCAGAAAAGAACTGCGAAATATGCTTCAGTAACGATACTTATTATAATTAGTAAAAGTTGAATAAAAGGATCATTTGTTAATAAATTTACAAGAATAAACAAAATATAAAACCAAGCTTGAATTAATGTTAAACCTGTAAATGTCCATATATTTTTTTTAATTAAACTGATACTTTTCTTCCAACCTTGAAACCAAATCTCACCTGTAAATACTGAAATTTGAGTCCATAAACTTATAAAGAAATAAAATAAAGCAGCTACACCCATATATGAAAGTATTACTAAAGTCCATTTATATGTGATTGACATTATCTCAGGGTGAATATTTTTTATATAATTTGTAATTTGTTCAGGTTTCATCTTAGATATTTCATTATAGACTTTTTGAATATCTTTTAATTGAGAGTCATTTATATTAATAAAGTTTTCAGCAATAGTATATACAACAATAGAACTAATAAAAAATAAAATTAAAAGAGCAATATTACCTGATAATATATTATTAAAATATTTACCTATACCCGTTAAAAGATCATCAAATGTAGATTTCTCTTTAGTTTTAAGAACAACTTTTATTTGATTATACCAACCAGAAGTTATAGCAATATTTATACAACCTAATGCTGTTATACTAACTATAAATGCAATAGAAGGTGAATAACTAACTCTTAAAAGATCACTTAAAAACCAAATTAAAATAGGTGCATTATAGAGATTGGAATTATTTTTTAAAATGTCCCAAGCCTCTTTTATTAAATTATTCATACATAAATTAAATACTAAAATATAATTGATATATTATATCAAATAAAAAGAACTCATTATTCTTTCATAACTTTTTAATTTTTATCTCTTCTTTGTATAATAGAGGGTGAAGTATAGGGTGATTTTGAAGTAAAATAATATTTGAAATATTTAAATTAATTATAAGTTATATACTAGTGTTTTGTAGAAAGGAAATTAAAATGTTCAAAAAATTATTATCATTATTATTATGTTTAATTACAATTTTATTTATTAATAATCCTGCAATGGCAATAGAAAGAAATCAAACTATTATTGATAGTTATAAACCCGAATTAACTTCGTTTATAAATGTATCATCTGAAAGCTCAGAACCAATATACCTTGCCAGAGAAAGGAGAGCTAAAGACTCAGGAACAGGTGAAATGAGTTGGGCTTGGATAGGTAGTATATTTGTTACAGGTTTAGGGCAAATATTGCTAGGAGAAGTATTAAGAGGTCTTGCTTTTCTAGGAGTTGTTATTTTAGGTGTTATTGTTATTGGTTTTACTATGGGATCTACAGGTGCTGTAATCGCTCCTTTATATGCATTAGTTTTTCAAATATGGAGTATATTTGATGCTTATGGAATAGCAAAAAGACAGGCAGAAGGTGATGAAGAAGCAAGATTATTAAATGAAAAATTAGCACAGATAGAAAAAGTATTAAATAGAATTTCTATTGAAAATAATAAATTAAGCTATAGTTTAGCTAACTTTTAATATATAGCATAAAATTTAGCATCTTGTAAGGGTATTAACTTGAATACCCTTTTTTTATTACAAAAATTAGAAATATTTCAAAAAATTTTTATAAATATATTCTTTAACATCATTTATATCAATACTTTTATCTAAGATTTGTTCCATATTTGTCATTATTTGACTTTCTAAACCACAAGGATTGATTTTAAAAAAATAACTTAAATCTGTTGAAACATTTAAAGCAAAGCCATGATAACTTATCCAATTTTTAAAAGATATACCAATAGAGGCAATTTTTTTATTGATTTCACTACTATTATATTGAAGCCATACGCCTGTATGTTTTTCTTTTCTTAAAGCTTTTATATTATATTGCTCTAAAGTATCAATTATTACTTGTTCCAAATTTCTTAAAAATTTTCCTATATCTTTTTCACTATTATAATCAAAAATAGGATATCCAACTAATTGACCAAATCCATGATATGTGACATCTCCACCTCTTTCTATGTTATAAATAGGTAATGTTTTATCTAAAATATTTTCAACTTTTGCTTTTCTACCAAGAGTTATTACATGAGGATGTTCAACAAAAATCAAAGTATTATTTATTTCTTTTTTATACACTTTTTCTATTAATTCATATTGTTTTTCTAAAGTTTCTTTATAATCTTTTATTCCAAGATCTAAAATATCAATATTACTCAAATAAGCCTCATATATTTCATTAAATAAAGCACATATCTAAGATATGTGCTTTTAATTATATAATTTAATTAGATTAATAAAAATCTAATTAATATTTAGTCCTCATCAAAATCATCATCAAAATTAATTTCTGCAAATGCTTCATCTAATTCATCATCTGTAAGCTCAGAAGGGTGGGTTAAGACAATATCATTATTATTAATTTCTTCTATATTACTATTTAATGGTAAAAATCTTAATATGGTGTCTTGATTAATTAAGTCTATATATGCTTGATTATCCTCAGTTTTTAGTTGCATATACTCAAAACCACTAACATTTAAGTATATTCTTTTATTAACTATTATATTAGCACTAGAATTGTTAGAAACTACACTAACAATGTATCCTTCTCCTTGTCCTTTTAACTCATTATTTATTAAATATGAATAGTTAACCTGTCCTAAATCCCTTAAAATCTTTTGAATATCTTTGTGATTATAAATAATTCCATTATCTATAATACAAGGTATATTATTCTTTAATTCTTTTTCGTCCATTAAACCTCCATAAAGATTTGATAGGAATAAGAATTCTTCTAATAAATCCTTATTAGCCTAACTATATTATATCTTAGACTAGGTTTTATAAAATATTTTTAAAGACTTAAATCAATAATATTATTAAATGTTTTTATTATTAACTCTCTTTTTTCATCAGACATCTTTTGCAATTTAGTGAAGAAATCTGAGCTAAAATATGTTTCCATATTATTTATTTTTTCTTGAAGTTCTTTTATTTCTTTATTTAACTTATCTGTTTCAATATTAGTAAGTTTATTAATTTCTGTTTTGAAGACTTTTTTATCAAAAACTAAACCATTAATTTTAATAATACCATCTTGAGCAAAGTTGTATATTATTTGATAGGTTCTTACATAATCCAAACTACTTAAAATAACTATGTCATTTATTGTGTTAACACCATCTATTGTTCGTAATATTTTTCTTTGATCAAATGTTAATTGTGGGGGAAAATCTTTATTTACTCTAATTGGTACATAATCAGGATTATTAAGATGTTGTCTAATTCTAATAATCTGTTCAGACTTTAAGGTTAAATCTTTTATATAGTTTTTAGAATCTCCTAATTTATTAAGATTACTATAAAGGTCTTTAATTTCTCTTTCAGATACAGGACTTTTATAATCAGGATCTTTATTAATATCAAATTCTTCAAATTTTATATTAGAATTTGCCCAAGCTATTATTTCATAAATAACTAATTCAATTTGATTATATAGCAAATCTGGTATTAATCTTTCAGAGATTACACCCATTTCTACAAGTATATGACCTATTAAGGGTTTTTCTGGATCTTCTTTTTGTATTTTTAGTGCAGTATTTAACTCTTTGGCTGTAATTATACCTTTTTTTATCATGATGTCGCCAAATCTAGAGTGATACATGGTTGAATTTGCATAAACTATTTGGCTATCTTTTATAAAAATTTTACTTTTTACGTTATAGTCTAAGTTTTCAGCACTTATAATCCCTGTTAGAGAATTTTGAAATATCTGATTAAACAAGTTTATTAATTCTGAACCCTTGATTTGAGTTAAGCTTAACATTTAAAAGTTTCCTAAATTAATACTAGTATTTTTAATAATTTATTATTTTTTATAGATCGCTTCAGTGATAATAATTACAAGGTTTTAAACTTATCTAAAACTTCTGTTGCATGAATTTCAGATTTTGGTTTTTTAAATATATGAACTATTGTTCCTTTTTCATCAATTAAAAAAGTTGTTCTAACAATTCCCATGATTTTTTTACCATACATATTTTTTTCTTTAAATACATCATATGAATTTATAACTTTCTTTTCTGTATCTGAAATAAGGTTAAATTGTAAACTATATTTATTTTGAAACTTTTTATGAGATTCAGAGTTATCAGCACTAACTCCTATTACTTCAATACCCAATTTTGATAACTCATCAAAATTATCTCTAAAACTACAAGCTTCTTTAGTGCAACCTGGGGTATCATCTTTGGGATAGAAATATAAAACAACTTTCTTACCATTAAAATCTTCAAGTTTTATTGTTTTATTATCTTGATTATTAGCAGTAAAACTTGGGGCTTTATCTCCTATATTAAGCATTAGTGTTTCCTTTTAAATTGATATGTCTTAAAATTTTTATATATTTAAGGTTGTATTCTAATTATTAAAGAAATTAGAACATAAATTATATATATTGGGAAGTTTATAAGATTAAATTTTGATATATAAATTTTAATTTTCTATACTTTTATTACTTTATTCTTAACTTAGTCTTAGCCTTTCTTAATTAATGTATTAAAATACACTTTGAAAACATAAAAGTGCTTAATATTTGTTTACAAAATAAGTTAAGTATTGTAAAATTATTTTAGGTGTTTTTTATTAAGTTTTTTAAGTGATTAATGCTACAAATCTTGTGTGTAAAAAATCACTGAGAAAAACTATTAAAAGAGGGATATTTAGGTAGAGATTATCTAAATCAAAATTAAGGAAGAGAATTAAATTTATGTCAGAAAAGTTGATTATCAAAGGTGGTAAACCATTAAAAGGTGAAGTTAATGTTTCAGGAGCTAAAAACTCTGCTCTTGTTTTACTTGCAGCTTCAATATTATCAAAAGAAGATATTATTTTAGACAATGTCCCTCAATTAACTGACGTATACACAATTTCAGATTTATTAATGTATTTAGGTGCTACTGTAAGCCATGATAAAAATACATTTAAAATAAATGCTAGAAATATGGACAAAAATGATGCTCCTTACGAACTTGTAAGTAAAATGAGAGCTTCATTTTTTACACTTGGACCACTTCTTGCAAGATTTGGTGAAGCAAGAGTTCCATTACCTGGTGGATGTGCAATAGGCTCAAGACCTGTTGACATTCATTTAAAGGGGTTAAAAGCTCTAGGTGCTGAAGTAAGTATTGAACACGGCTTAGCAATAGTAAAAGCTAATAAACTTACTGGTAATAAAATTTATTTAGACTTCCCAAGTGTTGGTGCTACAGAAAATATAATTATGGCAGCTTCTCTTGCAGAAGGTACAACAATAATTGAAAATGCAGCAAGAGAGCCAGAAGTAATTGATTTAGCTGATTTCTTAAATTCAATGGGAGCAAGAATTTATGGTGCAGGTTCACCTACAGTTATTATTCATGGTGTAAAAGAATTAGCACCTACTAGACATTCTGTTATACCAGATAGAATTGAAGCAGGAACATTTATGCTTGCTGCTGCCGCAACACATGGTGATGTTATTGTAAATAATGCACAAGAGAAAAGACTTGAATCATTGATTAGTAAAATGACAGAAGCTGGTGTTAATATTGAAATACTTTCACAAAATAAATTAAGAGTAAATGCAACAAATTCTATATTAAGAGGTGTTGATATTAGAACAATGCCTTATCCTGGTTTCTTCACAGACTTACAATCACCAATGGTTTCATTTTTATGTGTGGCTAAAGGAACAAGTGTTGTATACGAAACAGTTTTTGAAAATAGATTTATGTATATTGATGAACTAAATAGAATGGGAGCAAGTATCAAAACAGAATCAAACTTAGCTATCATTAAAGGTGTTCCTTCACTCTCAGGTGCTCCTGTTAAGTCAACAGATTTAAGAGCTGCTGCTGCTTTAGCTATTGCTGGTTTTGCTGCTGATGGTGAAACAGTTATAAGTGAACTTCAATATTTAGATCGTGGGTATGAATTCTTTGAAGAAAAATGTAGAGGAATGGGAGCTGACATTGTTAGAGTTATTGATAATGATATAGCTAACTTAACAACACAAGTTCTCTAAAATAACCAAAAATTGAAAATACCACCTAAAATTTTAGGTGGTATTTTTTTTATATTCTCTTGAAATGAAATTGTTTTGAAAAAATTAATGAAGTAAAAGTATTAAAGTTTCTAACTCTTATCTTTCTTTTTACTAAATTCTTTACTCTTTCCAAGGATTTTCCAAAACTAAAGTTAATCCAATTCCTCCACCAATACAAATAGTAGCAAGACCATATTTAACATTACATCTTCTCATTTCATGAGCTAACATAACTGTTATTCTAACACCTGACATTCCAAGAGGGTGACCTAAAGCAATTGCTCCACCATTAACATTTACTTTTTCGGGATTCCACTCTAAGCCTTTTCCTACTGCCAAAACTTGTGATGCAAAAGCTTCATTTGCTTCAATTAAATCTATTTGGTCTATGTGCATACCAATTTTTTCTAAAGCTTTTTTGCTAGAGATAACAGGAGCATAACCCATTAAATTATGATTAATACCTCCAGAGGCATAAGAGATAATTTTTGCTAAGGGTTTTAATTTTAATTCATCCATTTTTTCTTTTGATGTTAAAAGAACACTTGCAGCTCCATCATTAATACCACTAGCATTTCCAGCAGTTACTGTTCCATCTTTTTTAAATACAGGTTTTAGTTTTGCTAAATCTTCTAAAGTTGTCATTCTTGCGTGTTCATCTTTTGAAAATGTTCCAATTTTCCCACCTACTTCAACAGAAATCAATTGTTCTTTAAAACGATTTTCTTTATGTGCTAAATCATATTTTTCTTGACTTGATAAAGCAAATCTATCTTGCTCTTCTCTTGAAATTTTATATTCTTCAGCTAAATTTTCACCTAAAATACCAGCAGGGTACTTATCAAATGGATCACTTAAAATATCTGACATTGAATCTGTCGTCATAAAATGCCCCATTTTTATTCCCCATCTAGAATTTGGAAGAATATATGGGATTCTGCTCATATTTTCTGCACCTACAGCAATTGATAAATCAGAATTATCTGTTTCTATTTCCATAATAGAAGAAATAATTGCTTGCATACCAGAACCACATAAACGATTAACTGTATAAGCTGCAACATCATCACTCATTCCTGAATTAATAGCAATATTTCTTGCTGAATTATAAATATCCCCTGCTTCAGAAACATTACCTAAAACAACAGATTTTACTAATTCAGGATTAATACTATTTCTTTCTATTAAAGCTTTTGTTGTAATAGTCCCCAATTGTGAAGCAGGAATATCTTTTAAACTACCTCCAAATTTACCAATAGGAGTTCTAACTGCATCAATAATATAAATATCTTTAATCATATATAATTTCCTTATTTTTAATATATTTTGTATTTTAACATCTTAATTTATCTTATAATTCTTATACTCATAAAAAATTAAAGAATCTAATTTATAATCTTAGTTTTATAATGTATTCACTAAATTTATCAAGGCAATACTTAAGTATTTCTGTATCAATTCCAAATCCTAAGCGGAAGAAATTATTATATTGTTTTTCATATCTATTAGCTGGTAATAATAAAATACTAGTTTTATCTTCAAAATCTCTAGAAAAAGATTCAATATCATTAGTAATATTAACTTTAACAAAAATTGTTAAGCCAGAAATAGGTGGAATATAATCTATTAAACCTAAATTTTTCAATTTATCTAAGTATTCTAAAGTAATTTTTTTATTTTTATCTAAAAGAGCTAAATTTTTACTAATATAACTCTCACTATTTTTTAATATATTTAAGGCTATTTTTTGACTAATTGCATTATTACAAAGTGTCATATAGAGCCTTGTATTCATTAATTTATCTATAATATTTTGTTCAGCAATAACCCAACCTATTCTTAAACCAGCTAATCCATAAGTTTTTGATAAAGAGTCTATAGTTATTTTTTTTGAATAATCTTTAAAAATACCTGTATTCTCTAAACTTAGTTTCGAATAAACTTCATCTGAAATTAAATAAGAATCATATTTTTTACATAAATCTATTATTAAAGATTTTTCTTCTTGATTTAAATCTGCACCTGTTGGGTTATTAGGAAAATTAATTATCAGAGCTTTAGGTTTGTATTCTTCCATCAAAGTATTTAATTTGTTTATATTTGGATTATAAGATTCATTAAAATCTAATCTCCAATCAATAATATTTACATTTAAATCTTCCAAAACTTTATATAAGGCAGGATAAGTTGGTTTTTGAACTATTACATTATCACCTTTTTCAAATAATGATAATTGGGTAATAAATAAAGCTTCAATAGCTCCATTAGTTATTAAAACATTTGATTTATCAACATTATTTTTTTTAGCTATTAATTTTATTAACTCATCATCACCATGTGCAGGAGTATAAGTTAAAGTTATATCATTAAGTTCTTGAATGTCTTTTAATTCATTAAAGTTAAGAGGTTTAATTCCACTTGCAGAAAGATTATACTTACTTTTAAATTCAAATTCTACATACCATTTTTCAAGGTCAAAATTACTTATTTTCATATTTTTAAATTAATCTTAAATTACACTCTTTACTTATAATTTTTTGGCTATAATTAACATCTTATAATTTTACAGTGATTTTTTTATAAAAGGAAAATATAATGGAAGAATTAAAACAACTTGGTAAACCTACTGTTTATCCAGACCATCCTGATAAAGCAGAACTTGATACATTTGAAAATAAATGTCAGCATAGAAAATATACAATAGTTTGTAATTGTCCAGAATTTACTCATATATGTCCAATTACAGGACAACCAGATTTTGCAAAAATAACAATTACCTACGTTCCTGATAAAAAGTGTATAGAATCAAAATCTTTAAAGCTTTATTTAGCTTCATTTCGTAATGTAGGAACATTTCATGAAGCTGTAACTAACAGAATTTTAGATGATATTATAAAAGTTGCTGATCCATTTGAAGCAAAAGTTGAAGGTGATTTTAATACAAGAGGTGGAATTTCAATTGTAGTAACAGCAGAACATAAAAGAGCATAAAAAGTAAATGAATTTTAAAAGTGAAATAATAAAAAGTTCTGAGCGTTTAGAAAAATACATTAATAAAACCCCTGTTTTAACTTCTACAATTATAAATGAAATCTCAGGAGCTAAACTTTATTTTAAATGTGAAAATTTTCAAAAAATGGGAGCATTTAAAATGAGAGGAGCAACTAATAAGATTTTACAATTAACAGAAGAACAAAAGAGAAATGGTGTTGTTACACACTCATCTGGAAACTATGCTCAAGCAGTTGCTTTAGCTTGTAAAAAATTAGGTATTAAATCTTATATTGTAATGCCTAAAAATGCTCCTCAAGTAAAAAAGGATGGTGTTATATTTTATGGTGGTGAGATTATAGAATGTGAACCTACAGTTGAAGCAAGAGAAGCAACAGCTAAATCAATTCAAGATGAAAAAAAAGCAACATTTGTTCATCCATACAATGATATTGATGTTATTTTAGGTAATGCAACAGCTGGGAAAGAATTACTTGAAGAAATTCCTGACTTGAATTATGTTATTTCACCCATTGGAGGGGGCGGTCTAATCTCTGGAATTTGTTTAAGTGCAAATGAATTTGGAAATAACTGTTCTGTAATAGGTGTGGAGCCTTTAAATATGAATGATGCTTTTAGATCTTTAAAAGAAGGCTCTATACAAAAAAATCCTTTAGAAAATACTTCTATTGCTGATGGACTAAAAACGAATTTAGGTGATATTACTTTTGATATTATAAAAAATAATGTAAAAGAAATAATAACAGTAACAGAAGAAGAAATTATTCAGGCAATGAAGTTAATTTGGGAAAGAATGAAGATAATAGTAGAACCTTCAAGCTCTGTTACTTTAGCAGCTATTTTGAAATATAAAGAAAAATTTAGAGATAAAAAAATAGGTTTATTAATCTCTGGTGGTAATGTGGATTTAAAAAATCTTCCTTGGTCTTAAAATTTTATAAATATGATGCTTATTTTAGATTAATGAAGTTAAATATTTTTAATAATATGATGTGAGTGATTCTTTAATTTACCTTTATTTTATATTTTACATTTATAGTTTAAATAAATATTGTTCAAAGTTGTATTTTTCTTAAAAAATGCAAATGAATTTATTTTGCTCCGACCTTTTAATTATACATATAATTTGATAAATTTCTTATAATTTGTTTTATTATATATTTTTCATTAGGCAGTAATTGAGAATAATTACCTAAAAAAGAAATTACACCATAAGATTTATTTTCTTTAATGATGGGTAGAAAAAAATAATCTGAACTTGTTAAGGTTTTAGTTCCACTACCTGCTTCTTTTTTATTATTAAAAACCCATGTAGCAATAGCATAATCTTTAGAATTAAATCTTAATTCTGGAGAATTTTTATAGTAAATATTTAAGTGATTTTTGTTATTGAATAGAATAATATGTCGTATATTAGTAGATTTAATAATATATTTAGATATTATATTAGATAGTTTTTCAAAAAAATTATTTTTAACAATTAGTTCATTTAATAATTCTATATTAGTTTTATTTAAACTACTTTGTTCTATAGATAATTTCAATAGCTCTCTATTTAATTCTTCTAGTAATTGAAGCTCTTCTAACTTTATTTTTAATACCTCTTTTTGATGATTTATTAATTTAGTCAATTGACCTATTATTATTGAAGTTATAAAGAATATTATTAAATCAAAAACGTATTCAATTCTTGCAATAGTAAAAGTATATAAAGGATCTACAAAAAAGAAATCATAAATAAGAATATTAATAATTGAAATAAATAATGAAGGATAGGTACCCCAAAACATTGCTGTAGTTATAGGAGATAGAATAAAAAATGTTTCAAAGCTTTTGATGTTTAATATATGATAAAAAAATAAACCTATAATAAATACAGGTATTGTCGTTAATATACTATATAGATAGTTTGCATAATTTATTTTTAGATTTCTATTATCAATTTTTGAATCTTTGACATCATTTACCTTAGTTTGAGGATTTACAAAATATATATCAAAATTATTAGATTCATCTAATATTTTATATGCAGGAGAACGTCTTATAATCCAGTTGAAAAAGTTTCCTCTTGGTTTCCCCAATACAACTTTTGTTATTTTTTCTTGATTAACAAGATTTACTATTTCAGATGCGGTGTCTGTTCCTGTTGACATACGTATTTTCGCACCTAAATCTTCAGCAAGTGTTAAAGCTTCTGTGAGAAAAGTTTTATCTTTTAGACTTAAACTTTTTCTTGGTGTTACTTCTACGTATAAAGCAAACCATTCTGCATTAAGTTCATCTGCCATTTGATAAGTTCTTCTTATTAAAAAATCGGCATAAGGACTTGGTGCAACACTTACAAGTAATCTTTCAGAGGTTGCCCACATTTTATTTATTGCTTTAGCTTTCATGTGATTTACAATCTCATTATCTAGTTTATTTGCAACTCTCCTTAATGCTAACTCTCTTAAAGCTGTTAGATTATGCCTTGAAAAGAAATTTTCTAAAGCCCTTGATGCTTGTTCTGGAATATATACCTTGCCTTCATTTAATCTCTCATGAAGTTCCTCTATTGGAATATCAATAATTTCTATTTCATTTGCTTTATCTAAAAAAAGGTCTGGTAGTGTTTCAGATACTTTTATACCAGTAATTTCTGATATAATATCATTTACACTTTCAAAATGTTGTATATTCACTGTTGTATAAACATCTATATTATTATCTAAAATATCTTCTATATCTTGATATCTTTTAGGATGTTTACTATCAGGGGGATTTGAATGAGCTAGTTCGTCTACTAAAACTAAATCAGGTTTTAACTCTATAATTTTTTCTAGATCCATTTCATAAAGTTGAATATTTTTATATAAAATCTCTTTTCTAGGAATTATTTTTAAACCTTCTAAAAGTTTCTCTGTTTCATAGCGTTTATGTGTTTCAACAACCCCAACTAATATATTTTTGCCTTTTTTTTGTAAACTAATTGCCTCTTCAAGCATTGAATATGTTTTACCAACCCCTGGAGCATAACCTAAAAAAATTTTAAGATTTCCTTTTGTTTTTTCTTCCTTTTTTATCTCAGCCAGTAAGGCTTCAGGATCTGGTCTATTCATATTTTAAAAAGAAAAAAATAAAGAACTTACAACAAAAGTATCAGTATTAACGTTCTTGCTTTTATCTGATGTTGAATATATTGGATCAAGAGAATTTAAGATGCGAAACTCATTACGCCATAGTAAATTATCAAAAATATTATAATCAATATTTATTGAAGTACCAACCACTTGAAAGCCATTAGGGGTTTTAGTTGTAACAATTATCTGATCTTTGTCATTATAATATTCACCTCTTATAGTAGCACTTAGTTTATTTGGAATTATTTTATATTTTGCTTGTAAAGATGCTGTATGCCATAATACTATATTCTTTCTATTTTGTGTTCCTATATCAAATACTAAAGCTGTATCTAATTGTTCAAGAGGAGAGTATTGAATTATAAAATTATTAAAAAATCTTAGTTCAGGAGAATTATCAGGCATTTCATTCCCAATAAAATTGTTATACGTAAATATAAGTTTATCTAATGGTTTGTATTGTAGTTGAATTCCAACAGCTTTTGAATTATTTGTTCCTTTTATATTTTGCCAACCATTTAAAACTAAAAATTGTCCTGAAAACTTATCATTAAAATTTACACTAGCTTTAATTCCTGCTTCATAATAAGGTGAATAATCTGCCATAAGAGAACGTGAATAAGTCCAGTTATCTTTTGATATAGCACTTTCAAAGCCAATATGGGCAGGAAAAATACCTGCATCAATCCATATATTTTCTGTTAATTTAAAACCTGCACTTGCTTCAAATATATTTTTTAGAAGTTGAGGTTCTGCTGCGTAATTACTTTCAACATAAGTCCCTGTATGAAGTGCCAATCTACCTCTAAATTTTTCATCAGTAAATTTTGCATCAAGTATTGCAAGATTTATATTAAATTCATTATGTCTTAGAGGTTGTGTTGTATAAACTCTATTCATATCAAAAGGATTATTAAAATCATAAGAATAATAAGTATCAATAAAACCACCTATTGAAAGTTTACCCGAACTATCTTTTATCTCAGCTAATGTAGGCGTAGAGATTAATAATAATGATGACAATAATGCTAAAATATTTTTTATCATTTTTATTCCTTTTAATTTAATTTATCTAATTCAATATTCAATAATAATACGTTAACTCTTTCATCTCCGATAAAGCCTAAGAAAGGTTTTTCTGTGTTATTTAATATAATCTCTCTTAATTTATCTTGATATATATTTCTCACTTTTGCAATTCTTGGAACTTGCCATAAAGCAGCTTTAACACTTATATCAGGATCTAAACCACTTGCTGATAATGTTACAAGTTCAAGTGGAATTTTATCATTATTTTGATTCTTATCTTTTAAGTTTTTTATAGAGTCTTCAATACTTTCTTTTAATTTTTTATTTGTTGGTCCAAAATTTGTCCCCCCAGATGTATAAACATAATTTCCTTTATCATAATCTTCTTTAGAAGTAATAGAATAATTAACAGCAGATAAACGACCTTGAAAATATTTGTCTTGAGTAAAACTTTGACCTATAAGTTTTGAACCTATTACTTTATTTTCTTTCATTATTAAGCTACCATTAGCTTTTTCATTAAATAATGTTTGACTTAATGCCCAAACTGATACAGGGTATATAACTCCTGTAATTATGGTCATTACTAAAAACATTTTTATTGAAGTTATAAAATTTGATAACATAAACACTCTATCTAGGCTAAACCTAAAGCACTAACAATAATATCTATTAATTTAATTCCTATAAATGGTGTTATTACACCACCTAATCCATAAACGAATAAGTTTTTTCTTAAAAGTTCTGTTGCTGATGCTGGTTTATAATCAACTCCTTTCAAAGCGAGAGGGATAAGTGCAGGTATAACAATTGCATTAAAAATTATTGCTGAAAGAATTGCACTTTCAGGAGAAGATAAAGACATTATATTCATTCTATTTAGTTCGGGATAAACACTTGAAAACATAGCAGGTAATATAGCAAAATATTTTGCAATATCATTTGCAATACTAAATGTTGTTAATGAACCTCTTGTAATTAATATCTTTTTCCCAACTTCAACAACTTGAATTAATTTACTTGGGTTTGAATCAAGATCAAGCATATTACCAGCTTCCCTTGCTGCAGCTGTACCTGTATTCATAGCAATTCCGACATCTGCTTTAGCAAGTGCTGGAGCATCATTTGTCCCATCTCCAATCATAGCTACCATATGACCTTCAGCTTGATATTTTTTTATTAAATCTAATTTATCTTCTGGTTTTGCTTCTGCTACAAAATCGCTTACCCCTGCTTCTGCTGAAATAGCTGCGGCAGTTAAAGGATTATCACCTGTTATCATTATTGTTTTTATTCCAACTTGATTTAAACCCTCTATTTTTTCTTTTATTCCACCTTTTAATACGTCTTTTAAATAAACCACACCCATTATTTTTGAGTTTTTTGATACTACTAAAGGAGTACCACCATTTTTTGATATATTCTCAACTATCTCTTTTAGTTCACTTGGTATTTTAATATTTGGCTCTAAAGTTTTTACAAAATTAACGATAGAATCTGTTGCACCTTTTCTAATAATATTATTTTTATAATCAATTCCACTCATTCTAGATTGAGCAGTAAATGGAATAAACGTTAAATTATCATCATCGCTAAAATTATGTTCCCTTATATTAAATCTTTCCTTTGCTAAAATAACTATTGAACGCCCTTCAGGTGTTTCATCACTTAATGAAGCAAATTGTGCAGTTTCGGCTAATTCTCTTTCAGTAACTCCATTTACAGTTATAAATTCAGATGCTTGACGATTACCAAGTGTGATTGTTCCTGTTTTATCTAAAATTACTACATCAACATCACCTGAAGCTTCAACTGAACGACCTGAAAAAGCAAGTACATTTATTTGTAAAAGTCTATTCATTCCAGCAATCCCAATTGCTGATAATAAGGCTCCTATAGTTGTTGGTGCAAGAGCTACAAATAGAGAAACAAGTTTTGTAATAGTTGAGCTCTTGCCTGTATACATAATAAAAGGCTGTATAGTAGTTGTTGCAAGTAAAAAAACTATTGTTAAAGAAATAAGTAATACAGATAAAGCAATTTCATTTGGAGTTCTTTGTCTTACTGCTCCCTCTACAAGTTCAATCATTTTATCTAAGAATGATTCCCCTGGATTTGACCTAACATTTACAATTATCCAATCAGATAAAACTCTAGTCCCAGCTATTACTGCGGATCTATCTCCTCCACTTTCTCTTATGACAGGAGCAGACTCGCCTGTTATTGCTGATTCATCAATACTTGCAACACCTTTTATAACTTCGCCATCAGCTGATATAACTTCACCTGCGGAAACTAAAATCAAATCTCCCTTTTTTAATTTAGATGAATCTATAACTTGACCATTTTTATCATTAATATCACTTATTTTTAATGCACTTAGATCTTTTTTTGTTTTTCTTAAAGATTCAGATTGAGCTTTTCCTCTACTTTCAGCAATAGATTCTGCAAAATTTGCAAAAATAACAGTAAACCATAACCAGATAGCTATCTGAAAAGTAAATAATAGACTTTCTTCATTATTAGAATAAATAAGATTCCTGATAATCAGTATTGTTATAAGAATTGCTCCTATCTCAACACAAAAAATCACAGGATTACTTAATAATTCTTTTGGGTTTAACTTTTTTATAGAATTAATAATAGAATCTTTTATCTGATCTTTTTCTAAAAGCTTTACTTTATCTTTTTTTGTTTCTTGAATCATTTTTTTACCTTATTAAAATAACTTTCCATCTAATAGTTGAAATTGTTCTGCAATTCCTGCAAGTGTTAAAGTAGGGAAAAAAGTTAATCCTCCTACAATTATTACAACTCCTATTAAAAGAAAAATGAATGTTAAACCTGTCGTTGGAAAAGTACCTATTGTTTCAGGGATATATTTTTTTTCGGCAAGTGTTCCTGCTAATCTTAGTACAAATACAATAGGAATAAATCTACCCCCAAACATTGCTAGAGCTAATGTTAAGTTCCAAAACATTGTATTTGCATTAAGACCTGCAAAAGCAGAACCATTATTAGCTGAAGCTGATGTATAAGCATACAAAATTTCACCAAAACCATGAGAGTTGGGATTATTAAGTGATTTTAGAGCCTCTGGAAATACTGAAGCAATAGAAGACAAAATTAAAACAAATATACTTGGTGTAAGTATTCCTAAAACTACAGACTGCATTTCTAGGGAACCTATTTTTTTCCCTAAATACTCTGGTGTTCTACCAACCATAAGACCAGCTATAAAAACTGTTAATATTGCAAATAATAGCATTACATAAAGACCAGAACCAGCTCCACCCAAAATAACTTCACCTAGTTGCATATTGAATATTTGAATAGCTCCACTTATTGGGTTGTAACTGTCGTGCATACTATTAACAGCACCACAGGAGATAGAAGTTGTAATAGTTGAAAAAAGAGTAGATTGAGTTAATCCAAAGCGAGTTTCTTTACCTTCAATATTATAAATATTTTGACTATCAAGATTGTCTATTGAACTTATCGAAGGGTTAATATAAGACTCGTTATAAGTGAGAAAGCCTGTCATTATTATTAAAACTATTAACATGGATGTTAAAATTGCCCAGCCTTGTTTTGTATTTCCAACCATTTTACCGAAAGTATATGTTAATGAAGCAGGAATTAGAGCCATTAAAAACATCTCAAAGAAATTAGTAAAAGGTGTAGGGTTTTCATAAGGGTGGGCTGAGTTTGCATTAAGAAAACCGCCTCCATTAGTTCCAAGCATTTTTATTGCTTCTTGTGAGGCTATCGAACCCTGAGATATAAATTGCTTCCCATTTTCAAGAGTGTCAACTTGAATATAGGCATTAAAATTTTGAGGTACACCTTGAGACACTAAAATTAATGCTGAAACAATAGAAATGGGTAATAAAATATATAATACAGACCTTGTTAAATCTACCCAACAATTACCTAAATCTTTTGTTTCTTTACTAATAAAACCTCTTATTAAAGCAATTAAAATTGCCATTCCTGTTGCGGCTGATAAAAAGTTTTGTACTGATAAACCTAACATTTGAGTAAAATAACTTAAAGTTGCTTCAGGAACATAAGACTGCCAATTTGTGTTTGAAACAAAAGAAACAGCGGTATTAATTGCAAGATGCAAAGATGTTGCTTTTAGATTTTGAGGGTTTAATGGTAAATAAGCTTGAAATAGATGTAAAAAAATTATAAAGACTATTCCAATTAAATTAAAAAGAATAATACCACTTAAATATGATTTCCAATCTTGCTCTTCTTTAGGATTACCCCCCATTATTTTATAAATGATATTTTCTAATCCACCAAAAATCGGACTTAAAAAATTCTTTTCTCCTTTATAAACCTTATACATAAAAGAGCCTAAAGGTTTAACACATAAAATTAATATAATAAAAAATATAGATATTTCTGATATTGCTTTAATCATTCTTTTTTACCTACTGAAACTTTTCTGGATTTATTAGACCATAAACAAGATAACCCATAATAAAAATTGCTATTATCATAGAAAAACTCCACATATATTTCCTTTCATAATTCTTATAAACTCCTCTCTATCTAAATTTATAGGTAAAGAGAAGTTTCAATATAAATATATAAAAACTGGGGGAAATAAAATATTCTTGAAATAATATATTAAGTACTTGTAATTATTGTTAGAGTTAGGCTTTAGGGAGTGGCTAAAAAATAATCATATAAGAAAATTTTTATATTTTTTTTATATTCATAATCATTATTTTTATATTTTTTTTATAAATTAGTTTTGAGGAATAGTAATTATAAACTTAAGACCTGAAATATTATTATCAATATAAATATTTTCAGCTTTTATATTTCCTTTATGTGCTTCAATAAAGCCTTTTACAATAGATAAACCTAATCCACTTCCACCAGTTTTAGAGTTATCTATTCTATAAAATTTTGTAAAAATATTATTTATTTTATCTTCAGAAATACCAGATCCATTATCTAAAAACTCTATTATTAGATTATTCTCTCTATGATAAAAATTAATATTAATAATTACATTTTTACTATTATAAATAACTGAATTGTTAATCATATTAAATAAAACTTGTTCTATTAAGCCAAAATCAAATTTTGCTATTTCTATATTATTTATATTGACTTTTATATTTTCACTTTTTAATTCATCCTGAGTTACATTTATAACAGAATTTACTAAATCATTAATATCATACCAATCTATATTTGCTTTTATTAAACCTGATTCTAATCTAGACATATCAAGTAAATTTGATACTAATTTATTTAACCTCTGAGTTGCTCTTGCTATTTCATCTATTATCTCATCTCTTATCTGCTCATCTTCTAAGATGCTTTTATCTTTGAGATTTTCAGAAGATGCTTTTAGTGTTGATATAGGTATTTTTAACTCATGAGAAATTGAATTAAAAAGAGTCGAATAAAGCCTTTCCGATTCTTTTATAAGATTAGACTTTTTCGCTTCTTCATTAAGATATTCTTTTTCGATTGCAGAGCATACTTGAGATATATAAGCATTAAAAAGTTTTTTTTTATTATCAATTATTGTTCCTGATTTGATTTCTAAAACTCCAATATTCATTGTATTTGTAAATAAGGATATATAAATATTTTTAGAAGAGTCTTTAAGTATAGTTGTATTTTTACCAACATTTTTTTTATTTTTGAAAGACCATTCTATTAATGCCTTATTTTTAACTTCTTGAGATAAATTATTTAAGTTTTCAAGCTCATTTAATAAATAAAAGTTTGATTCAATGTTAAAATTTAGATTTAATGTGTTTATAGCTTCTTCTACTATTTCTTCTTTATTAACTAAGTTAGATAACTTTTTCATTTGTTGATATAAGAAATTAGTATTTTGTTCTTGTTCTAAAGCAATTAATTCATTTTCTCTTATCTTTGAATTTAAAATACCTGTAATTATTGCGATAATAAAATATGCTATAAACAACAAAAAGTCCTCTAGTTTTTCTATATGAAAAGTAAAAAGTGGTGGGATAAAAAAATAATTCCACGAAAAAGCACTAATAAATGCTAAAAAAAATACACTTTTGGGTTTAATATATATTGATAAAATGGAGATATTAAAAATTAATACTAAAGATACAGATTTATAGTTTATATAATCTGATAAATACCAACATAATATATTTATAAATAAAACACTAATAAATGCTAAAGAATAATCTTTGTAAGCTCTATTCATGATGGTTTATAAAACGATAACCTATACCAGATTCTGTAATAATATATTTAGGTTTTGAGTAATCGTCCTCTATTTTTTTTCTTAATTGGTTAATATATACTCTTAAATACTGTGTTTGCTCAGATTGGTCATGACCCCAAATTTTTTCTAATATATATTTATGTGTTATTACTTTATTTTCATTTTGTATAAAAAGCCATAATATAGAATACTCTGTTGTGCTTAATTTAATTATGTCTCCTGACTTTTTTACAGTTCTCGAGCTTAAATCAATAGTAAGGTTTTGATTTATATATATAGGCGTTGTTTGTTTTGTACTATTTCTTAAAGCGACTCTTATTCTTGCTAGAATTTCACCGACTCCAAAAGGTTTTAAGATATAGTCATTAGCACCATTATCAAGAGCATTTATAATATCAGTTTCATTCCTTCTTACTGATAAAATAATAATAGGTTCTATATACCACTCCCTAAGTTTTTTTAGTACTTCTATTCCATCAATATCAGGTAATCCAAGATCTAATATAATACAGTTAGGTTGCTCTAAAGTAGCTTTATTAATAGCTTCATTACCATTTTCAGCTTCAATAACATCAAAACTATTTTTAATCAAGCTTATACTTAATATTTTTCTTATTTGCTTTTCATCATCAACTATTAATATTTTGTGATTTTTCATCTTTTAGAAACTTCGTTTATAAGATTTTGCCAACCTATTTCTTGAAGTCTTTTACTCATTTGTCTATAACCTTCACCATAAGCTAAATCAGTATCAGACTCAAGTTTTTTTAAAAGTATTTTTGCAAAATCTGAGTTATCATTTTTATAAATTAATTCTGCTCCAAGATTACAAAAGCCTTCTGTTTTTTCATGAATCATATCTATATTTTTTTCATTAAGCCATACATGAAGCAATTCATGAGCTAAAACACCCTTAAATAAAAGTTTAGGTAAGCCATAAAGCATACAAATACTATGTTCTTTAGAAACAGGACTTTTAAAAATAGTTTTTGTATAACCATGTGTATTATTTGTAATACTTGAACCAAGCATTTTATTTATATTAGTTTTATTATCTAAGCTAATTTTTATAAATGAAGGTATATATTTAAAACCAACATTATTTAGTTGCTCTATTACATCAAGCTTTAATGGAACTGTTTGATGTACTTCAATAATCTCTGTTTCTTGACAAATACCACATATTTTTCTGAAATCTTGATATTTTATAAACTTTTTAGATGTATTTTCCGATAATATTCTAGAGCAACAATCACAATATTCTGGTTTAACTCCTTGATGTTCTAAATGAGATTTATTACCCCAATCATCAATAAAATATTTACCATTAATAATTTCATTACAAACATTGCATTTTAATGCTTTATTTTGTTTATAACATTCACTATGATAATTACCTTCTTTATCATGAACATATTCACCAATAAGAGGCTTAGAACAAATTTTGCACTTTAATTGTATAAATTTGTTATAACATTCTTCATGATATTTTCTTGAGCCACTTGTAACATATTGACCTTGTAAAGCCTTTTTACAAACAGTACAAAACATATTAAAGGCTTGTTGATGACAGTCTGAATGATAAAATTTTTTATCAGTTAAATTATATTGCCCTGTTATTTTTTTATTACATTTCGCACAAGTGAAACACTCAGGATGAAATATTAAACCACCAGCATTAATAGACTTTTGATTTATTATTCTCTTACATTTACTACAATTTTTTATCATTATTATAGTTTTATTAGATTAATTTTATAATAACAAGACAATATTCTAACCTATTTTATAATTATTGAAGATTTTCTTCGTTAACAATTTCTTCAATAACTTCTTTTTGAGACTCTTCTTCTGCTTTTATTTTATTAGGAATATTAATACCTGTATCACCAATATCATAAAATGATAATCCAGAAAGAGATTTGACATTCTCTCTAATTTCAGACCATACATCTTCAATATCAGCATATTGTATAGAAGAATCAAATTCTTTTATTAGATTAGCAAATAATTCCCATTCTGGAACAGCTAAACTATCCTCTAATTGGAATGTATCAAAAGCTTTTTCAAACTTTTGTAATTGTCCTTGGAAATTAACTATACTTCCATATTTTTCAGAATAATTTGATATAGGTAAAGCTAATTTAGAAGATTTAACTGTTTCTGTATTATGTGTTGATAATGTTATTAATTCCACTCCTTCAAGTAAAGACTTAATTTCATCTCTACCTTCACCAAGAATATCATTATTCATGATAATTAGTAATTTAATTTCTTTAGATTTTAAAGCATTAATTAAATCATCTTTACTTCTATTAATTTCAAGATAATCTAAACCTGTTCTATTTGGTGTTTTATCTGCACGGATTAATATATCATCTTGATAACCATCTGGTCTAAAATCAGCACCAAATACTTTATCAGAACCAACTACATTTTTCATAAAGCTTTTAAGCATCCAGTTATCTTCTATTGTTGAATGAGGTGATGCTATAGCTGCAACAGATTTAGGTGTAAATCTTGATTTTGTATTTTTTATCATAGAATACATTTCATTAAATGCATCATTATAATCAATCATTTCACCATCTTTTGTCGCTTCAAGAAAACGATTATTATTTATTTTTTTATAACTTAATCTTCCTTCATCACACATCCAATAATCATTAACTTCTGTATTTGCTCTTGGTCTAAATCTATATACTTCATCGTTTTTATAATCAGTTAAGATATTACATCCTCTAGAACATCCATGACAAACAGATTTAACTGTTTCCATAAACCAAACTCTCATTTTAAATCTAAAGTCTTTACTTGTTAAAGCACCAACAGGGCAGATATCAACGACATTACCTGAATATTTATTTTCAATTTTTGTTCCAGGGAAAATATCAATTTGAGAATGAACTCCACGATTAGCAATAACTAATTCATTAGTTTTTGAAACATCTTCACAAAACCTTACACATCTAGAACATAAAACACATCTCTCTTGATCAAGCATTACAAGAGGACCAATATCAACAACTTTATTTTTATGAACTTTATCTACTATTGACCTATTATCATATTGCCCATATTTCATATAATAATCTTGTAATCTGCATTCTCCTGCTTGATCACATATAGGACAATCAATTGGATGATTATGAAGTAAAAACTCCATTACATTTTTTCTCATATCTTTTACTGCATTTGTATCAGTTCGAACTTCTAAACCATCTGTACATTGTGTATTACAAGCAATCTGAGGCATAAAGCCTCTAGGGCCTTTTACTTCAACAAGACACATTCTACAATTACCATCTATCTTTAACCCAGGGTGATAACAATAATGTGGTATTTCAATACCCATCTTTTGGGCAGCTTGAATTACATTGGTTCCCTTTTCAACCTCTATTTGTTTATCATTTATTGTAATAATAGGCATTATCTATTCCTTATCAGATCTTATAAAAACATTAATTCATTTTATATTATAATTACCTGTCTTAAAATATTAATAAAGTAATATTTAATGTAAATTGTAATTTTTATAAATTAGTAAAAAGTAAAATATAACATAGATTAAAGAGATAAAAGGGTTTTTATAATTTATACAGATATACCATAAAAAGTTGATTTAATAAAATTAATTATATATAAATAATTAATTTTAATAGGTTTCTTATTTTGTTTAATTTTTAACTTATTTTATATTTTAATCCTCATTTTTAATTTAATTTGTAGTAATATTAGTTTTAATTGTATTATTAACTTAAAATAAAGATTATATATGAATAGTGCTAATTTTAGATTTTTTGATGATATAAATTTCTTTCTAGATAAAGAACAACAAAATATTGATATTAACTATAGTTTTGATGGAAATCCATCTGTTAAAGATTGCATTGAAGCAATTGGTGTTCCACATACAGAAGTAGAAGCAATCTGTATAAATAATATATACTCTAATTTTAATAAAAAAATTAATAATAACGATTCTATTAATGTTTACTCATATAATTCTAATATTGATTTATCAAATATTCTTGAATTAAGACCAAAAATAAAAGAATATAAGTTTATTGTAGATGCAAATGTTGGCAAGGTTGCTAAGAACCTTAGAATGTTCGGTTTTGATACATATTATGATTTTGATCTGCCTGATAAAGAAATAGTTAATCTTGCAGAAAGAGAAGAAAGAATAATACTTAGTAGAGATTGGGGATTGCTTAAAAGAAAAAATGCTATTTGGGGTTATTATCCAAGAGCTCAGACAACAGATGAACAATTATCAGAAATAATTAAAAGATTTAATCTCTATGATAAATTTAATCCTTTATCTTTATGTCTTGAATGTAATGGAAAAATTAATAAAATTGATAAAGTAGAAGCTCAATCAAACTTAGATGAAGGTGTTTTAAGAGATTATGATGAATTTTATAAATGTAATACTTGTAATAAATTTTTCTGGAAAGGCTCTCATTACGATAAAATGTTAGAGACTATAAATAAATGGAAAAAAGATGTCTAAAAAGTATATAAAAGTTGTTGGAGCAATTATTATAAACCAAAATAATGAGATTCTTTGTGCTTTACGTTCAGAAAAAATGTCTTCTGCTGGTTTTTGGGAGTTTCCTGGTGGAAAGATTGAAAATGGAGAATCTGTAACAGAATCTATAATAAGAGAGATTAAAGAAGAACTAAATTGTGATGTATTACCAGAAGAAAAGATATTTGATGATTATACACATGAATATCCACATATAATTGTTAGATTGATTACTGTTAAATGTAAAATAATAAGTGGAGTACCAGAACCTTTAGAGCATGAAAAATTATTTTGGGCTAATAAAGAAAATATACTTTCTCTTAATTGGCTAGAAGCAGATATACCAACAATAAAAAAACTTCTGAATGAATGAATTTAAAAGATATAATCTTAAAAATAAATAAAAATAAATTAAAAACAATCTTTATTATTTTATTTGTTTCATTTATTATATGGATTTTAATCCCTGTATCTACTTTGAATAAAGATTATAGTACCGTTATAGTAGATAAAAATAATAAAATTTTACGAGTATTTTTAAATAAAGATGAGCAATGGTATTTACCACCAGATAAAGATTTAAAAATACCAGATAAATTAAAAACATCAATATTATATTTTGAGGATAAGTACTTTTATTATCATTTTGGTATTAATCCTGTATCCATTTTTAACTCATTTTTTGAAAACCTAAATAAAGGTTATATTTCAAGAGGTGGTAGTACAATTACAATGCAAGTTGCAAGAGTTATAAACCCAAGAAATAGGACATATATTAATAAAATAAAGGAAATCTTTAACTCTATAAAACTTGAACTTAAATACTCAAAAAATGAAATTTTAAACCTTTATATCAATAATGCTCCTTATGGTGGAAATATTGTTGGATATAGAGCCGCATCTCTTTATTATTATCAAAAATCTCCTGAAGAATTAACATGGTCAGAAGCTTGTACATTGGCAGTTTTACCAAATTCTCCTTCTCTTATCTCGCCAGTAAAAATAATCAATTACTTATAAATAAAAAAAATAGATTACTAAAATTATTAAATGATAAAAATGTTATAGATAATGAAACTTATGAAATATCAATAAAAGAACCTGTACCTAATATAATTAATAAAACACCTTTTTTAGCCCCACATTTAGCACAATTTTTTAAAAGATAAGTATCTGAACAAAAAGTTATTAAGACAAATATAGACTTTAATTATCAGAATGATATAGAAAAAATTGTAAAAAATTATAGTAAACATTTAAAAAATAAAGGAATAAAAAATATCTCTGTTGTTGTTGCTGATACTCAAACAGGAAAAGTTGAAACATATATAGGTTCTCAGGATTTTTTTGATATAGAAAATAAAGGTCAAGTAAATGGTGTTATTGCTCCTCGTTCAACAGGCTCAATACTTAAACCTTTTTTATATGCTTTATCTATTGATGACGGATTGTTATTACCTGATACAAAGATAAAAGATATACCAACATATTTTGGTGCTTTTTCACCTGAAAACTCTGATAAAAAATATAATGGTCTAATTTCAATGAAAGAAGCTCTAGTAAGATCATTAAATATCCCTGCTGTCTTAACCTTAAATGAATATGGAGTTTATGATTTTTATTCTTTTTTAAAAAAAGCAGGATTAAGTACTTTATTTAGAAATTCAGATGAGTATGGATTAACTTTAATACTTGGTGGAGCAGAAGCAAATTTATTTGAAATAACATCATTATATAGTTCTCTTGGACGTTTGGGTAAATTTACTAATTTAAAAATTATACCATCTGAACAAAATCAAGAGGAAAAACAGTTAATAAGTGAAGGTGCATCCAATTTAATATTAAATGTTTTAAAAGATTTAAAAAGACCTGATGCAGAATACTATTGGCAACAATACGAAAATCAATTTAAATTAGCTTGGAAAACAGGAACAAGCTTCGGTAATAGAGACGCTTGGGCTGTAGGTGTAAACCCTAAATGGACTGTGGGGGTATGGGTTGGTAATTTTACAGGTGAAACTAATGCAAATCTAGCAGGAGCAACATCAGCAGGTTCATTAATGTTTGATATATTTAATTATCTTCCTCAAAAATCAAAGCAAAAATGGTTTAAAAATGAGTTTAATAATTTTGAAATGACTGAAATTTGTCAAGATACAGGTTATAAGGCAGGTTCGAGTTGTACTAAAAAATTAATTGTAGAAAAACCCATAGCTGCAAAAAATATAAAAATATGCCCATATCATAAAACTATTTTTGTTAATAATGATGAAAAATATCAAGTATGTTCTTTATGCTGGAATAAGGATGATCTTAAAAAGAAAAACTTTCTTATCTATACGCCTGATACAATAGATTATTTAAGAAAAAGGGGAAATATAATAAATAATATTCCAGTACATAATCCAAGTTGTAAATCTATACAATCAAAAAACTTATTGAAAATAATATATCCAACAAACAACTCTAAAATTTTACTCCCAAAAGATATTGGAGGTGTACTTCAAAAAATAAATATAAAAGTTGCACATTTAAATGAGAATATTAAGGTTTATTGGTATATAGATGAAAAGTTTTTAGGTCAAACACAAGCAACTCATTCTAAAGCTATAGAATTAAAAAGTGGTTTTCATAAAATTAGTGTAATTGATGAAAATGGTAATCAAGATTCATGTAGTATTCAGATTTTTTAAATAGTAAAACTCTGTGTTATAGTAAATTTGGATATCAACGAATAGCTGTATATGATTGATTGGTAAATGTGTGTTTACACCATAATGTTATTCCCATGTCTGTCATATACAGTATGTTAGTGGCTGTTTTCATTTCATTTATTTTACTTTTTATCTGTTATGCTCGTCCATGAGCAAACAGATTTACTTTATTTCAAATTTTTCTTTAATTCTTCTACTTCTGCTATTGTTAAACCTGTTACTTCTGAGACAAAGTCAACTTTAGAACCTTTTTTTAATAAATTTATTGCAACATCATTCATAGCATTTCGTCTTGTTATTCTTACAAAAGGACTAATAATCTCTTTTTCTTTAGTTTTAGACACTTTATTAATCTCCTCAATATATTTCTCTTCTAAAATATCATCATTAAACTTTAAAAGAATATCTATAAACTCAAACAATTCATAAATATCTTTTTTCTTATAACCCTTTTCTAATAAAAGTTTTGTTAGCTCTAATTTAAAATTATACCTTTTATTATCATTATCTTTTGATTCTAAATAATACAATGATGCTAAAATTACCAAGCTAAAAGGATTATTACTATTTTTTAGAATTTCTTTCTTATCTTTTTGTTCTAAAACTTTATATGTATCAATACCTTAGACATTTGAGAATTTACCAAAATATAAATCCTGTAATAAAATTAATTTTGCAAAAGAATTAAATAACAGGATTTAATACTAATTATGCCAGAAATATTGTTAATAATAAATTGTTTAAGAAAATATTTTCCAAAAAACTTTAATACATTTTCGTTAATAATATTTGCCTTGTAGTATGTCAGGTAGTAAGACAATGTTAAATATTTCTAGATATACAGCAAGAAAATAGTTTGGTTTGTCTGTTGCTTGTGTCTTTCTTCTACAACTAGTAAATTGGAATAGATTATTTTTTCAGTAGCATAATTCAAAAACCAATAAAAAGTTTATATTTTCTGGTTTTATCAATAATAGTACCAGAAAAGAATAAAAGTTATCAAACTACTAATGAGTCAATTAATATTTACCTGAAGAGAAAGAGATTTCTAAAGCCAAAAAAAGAAAAAGCTAAAAAGTCAAAAGGCAATAAGAGAGGTCGTCCAAAGGCAGTAAAAATAATAAGAATAAAAATGAAGTTCTAGCTCCTACTTTCAGATTATTACAAGAACAATTGACAAGTACAAAATGTTTTAAATCTAAAGATAAAACATTTGTTGGTGATGATCAGTAAATATGGAAATAATACTTGTGCAAATCTTTGTAAGAAATTCAAAATACTCTTAATATCAAAATTACAGCATAACTCAGAATTGTATTTTGAAAATACTGAGCCTTACTGGTGTTAGAGGAGCCTAAGAAATATGGAAAAGACTTGATTATAAGAATCTTCCTTCAGAATATATGGTAAAAGAAGAAATTAGGATAATGAGAATTACTATGATCAATATGACTTTATTAAGTAAATCTTTTGATGATAAGTTAAATTTAGTAGTTATTAAGAAAATTATAGATAAAAGGTTGCTCATGTAATATTTTTTTCAACAGATTTGGAATTAGATTATCAGAAAATAATAGATTATTATTCATCAAGGTTTCAAGTAAGTTTAATTTTAGAGATGCAAAGGAATTTTTGGGGATTTGAAGATTTTATGAATGTTAAAGAAATCACTGTAAATAATGCTGCTAACTTATCTATGTTTATAGTTAATCTATCAAATATTCTTCTTGATAAATTTAGAACTTCAAATAAAAATCAGAACTCTGGTATCAAGAGACTTAATTTCCTATCAGGGGGCTTAAATATTTCAATGAAACTTTAAAATTATTACAAAAATTCAATACTAATATTTATATACCTAAAACTATTGAAAATGTTACTTCCATAGGATTTATTCATGTATAATCATGTCTAAGGTATTGATGTATTGAATTTATAATTTATTTCTGTTCCATAAAACTCATCACTATATTCATTTGGTTTAAACTTACTGTTAGAATCTGTATAAATTGCTAAAGCTACAACTTTTTTGTTGAACTTATCAAAAATGCGATATTGGTATTGGTACATTCTAAAATTAAAGTCTGGTTTTCTTGAATCTTGTACCTCAACATGGATAAGAATAAATCTATTAGAACCATCTTTTAGCTTAACTTCTACAAGTTTATCTGATTCTCTGTCTTTTCCACCTGATTTTTGCACTATTTTTAAAAGTTGATTATCAAGAAACTTTGGCTTATGTGTGAAATCAATATCTTTATGTAAATCTGGAAGGAAAAACTCAGTAAATTTATTGAAAAACTTACCTATTATTCGCTTCCAGATATGATCTTTTTCTTTACTCAATTTTTATTCTCCCATAAACCTATTATATTTTATAAGAGAAGATAGGTTTAAACAAATAAATATTATTTACTTAATTTGATCCATTTAGGAGTAAGATACTCTTCACCTTCTTTAGCTTGTGTAATTTGTTGAATATTATTATCATCTAAATTTATAATAAATAAATCTGATACATCATTTTTTGAAATACTAAGAATAATTTTCTTACCATCAGGAGACCAATCAAAAGATTTTATGCTATTAGATTTTGTGGTTATATAACTCTTGAATATTAGAACCATCAGAATTAGTAACTAAAGAACTCCTGATGATGAAAAAAGAACAAGTATTGATGGTAAAAATGCAATTTTTTTTCCGTCAGGGGAAAACTTAGAATAAATCCCTTGTGGATTTTTGGTGTCAATTAACATTTTTGTACATTTTTTAATTAGTATTGACACTAATTCATCCTGCCAAAATTCTCCATGCATTATTTTAAATTTTTCTATTGTAAATTCCTCTTCAGAAATGGCTTTCAGATCATATAATTCCTTCCATTTTTTTATTCTTAATGAAGTTGATAAATCTATAAAGGTATATTAGAAGGTGGAGTTGTAGGTTGTATAACAGGAGTTGTTGGATTACTCACTGGAAAAGTTTGATTTGTTATAACTCTACCTGGCATAAATTTTTGAATTTTTTGATTCATTGTATCTGAAACATAAATATAACCTTGATTATCAATCGCTATTCCCCAAGGCTTATTAAAACTTCCATTTTCTATACCAAATTGTCCAAATTCTGAAAGATAATTTCCTTCAGGACTAAACCTTTGAACTCTATTATTACCACTATCTACAATATATATATCACCACTTTGATTATCAATTGCTAAATCTGTTGGGTTAGAAAAGCTTCCTGCATCTAAGCCTCCAAGTCGTCCAAATTGTAATGGTAATTTATTTCCATATCTGTCAAATTTCTTTATCATTTCACCAGGGCGTCCAGAGGCATCAACTACATAAATATTATCCCCATTATCTGTTGCAATTCCTCTAACTCCATCAGATGGACGGTCTTTAAGTAGATTTTCAACTCTTACATTTAGACTTGAGTCAAGCAGAACAACTCTTGAATTACCAGGATCTGATATTACAACATCTCCCATACTTGTTACAGCCACATCAATAACATCTTTAAAGTCCTTTTTTATTTGATTTAAAAATCTTCCATTTGGGCCATATTTTTTTATTACATTATTACCTGTATCTGCTACATAAACATTACCACCAGCATCTACACCTATTCCTGTTGCTTTTTCTAATAATCTAAAAGCATCTATATCTCTTAAGTCTGAGTTAAAAATCCTACTACCAAAAGAACCTATTATTCCACCATCTTGGCTTATTTTTTTTATCTCAGCACGATCAAACTTAAAAAGCCCACCAACACCTATTACATCAACAACATAGATTTCATTTGATTTTGTATCTAAACTTAAACCTCTAGGATGCTTAAAACCATCAAACGCTTTAACAAAAGCATTCGCCGCAGTCATTGATGAAGAAATCATTGTAATTTGAGTTGCTGTTGTTGTAACACCAGCCTTTACATCGACAACTATATTAGAATTTGTTGCGTTAGTATAGTCTTTTTTAGTTAATGTTAAAACTTGTCTTCCTTCTGGTACATTACTTAATGTGTATCTTCCTGTTGCATCTGTTATTGCTAATACGGCTGGTCTTACTGCTTTGATCTCAACTTTTACCCCAGCAATACCTGTTTTTGTTTGATAATCGACTATCTGTCCACTAATATTCCCTTTTGGAACATTGATTATACTATTTATAGCAGGTAATGGCGTATTATTAATAGGTCTATATGGATTTGGAACAACAGTATTTGTCTCTCTACCACATGAACTAATTAATGCAAATGTACAGAGTAATGATAAACTTTTAAATAATATATTTCTCATATCTTCCACTAAAAAACTAAAAAATTAATTTCCTTTTAACACTTATAGTCACTTATATAAAAAACTTGACTCAATAAATATTAAAAAACATTCTAAAGATGTTGTAAATAATATTATTTTACATCAAAATATTATTAAAGCATATTAATTTTTGGTGTATAAATGACTCAAGAAAATGAAAAGGATCCGATCCAATCACTTTTGAATGAACTTGCTGATGTAGACGGGCTTTTAAATAGTGCTATAAGTAAAGCGACACATTTGGAAAATAGTCCAAGATTAGCTAAATATACAACAAGTTATGACAACAAGTCTTCTGAGCCTTTGTCAAATAATAATGAAAATAAAGTAGTAAAACCATCAAATTGGGGGCAATTAAAAGATTTAGCTTTAGAAGATTCAGTTAATGCTATGGAAGATGAAAATACTCTAGCTGATGATACAACAAAAGTAAGACAAATGAAGCCTAAGAAAAAACTTAGAATAGATGATAATTGGGAAGATGATCCAATATAAAATTATATTAAGAATTGTATTTAACTAACAACTAACTCATAAGTCTAATAAGTGAACAGTGATGAGTTAAAAGTGAAAAGATAAAACTATCAAGATTCAATAATTTTGACCAATTATTTTCACCAAAACAAGTTTATTTATTTTTATAAATTTACTAGATTATAGTTCAAGTTATGGAAGCGTTTTTTAATGTTAAAAAATGCATAGATACTATAATAATTAATATTTACATGGTATATTTAATTAGATTTTAATCTTTAAATATATAAAATTTATAAATAAAAAAAGTTAGAATGTAAGTACTATAATTTAGTTTTTATCTATATTATGGGAAAAAGTTTAATTATAATTTATGCAGAATATCAGGGTAAGGTTTAATGTCCGTAGAATTTAGAACAGAAGAAATAACTGTTAATATGGGTCCTCACCATCCGAGTACTCACGGAGTTCTCAGGCTAATAGTAAAAATAGACGGTGAAATTATAAAAGATGTAGAACCTGTAATAGGTTATTTACATAGATCTATAGAAAGACTTGGTCAAGATAGAAATTATTTTATGTATTTTCCTGTTGTTGATAGAGTAGATTATATCTCAATTATTGCAGCAGAATGGCCTCTTGTTATGGCTGTTGAAAAAATTGGTGGTATTGAAGTTCCAGAAAGAGCAGAGTATATAAGAGTTATCACTGCTGAATTAACAAGAATAATGAGTCATTTATTTTGGCTTGGTACATTTATGCTTGACTTAGGGGCAACTACAGTAATTATGTATGCTCTTAGAGAAAGAGAAAAAATTGTTGACCTTATGGAAGAATTAACAGGTCAAAGAATGATGTTTAACTATTTAAGATATGGTGGTGTAAACTCAGATCTTCCAGAAGGTTGGTTAAAAAAAGTTTCAGCTTTTTGTGATTATTTCTTAAGAATGATTGATGAGTACGAGATTTTAATTAATAAAAATCCTATATTTCTTTCAAGAGTTGTTGATATTGGTATTCTTACTAAAGAAGATGTTGTTAAGTTTGGGGCTTGTGGCCCAATCTTAAGAGGTTCAGCTGTTAAAGCAGATGTTAGAAAAGATGAACCTTACTCTATTTATGACAGATTCGATTTTGATATACCTGTTGGTAAAAAAGGTGATACATATGATAGATATATTGTACGTATGGAAGAAATGAGACAATCAGTAAGTATTATTAAACAAGCAATTTCTCAAATACCTTCAGGGCCATGTTTAAAGAAAAAATTAAGTTTTAGTTTTAAAATACCTGCTGGAGAAGCTTATTGTCAAGTAGAAGCTCCAAGAGGAAATATGGGTGTTTATCTTGTAAGTAATGGAACAAATACACCTGCAAGAGTTAAATATAGAACACCATCTTATGCAAATATGCAAATATTACCTCATGTTTTAAGAGATTCATATTTATCAGATATTATGGCTATCTTTGGTAGCTTTGACGTTATCCTTCCAGAAGTGGATAGATAAGGTTAGTAGGAGAAAATAAATTAATGGATGCACTAGTTCAATTATATACAGCATTAGTAAATTTTATACCCTTTGAAGCTGTAAGAAATGGTATTAATATTTTAATACCTCCTGTTGCTTTAGCCTCTATGGTTTTAGGTACAGTTTTTATATTAATATGGTGGGAAAGAAGGGTTATTGCCTTTGTTCAAGCTAGATTAGGGCCTAACAGATTAGGTCCTGGTGGTATCTTTCAATCATTCGCAGATGCTTTAAAAGTTATGTTAAAAGAAGATATAGTAACCACTGATGCTGATAAAGTCTTATTTGCTTTAGCACCTATTTTGGTTTTTGTACCTGGTTTACTTGTTTATAGTATGGTTCCTGTTGGAAACTCAATGTTTGTAACAAATGTAGATGTAGCTTTGTTTTTATTCTTTGCTATATCATCACTTACAACATTAGGTATTTTAATGGCAGGCTGGGCTTCAAATAATAAATACTCATTAATGGGTGGTTTAAGAGCAGTAGCACAAGCAATTAGTTACGAAATACCTTTACTTCTTTCTCTTGTAGGTATAATAATGCTTACAGGATCATTAAGTATAGTTGATATAGTTGAAAAGCAAGACACTTGGAATGTTGTAAAACAACCTATTGCTTTTTTGATATTCTTTATTTGTTCACTTTCAGAAGTAAACAGAATACCATTTGACTTACCAGAAGCAGAATCAGAGTTAGTATCAGGTTATAATACTGAGTATAGTGGTTTTGGATTTGCAGCTTTCTTCTTAGCAGAATATGTTAATACATTTACATTAGGAGCTTTATCTGCAACATTATTTTTTGGTGGTTGGAGATTCCCTTTTGACTCATATTTAGGAGATGTTGGTCTTCAATTAAGTAATCAATTAGGTCTCGTTTGGTTTTATGTAAAAACAATGTTCTTTTTCTCAGTTGTTGTATGGATAAGAGGAACATTACCAAGAGTAAGAACAGACCAACTTATGTCTTTTGCTTGGAAATACTTAATTCCTTTAGCATTATTAAACATATTTATTACAAGTTTATTTGCTGCTTGGGGATTTGGTATATTTGATTCTTTGTTTAAGTAATAACAGATAACAGGAGATAAAAAATAAATATATGGAAAACGTAGAAAGAACCTCAGGTTCTAGATACTTTAAAAATCTTTTTGATGGTATAGCTGCTATTTATAATGGAATGGCTTTAACTTTAAGGTATATGTTTTTACCTAAAGTTACAGAAATATATCCAGATGTAAAAAGACCTTTACCTCAAAGATTTAGAGGAAGATTTGCTTTTTTATACAATAAAGAAGATGGAAATATGCTTTGTATTGGTTGTTATGCTTGTGCTAAAGTATGCCCTCCTCAAACTATTGTAATAGAAACTCATAAAGGTGAAGATAGGAAGATCAAAGTTGATAGATATGATATCAATATTGGTGAATGTATTTCATGTGCAAATTGTGTTGAAGTATGTCCAGTTGGGGCATTAGAGATGACACATGAATTTGAAACAGCTACTTTTGATCAAGATGAACTTTTCTATGATATGCATAAATTAGCAAAATTTGTAGAAAAACCAAATATGTATTTACCACCAGAACCTGGTAAAGCAGCAAAGAAATAGTGGAGATAATATGTTTAAAGATAAATCGTTTTTAACAACATTTACAGTTTTTGCATCTGCTGTATTGATTGTACTTTTAACCCTTGTTTTTGGTAGTATAGGGTATGGTAAAGATCTTGCTTTTTATATAATAGCTGGAATTACAGTAATATCTGCTCTTGGTGTTGTATCTGCAAGAAATTTAGTTCATAGTGGCTTTTTATTAGTTTTGACTTTCGTAATGACAGCAGGTATTTATGTATTACTTAATGCTGATTTCTTAGCTGCAGCACAAGTTTTAATTAATGGTGGAGCTGTAACAATTATGATGATATTTGCAATTATGCTTACAAATGGTAATAATGATAGCTCAAAAGAACCTTATTCATTTGAGTATAAATTTGTTGCTTTTGTTTTAGCAGGTTTAGGGTTGTTTTTAGTTTTAATGTTAAGAGTGCTTGGAATAAGTTTTAATTTTACTCAAAGTCCTTTTGTTTTTACAACTCCACCTGTTTGGAATATTCAAGAACCAGTATCAATAAATACAACAGAAAAAATCGGGCAAATGTTTTTTAATCAATATCTAGTGCCTTTTGAAATTGCTTCAGTTGTTTTACTTATGGCATTAATAGGTGCAATTGTATTATCAATGAAAGATAAAGATATGCTTGATACAACAGCCACAAACCCTGTTCCAGTAGCATTAGCTGAAGAAGAAAAAGCAGCAGAGATAGTAAATAAATAGGAGAAAAATAATGACATTAACTTTATATCACTATATAACACTTTCAGCTATATTATTTTGTATTGGTATATATGGAATAATGACAAGTAAAAATGCTGTTAGAGTTCTTATGTCAACAGAGTTAGCTTTAGCAGGAGTTAGTATTAATCTTGTCGCATTTTCAAATTACATAACCCCAGGAATGTTAACAGGACAGATTTTTACAATATTTGTAATGACTGTTTCAGCAGCTGAAGCTGGTGTAGGTTTAGCGATTATATTTAATGTATATAAAAACTTTAAAACAGTTGATATGAATAAGATAGACACTATGAAGTGGTAGAATAAAATTTTTTTTAAAGAGGTAGAAATATTTAACTTTCTATCTCTTTTTTTTGTAAATTAGCAAGAACATATAATTTATCACTATAAAGTATTATAGATTTCAAATATAGTTTAATATATAATGAATCTTATATGATTTAAGTCTAATGGTTCAAATATGAAAGTTAATTCAGGACAAGCTAATGTTTTTATCAATGATAATGATGATAAAACTAAACCTAAAAAAGAAGACAATAAAGCTCAAAGTACTAATAAAGAGCCTGTAATAAAAAATGATTCTCTTGATATAAAGTCATCAAAAAGTAATACAAAAACAGAGCCTATAAAAATATTTGATGATAAAGAACCAAAAAGTAGTAATCCTTGGAAAGTAAAATCAGTTCACATGAATTATGGATATATAATTGATACTGATATTATGCACACAGGAAAAATGAGACTTGTAAATGAGCAAAATAACACAGATTTAACAATTACAGGTTATAAACAAGAAGATAGAAAGAACTTTGAATATCTACAAATAAAAAAAGGACAAAGATTTGCACCAGATGAACCTCAATTTAATGTGGGTTTTAATGCTCAATTTGAAAATAATTTTGGTATAGAACTTGATGGTAAACATAATAAGATTATTATGGATGGGTATGATCAAACAGTTCATTTTAAAGGAACAATGAATGGTCAAGATGTAGATATGGATGCACCATTAAAAACATTTGTTCAACAACATGAAAATACTTATGGAAATATGCAAATATCAGCTCTAGGAACATATAATTTTGATTTACCAGCTCCTAAAAATCATAAATTTTCTTTTATTACTAAAGCTGGTCCTAGTTTAATTACAACAACAACACATTCAAGAATACAAAACCCAGATGGTAGTTTTGATGGTGGTACATCTAAAATACAGGTATCTGGTTATGGTGGAATTGTTGAAAATGGATTAAGGTATCAATTTGGACCTAAAGTTGGTAGATTAGGAGTTGAAGCAACACATTCCTTATCTTATTTAAATTATTCTAGTTATGGTTTAGTTGGCGGAACAACAGCTAGTCATTCTGCTGTATATAATACATTTGCTGTTAAACTTACAATGGGATTATATGGAAACAAGAAATAGAAATTTAGGTTATAAAAAGTTAAAGATTTTATTAAGTCAAAAGCCTTGACATTTAAGTTAATTTGGAATATTCTTTAACATATTGAATGTGCCGCTGTAGCTCAGTCGGTAGAGCAAAGGACTGAAAATCCTTGTGTCCCCAGTTCGATTCTGGGTGGCGGCACCTTAAAAAATAATTCTTAAAATAAAATTCAAAACCTATTAGTAAAAATCTATTAATACTTTATTATTTAAGCTTTTTCCAATAAACACCAGCAAAATCAATTTCTATTATTTCTTCGTTTATATTATTTATAGTTCTATAATCATGTATTGCCTGTTTACACGCTTCTACTATTCTATAATCATCAACTATAATATAACCATTTATTGATAATTTTGGGTAAAGGTTAGTTATTGCATCCATTGTTGACTCATACATATCTCCATCTAATCTTAAGATAGATAATTTTTCAATAGGAGCAGTTTGTAATGTATCTTTAAACCAACCTTTTAGAAATTTAACTTGTTCATCTAATAAATCATATTTTATAAAATTACTTTTTACATCATCTATTGATATTTTAAGAGCATTATAATAATGAAAAACACTATCTTTATCTAATGGATATAAACTTTCATTAGGTGGAGGTAATCCATCAAATGAATCGGCAACCCATACATTTCTATCTTTAATATTATAGGCTTTTAAAAAAGCTCTCATAAAAATAGTCGCTCCACCTTTCCATACACCTGTTTCTATAAAATCACCATCAACATTATTTTTAATTACTTCGCTCATACAATAATGTAGATTATTTAATCTTTTAATTCCAATCATTGTTTCAGCATATAAAGGCCATGTTAAACCCTCTAATAACATCTTATAATCTTGGCTTTCTTCATCTAATCTAAGAGTATCAGTTAAACATTTTTTTAGCAGCTTTAAATAAGAATAAATTAAATCGTTTTCATCAAATCTTACATTTATATCACTAAATAAGTTTTGTATTTCAGTATTTTTGACTAGATTTTCTTCTAACTTTATCCTTAATTGAATATCAGACAAAACTTTTTTTATTCGTGGTAACTCAGGTTTTAGTAATAATAGATTTTTAAAAATATCTTCAGCTTTTTTTAACTGATTATGTTCTATATAAAGAGTTCCAAGAGAGTTATAAGCTTTAATATTATCTGGTCTTAATCTTATTGCACGTTCATAACTATCTATAGCACTAATATAATCACCTTTAAATTTTAAGATTTCTGCTTTATTAAATTGTGCTTCAAATATGTCAGGTCTTAAGTCTAAAAGTTTATTTATATTTTCTAAGGCTTTATTAAATTCCTTATTTCTTATATATATATCAGCTAAAGAATTATAGTTAGCTGGGTTATATTCATCATAAACAACAGCTTTTTCTAAAAATTCAATAGCATCCTTGTCTTTTCCCATTTGTTGATAAAGCAAACTAATAAAGTATAAAACTTCTTGATTAGTATCATTTAAATTTAACAGTTTTAAATAAATTTCTTCAGCTTCATTATAATTACCTATTTTATGTTGCTCTTTAGCTCTATTAAGCATCTCATCTATATTATTCATAAAGTAATCGTTTCTTAATTAATGGAAAAAATTATAAATATTAGATCTTTTCTTATATTTTTAAGTTCTAAATATTTAAAATAATAATTATAGCATTTTCTATAGTAGTGTCTAATATCCACAATGAGAGAACCAAGATGTAATATTTTCAATGGTTATAAGTTCTAAAGCCTCTTTGATATAAGTCTGTAAAAGCTCGTAATCTCTTGCTTTCTTCTTCCTCAAATAACTTTTGAGTTTAAACCATTCTAATTCAATAGGAGATAAATCAGGTGAATGCCTTGGTAAATAAATCAATATAGCACCCTTTGACTCTATTATAGTTCTAACTTCTTCCGATTTATGAGTGGATAAATTATCCATTATAACTATATTACCTGTTCTAAGTTCTGGAGATAATACATCTTTTAGGTATGTTATAAAGGTTTCCTTCTTTGTTCCTCCATCAACCGTCATACAAGCTATCATCCCATTTAAACTCATTGCTCCTATTAATGTTAATAATTTACCTTTTGACACGGGTTTTGTGCTTATTGCTCTTTTATTTTGCTCTACCATAATCTCTTGTCATTGATAAATTTGTTCCTGTCTCATCTATAAATATTAAATCTGAAGGGTTTAATAAAAAGCTTAATAATATAAATAACTGTCTTTCTCTAATTATTTCTTCTGAATCTCGCTTTTCCGATTTAAATGATTTTTTTTTATGTTAGGTTTAATTTCTTTAAAGCTCTAAAGATTACTGTTGTCTCTGCTTCTAAGTTTTTATCTCTCTCTCTTTTAAGATATCTGATAATTTGATAATGTAATCATTATTTTCTTTTACTAAAGAATCTAAATATATTAAATTTTCTTCTGATATTGTAGGGGGTCTTCTGCCTTTTCTAACACGAGGTAACAAACTAACTGTCTCTTTATGAAGTTCTAACAAGTTATTTAAAAAATGATAGCTTACCATAAATCTTTTAGCTATCTTTTTTTTATCTTTTGATTGGCTATTATTATAGCTTCAAATATTTTTACCCGTAAATCTAATGAATATGCTTTTGCCAATTTATTAATCCTAAATTTTTCACCTTAGGAAAGATAAAAAAATAACTTGTCGCACTTTTATCTAAAAGTTTAGTTATACTAGGTTTGATAAGTCAAATTATCTTTTACAAATTCCTTAATTATTACATTTATACAGTTTCATAAACCTAATTATACTATTATGGAAAATGCTATATCTTAGTAAAATAATATATTTTGTATATTTTTTATTAATTATTTTACTTTTTACCTTACATAAAATTTAAAACATGGCAGAGAAAGATAAAAATCTTTTTTAACTAAGTATGAGAGAATATTTAACCTTTTTGCTTTTTTCTGTACATTTAACAATACATAAATTCTAAATACTTAAAAAATATTTAAGGAAAAACAATCTTTAGTTTAATATAATACTATTGTTATTTATTTTTAGAAATATTTTCAAATGAAAGATTTATTATTAAGAGCTGTAAGAAAAGAACCTGTGGAAAGAGCACCTATTTGGATAATGCGTCAGGCAGGAAGATACTTAAAAGAGTATATGGCAGTAAAAGCTAATTATGATTTTATGACTATGTGTAGAACACCTAAGTTAGCTGCCGAGGTTTCAAAACAACCTATTGATATTATAGGAATGGATGCAGGTATTATATTTTCTGATATTCTAGTTCCTGTAGAAGCAATGGGTATAAAAGTTACTTTTGAAAAAGATCATGGCCCCAAATTACATAACCCTGTTAGAAATATTCAAGATATTAATAACTTAATAGTGCCCGAACCAGAAGAGAAAATGCCTTTTGTTGCAGAATCAATAAAACTTTTTAGAGAATCACTTAAAGATGAAATTCCTGTGCTTGGTTTTTCTGGATCACCTTGGACTCTTGCTTCATACATGATAGAAGGTGGAGGAAGTAAAAATTATACTAAGATCAAATCTATAATGTATAACAATAAAAAAGACTTTTTTGAATTAATGGAAAAAATAACTGAAACAGTAGTAAAGCACTTAATAGCTCAAATAAATGCAGGTGTTTCATTAGTTCAGATATTCGATACGTGGGCTGGAATGCTTTCATATAGTGATTATGTAGAATATGCATTCCCTTATCAAAAAAAAGTTATAGAACAAGTCAAAAAAGTTAGTGATACACCAATAACATTATATATAAATGGTTGTGGAAATATTCTAGAAAAAATGGCTGAAACTGGAGCAGATGTTTTAAGCATTGATTGGATGATAGATTTAGCTGAAGCTAAAAAAAGAGTTGGGGATAAAGTTACATTACAAGGTAATATGGACCCTTGTGTTTTATATGGTTCACCAGAATTTGTTAAATCTAAAACAATAGAAACAATTAATAAATTTGGAAAAGAAACAGGCTATATCTTTAACCTAGGTCATGGAGTTTTACCTGATATACCAGTTGAAAATGTAAAAGTTATGGTAGATACGGTAAAATCATATATGTATTAATTATATATTTATGTATAAAAACATTTTAGGTAGTTTTTATGATTAAAGAAATAAGTTCAACAGAATCAAGTAATATGTATTCTATAAAAGAAAGTAAAATATCAACTTTTTTTGATGTAATTACTTTTATAACTCTTAGTATAGTTATATTTGGTATTTTTTCATTAGGATTCTTTGTTGCTCCAATTATATTCTCTCATTTAACTCCAAGACCTGTTGCATCAGAAACAATGACATTAATATTTATGAAATATTATCCATTTGCTTTTACGTGCTCATTTATTTCTCTATTTTCAGAATCAATAAGTCTTTTCTTGTCAAGAAAAGCAACAAATTATAAATTATCTCTTGTAAGATTTATTTGTATAGTTGCTGTTTTTATAATGACGTCTTATACAACTAATATAATTGTTCCAGAAATTAATGATATGAGAATAAATCAAAAAGGCCCTACATTATGGACAAACCCTACTTTTGTTAGCTTACATCAACAATCAGAAAAATTAGGAAAAGCTTCATTTGGAGTTGGCTTAATTCCTTTAATTATTATGATTATCAGAAAGAAAAAATAAATGCTTAGAGAAACAGTTGTTGTAGGTGCTTTTCAATGTAATTGTACAATATTAGCTTGTGAAAATACAAAAGAGGCTGTAATAATTGATGCGGGTGATGAAGCACATAAAATAATGGAAATTATTAAACATTATGATTTAAAAGTTAAATATTTGCTTCATACCCATGCACACCTTGATCATATTATGGCAACTCGTGAGATAAAAGAGCAAACAGGTGCAGAGATACTACTACATAAAGCTGATAATGATATTTATAATAATCTTATTTCACAAGCAGCAATGTTTGGTTTTAATGTAAAACAACCTTTGAAGGTTGATAAATTCATTAATCATGATGAAGAAATAAAAGCAGGTGACAATCTTTTAACTAAAGTGATACATACCCCTGGTCATTCACCTGGAAGTGTTTGCTATCATTTTGAAAAAGAAAACCCTTTTCTATTTTCAGGAGATACACTTTTTTCAAGAAGTATAGGAAGAACTGATTTATGGGGAGCATCATATCCTCAGATAATTAGTTCAATAAAAGAAAAACTATTTAGTTTACCAGAAGAAACAATTATTTATCCGGGACATGGAGAAAAAACAACAGTTTGGGATGAGAAAAAGAAAAATCCATTTTTCAATTAAGAAATGGAATAATTATTTTAATTGTTTATAAACTCTAACACTTCTATTCTATTTCCAAATGGATCAAAAAATGAAAACCTATTTTGATTTAGGATAGGGGTATCTTCTTTAATTTGTATATTATTTTGTATTAATAATTTTTTTAAGCTTTCTAAATCTTCAACTTCAAATGCAGGATGTCTTTTAGATTTGTTTTGCCCTTCTTCTATACCAATATGCAATTGAATATCAGCAATTTCAAGCCAGAAACCACCATTCTTTTTTAAAGATTCTGTTTTTTCTATTTCTTTTAAACCAAGTATATTTATATAAAAATCTCTAGCTTTTTCTTCTTGGTTAGGTGGTATACATAATTGAACATGATTTAATTTCTTAAACATTTAAATTTTATCTAACAACATTAATCTTAATAAATTTAAAGATGCTTGAGAACCAAGATAAATAATATCCTCTCTTTTCCATCTTTTATAAATTAATTTCCTTACTTGTACTTTATCTTTTGAAGCAACAGCAATAAATATTGTTCCTGCTCCTATAGTCATTTCTTCGTTATCTTTTTTATGAATATAATCTGTAGTTCCTGCAAGTCCTGTAGTACCAATTCCCCAATCTGTATTAGATATTTCCCTTATACGTTTTGCCATTTCTATAGCGACTTCTTCACTATATACACTATTTTTATTAATTATATTTTCATCAATTCCAAGTTGCTTTATTTTAATCTCTGTACTATAAGCAACTAAACCCATTTTAAAATATTTAGATGCATCAGGAATACTTACAATTCTTTCTGCAACCTTACCACCTGTAAAAGATTCAGCAACAGAAAGAGTTTGAGTTTTTTCTGTTAAAATTTTTCCAATAACTGTTTCAAGATTATCATTATCAGAGCCATAATAATATTTATCAAGTCTATTTATAATATCTTCTTCAATAGGCTTTATCATATCTATTGCTTGATTCTCAGCCTCTGCTTTAGCTGTTATTCTTAACCTTACTTCACCTCTACCAGCATAAGGAGCAACAGTTGGATTAGCCATATTAAATAAATCTGCTACTTTTTCTGCAAGTGCAGACTCACCTTCTCCTGTAAATCTTAAGTCTTTTGATTTAATTATTGATTTATTAGGATTAAGAGAAACTAAAAAAGGTTTTGCTGTTAATTCCCACATACTTTTTAATTCTGAAGGAACCCCAGGGAATGTTAATATAACCTTATTATTTTTATTATATATAATTCCAGGAGCCGTTCCATAATTATTTGGTAAAACTTCAGTTTGATCAGGAAAATTCGCTTGTTTAAGGTTGGATTTTACCATTACTCTACCAACTGATTGAAAATATGATGTAAGTTTATCTGCAATTTCTTGATGAAATTTCATTTTAACACCTAGAAAATCTGCAATAGACTCATGTGTTAAATCATCATCTGTTGGACCTAAACCACCACTTGTTAAGATAATATCAGCTCTTTCCCAAGCATTTTTTAAAACTGAAACAACTCTTTCTTTATTATCACCAACAGTTGTTACATAAAATAGATCAATACCTATAGATGCTAATTCTTTTGCAAAATAAACAGCATTAGTATTAACTATATCACCAAGTAATAACTCAGTTCCTATACAAATTATTTCTGCTTTCAATTTATTTTAAAAGTTTTGATTAATAGTATTATTTAAGCCTTCTAAATCTATATCTTTTCCGTATTCACCAAAAACAAGAACACTTCCAGAATCACCTGCATATTCAAGAACACTAATTACTTGTGAATCTGTTTCAAGAATAACTCTTTTTGGTTCTCCTCTTTGCATTCTTTTTGATTGAGTTTGAATATTATTAAATATATAAGAAATAACTGTTCCTATTACATTAGGATCTGTATCATCGCTAATAGATGAATCTTGAACTAAACCATCTTTTGAAGCAACTAAAGCTCCTTTTACACCTGATATTTGTTTTATCTTATTTAATAAATCTTGATTACTCATAATAGCCTTTCAGGGAAAACTTAATTTTCAAACATTATTTAATTCTAACGTATGATAACTAAAATCACAATTAGTAAAATATACTAAGTAAAGAGTAAAAAATAAAACTAAGATACCTTAGAAAAATAAATTTGTATTCTTGCATTACTCCAATTAACAGATTTATAACCTAATCAATAGAGCTTATATGTTTTTGAGCATCAAGTCCAACAATATCTGCTTCAAAATATTTCCCATTTATTTGAAGAGGAATATCTTTAGCTGAAAAACCAGTTACTGATTGAACTTTACCATCTAATGTAGTTGTATTATTAACATAAATATTAGTAAGAATATTTGTTGAAAAATCAACTGTACCCCTTAGAATTTGTCATTGCTAATCCTTCAATTCTTGTAATGCTAAAGTCAGTATTTTGGAGCGTTACACTAAAATTATTTCCATTCCATACAATAGGAGAAAGAATTGTATCGCCTCTATAATTTGAAGCTTACAATATTAGTATATTAGAACCACATGTAAAAGTTATAAAAGAATCTGTATAAACATCTGCTTTAAAAGATGCTGTTAATTTTGGATATTGTTCAATAACTTCTTTTTTGATTTCAGTTTTAGAACTAGTTTCAGCAATTACTTTATTAGTTTTAGTATCTTTAGCTTTTACATTGATTGTAAAATCACCTTCTAATGCATATTTATGATTTACAGGGCTTTGTTGCATGATTTAAAAAAGCCTATACAAGATAAGAAAAATATATTACCTTGTATAGAATGAAAAAATCAAGATACATAATAACAAATTGGTCAAACTATAACAAATCTCTAAAGAATAGAGGTAGTTTCAACTTTTGGTTAACATAAGATATAGAGAAATACTGGTATGATGCTACAGGAGAGATATTAAGCACTAAAGTAACAAGCTCATCAATAGTAGATAGTGCAATGTTTGAAGAAGTCTTATCTGATATAAAGTCATCAATAAGACGTGTATCAGCAGATAAGGATTATGATAAGAGAAAATGCTATGATGTCTTAATAGAAAAAAGAATAAAACCTATTATTGATATAGTTGACAATGCAGTTTATTGGTCTATTAATCACCCAAGAAATGAGAATCTATATTTTATAAAGACTTATGATAAAGAGACTTGGAAACAGAATTCTGAATATCATAGAAGGAGCATATCTGAGAATGTATTTTTTAGGTATAAAACTATATTTGGAGAGTGTCTTAAATCTCGTAAATTTGAGTCACAAACAAATGATATTATTATTTGATGTAAAATTTTAAATAAAATGTTTCAGGATTGTAAACCTATATATTAAGATTTGTTAAGATAACAAAAAAATTAAAGTACAAACTCTTTCTATATTTTATTCATGCAACAAAGCCCTTAATAAATTAAATTTATTATATTAAAAATTAAACTAGCTATTTCTTTCATTCCTTTATCACCTGGATGAGTTGCAACACCTTGATAAATAAAGTTACGTTCAGAAAATGCAAAATTTGAATTATCTGAGTATATCTCATTTAATGAAATATATGTTCCTCCCTTATTTTCACAAGCTTCTTTCATCATATTATCTACAATGGGTTTAGGATACCATGAACCTAAACAAAATATAGATGGATTATTATTTTGGAATGCTGATATTAGTTTTTCATAGTGTCTTGTGAAGTCTTGTTGTATGGTAATAGTTTCATTTGTATTATTTCCCAATTGAATTACAATTATATCTGCATTAAAATCAATATGAGTTTTATATCTATCAAGGCTAGAATAATAAAAGTCTCTTTCAAAATCAGATATATTATCAACTAATAATTCTGGATTTGTATTTCCTTGATATTGAGATATATAAGATGTAAGAACATGAGCATAGTCTTTTTCTGCACTACTTGCAGCCATGCCTGCAAATAAAAACCAACCAATTGGCTCATAAGGTCCATGTAAAGTTAGGCTATTTCCAAGAACCATTACTTTTTTAATTATTTTACCTTTATTCAGCTTTATTTTATTTATTGCTTGTAAATATTCATTTCTTTTTAGATAATTACTATTTTTACCAAAAGGGTTATAGTGCCAATAACCTGAGCTAACAATACCTTTACTTATAGCATCTCTTACATTAGGGAAAGCCAAAAGATAAGTGTTTTCATCATAGCCATCAATCATATCCTGAAGTCTACCTTCATTTCTTCCCGAGTTTATAAAATGTGTATAACCATTTGGTAAGACACCACTTTCAACAGCTTTTTTTACATCAGTGAATGAGTTTAAATATTTTTCCTCATTGTATCCCTCTTCTACATCTTTTTTTGCTTGTATGTATTGTAATGAATCAATTCTATAGCCACAACAATAATAGTGATCACTTGCTGTTCTCAAAGTCCCTTGTTTTATTGCAAGTGCTACATCAGGATAAGCCAGTTTATAAGCTTCTTCATTGAAATTATTACTAAGAGTTTTAAAATTATTTTTATCTTCTTGATTTAGAGAAGTTATTTTTCTTTGATTTTTAATATCTTGTGGTTTAACAAGAGAATATGAGCAGGAAGCTAAAAATATATTTAATGTAATAGTAAAAATATTAAATAATAATTGTTTTTTCATAGTAAAAGATAATATAAATAAGTTACATTATAACTTAAGTAATTAATTTAAGATATAAACTTCAGTAATTAAATAATAAATATTTTCCTCATTGCATACTGCTTCTACATCTTTTAAAAAATTGTTGTGCATAAAATTCTGTTTTATTTTTTCCCTAGTTTTTCTTAGAGCTCAACATTGGTTAATATTTTTTCTGTCCTGAATTTTGGAGATATTCCAATCAACTCTAAGATTGTTTTTATCATTGATTAAAATATATTTTATTAGCAATACTTATAAAATATCTAAACTAAACAATACCTTAAAAAAGAAGTTATCAAAAATTACCCAAAGGGTAATATACAAAAAATATAGCAATGATAATATTAATTTAAATTATAAAAAATAAAATAAAGGTTATTATGAATAAAAATAGTATAAAAATTCTTATTGCAAGTTGTTTTTTATTAGCATCATGTCAAAATAATTTACAGACTTCAGACATACCATTACAAGCTAAAGCTAATTCATCTAAAACACAAAAGACAATAAAAAAGTTTGCTCCTAATGATATATCCTCATATAACATAAGAACAACTGCTCTAAATACAATGAAACCTATCTCATATGATGAAATATCTGATATTCAAGAGAATAAAGATTTTTCTGTTATTGTATTTAATTACGCTGAACAAAATGGCATGAGTTTACTACCAGAACAATTAGTTTTTATCAAAAAAGATAGTATAGAATATCAATATAGAATTTTAGAAACAATTAATATTCCAGGAAGTAACTATTGTGAACCATGTTCACAAGTTGTTGCTAATTCTAGTAAGATGACTTTAAAAGAATTAAAAGATAAGCTTAAAACCTCATATAATTCAAACCCTATTTGGGTTACAAAATTAAATAAGATATATCAAACTTATTTCAATTAATAATTCTCTTAGAATAGTAAAAAAGACTTATTTTATTAATTGCAAGAAATTAGATAAAAATGATTTCTTGCAATTAACTTTTTTAATAGATAAATATTTTATTTACAGATAATATAGTTTTAGAAAAATTAATTTATTAAAACTGTATTTTACTCTTTAAAAGTTCTTATTAAGAAATTAATACTCATTATATTTCCACGATTTGTTCTATTATGTCTTTATAAATACTTTTTTTTAATGTAAAATAATTTGAGAGTATTATTATATTTTTTAGATAATTTAATTATGAAAATTTTTCTTAGCCTTCTTTTAACTTTTTTTATGATATTTAACTGTAATTTGAGTTATGCGGAACAATCACCATTAACCAAAACTATTGCTATATTAGATTTTGAAAATAATACAGGTTTAATGTCACAAGATGGATTAAAAAAGGGGTTATCAGATTCTTTAACAAATAGTTTATCAAAATATCCAAAATTAAATATTCTTGAAAGAAGCAGATTAAAAGATGCTATAACAGAAATCACTCTCAATCAAAGTGCTTTAGTTTCACCTGATAGTGCATCAAAAATTGGTAAAATAACTGGTTCTCAATATGTTATTTTAGGTTCTGTATCTAGACTTGGTGATACGTTTGAAATTGCAGTAAGAGTTGTAGATGTTGAATCTTCAAAAGTAACTTTTGGACGCTCTGTAAGATGTTCAAATGAAGATGCTATTTATAAGGGGCTTGACTATTTAGCTTTAGAAACAGCAAATAATTTAGGTGAAGAAATAGATCCAAGAATAATGGATCAAGCAAGAAAAGATGCAGAAAATTTTGTAAAAGCTCAAACAGCAAATAATAATATGTGGTTCTGGATTGGCGGTGGAGCATTAGGAATTGCAGCAGTAAGTGGAATTGTTATAGCAATAGTTGCAACTAATAAAAAAACAACAACTGTACAAAATGTATGTATAGGTTCTAACTGTGGAACAACAACAAAACCAACAACTATAAGACGTTTTGGATTTGAGTTTTAGGGTAAATATTTTTGTTTGAATTTTTAGAAGTTGATAATAATGAGCATAAAGAAACTATTGTTCATGAGAATCTTATTAAAGAAATACCTGAAGAACAATATCTTAAATACTCAGATTTAATTACAATTTCTCCAGAACTTAATGCTTTAAAAATAATATCTAAAAAAATATTAGATAAATATTCTATAGTTCCTCTTTATATTCAATTACCTTCTACTAAACCTTTTTTACCAAAACATCTAAAAAGTGAGTTTTGGGGACATATTCATGGTGAAAAAAATATGACATTATTTGTTTCTATGCCAGAACCATTTAATAACCAAATTCTAAATATACTAAAAAGTATTTCAGGATATAGTATTGTTTCAATACCCATAAATAAAGAAAATGCGAATAAATTTTTGAAAAATGACTATAATAAGATAATGTTTAAAGTAGAGAAAAAAGAAGTAAAAAATAATAGTGATTGGATTAAATTATTCAAAGATAATATTTTTTATATACTTTTTTTTATACTAATTTTAGGATTACTATTTTTTGTTAAAAACTTGATAAAGATATAAAACAAATAGAAAGGCAGTATTTAAAGTAATAAGATGGAAAAAATTTTAAAAAACCTTATATCATATAATCCACGTAAATTTAGACAAATAAATGACTTATTTGAAGAAAGTACAGATATGAGTCGTGGAGTTTTTGTTAATAGAACTCTAAAAATGGATGATATTAAATATATCGGTTTTGATATGGATTATACATTAGCTATATATAATAAGGTTGAAATAGAAGAACTTGCATTTAATCTAGCTCTTGAAAAACTTATAAGTACTAAAAATTATCCAGATTTCATAAAAGAAATAAAATATGATCCACTTTATGTTATCAGAGGTTTAGTAATAGATAAAAGTAAAGGAAATATCTTAAAACTTGATAGGCATAAGTCTATAAGACGTGCAGATCATGGAACAAAACCAATGGAATTAAAATATATAAGAGAAAATTATGTAGGAGCTAAAATCAAACAATCAGAAAACTATGCTTCAGTTGATACATTATTTTCTCTACCAGAAGCATATATGTATGCAAAAATGGTTGATATGTTTGATGATGGAACTCTTAAAATCGAAAATTACAATCAATTATTTGAAGATATAAGAGAATGTATAGACTTAGTTCATAGAGATGGTAGTTTAAAAGGTGAAATAGCAAAAAATCTTGAAAAATATGTTTATAAAGATCCTAGATTACCTCTAGTTTTAGATAAATTCAGAGATAAAGGTAAAAAACTTTTCATTCTAACAAATTCAGAATGGAATTATACAAATCTAATAATGAATTATTTACTTGATAATACAATGCTTGAGTATAAAAACTGGAAAGATTTTTTTGATATTATAATATGTCATGCTTCTAAACCAGAGTTTTTTATAAAGGGTAGAAACTTCTTACTAGTTGATGAAGCAAATGGTTTATTTGGAGATCCTGTTCAACACTTTGAAAAAGGTAAAGTTTATGCTTATGGTAATTATACAAAATTTGAAGAAATAATAGGTTCAAAAGGAGATGAGGTTTTATATGTAGGAGATCATATTTATGGTGATATTTTAAGATCAAATAAAGACTCAGGCTGGAGAACTGTTTTAGTTGTTGAAGAACTAGAAGATGAGTTATTAAAGTTTGAAAAATTAGAGCATGACTTAAGATCTTTAAATAAACTCCAAGAAAAAAAAGATAAAACAAGTTATGAATTAACAATGTATTCTAATAAAGTAAAAAAATTAGAGCATTTTAAAGATAATAATAATTTAACATTAACAGAAAAAGAAAGTATCTTAATAGATAAAGCAATATCAGATTTTAATGATGAAATACGTTCTTTTGAAAATAGATTAGAGCGTATAATTAATCAGATAATAAGTGTAAAACATAAAATAGATTCTGCATTTCACCCTAAATGGGGCCCTGTTTTTCAAGAAGCAGATGAAATAAGTAGATTTGGAGATCAAGTAAGAGATTATGCTTGTATCTATACTAGTCGTTTAAGTAATTTATTCTTTTATCCTGTTAATAATTACTTTAAGTCTCTTAGAGATATTATGCCACATGAGAAATTTCATTTAGAGTAATAAGAAAAATAAATACTATGAAAATACTTGTTGTTCCTATGGATGATAGACCCTGCACATATAATTTTCCTTATCAACTAGGAAATATATATGGAGCTGAAATAATTATACCTCCTAGAGATAAAATGGGTAATTTAAATAAAATTGCAGACAAAGAATGGATAATTAATTGGATAAATGAAAATTCAAATAATCTTGATGGAATTATAATTGCATCTGATACATTAGCCTATGGTGGTTTAATACCTTCAAGACGTAATTATGATTCATTTGATGATATATCTAATAATTTAAAAATAATTGTTGATATAAAAAAGAGAAACCCTAATTTAAGTATTTTTGTTTGTTCAACAATATTAAGAATATCTAATAGTAACGAAAATCAAGAAGAAAAGGAATACTGGAAAGATTATGGAGAAATACTTCATAAATTCTCTTATCTTATGGATAAAAACTATTTAATTAATGAAGCAGATTATGATCAATATAATATTGAAAGTATTTTAAATATAAATACCAATCTAAATAAAATAAATGAGTTAAAAGAAAATATACCACAAGAAATAATAAAAGATTACCTAAAAGGAAGATTTAGAAATTTTAAAGTTAATAAACTATTGATAAAATGGTTAAAAGAAGGATATATTGATTATTTATCAATTTGTGCTGATGACTCAAGTCAGTATGGCTTTAATGTTATTGAAAAAAAGATTTTTAATAGGATATTAGACTCAACCACAAAATTAAAAGGTAAATTAAATATTTACCCTGGTGCAGATGAAGCTATATCATCACTTGTAGCAGGTTTAATAAATAGAAAAAATAATTTTAAACCTATTTTTTATCCTGTCTATTCAAAATACTCAAAAGGTGAAAATTTAGTAACCATGTATGAAGGAATACCATTAAAAAATACACTTATAAATCAAGTAAATGTTATTAATGGAGAAATTACAAATGATATAAATAGTGCAGATATTATTTTATATATGTATACATCTCAAGAGAAACAAGAAGATCATTATTTAAAATCAGCCTATAAAGAAAAAATAGAAGAAGTTCCAGAAAATATAAAAGATGAGTTTATAAGTTATTTGGTTAAAGATTCAGATAAATCAATAGTTTTATTAGATTTAGCTTATGCAAATGGTGCAGATAATTCATTTATTAATCAAGTTATAGAAAAAATTGATATAAAAAAGTTAAGCTCTTTTTCATCTTGGAATACAACAGGAAATAGTATAGGAACAGCTTTAAGCCATAGTAGTTTATCTATTCTTGGCAAGATTAAGAAAACTTTTTCAGAAAAAGGGCATTATAAATTTTTATTTGAAAGATTTTTTGATGATTGGATTTATCAAGGTCTATCAAGATTAAAGTATGTTTCAGAAAACGGATATAACTTAAATCAAGAACAGTTAGAAGCTCTAAAAAATGTTTATATTAAAGATTTAAATAGATATATACAAACAAATAAGAATTTTAAAGATCTAGTAATAGAAAATATAAATTTTCCTTGGCAAAGACCATTTGAAATAGAAGTTAGAATATTTTAATAGGTAATTTTCGTCAACAGTTGACTTAAATTAAATAAAAAAACATATTTTTTTATTTAATTTGATATTATAATTAAATTAATCTATTAAAAACAAATGAATACTATATTATGAAAAAAAATTTAAGTAATTTATTAATAATAATGATTATTTCATCCTGTGCCACAAACAAAAACATTAGTGATACAAGTGATTTTACTTTCGTAACAAATGATAAATTAATTAGTAAACCTATTGACAATAATGATCCACAGAAAGTTAAATTTATAAAAAATAAAGGTTCAAGTGACATCATTTTTAATGATGGTAATTATGAGATTAATGTAAATATTGATTTAACGCAGCTAAGTATTTTTAGTCTAAAAACATTATCAAATTCAATAGATTATTTTGAAGTATTTATTAAAATAGATGACAGATATAGTAATAATTTTAAAATAGATAAAAGCTATTTTATTGAACAGAAAAACTTTACTTTAAATATCAATACAATGGACATAAATAATAAATTTAATTAAGCAACTAATCCAATTGTGAGCATGTCTTTGTAAGCCTCAGCCATTTTTTTAGAATTTAGGTCAATATCAAACTTATGAATAAATAATTTAAGCATTTGATTATTAGAAGCTAATCTTTGATAATTTAGCATAGAAAAAGGTTCTTTGTGAAATTCACCTTTTGTTATTCTGTCTTGTACTTTAGCCATATTTACAGCAAAAAAAGACATATTGAAATGAGTATCTAAAATGTTTTTATTTGTAGATTGACAATCTTCTAAACCAGTAAAAGTTTTACTATCTCTAAATAAAAACTCTATTTGAAATCTACTTGAATAAAATTCAAAAATATCTAAGGCAGATAATTCAAGGTCACTTGAGTAAAATATATGACGCTTATCTTTATTTGTAAGTAGTAAAACTATTTTTATATTTCTTTTCAAAGATAAACTGTAAACAACTTTTGAGTACAATTTTTCACCCTCAAGTAAAGTAATTACATAATCTAACTTGTGATTTTTAAAATCAACTTTACCATAATATTTTCTAGAGCACCTTTTTTGTTTGTTCTTTCACCTTGATAAAGATAATTTAAATTAGCATCTGACCTTAGTTTACAAATAATATGCTTCTCTTGTTTGATTATTCCATCTTACAAACTCTTTTTTGAATGAAATCCATCAAAAGCAATATGTTTTATCTCTTTAAAGTATTCTTTGTTATTTTCAATATGTTTTAGGTAAAAATCCATTCTATTTTCACAATTAGAATCTGTTTGAAGTGCACTTATTGGATAAGCCGTGTTATATTCTGTATCTATCATTGCTAATAATGATAACTCTAAACCTTTAGTTACTTTTGAGTTCTTTCCATCCCAAAATTTACCTAAACCATCTGTTTTCTTTCCACTTTTTTTTATAAATGACGCATCAAAAGCCAATATATTTTTATTATTTTCTTTATAGATTTCTTTAATTCCTATTACATTCATTTCTACTATATTTGAATGATTATCCTTTATATAATTTCTTGAGATTGTTTTTTCATTCAATTCTATATATCTGCTTATATTTCTAAAGTTTTTTTTTCCTAGACTGCAAAAAATTCCATTACTTACTTTTTCTATAAATTTTTTGGAGCTCTCTTTTAAATTAGACATTTTTGATAATACTTTTGTTATAATTCTCATCAGATAATTACCTCTTTATTATTTTTATTTTGATATTTTAAAAGTATAATAGGTTTTTATCTACTTTTTTACATTATTAAAAAATGTCCACTGTATTGAAATATAAAAGGTTTAAAAATTTGGCGAACTTGGAACTTAATATTTCCACTAAAGATTCTAATGAAAATATTTTATATAAAAAAGAATTAATTAACGAGCAAATAAAAGAAAGTAAATCCTTAAACTATAATGTTTATAAGAATACAGTAATTTCTGAAATTAAAACTACTAGTACACCTGAGCCTAGCAAAACCCCTGAAATTAAAACTACTAGTACACCTGAGCCTAGCAAAACCCCTGAAATTAAAACTACTAGTACACCTGAGCCTAGCAAAACCCCTGAAATTAAAACTACTAGTACACCTGAGCCTAGCAAAACCCCTGAAATTAAAACTACTAGTACACCTGAGCCTAGCAAAACCCCTGAAATTAAAACTACTAGTACACCTGAGCCTAGCAAAACCCCTGAAATTAAAACTACTAGTACACCTGAGCCTAGCAAAACCCCTGAAATTAAAACTACTAGTACACCTGAGCCTAGCAAAACCCCTGAAATTAAATAGTTAAAAAGTCAACAATTGACAAAAGTATTAAATAACAATAAATTAACATTTTTTTTATTCTATTGTATTTAGAGATTTTTTAAAATTTATATTAATAAAACATACGTTTAAAAAGAAATATTTTGCCATTAACAAATATAATATCAATTTAATTTATAGCATAAAAAACAAGAGTCAATTATTGACAAAGATTTATCCCTATAATATGATAGCTTAAAATATTAAATTCAAGAAAAGTATTGTTATTAGTTAAAGCTTAATTGTTTATTATTAATTAGGGTCTTATTTCATGATTAAAGCAAAACAAAGAATTAGATTAAAAGGGTTTACGATAATTGAATCATTAGTTTCTTTTTTGATTTTAGTTTTTTCAATAACAACAATGATACTAATGCTTAATTCTGGTATTAGACTTCAAGCAAATCAAAAAAATGAGATTCTTGCTCAAAATATTGCAAATGAAATTCTTAACAAAGAAATTCTAAATCGAAAATTTTCTGTTATAAGTTCTTTAACAAATAATGTTAGTAATGGAGTTCCTTTAGATAAAACTGTTAATAGTATGTTAACTCAACCAATACCAACTAGTGGAACTAATTCTCTCCAGATACCTGCAATAGAATTAGATGTTGGTTCAATTACAGATGCCAGTAACAAACTCATATATAAAGACTCATTAGCTAAAATTTATAAATCTAAAGCAATTATTCGTTTTACTCCGATAATAAAAGATTGTAATAATTGTGATACTCCATTATCTCAATCATTTTCAATTATTAGTATTTATAAAAGTAAACTTAATGCTGAAGTTATTGTTTCATATGGAAAACATGGAAAAAACTTTAGCTTATCTTATACGATTGTTAATGGAGGTTTAGGTAATGGTTTATAGTTATTTAAAATTTAGGGTTGTTTAAAATGATAATAAAAACTAAAAAATATGGTTTTACTTTAATTGAATTAAGCATTTCAGCACTAATAATATCAATAGGATTTGCTTTAATTTCTGGATTAATATCAAAATTTCAAAAAGACACAGCCATAAATAAAGAAAAAAATTATTTATTAACATCAATGAATATCTTATCAAAAAAACTTGAAAAAGATATAAAATCTGGTTCAAGAGTTATTGATTCATTTGTTGACACTAATACAAACACTACTTTTACAAGAGGAACTAATGTATTAATTGTAAAAATACCTGTTATAAATAATTCATCCTCTACTGTATTAAGTACACCACCTTATGATAAGTTTGAATTATATAATACAGGTACAATAAATGCTTATAATGATATTTTGGTTATAGAGTATGATGTAAATAATGGATGGAATTGTACTTCCTCTTGTAAACCTTCTGACTATTATTCAGTAAAAACAGCAAACTTACTTTATAGTTATTTTCCAGCAACATCTTTGTCAGGTTCAAAATCTAATGGGCATATAAAAGAATTTAGACGTGTAATTGCAAATGATATATTAAATACAAATGATTTAGATGAAAAAACAAACCCTGTTTCAGGTCAAATTCCAAGTTCACCTTATAACATGTTTACTTATTATGATAGTACAAGTGCACAATCTACAACTGCTTCTAATATTGTTCAAATAGGTATAGACTTTGTAAAAAGGAAAGTTTATTCACCTAGTATAAGGCTTACTCAAGGGGGAAATATAAAAGTTAGATTAATGAACTATTATAAAAGTTAGATTAATGAACTATTATAAATAAATTTAGGAGGTTAATTTTCATGATTATAAGAAATAAGAATAGTTATAAAGGATTTTCTCTTGTAACCACTCTTCTTTTTTCTACTACAACATTTCTTCTTATAGGAGGATTTTTATATTCTATAACTGGTGACAATAAAAATATAATAAAACAAAAAAATAGCCTTAATGCTACTGCCATAGCTAATCAAGGAATAGAGCATTCTATTGACTATCTAAATAGACTAAATAATTTTACAGAGAATCCGTTATCTACTGTAACAAACCAAACAAATTTTAATACCATTTTAGGGACAGGTACTAATGCTACAGTTAGTACTTTCACAAATCAATTTACTAATACTGTTAATGGTTCTTTATCTTTAATTACACCTACCCCTTTTGGAAAACAAATACCTGTTACTGCTGTTTTACAACAAACTTCTTCTGAATTTCCTGAATTATTAAGTACAACAACTCTATTAAAGTTTCCTGCTGGTAATAAGCAAAGAGGAGAATTTGTTGTTGGGATAGAACCAGCTTCAACAAGTAATGTTACAATTGGTTCTACTCAATATCAACTTGTAAAAAGCTATATTCCAAATAGACAGAACCCTTTAGAAACTAAAAAAATAATGGTAGTCCTTAGAAGAGAAATTTCAAGTACACCAGCTAATGCAATGAATAATGCAATTATTTCAGATAGTAGTTTCACAATACCAAATGGATATGTAATTGATGCGTCAGAAACATTTGGTAGTTCTGGATACTCTACAGACACAAGTGAAGGAGGACTTTTTTCTAATGGTAGTATTACTATTGCTAATGGTGGTCAAAGTGATGTAGATGGAAACGTAAATGCTGTAGGAACAGTAAGTGGAGATTTATCTAATGTTACAGGAACAACAAATGGAAGCCAATCAAGTCAGGCATTACCTAATGTTGTATGTCCTGTCAATATTTGTGGAGTAACTCCTGAACCAGCAATATCGACTGTTGGTCCCTCATGGCCTTCCTGTACTGTAACAACAACAACAATAACAGGAGCATCTAATATTGCTGCGAATGGTGGTAATAATAAAAGAACAGTTATTACTTCTCCATCAACAACATCTGGTTGTAAAATAAGTGGAGATTATAACAGTACCTCAAACACAACAACTATAGTAGATGCTCCAGTTTATTTAACAGGTAATTGGCATGATGAAGAATCTACAAATATAGTAATGGCAGGTAACCCTAATGCTATGATTTATTCTACAAAAGAAATTCATACAAAGGGAGCATGGCCTACAACAGGCTCTTTATCAAATGGAACATTTAGTACTAACCCAGCAACATGGGATTCTACAGCTAATGAAAATAGAAATAGATTATTATTTTATTCTGGTGGTGGAGAAATGGTTATAAATGCTAATTATCCTAATAATTGGCCATCAGATGGTGGTAATACAACAGGTGGTGGTAGTCCTAATAAAAACCTAGTTGAAGGTATGTTCTATATGAATTCAACAGGAAATGAATTTAAAATTCTTGGTTCAAACTTAAAAATCCTTGGTGGTTTTATTCTTAAACCAGAAGCAGGACACAGTAATTTTACTGGAGCAAATAACTATGTTCTTAGAGATAAAGGTGCTACATGGGGATTTTTAAAATCTAATGTTGTATCATTATCTATTCCTGCTAAAAACTTGACATTAGCTACTTGGAAAGAACTCAAATAAAAAACTAATTTATAAATTCTCAAATAAACAAATTATTTGAGAATTTAATTGTTTGGAATAACAAATGAAAATATCTAATGCACAAAAAATAGTACTAATTATAATAATACTAATATTAATAATATTATTTTATTTATCCTTTAGAAAATCAACTTTAACAGGTTTTGTTGTTGAAAAATATAATAAAAATGTAGCTCTTACAGATGTAAAAATTAAAGTAGATGATTTACCAGAAGTAGAGAATAATAATATAAACTCAAGATATCTAATTAAAGATCTTGATGCAGGTAAACATAATATTACTTTTTCAAAAGATGGCTATGAAATTTATAAACAAGAAGTAGAACTTTCATCAGGTAATAATAATTTAGACATAGAATTGACAAAAGTGGAGAATAAAATCGACAATAATTATAAGTATATAGTTCTAACTTATAATCCAAAAAATATTTTAGCTTTAAATAAGGATCTTAAAAGCATTGTATATTCATACTCATTTGAAAATAATCCGATTAATTCATTATTTATACCAGAAATAAATAAGTTCTATGTAATTTGTTTAAAAGAAAATAATATTTATGCTTTTGATATAAAAACCTTTAAGCTTATAAAAAAAATACCACTTAATGATTACTACCCAACAGGTATGATTTTATCGAATAATAAAAACTCAATTTATATATATTCTAATAATGCAGGTTCTAATAATAAAATACTGGTATTTGATACAAATAATGATGAAATTAATAGTTCAATATCTATAAAAGAACAAGTATTGGATATTAACTACTCACAAACTACAGGAAAATATTTTATTTTAGAAAATGATGGTCTTTCATTCTTTGATAATATTTCTAGTGAAGCTAGTAAAAAAATATATTTTAAACAGAATAATGGTTATATAAAAATATTAAATAATAATTCATCATATATATATATTTTAGGAAGTAAATCATTACTTAAAATAGATAAATTATCGGAAGAACAAACAATATTCAATAATGAAAATGATATTTTTGATACTGTTATTGTTAATGATAAAGCTTATTTATTATCAAATAATAAAATAAAAATAATAAATACTAATACAATGTCAATTAAAGGTAATGAAATTGATATAGGTTCAATTAATGCTGTTTCAATGTCATATTCAATAAAAGACAATAAGATTTATATTTGTGATACTAATAGTCAAGTACATATATTTGATATAGAACAAGAAAAAATAATTTCTCATCTTAATATAAATGGACAATTAAATAAAATTCAAGCATTATAAAATATTATTTTATAAATAAAAAACTCTGTAGTTCCTACAGAGTTTTTTTATCAGATTTTATATTGAATCTTATTCTGTTTTATTTTCTTCTTTGTCTTCAGATTTATCATTTGAATCATCTTCAACATCAACTTTAGCTGTTGTTGTTTTTTCACCTTCTTTTACAGATAATGTAGCTGTTGAAGAAGAACTATCTTCTAATGTTACTGTTTTATCCCCATCTTTAACACTAGAACTAACTTTTTCAGATTTTATATCTGTATCAAGTTGTTTAGTTGTAACCTTTCCATTTTTATCAGTAATAGTAATTGTTCCAGAGCCTTTACCTTGACCATTTGAATCAATGGTTCTAGTTTCATGAACTTCACGTTTTCTTCCATCTGTCCATGTAGTAACTGATTCAGTAATAACTTGTTTTGAACCATCTTCATTAAATGTTTTTATTCTTGATGAATTTCTTGTTAATTCTTTATTAGTTAATTTTAAACTATGAGAAATACTAACTAATTTACCATCTTTTGTTGTTTTTGTAATTGTGTCAGATTTAGTTACATTTTCTTTTGTAAACTCAACAGTCATTGTTTTACTTATACTTCCATCAGCATTTGTGGTTTCTACAACATTACTTGCTTTTGCTTTAGATTTTTTATTTTTTAATTTTTCCGACTTTTCTTTTTCAATTTCTTTCTTTTCTTTAAGCTTTTCTTTTAATTTTTCTTCTTTCTCTTTAATTTCAGTCTTTTTATCTTCTATGAATTTTTTTACACTTGATTTTAGTTTATCTTTATCAACAGTTACAGTTCCATCTGTATTTTTCTTAATAGTTCCTTCATCTTCAAGTTTTTCTTTCATATTATCTTTTTTAGATTTTCTTTCTTGAATTTTATCTTCTCTTTTCTCAAGCTTATCTTCTTTTTTCTCAAGTTTATCTTCTCTTTTCTCAAGTTTGTCTAATAAACCTTTAACACCAAAACCAGAGCTTTGATCTGCTAATAATTCTGCATCTGAGAAAGTTGCCTCATCATCAGAGTATGAAATAAGATCATTACTAATTTGCTGAGAACTTGTTGATATATTTAATTTAGTCGGTGATGTAACAATATTAGTACCTGTTATAATTGTTGGATTATAATTTGGAGAATTAGATTGAGTACTATTTGGCATAGAACATGCAGTAAAACTAAATAAAAGTGCTAATGTTAAACTCAAGTTTTTTACATTTTTGTTCATGAATTTTATATCCTTATAAATTAAATATGATAATTAATATTGTAATTCTTATATTATTAAATAAACTGTTACATCAAAAATAATTAATATTACGTTATTTAATTGTAAATCGTTGACAAATGACAAAAAAACAGATAAATCAATAAATAGTATCTTTAATTCTTTTGTCAACGATTGACAGAATAATTAAATATTATGTTTATTTTAAAATAAATAATTTATATTAAATACAAAAAAAATCATACATTTTTGTTAATAACTGTAAGCTAAATGTATTGAAATATATGGTTTTTTTATTTTCTTATATAGAAAAGACATATTTAAAATATCAAAAAACTATAGCAATCATCCATATGTCAATCGTTGACAAAAAAGAAGTGAAATATTATGATTTTTTCATAATGTAAAGTTATTTTTATATGGATTTTATATAGATAAATGCTTATGAGGTTTCAAATGTACAAACAACTATCTAAAAGAAATTTTATCTTAAAAAAGTTAAAAGGATTTACTTTAGTTGAAACTATGGTTGCTTTTTTATGTGCTGTAGTTGTTATTATTGGTACAGTTGCAACTCTTACTGTTTCAACTAAGTACGCAAACCTAGAGAAAGCCGAAACAGTTGCACAAAATATAGCTAAAAATGTAATGACACAAAAAATAAAAAATAATAAATTTGATAATATTAAAGCTTGGTTAGGTTCAACTATATCAACAACATCAACAATACAAAAATCTGTTTTTAATACAACTAATCCTAATGATTCTACTGCAATAGGCTTGGGTTCATCATCAACATTAACTAAAGATCTAAAATTACTTGGAAATTCAAAGTGTGTTATAAAATTATTAGCTTTGGATTCAACACCAAAGAAAATAAATGCTCAAGTTGAAGTATTATGGGGTTTAAATTCAGATGGTTCTACAAATAATCTAACAAGAAGTTTTGAGGTTGGTTCAATTATATATGAATATAACTATAATGATACATCTACAAATACTAGAGATAAGTTGGCAACAAAAATTGACTTAAGTGTTTTACCAGCAATTAACACAGGTGGAACTGGTGGAACTGGTGGAACTGGTGGAACGAGTCTTTTAGCTAATGGTCTCCCATGTACTGATGCTTCACAATGCCAGTCCAATAAATGTAATGGTAACCCAAAAACTTGTAAGCCGTAGTTTTTTTTATAAATATAAGGAAAAAAATGATAAAAAATAAATCAAAAAATGGTTTTACTTTAGTAGAGGTTTTAATTTCTTCTGCTCTTACTATTGTTCTTTTATCTCTAATAACAGGTTTTTTCTATAGTTTTAATAAAGCTTCAAATTTTAGAATTATTAAAATGGAATTAAATTCATCATTAAGACCTGTAATTGAAAGATTAGAAAGAGAATTGGCTTCAACTATAAAAATAATAAGAACAACAACTACTAATACTTTAAATGGAGTTAATTTTGATAATGGTTCTAGTTATTCACAGCTTTTAGTTGGTGTATTAGCTTATGATGAGCAAGGAAATCCAATGTTTGAATCAAATGGTTCTCCAAAACAAGATTTAATTGGTCTTAAATTATCAGATGCTATTCCTCAAGTAAAAGTTTATCGTTCAGGTATTTCATATAATTTAAAAAAAATAACAATGACAGTACAACCTGCTGAAGCAGATAAAGGACTTGATGGAACATTAGGAACTTCTGATGATATAAAAAGTGCAAGAAAGCCACTAAAAAATCAAATTATTTTTACATCATTAATGCCAATGAATAGTACATCTGGAGTTTATACATTACCAGATGCTAATACAGAATATCAAACAGGTAGTAAAATTTTTACCTACTTAAGTTCTAGTAAATCTGAATTAGATCCTACTATTTCAAGTAATGCAGGAAATGTATCATCAATAAAAATAAATCTATTAGGAGAAAAAACATTTGAATCTAAGTCTTTAACAGCTAGACAAGAAACAGAAATTTTATTTCGAAATTTTTAAATTTAAGAGGAAATTAAATGATAGTAAAAAGAAAAAAAATTGATAATGGTTGGTCTTTAGTAACTGTTACATTAGTTTCGGCATTAATGCTTTCTGTCACAGGTGCTGTTTTAACAAAAGTATTATCATCATCAAAAGAAATTGTTAGAGCTAAAAGTTTAGGTAAGATAGATTCAATTGCGGATACTGTTACATCAAACTCTCTTAATTGGTTAAATGAAAGATCTTGGAATAGTTCTACAGGGACATTTCAAAACTTAGAGCTAAATGGTGTTGATTTTATTAAAGATTTATATGGAACATCAGCTACTAACTTATTGGCAACAAATACAAATGCTAATCTTAGTGTTACAACAGAACCATTTATAGCAGAAGGAATAAAAACATCAAATAATTTAGACCCTAATAAAAGTTTTTTTCTAAAAGATTTCTTAGAAAATAAAACAACGAGAACTCTTAATTTCTTATCTGGTGGTAGTTTAAGTAAAATGAACTCATTTATAATTGCAAATGCAGGAACACCAAATTTATCACTTTGTTTAACACCTTTAACAACACAAGATTGTATTGATGCTTATAAATGGGGAATAAATGAGCTATCTAATAAACTTTATCGTAAATATGATATTGAATATGGAGAAGGTAGTAATAAAGTAAAAGCAGAAGCTAGGATTAGTATAATACCTTTAAGTACTAATATAAATGGTTTATCAGATCAAGAAATGCATGCCCATATCGGAACAACAGGTAATATACAACTTATACCTATGCATAATGATATTTATAAAATGACAACAAAGATTTGTGTTCCATCTTGTTCAAGTCTTATATCAGGTAAACAAATAGAAATGATTGTTTCAAGACCAATAGTTACAGGAGCTAATATACCAGATTTTGCTATTTATGCAAATGGTAATATTGATCTAGGGAATGCAGATACAAGTTCTGGTACTACTATAACTGTAGCTGATACACATGAAGGAGATGTGCATTCTAATTCTAATGTAAATATAGGTTCTACAGGATATGTTGGTGGTAAGGTTACATCAGCACAAATTGTAACAATTGATCCAAGTTCTGTAGTTGTTCCAGATAGCGGTATTCCTGCTACTGGGCACTCATTATCAGGGACACCAAGAGTTTATGATAAAACAAATTCAAAGAGCCATGTAGATCCAATTCCTAAACCTGATTTAAATTTTCAACCATATCCAACAACAGCATGTAGTTCTACAACTGGTTGGAGTGCAAGTCCTAAAGTTCTGGAAAATTGTGTAGTATCAGGAAATTATGATTTATCTGGTACAGAAGAATTTAGAGGAAAAGTTTATATAACAGGTAATTTAAAATCAAAAGGTGGGGATAATTTTAAAGCCTCAGGAAGTACACCTGTTCATGTTATTGTTGATGGAACAATAGATTTAGGAGGAAATTCTGGAGCAACATCAACACAAGAGGTCATTTTTGTTAGTAACTATTCAGGTACAGGTTCTGCTATAACAATTGCAGGTAACCCAGGAACAGGAACAGATGTTGGAGCTGTTTTTTATACAACACAATCTAATTCTGATATAAAAGTTATGGGTACAGCAGACTTTTTTGGTTCTATCATTGCTTCAGGAACTGTAACTAGTGGAGGAGATGCAAAAATTAGAAAAGATACAGATTTATCGGCATTAAAAAAATCTTTACCTCCTAGTAGAAAGGATCTTCTAACAAAAATAACATCATGGAAAGAAGTTCCTCTTTCACTTAACTAAAAAATATTCTTTTCAGAATAACAATTATTAAATTAAGGCTTCCTAATTTCTTAGGAAGCTTTTTTTGTTAAAAACTTATTCTCTATATTATTTCATTGTTAATTCTCTGTTATTTTACAAAGAATATAAAAGGCTAAAGCTCTTTATTTATTAAGTTTTGTGACTACTATTTTTTTAAATTGTCAACGGTTGACAAAAAAAATTACTCATATTATGATTGAAATTGGGGCAAAAGCTTCTCAATTGTCTTGGAGTTTTTTATGGTAACAAAAAATAAAAATGGATTTACATTAATAGAAACGCTTATAGCGATTCTTTGTTCATCCCTTGTAATTGTTGGAATTGCTTTAACTTTTACTGTTAATAGTAAATTTATGAATCTTGAAAAAGCTGAAACATTAGCCCAAAGTATTGCTAAAAATTTGTTGAATCAAAAAGTAAAAAATGAACCCTTTATTGATCTTAGGTCTAAATTAAGTAGCGAGAGTACAAATGTAACAACAACCTTAACTTTATTCGATACTGATAATATGAATGGAACTTTAAGTATTGATCCAAACAGTCCTATCAAAATAAGTGCATTAGCAGCAGATATATTAAGACTTGGCAACTCAAAAGCATTTTTATATCTTACACCTCTTGATACTCCTGTAACTAAAATTGCTGCAAGAATTCAAATCTTATGGAATCTAAATGAACCGATATTTAGTAGCGGAACAACAATTAATAATTCAACAAGGAAAGTTGAACTTTCTACTTTGTCTTATGAATTTAATTATATGGATACTCTTGTTAAAAAAGCTCCTATGGCAAAAGCAACATTATTAGTATCTATGCCTACTGCACCGACACCAACTCCTGTTCCTACACCTACACCTACACCTAATCCGAATGCAACTCCCACTCCAACTCCTACCCCAGATTGTTCTAAAAATAACAGTTTAAGTCTAGGTTGTTCTTGTAGTAATGCAAATCAATGTAAATCAGGTAATTGTATTTCTGGTGTTTGTGCAGTTGACCCACCTCCTACTCCAACACCTGTACCTACTCCAACTCCGACACCTAACCCTAATAGTACTCCATCACCGACTCCTAGTCCAGCGACTTGTCAATCACTAACTAACAAGCCACTTGGTTGTAACTGTAGTGTAAATGCAGAATGTTCATCAGGCTTATGTGCTTCCAATAATAATAATGGTAATGGTGCAACAAAATGTCAAGCAAATTAAAATCAAATGGTGAAAAATAATGTTAATGAAAAACAGAAGTAAAAAAGGATTTACAGTAGTTGAGTTGGCTATATCTTCTTCAATTATGTTATCTTTTTTAGCAATACTTACATCTTTCTTTTTTGCATTTAATAAAGCTGCTAATTTTAAAATAGCTAAGATGGAATTAACTAGTTCACTGAAAGTTGCCTCTGAGAGAATTGATAAGGAATTGTCTGATGTTGTAAAAGTAATTTCAACAACCACAACTATTAATGGAGTAACTTTTAATGGAGGATGTAGCCAAACACAATTAGCTTTGGCAGTAGCATCTTATGATGAATTTAGAAATCCAATGTTTGATGCTAGTGGAAATATAATAACAGATAAAGTAGGAATACAAATAGAAAGTATACCGAATAAGAGTATTTACACTAAACTAAGTAGAAATGGTTCTTATTTAAATAGAGTTTTATTAACAGTAGAGCCTTTTTCAAGTAATGGTATAGATGGAATAGCAGGTACAGCTGATGACCTAAAAAGTGCTAGAAAATCTCTAAAAAGACAAGTTATATTTTCATCTTTAATGCCGTTTAAATCTCCTGAAACCAATGGTTTATATGATTTTCCTAGTAATTCAGAATATTCGGGAGCTACTACTTCTGATCAATTATTTATAAGTAATGCATTTGTAGTTTATTTAAATCAAACTAAAACACCTCAATTAACTTTCCCACTTGATCCAAAAAATATTTCGTCATTAAAACTAAATTATTTTGGTGAGGTTGAGTATAGAGGTAAAAGCTTAATAACACGTCAAGAATCCCAGATCGTATTTCGTAATTTTAGATAGAGGTAATAGTATGAAGATAAAGAAAAATGAAAATGGTTGGGCTTTAGTTGTATCGTTGTTGATAGGAGCTTTAATGCTTTCCGTCACTGCAATTTTATTATCAAAAAGCTTAAATACAACTAAGGAGATCATTAAAGTAGATCAAGATAATAAAAAGAAAGAAATAACCGATACTATAGTTGCAAGTTCTATTAATTGGATGGATAAAGGCAGTTGGGATACAACTAATAATAAACCATCAAGTTTAGATAAAAATGGTATTACTTTTGTTAATGATTTTTACAAGGATAGTTCTACCTTTAGTTTATTAGATAGTAACTCTAAGGCTCAAATTATCTCTACAACATCTAGTATTGTAGATTCGGGATTAGGTTCAACTTCTTCAGGTGCTGACCCTACTAAAAACTTTTATCTAAGTGATTTCTTAAATAATAATCAAGATAATGCTAATGCCAGTAGTATAGATAAAAACAGAGCGTTAAATTTTTTAAACGGAAGTCTAAAAAAAATGAATGAAAAAATAAAAAATGAGGCGTTGACTAGTTCTATTTCAGGTGATGCAGGAAAATGGGGTTTAGATGAATTACCTGAAAAGTTATACCGTAAAATAAATCTTGAATATGGAGAAGGCTCAAATAAAATAAAAGCAGAAGCTAGAATAACAATTTTACCTGTGAGTACAAATATAAGTAACTTTTCTGAAAAACAAATGCATGAAAATGCAACGAAGCCAAGACTTAAGAGTGATGGTACTATAACTACAGATCCAGATTTTAATCTTATCCCAGCACATGAAGATATATACAAGTTGTATACTAAGGTTTGTTTTCCAAATTGTGATACAAATAAAGATGTAAGAAGAGTTGATGTATTATTAAAGAGACCAATTATTATTGGCTCAGATATACCACCTTATGCTGTTTATGCAGACGGTGCAATTGATATACAAAATGCTGGTACAAGTTCAGGACCTACTAATAATATTATTAATAGTACAAATGAAGGTGATGTTCACTCAAACACAAGTGTTACTGTAGGTTCAGTAGGTAGTGTTGGTGGTAAGTTAACTTCAAGTGGGATAGCAAAAGTTGGAGCAGATACTATCCCTGATAATGGTATTCCAGCAGTAGGTGATCCTCTATGTTCAACACTAGGAGGATTATGTACAACAACTCAGGTTTATAATAAGACCGAGTCTAAAAGCCATGTTGACCCTGTTCCAAAACCTGAGTGGGATTTTAACCCATATCCAACAACAGAATGTAATACTACAGCAGGTTTCAGCTTATCACCTAAAGTATTCAAGAATTGTAGAGTTACAGGTGATCTAAGTATAAGTGGTACAATGAAATTTGAAGGTGATGTCTATATAACTGGTAAACTTAGCTCAGGAGGTGGTGATTCTATAGTTTCTCAAGGAGATACAGCTGTTCGTATTATAGTTGATGGTAAAATAGATTTAAAAGGTAATTCAGATTCTCCATCAACTCAAGATACAATATTTGTGAGTAATTATCCTGTACCAGGCTCAGCAGATTATACTGCTGCAATAGGTTGTGACAAAAACTCTCCAACAACTTGTCCTGATGCAGTATCAATTGCAGGTACTCCAACAACTGGAACAAATGTAGGTGCTTTATTTTATACTTCAAGTCCTTTTTCAAATGTAAAGATTGCTGGAACAGCAGATTTCTTTGGTGGTGTAATAGCTTCAGGAACTGTTACAGGTAAAGGTCAACCAAGTATAAGAAGAGATACAGATATGAAAGGTGCTAAGGGTAGATTACCTCAGAAGAAAGATTCCTTGATGATGAAAGTAGTTTCTATAAAAGAAACTAGAAATTAAAGTAAAAACCTATAGGCTCTCTAAGAAATTAGAGAGCTTTTTTATTAGTATTTTTAATACTAACTCCTTCTAGGTATTTATTTTATACTCACTAATTGAAGAGAATGTATAAAAAAGCTATAACAATCTACATTTTTAATATCAGCTTTTTTTGCTAAGTTTAAAAACTCTTTTTTAGTAAAGGCTCTTAAAACTGAAATAGGAGCATCATTTTTTGACATATAATTCATATTTCCTATACGGCTTATCAAAAAAGCTCCTATATAATTTATCCAAGCTCTCCTTAAATCATTAACAATAAATCCATCATTAGAAAGATTATTCATTACTTTTAATAGCTTGATACAACTTTCATCCGAAAAATGGTGAAAGGCTTGTGAGCATATAACTATATTAAAATGATTTTTATCATATTCTAAATTAAATGCATCTCCAACTTCGCACAAAATTTCAGGATAATTTTTAGATTCTTCTTTTGCAACTTCTATTATGTTTTTATCAATATCAATTGCTATTATTTCTATATCTTTATTACGTTTTCTAGCCCAATCTATAATATAAATTGGAATATCAGCAGAGCCACAACAAAGATCTAAAATTCTTATTTTTCCTGATAAATTTTTTACTTCAATTATCATTTTAATATAAGATAAAATTGCATTTCTTGTTCCTAGAAGTGAGTTAAACTTTGCTATATCTGTTAAATTATCTTTTAAAGTTTGTATATCACAATCAAAATCATCTAGTATTTCTTTTTGATTAGATCTTTCACTTGGAGCTAAAAAGAGTATTTCCATTATTTAAAATCTATTTCCACTCAATTAATAAAGATTCCATAGTTAAACCAGGACCAAAAGCCATCATTAAAGCTCTATCACCATTTTTTACATTATTTGATTTAATTAACTCATCCAATACAAAAAGTATTGTAGAAGAAGACATATTTCCATAATCATTTAAAACTTTTCTTGAATATATTAAGTCATTATCATTTAAATTTAATTCTTCTTGCAAATAATTTAAAATCTTTATTCCCCCAGGGTGTATGAGCCAATGATTTATATCCGTTTTAGTTAAATTATTTCTTGATAAAATATCACTGACAAATGTATCTATATTTGATTTTAGTATTGATGGTACATAAGAAGATAAACTCATTTCAAAACCTTCATCTGTAAGATTAAAAGCCATGTGCTCTGTTGTATTATAAGCTGTATGAACATGACTATCTATTATTTGTGGAAATAATTGTGAATTATTATCATTATTCTCAATTAAGGCGACAGAACAACCATCAGCAAAAAGAGAAGTGCTAACAACACTTTCAAGACTATCATTATATTGAAAATGAAGTGTACAAAGCTCAACACAGACAACTAAGCTCTTTTTGTTCTTATTTAGGCTTGTATATTCAAAAGCTTTTCTTAATGCTGGAAATGCTGCATAGCAACCCATAAAGAGTATATTTGTTCTTTGTAGATTATTTTTCATTTCAAACTTTTTGGCAAGTAAAATATCCAAACCAGGGATATTAACACCTGTACATGATACGATTATTAACTCATCAATATCCTGAGCTTTTAATTTTGAGTCATTTAAACATTTCTCAATAGCTTTAGAACATATATCCATTGATTCTTTAAAGTAAATATCATTTCTTTGCTTTGTTGTTCTTTTATCTAAATAAAAATATTTGGCAGGGCTATCTAATACACTATGTCTCTTTGATATACCAGAATTTAAAAATATAGCTTTTAACTTTTCATCATTTTTGAATGTTTGATTAAAAGAATCAAATATCTCATTTTGACTAAAGCTATATTGAGGGACTAGAGTACTTACATTTATTATTTTTGAACTCATCAAAACCTATCATATTAATCTTAAAAATATATTCTTTTAATAAAAATATTGAATTAAAAGCTATAAATAGTGAAAATATATAATATTTGTACTAAGTTTTTTCTTATTACTTTTCACTTTTTACTTCTTCTCACTTAACACTTTTCAATTAATATAATAATTCTACCTTTATTTTTAGTTAAATAGTATATTTATATTCGCTCTTACAAGTTCTTTTGCTTTTTTTACAGCAGAATCTATTAAAATTTTATCATTTAAAAAATTTTTATCTTGAATAAATGGTTTAACAATTTTCCTAGCAAACGTTCCTATAGAAACACCTTGAAACTTAACGCTATTTTGTTTTGCTAGTTTTGCTGTAAGAGAATTTGTTCCACCTGAAAGTAAAATATTAATTTCTTGTTGTTTTTTATATACTTGTATATTTCTTTTACGATCTATTTTTTTATTAAATCTTTTGTTGATTACATCTGCTATTGCAACAGCTTGTAATGTTGTATTAAAGTCATCTTCTCCACCACTCATTGGATAGCCGTCAGCTTGTATTATTAATCTTTCTCCTGCGATTTCTTTGGCTTTTTTTATTCTTTCTTCTAATTCAAAATCTGACAAATGCAATCTATCTAGACACATTGATATATGATTATTTGGATTTATTTTATTAATTAATTCCCATTCTTTTATTATTGTCTTATCTTCTTTAACTGCTGCATGAAGTTCTATTTGTTCTGCACCTGCTTCTAAACATTGTGGTAAAACTTTTTCTAACTCTTTTTCATTATGTTTATAATCTATTACATCAATAGGGCAAACAGCACTACAATCCCCACAACCAATACATTTACTTTCTATTACTATAAGTTCTTTAGGTATTGCATCTGTAGGACAAGCAGGAATACAAAGGTTACAACTTATACAATCATTTTTAATAAATGCTTTTCTTACATGATGATCCCCAGCCATACCTACACTAACTGTTATAAATGGCTTAATAAAGTTTTTCTTCTGTTCATTAGATAAAGTTGAAATTGCAAGATTAATACCATTAAGACAAGCTTTAACAGTTTCAGGATTAGCTGAAATATCCATACCTTTAGCACCAGCTAAAGTATAGACAAAACTAAGTTTCAAAACTTCTTCATTATCTTCATTACCAGCACCACAAACTAGTTTAAAAAAACAAGATTTATTCAACAAATCCTGCATTTGATCAAATCTATTCATTTAATAATCTACACTAGATAATAAGTGACAAGAGTAAAAAGAAAAAAGTGAAAAGACAAGAGTATTTCAGTAACAACACTACGGATAAATTTTTTTGCAAACCAATTGTATACACCTTTAAAAGATGTATATTTAAATAAATGATTTATTCTAAAAAAATATGCACTTTTAAGTGCTCTTATCTTATTACTTTTCACTTTTTACTTCTTCTCATTTAAATCTTCCAACTAAATATCTTCTTAATTTAATATACTTTTGAATTTTACATCATATTACTATATGTCATCAAAAATAAAATATTATATAAAAAACTAAGTTTAGTTATGATATAGTGATCATGTTTTAGTGGTTAATTAATTTTGGAGGTAAAAAAATAAATGTCAATAAATCTTTCTAAAGGTCAAAAAATTTCACTTGAAAAAGAAGCAGGAAATAAATTAACCAAAGTTGTAATGGGTTTAGGATGGGATGTAGCAAAGAAAAAAGGTGGTTTTTTAGGTTTCCTTAGCTCTACTCCTGATAGTGTTGATCTTGATGCATCATGTGTAATGTGGGATAGCCATAGAAATATAGTTGATACTGTATGGTTTAGACAATTGAAAAGTAAAGATGGAAGTATTCAACATACAGGAGATAACAGAACAGGTGCAGGTGATGGGGACGATGAGCAAATTATAGTTCATTTAAATCAATTGCCTTCTAATGTAACTAATTTATTTTTTGTTGTTAATAGCTTTACAGGACAAAATTTTAGCCAAATTGATAATGCTTTTTGTAGAATAGTTGATGCACATAATAATAATGAAATTGCAAAATATAATCTTAGTTGTCAAGGAAATCATAATGCGATGGTAATGTGTAAACTTTATTATCAAAATAATGAGTGGCAAATGCACGCTATAGGTGAAAATGGTAGTGGTAGTACATTTGAATCATTAAAACCTCTAATGATGAAACATTTATAATAAATATTAGTTGAAACTATAATAAAATATAAGTTTATTATAGTTTTATTGACTCTATATATAAACAGTAAGTAAAATTGTATTAAAAATATGAGTTTAGTTTTTATATCTGGTCAATTTATATGAATTTATTTGCTGGTTCTTTCTTATTAATTCTCTTAATGATGATAGAGCTTCTAATATTTAAGTTTATAAAAAAAGAAATACCTTGGAGAGAAGTTGTATATAATCTAAGCTCTGGACATATCTTAATGTGGATTCTAAGAGCTTTTGAAGTTCTTATTTTTAATTTTCTATATCAGAATTTTAGTTTAAGACTATTTGATTCTTGGTCTTTTATTGGACAATGGGTTTTTACATTTTTTGCATGGGATTTTTGTTTTTATTGGCTTCACCGTATGCATCACAAAATACCATTATTCTGGAAAGTTCACGTAATTCATCATGAGGGTGTGCACTTTGGTCTTTCTCTTGGTCTTAGAAATTCTTGGTATTCTTCTTTATCATCAATACCATTTTTTATTGGTTTAGCAATGATTGGTGTTCCTACAGCAGTTTTTGTAAGTGTAGGAGCTGTTCATTACTTTGTACAATTTTATAATCATAATGGAATTGTACAAAAATCAGGTTTTTTAGAAAATTTTATGGTTACACCTGCTTTACATAGAGTTCATCATGGACAAAACCTTGAATATATAGATAAAAATTGTGGTGGGACTCTTAATATCTGGGATCGTTTATTTGGGACATATCAACCAGAACTAGATCATATAGAAATTAAATATGGGGTAGCTGATTATATCAGAAGTGATAATCCATTTTGGGCTAATAATCTTCCATTTATGAAAGCTTTACATATGAAGTTACCAAACTTTGATAAAAAAAACAATTATTTTAGTGTGCCAGATCTTTATATTGCAACAGGTGGACTTAATTTGTTAAATCTTTGGTTGTTTTATATTCATTGTGAAGGAAAAAACTTAGGCATACAACAATTTTGGTTATTTCTTTTAATCTTTTTAGGTACTATAGCTCTAGGAGCTTTATCTGATAATAGATTATGGGGTATGATAGCTTGGTTATTTATCTGCTTTATCCCTACAGCATTGTTTGTATATTCTTTTAATATAAGCCATCCATTTGTTTTATTTTTATTTATATTATTTATAATACATGGATTATATGGTTTAAAATACTTTGGTAATTCAAAATCAAAACAAGCATTAAGTTCAAGCACTTAAAATAGAATTTTTTAAGATAATGTTATAACATATTCATGCACATCTAAAAACTAAAATTAGTATAATTGCAAAGAAATGTTTTTATATATTTTAAAAATTTATATTATAAGATAATAAGTTTATGTTTTTATTCTCATTAATAAAGGATTGATTTGAGTAGTTATTTATTTTTGGCTCTTTAACTTCATAAAGGTTTTTATCATAATTATATTTAAGTGTTGAGTCTATCATAGATACAACATAAATTAATGGTATAGCAATAATAGAATATTGATAAGATGTTTTAGGATACTCTAAAAAACCATATACAATAAAACTTATTATAGATAATAAATAAATAAAACTTCTCAAAATATCGCCACTTATTAAAGAGCCTAAACCAGGTAATAAAGCATTATATGAATATGTTCTTTCAATTAATTCATAATATTCTTTATTTTTAGTAATATTATTAATTTCTCTATTTTCTTTATTATAAATCATTGATAAATCAATACTAGACATAAAATATAATATTATTAACCCATATATTGATGGTACAGTAGCACCTATTACACCCCAAATACCATATTTGAAACCATAAATAGCTGTACCAACTAAAGCAAGTCCTAACCCCATTAAAATAGTTCCTTTAATATATTCCTGAAACATAAATTGTCCTAATCCAGGGAAAAATAGACCTGTTTTATACATACTTTCTAAAGCTTGATTTTGTTCCTCTTTATTTTGATAATTAGTTAATAATAAAGCTCCTGAATCAATTATTAATGAGCTATTATTTTGAGTAAAAGAGCTTTTATCAACAATATATATTTTTTCAATATTTTGAGAGTAAGCAACTTGAGTATTTAAGCTAAATATTGCAATAAAGGTACTAACTATGATTGTCTTTAAGTTCATATATTCTCATTTTAATTTATAATTTTTTTTTATTATAAGATATTTGTAAAAAATTCCTATACTACTTTAGTTTATTTGAGGGTTTATTTATTATTTAAATATAAGATTTATTAGCTATTTGAATTATTAAAGTAACTATTTAATTTTCTTTTTCTAAAAATTTTATTGTTTCTTCTGCAAAAGCATCTACTTCACTATTTTTAGTTTCAACATAAGCTACTTTTAAAATTGGTAGAAGATTATATAATTTATTTTCTTTAATTGTTGAAATAGCCATTATTTTTAAATTAGGCTCAACATCTTTTGTATCTAGTATCATACTTATAGCCTTATTTACTTCACTTCTATTATAATTAGATAAAGCTTTAAGTGTTACCATATTTAAAACTTGATTTTTACTAAAACTTTTGATAAAGTATCAAAAGACTTATCACCTGCGATTCTTCCTAGAGATAAAATAATTGATGATTTAACATCTACATCACTTTCTAAAGGTAATTTTGAGAGTAAAAAGTCTTCATAGTTTTTGTTTTTAGTTTTTCCAATAGCATTAAATAATGCTACTTTCATTTTTTCATTAAATCTATTATAAACGTCATCTTTTATTAAAGCTTCTATTCCTTTAATACTATCTTTTCTTGTTAGAGTGTAAACTATAGATTCAATAACATCTCTTGTTAAAGTTTGATTTAATACAGTAATTAATTTATTTTCTATATCTGTATCAAAAGTAATTCTTAATGTATCAGCTAAAGCTATTTTTACTTGATTAGAACTAGTATCAAAAATTTGTATTAAATCTTTGTTTAATGTCTTATCTTCTTGTTTTGATAATCCTTCAGCTATATTCTTTTTTATATCATCATCTATATCACTTTTTATTTGATTTAAAAACAAATCTCTTATTTCTGGTTTTTTGTAATTAGTTAAAACTTTAATTAGAGATATTTTTAGCTCTTTTGAAATTTCAGTAGTATTATAAAGTTCCCAAAACTTAGTATAAGCATTATCTTTATCAGCAAAATATAAGTATGATACAACTTGATTTAAAAGAATCAGAGTATTATTTTTATAATCATTTAGAACACTATAAGCATAATCAATATGTTTTTTATTATCATAAACTTCAAATAGTCTTAAATACTTTGTTTTTACAATAGGTGATTTTTCATCTTTAAATAATGAATCTATTTCTTGAGTTTTATCTTTATAATCAACAGTTAAAAGTGTATCAACTGCATTAGTTCTTATATTTATATCATCTTTCCTTAAATTTGAAATTATATCCGATAATCTAGCATTATTTTCTTGTGGGTTATCTGTCCCCCCCCAAAATGATTTTGGTATACCTAATTCACCTCTAAGTCTTGTTTTAAACATTTTCCAATCAAAATTATCTGCTGGATCTACTTTTCTTCCAAGTGGGTATCCAATATCTCTATGTCCTACAACTCTTTCAAGTGGTACATTATGTTTTTTCATAAGATATGAAACTAAGTTTACTAAGGCATTATATTGTAAAGGTGTGAAAGGATCTTTACCATCACCATCATTTAGAATTTCAATTCCAATAGAAAAATCATTAACATTTGTTTTTCCTAACCAACCACTAGGGCCTGCATGCCATGCTCTATTTTTTTCATCTACACTTTGAATTATTAAACCTTCTTTTCCAACTGTATAATGAGCACTTACACGGCTATTAATATCTTGAAAAAAGTACCCAACTCTTGTTAGTGATGCAAAGGGAGCAGTATGATGAATTATGATTGTATCAATTTTTGTGTTTTCAGGTCTTAAATTATAGTTTACAGAAGGCATATTAATAATAAGAGGTTGATTTCTTACTTTTTTACTCTTATCTTCAAGTTTAACTTGATTCATAATACCACTTAAATCTGTATTACAAGCTATTAGATTTAAACTTAAAATACTTAATGATATTGCAACTAAAATTTTGTTTTTTTTCATAATTTATCTTATTGGTAAAAAATATTCTATAGCTAATGCACTTATTCCTAAAATTAAACCTATTAAAAGACCTAGTAACTCAAGATTCTTAAGTTCTTTTTTCATAATACCTAAGATTAGATTTTCAACTTCTTGAGAACTATAAGCCTCTATTTTACTTTCTATCATTTCTTTAGGCTTCAATGCCTCTAAACCTTTATTAATAAGACCTGTTAAATCTTTTTTGAGGTAATTGTATATAAAACGACTTATTTCTGTCTTTATTGTTTGTATAGTTTCTGGCTTTAATTGTGATGGAGAAAAATTAACTATCTGATTTCTTATTGTTTCAGAAATACTATCTTTAACATGATGTAAGCCTTTATCAATACTTTCTCTATTATTTAATAGATAAGAGCTTATACCTTCTTTTAAATGTTTTTTTATAGATTCTATATTATCAAAAGATAATTGTTTAAAATCAATAGATACTATCTTATTTACCAAATCTTTTTTAACTTTTAATTGATTTATTATATCTTTTATGAGTTGTTCTGATTTTTCAGGTTCATTTTTTAGATAATCTTTAAAGTTATTAAAAATACTCTCTAAATTAACTAAAGCTAAAATAAATTTCAAAGCCCCTGTTGTTCTTTCTCTTAATACTTGTTGTAAATTTGCTGCTCTTTCAGGAGTTAAAGCTTCTTGAAGTGTTACTCTTATATTATGTGGAGAAATAAAAGAATCAAAAACATAATCTATTGCTTTAATAGCAAACCCTTCACTTATTTTAAGATTTAGGAAAACATCGTGAACTAAAAACTCTGTTAATTTAGTTAATTGCTTATTATGATCATCTGTTAATTTCTCAAGAAATCCAGAAGTTGTATTATTAATCAAATCTGGGATATTGTGACTTAAAGAATCTGCTAATTTTTTTATATTATCAGTGTAATTGAGGTTATCTATCATTGTATCAAAAGTAGCACCAACAATTACACCAATATTTTCTTCAGTTATAAACTTATCTGCTCTATACTTAATATCTTCCGGTGTTAATAAGCTTTCTGTTACTGTTCTTGAAATATTCCTAGCTAAATCTTTTTTTCTGCTAGGAAATATCCCAGGAGTAAAAGGTATTTTTTTTCCTGTAATTGGAAAATAATATTCCTTATGTGGTCTAAATAACATTACAACAACCATACGTGTTGCAAACCAACCATGAAATGCACCAATTAATGGTTGGAAGAAAGGTCTTATTATCGCGTAAAATGTAAGCATTAAGCCTCTGTTCTTACTGTTTCTGTGAGTTTAATATCTCTCTTTTTAAGTTCATCAACAAACTTAGCTCCATCTATTGCAGATTCTAAGCTTATTGAACCTTTATCTGTTTGACCTTTTGCCATCATAATTGCAACAATAGAAGCAGGATAAGCTGTTGTTCTTTCCATTGCTGTAAAACCTGTTGCATCATCATGAAAATCCATTATGTCATAAGTAAGTTCAACATTTTTTCCATCTTTTGTTCCTTTACAAGTTGTTCTTAAAACAACTAAGTCTTTATCTTCAGGAAAGTCTATTTTAGGAGCTACAACTTTATGGAAAAGATCTCTAGGTGAAACTTCATTTTCTCCAAGCTTAACAGGATTTGTATCAAGTAATCCTAAATCAAGCATTGTTTTAAACTTTTCATAGTGACCTTTATATCTCACAGTTTTATATTCATATGTATTTATTTTACCTTCAAAAGTCCAAGGACAAGTTGAAGTTCCCCTGTTGTTGTAAAAGCTTCACATTTTCCAACAGGTGAAGGAAAGTGTATTTCCTCTAATTCATCAAATGTATCAACTTCAGTAACTTTTCCATTTCTTAATATAAAAGCTTTTCCAAAATATTCATTTGTTAATCCACCAATACTAAATACAAGCTTATAACCTAAAGGACCTTTTGGTTCTTGAGCCAAACCACCACAACGGATTTGAACTTCATCACACTTATCAAGTTTACTCATACCATAAACAGCTAATGTATTTCCCATACCTGGCATTAAACCGCAATCTGGTATTATTGTTATACCAGCGTTTTTAGCTTCTTCATTTAAAGCAATTTCTGCTCTTACAACATCTGTATTTCCACCAAGATCACACATACTTGATTTTGCTTTTATTGCAGCTTGAGCCACTTTTACATTAAATTGATAAGGAACAGCACTTAAAAATGAGTCAACACCACTTAATAAATCAACTAAAGCACCTTCATTATTTACATCAAGTTTTGCACTTGTAGCAATGTTTTTTCCAACAAGTTTATTTACTCTATCAGCAGCTTTTTGAGCTTTTTCAAGATCTACATCTGCAAGTAGTACTTCACTTGCATCTCCAAATTTAGCCATATCATAAGCACAAGCAGTTCCTTGCATTCCTGCTCCTAAAACAGCATATTTATAAGCCATAATATTTTCCTCAAATTACTTTAATAATATGAATTAGACATTATATCAGAGTTTAATATTAAGAAAAAAGGTAATAGATAATTTGTTAACTTAATTTATGATGAAATGTTAAAAAAAAGAAATATAAAATCTTTTTTAAATTGATAACATTAAGCTATTGACTCTAACATTACGTGATAGTTTATTCTAAAAATATGGAGGTTTAATATGCCATACAAGGTTAAAGAAGTAGCTGATATAGTCGGGATAAGCATACGAACACTTCATTACTATGATGAAATTGGTTTATTAAAACCTGAATCTATAGGAGAAAATAATTATAGATTTTATGATGATAATAAACTTGAAAGATTACAACAAATACTTTTTTTTAAAGAACTAGATTTTAGTTTAGAAGATATTAAAAATATTCTAGATAATCCCTATTTTGATAGGAGAATTGCATTAGAATCTCATAAAAAGTTACTTCTTAAAAAGAAAGAACGTCTTGAAAAAATTATTAAGACTGTTGAAAAAACTATTATATGTATTAATGGAGAAAATAAAATGGGAACTGAAGAAATGTTTAAAGGTTTTGATATGAAAGAAATAGATGAACATAAACAAAAATATACAGAAGAAGTAAAACAAAGATGGGGAAATACAGATGCTTATAAAGAAAGCAATTCTAAAACCTCTAAATATAACAAAGATGATTGGCAAAGAATAAGTAATGAACAAAGTCTGATTTACAAAAAATTTGTTGATAATATGGACAAAGGTTTTGCTGATTCTAAAGTCCAAGAAGCTGTTCAAGAATGGAAAAACAATCTAAGTAAGAATTTTTATAATTGCACAGATGAAATTCTTAAAGGTTTAGGTGATATGTATGTAAATGATGAAAGGTTTACAAAAAATATTGATAAACATAAAGAAGGTTTATCTGTCTTTTTAAGAGATGCTTTTCATTATTATTGTAATAATAAAATTAAAAATTTGAAGGAGAATAATCCATACTTGAAAGATTTAGATAGATATTTCTATAAATAACTTTAATCTCAATATCTTAGACATAACTCTTGAAACCTAGTATTTACGATTAGATATTTTAAAATATTATCCTAGGGTCTAGGTTTTAGAGAGTTGTTATAAAAATTGTCTGAAATATTAAATCTTACTCATCTTTGTTTAATATAATATACTTGAGTTAGATTTCTTAAAACCTCTGCACTATATTCTGCTGTTATATCTCTTTGAGGATTACATAGTAATTCATATCCAACCATAAATTTTTTTACAGTTGCTGATCTTAAAAGAGGTGGATAAAAATGTATATGAAAATGCCACCCCTTATATTCCTTATCTAAAGGAGCTTGATGTAAACCTGCTGAATAAGGAAAAGAGATTTTAAATAAATTATCATATTTAGTTGTCAAAACTTTTATACAATCAGCTAAATCTAATTTTTCTTTATTATCAAGTTTAGATATATTCTGCATATGTTTTTTACTTATTATCATTGTTTCATAAGGCCATATTGCCCAGAAAGGGACTAAAGCAACAAAGTTATCATTTTGATAAATAATTCTTTTTTCTTCTCTTAATTCTAATTCTAAGTAATCGCCTAAGAGACTTTTATTATTTTGTAAAAAGTACTCTTCTTGTCTATCTATTTCTTTTATTATTTCAACAGGGATACTTGATTGTGACCATATTTGTCCATGAGGATGAGGGTTACTACACCCCATTATTTCACCCTTGTTTTCAAAAATTTGAATATGTTTTATATCTGGATTTTTAGATGTTTCGTTAAATTCATTTTGCCAAACATCTACAACATTTTTAATCTGATTTAAATTCATTTCTGGTATTGTTAGATTGTGTTTTTCACTAAAGCAGATAACCTTACAAATTCCTTTTTCAGATTTTGCAACTAAGAGATTATTTATATTTATTTCCCCTTTTGACACATTATTTTCTAATGCTGAAAAATCATTTATAAAAACATAAGTTCCTTTATAGTCAGGGTTTATTTTTCCTCCTACTCTTTCATTATTTGGACATAAATAACATTTTTCATCATAAACAGGTCTAATATTTGGTATTTCATCTTCTAATTTTCCATTCCAAGGGCGTTTAGCTCGATGAGGTGATACTAATATATATTCTCCTGTTAGTATATTTAATCTCGTGTGAGAATGTTCACCTAAATTAAATGATTGATGTTCCATTCTCTATAATTCCTGTATAAATTTCTAAATTTTTTCCTGTTAGCTTATTATATTGTTCTGAAACTTGTCTTGATATATCTCTCACACTTTCTTTTTTTACAAGATTAATAGTGCATCCACCAAACCCTCCACCCATCATTCTTGCACCAAGCACATCTGATTCATTTTTTACTAAATCAACCAAAATATCAAGTTCTTTGCAACTTACATTGTAGTCATTTTTTAAACCTTCATGAGTTTGATACATTAAATTACCAAATGTTTCTAAATCATTATTTTCTAATGCGTTACAAGCATAATTTAGTCTTAAATTTTCTGATATTACATATTTACATCTTTTATATATAATTTCTTGCATTTCATCTTTATATTTATTTAGAGTATCTAAACTCACATCTCTTAAGCTATTTGTATTAGGGTAATATTTTTTTATAACTTCAACACCTTTTTCGCATTCCATTCTACGTGTGTTGTATTCAGAGGAAGCAAGAGAATGTTTAACTTGTGTATCAAAAAGAACTATCTCTATATTATCAAAATTAAAAGGATAATATTCATAATTTAATGTTTTACAATCAAGTTTTAAGACATGATTTTTTTTACCAAAAACACTTATAAATTGATCCATTATGCCACATTTAACACCTACAAATTCATTTTCGGCTTTTTGTGAAATTTTTACTATATCAATTTTACTAAGATTTAAGTTAAATAATTCATTTAAAGCAAAAGTTAAAGCACATTCTAAAGCGGCAGAAGATGACAAACCTGCCCCCATTGGAATATTACCCCCAAAAACACAGTTAAAACCTTGTATTTTTAAATTTCTTTTTTGAAGCTGTTCTATAACACCCATGAGGTAATACGACCAAAGTTTATCAGTCTTTTCTAAATTATTAATATCAAAACTAAAAGAATCTTTTAAATCATAAGAATACAGATTACAATTATTATCCTGATTTTTCGAAATAGCTAAAACTATTTCTTTATTAATAGATGCAGGTAAAACAAATCCTTCATTATAATCTGTATGTTCACCTATCATGTTAACTCTTGCAGGTGAACGAACCATTAAAGGTTCTACTTTGAATTTATTGATAAATTCTTCTTTTATAGATTGTCTTATATTCATTTAGTTTTTTATTCTCTATCTATTTTATACTTAATCAAAATTCGTTTGATAGAATTAATATAACAGAAGTATTGAATTATTAACTTGTATCTTCTTATCTGCTCATTTTTTACTTCTTCGATTATTGTCTTTTCACTCAATATACACATTAAAAAAGGGCGTAGTATACGCCCTGTAAAATTTTTAAACTTATCTAACCCAAGGGTTATATTTTTGTTGTGTTGTAATTACAACAGGCTTTGGTGCACCTTCTTGTGAAAGAGTGTCTAATACAGGAGAAGCAATCTCTGCAACTGAACTAACAGCAGCAGCAGGAGGATAAAACATAGCAACTATCTTTGAAACCATTCCAATACTTGAAAACATACTTCCAAGACCTTTCATAAAGGAACTTGCTTGTGAAGGAGCTTGAGTATATCTTGTTGAAGCAAATTGTGTTTGTCTTCTAAATGAATCAGGAGGTAAACCAGGATTAGAAGCACTCATTACAGTATGATTCTGATAAGCCATACCTTCAACACCATTAACAGCACAAACTTGATTAAATGCTTGAGCTGCATTGTAACTATAGTTGTTTCCTGCTTGTTCCATGATTATCAAAAAACCTAACTTAAAATCTCCATAATTCTAATATACAACTTTTTCGTAAAAACTTGTCACTTTTAACATAACTTTTATTCAAAATTATATTTAACTTTACCTGTAATTAACTTATTGACGCTCACACGTGGTAGAACCTCGTGGATTCTTGAAGCAGGTATATAGTAACCTATTGCCTTATGCTTACAGAAGACTCGCCCAGCCTTCTTGGATTTTTATAGTGATTCCTTCCACTTCTTTAATATATTCTTACTTGCATTTGTATCTCTATCATGGATTACAAAACATTGAGGGCATTCCCATTGACGAATACTTAATGCTAATTTCTCAAGCCTAAAACCACAGTTAGAACAATCTCTTGATGTATAGTTAGGTGCTACTTTAACAAAGACTCGACCACACCACTTTGCTTTATACTCAAGCATATTGGTAAACATTCCCCAACCTGCATCTAAGATTGATTTATTTAAACCTGTTTTTTTAGATTTTCCATTCTTTTTATATCCCTTACCTGATTCATGTACAATAGGCTTAGGATTCTTTAATAAATTAGATATTTGTAAATCTTCAACTACTATCGCTTGATTCTCACTTATTAGTTTTGTTGATGTCTTACTTAAAAAATCTTTTCTTACATTAGATATTTTCTGATGAATCTTTGCTATTTTTTCAGATACCTTTTTTCTATTGTTACTGCCTTTTTTAGTCCTTGAAAAAACTCTTTGTGCTTTAGCTAATACTTTTTGATATTTTCTGTAAGTTCTTGGATTATCAATCTTTTCATCATTAGAAGTAACACCAAAATACTTTAATCCTAAGTCTAAACCTGTTTCTTTATCTATAGGATTTAATTCTTTTGTTTTACCTTCAAATACTAAAGAGATATACCAGCCGTCAGCTTCCTTCCTTATTGTTGCATTCTTTATCTTTGATTCTACTGGTCTACTATTAAAGAACTTAATTAAGCCTATCTTTGGTAATTTAATACAATTTTCCCATATTTCAACACCTTGCTTAATCAAGAATGATTTGTACTTATGCTTTTTAGCAAATTTAGGAAACCCTGTACCAAATCTAAAAAATCTTTGATATGAATTATCTAATCTTTCAATTACTGCCTGTAATGTCTGAGATGGAACATTTTTAAACCATTCAAAGCCTTCTGTTTTCTTTACATTAGGAAGTTCTTTAATTAAATCATATTTAGAAAGACTTATACCTTTTTGTTCATAAGTTAATTTCTTGTATTCAAGAGCTACATTATACAAATACCTGCAAGTTCCTAGCCATTGATTTAACATTGACTCTTGTGTCTTATTAGGTTTTAATTTATAGTGAAATGTCTTTACTGTATTCATTTTACTTAATTTAAATATTGAACAATCCTAATTTTACCACAAAACGTTTGATTCTTACTGCTATAATCTACCTTAATCAAACTTTATTCCAATTCATCTATGGGCTAGAACCCGCGTAGTTTTCTCAGGACGCTTCTATAAATTTTATAAATTTTTGTAATCCTATATCGCAATCACTTAATTTTGTATTAAACTTAATCAGACATCGTTGATTCTATATATTAGATCATGTTATTTATGGAATTGCGGACAGTTTTTTTATTCAGTTCTAACTGATTATTTATAGGAAAAATTGTATTATTTTGTGATTTTTAGGTTTTTATTTACCTAAAAGCTTAGGAGAATATAGACTAATATGTCAAATGAAGCTACTCAAGGTAGTGAAGTACCTTCAATAAAATTTAGAAGAGATGCTGGTATGGATCCTAACGAAATTTCAAGAAGAAAAGTTCTTGGATTTTTAGGATGGGGTGCTTTTTGGACAACAATAGCTGCAACTCTTGCTGGAACAGGAAGATTCATGTTTCCAAGTGTTATTTATGAACCATCTCCGATATTTAAGGCTGGTTTTCCTAAAGATTATCCTCCAGGAGTGTCTACTAAATTTTTAACAGATAAGCAAGTTTGGATTGTAAATGATGGTTCTATCATTTATGCTTTAATATCTATTTGTGTTCATTTAGGATGTACCCCAGATTGGCTCTTAAATGAAAACAAATTTAAGTGTAACTGTCATGGTAGTGGTTATTACTTGTCAGGTGTAAACTTTGAAGGCCCTGCACCAAGAGCTCTTGAAAGAGCTGCGATAAGCGTTGGTGACGATGGAGAAATGATAGTTGATAAAAGTAAAAAGTTCCTTTATGAAAGAGGCGAATGGGACAAACCAGAAGCTTTTGTTAAAGTCTAACTTAATTTTAATTTATTGTATGACAGGAGAGTTATAATCTATGGCAAGTAAACTCCAAGATTTTTTGGAATCAAAAGTTTACCCTAGTCAGATCTGGCAATCTGTTTTTAGACATGGTAAACCAATAAACGACAGAAACAGATCTTTAGCTGTTTTAAGTAATGTGTTTTTACACCTTCACCCAATAAGATTACCAAGATATGCCACAAAATATACATATACTTGGGGTATGGGTGGTTTAAGTTTTTTATTGTTTCTTGTTGAAACTGTAACAGGTATTCTTTTAATGTTTTATTATCACCCTACAGCTTCTATGGCTTATGCGGATATTAAATCTTTAGAATTTGATGTACCTTTTGGTATGATACTCAGAAATATGCATAGATGGGGAGCCCATGCAATGGTTCTTACAGTTTGGTTTCATATGTTTAGAGTATTTATGACAGGTTCATATAAAAAGCCAAGAGAGTTTAATTGGGCAATAGGAGTAATACTTCTTACAATTACACTTTTTATGAGTTTTACAGGTTATCTTTTACCTTGGGATCAATTAGCTATGTGGGCTATTACAGTTGGAACAAATATGGCAAGAGCTGTTCCATTTGTAGGACATGAAGGTCCGTTTGCAGATTTACTTGGTATGAAAATAGATAACGATATCAGATTTGCTTTATTAGGAGGAACAGTTGTAGGTGGTCCTACACTTATAAGATTCTATGTATTACATTGTATTGCCGTTCCTTTTGTTATGTCATTTCTATTATCAATTCACTTTTGGAGAATCAGAAAAGACGGTGGAATTTCTGGACCTCAATCTGCAAGACTTGCAAACTTAAACAAAGTTACTCAGGTTAAAGCAGCTCAAGGTAAGAAAACAGTTGAAGCCGTAAAAGTTGATACTCCTAAAGCCGAGTAATGAAAGGTTATATTTAATAATATGTATAGTTTCTCTAATTTTCTAGAAATTATTACCAAGCCAGATAATATTCCAATTATCTTGCTTATTGGTATGCTTATTGCATACACATGGATTGCTTTTCAAAAAGCTTTCTACAATGACAAAAAATTGATGCAAGGAGAACCTGTATGGGAGGGCGAACCTCATAATCAGGAAAAAGTACATACTTGGCCACATTTGCTCAGTATAGAGTTTATTGTTGCTATAATTTTTATGGTTGGTTTAACAGTCTGGTCAACATTTTTAAATGCACCTCTTGAAGAACCAGCAAACCCTGGTGTAACTCCAAATCCTTCTAAAGCTCCTTGGTATTTCTTAGGCTTACAAGAAATGTTAGTTTATTTTGATCCTTGGATTGCAGGGGTTGTTTTACCAACAATCATTATTATAGGTTTAATAGCTATTCCTTATATTGATACAAATCCAAAAGGAAATGGTTATTATTGCTGGAGAGATAGAAAATTTGCTATTTCTGTTTTTATGTTTGGTTGGTTATTATGGATGGTTCTTATAATAGAGGGAACATTCCTTAGAGGTCCAGGTTGGAACTTTTTCATGTTTGGTGAGTATTGGGATGTTCATAAAGTTGTTCCTCTAGTAAATGTTAATTTATCAGAACTTCTTAATATAGATCCTAAAACACCTTGGTTATTAAGAGAAATACCTGCTCTTATACTTTTAGGTCTATACTTTACAGTAATTCCAGCAATCGTAGCAAAAGTAAATAAAAAGTTCTTCGACGATTTAGGTTTAGTAAGATATACAGTAACTATGGTTCTTTTACTTCTACTTATGAGTTTACCAATTAAAATGGTTTTACGTTGGGTTTTAAACTTAAAGTATGTATTAGTAACACCGTGGTTCAATATTTAAAGAAGGTAGGTATTAATGAAATTCAGGTTATTTGTGATATCCAGCGTGTTGCTGTTTTTGGCAACATTAGCGGCTATCTGGGTTGACTTTGATAGAGAATGGAAGCATTATCAGGCAGAATTCAATAAAATAGAATTTGAAAAAACTAAAGCTGAATTAGATGATCTTAAAAAATCAATATCTGCTGATCCAGACTTTAAAACTATAGAATCTCAATTTAAATCAAGTGAAGAGAAAGTTAATTCTCCTGACTTTGTTTCTAAAAAATCAGAGATAGAAAAAAAGATTACTAAGCTCAAATATAATCTTTATGTAGCAGAAAGAGACGCTAAATTTACCAAAAGTACAATGGGGGCTGTTGATTATCAAATAGCTAGAGTTGGAAATGGTGAAGGTAAAAGCACAGATTCTTTAATTGCTGAAAAGCAACAATTAGAATCTAAATATACAGATCAACAAAAAGTTGCAGAAAATGCAAAAAAAGAATTAGAAGCAGCAGAAACAGAACTTAAAAATTCTCAAAAAGATTATTCTGAACTTAAGTCTAAATATGAAAGTAAGTATGAAAAAATTGATCTTTTAGAAAAGAAAATACAAACAATTCAAAAAAGACCTCTTGAAATTAATCAAGTTTTAGTTCCTCAACTTAATAATACAGTTGATAGATGTATGACTTGCCATCAAGGAGCTAATAAGGATGGTTTTGAAGATAAAAAATACCCTAAAGTATTTCAAACACACCCTAATAGAGATTTATTTCTTGTAAAACATAATGTAAAAGATTTTGGTTGCGTAGTTTGTCACCAAGGTCAAGGCTTATCAACAAAAAAAGATGCTGCTCATGGTTGGGTTTCATTTTGGGATAAACCAATGTTTAAAGGTAAGCAAGTTGAAGCATCATGTATTAAATGTCATAAAACAACAGATAATATTCCTGCTGATTTTTTCAATAAAGGTAAAGAACTTGTTACTGCATCAAACTGTTTTGCTTGTCATAAAGTAGAAGGTCAACCAGCGGCATTAAAAAATGGTCCTCCATTACTACAAGCAGCTAGTAAATTAAATCCTTCTTGGATGGTAAACTGGGTAGAAAATCCTAGACATTATTTACCAAAATCAAAAATGCCTACTTTCCCATTTGGTAGAGAAGAAGCTGTTGCTATTACAACTTATGTTTTAGGAACAAGTGATCCAAACTATGGAGAAAGAAAAAATGTAACAGTTAATCCTGCTTTAGCTTCAAAAGGTGAAGCTGTATTTAAGGCAAAAGGTTGTAATTCTTGTCATGCAATTAAAGGTCAAGGTGCAAATGTTGGACCAGATCTTGGAAGAATTGCATCAAAAGCTAATCCTACTTGGATGTTTAACTGGATTAAGAACCCAAGAACTTATCACCCAAGTACAGTTATGCCTAATCTTGGCTTAAGCGATGATGAAACATTAGCTGTTGTTTCTTGGTTACAACAAAATAAATGGGATGGTTTAGAACAAGTTCAAGTTGATCTTAAAAATAAAGAACTTGCTGATAAAGGTAAAGCTCTTATGAAAACCTATGGTTGTGCATCATGTCATAATGTTGTAGGATTAGAAGGTCAACAAAATTGTCCTGAGTTAACAGGTGAAGCTGAAAAAGATATTCACAAATTTGATTTTGGTTATGCTCATAAAGACCCAGAAAGAGGTGTTTTTCACTTAAGAGAATCTTATATATATAACAAAATTAGAAATCCTTGGGGATTCAATGATTTTGTTAAAGGTAGAATGCCAAGATTCTGGTTTACTGATGAACAAACAAGTGCTGTATACACATACATCATGGGTGTTACAGGTAAGCATGACAGTATTCCTTATAACTACATCTATAAGCCTAAAAATGTAGAAGAAGCAAATGAGGAATCTAAAGGTAAATAATAAATAAAATAATATTATCTTTATTAGTCCACCTGATATAATTTACTATAATTTTAGCAGGTGGATTTAAATTTTATAGGAGTGATAGAATAAATGGCTCATTTTATAACAGACGCATGTGTAGGTTGCACAATGTGTTATAAAGAATGTCCAACAGATGCAATAGCAGGTGCAACAAAAATCCTTCACGTAATTGAAGAATCCTTATGTATTGATTGTGGTATTTGTGCTAACGTATGTCCTGTTAAAGCAATAATTAATCCAGCAGGAGAAATTGTTGAAAAAAATAAGATTAGGAAAGAAAGACCTAAAGTAACAGTAGATCAAGAAAATTGTACAGGTTGTGTGGCTTGTGTTGATTTTTGTCCTTATGATGCTTTAGAAATGATGGCTGTAGGAGATGATTTAAGTATGCATTTATCTTCAACTGTAGCCCATGTGATAGAAGACAAATGTGTTGGTTGTGGTATTTGTACGGAAGCTTGTATTAAAGAAGTTATTTTCTTTAGACCAGAAGAAGTTGCAAAATATGAATCAGATCTTGTAGGTTCAAGTACATAAACTAAATGTCAGAAGTAAAAGAAGAAGAGCTTACAGAAGAACAAAAAGCTCATATAGCTGTCCTAAGAAGAAAATTTTTTAGGGCAGTATCTATTTTATCAGTTATTGGAACAGTTATATTATTAATTGTTTTAAGATTTACTGTATACAATTACAAGTCTGTAAATGATTATGCAAGTTATATAGATCATAAAGATAAATTTATGCGTTTTAATGCAGCAAAAGGATTAGGTAATTTTCAAAATGATCCTAAAGCTACAGAACTATTAATTAAAATGCTTGGTGATGAAGCTCGTGAAGTAAGATGGCACGCCGCAGCATCACTATCAAAAATAAAAGATCCAAGAGCGGTTTCAAGTTTAATTCAAGCTTTAAATAGTGAAAAAGATATTTCTGCAAAATCAATTTATATTTATACTCTCGGACAAATAAAAGATAAAAGAGCAATACCTGTTTTACAATTACAATTAGATCAAAATGACAAAAATATTCAAGAAAATGATAAAAAAATTATTCAATTAAGTACAATACAAGCATTAGCTTCTTTTGATAATAATGAAACAGATAATATACTTAAAGAATTTGAAAAAAATTCAAAAACATCTTCAGAATTAAAAGGTTTTTCAATAAAAATGAGAGCATCTAAGGGTGTTCCTGATAATCAAAGTTGATTATTTTTAGATAGTTAGAGGTTTTAAAATGAAATATGCAAATAATGTAATTGAGCTTATTGGTAATACACCACTTGTAAAGCTTAATAGTGTAGTTGATGGACTTAAAGCAAATTTACTTGCTAAAGTTGAATATATGAATCCAGGAGGAAGTGTCAAAGATCGTATTGGTATCAAGATGATTGAAGATGCAGAAGAAAGAGGATTAATAAAAGCTGGTGGAACAATTGTTGAGCCTACATCTGGAAATACAGGTGTAGGTTTAGCTATGGCAGCAGCAATAAAAGGTTATAAATGTGTTTTTGTTATGCCTGACAAAATGAGTGATGAAAAAATAAGACTCTTAAGAGCTTATGGAGCAGAAGTTGTAATAACACCAACAAATGTTGAACCAGAGTCACCAGAAAGTTATTACAGCGTTTCAACACGTTTAGCAAAAGAAATTCCTAATGCGTATAAGCCAGACCAATACAAAAATATGAAAAATCCAGAAGCTCACTATTTGACAACAGGCCCTGAAATATGGGAACAAACTGAAGGAAAAATAGATGTATTTATTGCAGGAATGGGTACAGGTGGAACAATATCAGGAGTAGCTAAATACTTAAAAGAAAAAAATCCAAATATTATAATTGTTGGAGTTGATCCAGAAGGTTCATTATATGCTGGAGATGTTGCAAGACCATATAAAATAGAAGGTATTGGAGAAGATTTTATTCCTGAAACAATTAATCTTGATATTATAGATGAAATGGTTGTTGTATCAGATAAAGAATCTTTTGTAATGACAAGAAGAATGGCAAGAGAAGAAGGTTTGCTTGTTGGTGGTTCTTGCGGTTCTGCTGTTGCAGGTGCTGTAAAATATATTAAAAAACATAATTTAGGTGAAGATAAAAATATTGTTGTTCTTTTACCAGATTCAGGACGTAGTTATCTTAGTAAGATCTTCTCTGATGATTGGATGAAAGAAAACGGATTTATGGAACCTTCAATGGAAACGCCAGTTTCACAACTTCTTTCACATAAAGATAAACCAAAAGACTTAATATTTCTTACAACAGAACATACTGTATCTGATGCAGTTAAAATGATGAAAGAATTTGATATATCACAAATGCCTGTTATAGACAATGGAAAGGTAGTTGGAAGTATTCAAGAATCAAGCTTATTAAATACAATTTTTAGTGATATGGATGTAATTAATAAATCTGTAAAATATATAATGAAAGAACCATTACCAACAGTAAATACAGATGATAAAGTATCACATATTTTTGAAAAATTATCAGGTGGTTCAAACGCTGTTGTAGTCATGAGCAATGAAAAACCAATTTCACTTGTTACAAAAATGGATATGTTATCTTATATTGGTAATAGTTAGTTTAATTAGTATAAAAAAAATACTCCTTTTATTTAATAAGGAGTATTTTTTTCTTATAAAATTATTTATCTAGCTCAGGAACAACAAGAATAGGTTTTTGATTTGTAGGTGTAATAACTGAACCTGAAGTACATAATGCTCTCATTGTACCTTGATCCTTAGGCATATCATTAAAACTGCCCATTAATGTCGAAATATCAAAATCTCTTAAATCTACAATTAAACCGCCATAAGTTTTCGGCTTTCCTTCAGGAGCATCTACATCACTCCATTTTTGAGAGCCAACAGCACTTACAGCATTAGGATTACAAGATATATCATGACTTCCACCCCATTGATCACTAGTTCCTGGTCTAGAATTTTCTAATCCAACCATTGTCACAGATGGATCTTGACCATCATTTGTTACCATAAGTAATTGACCAAAATGTCCGTCATCTTGTATATCAGCATCATTTATACTTTTTTGCCCTTTACCACCTACAGCAATATTAACTCCAAAATCTTGGTTTTTATCCCTTCCTAAGACATTTAGTCCCATACCTTTAGTCTCTTTAAAACCAAATTGATCACCTTTATCTGGTTGAATACCATGAGAAGAACCACGAATAGGGGTTGCGACACCTCCAACAAGAGCACTTCTTTCATTAGATAAATTCCCTTTTAACCAAGCATTAAAAGCTTTTTCTTGACCAGGTGGTAACATAAAGCAAACTCTATTACCATGTGACATAGCTGTAGCTAATTCATAAGGAAATGGTTTTACAGTACCATCTTGTTGCCTCATTTGTATTCCTCCAGATTTCATTGCAAAAAATAATTTTTGCATAGTAGCTGTCTTATCTGGAGAACCTGCATTTGTTAGTGTATTTACCATCATATCAGTTTCCATTTTTCTTTGAGTTGCAAATGGTACAAACTTTGCTACTTGAGAATAGTTAAAATGTGGATCTATTTTTTTTCTATCTTCTACAAATTTTTTGACATCTGTTGGTTCCTTAAAACCATTATAATTAGTATCAATATCAACTTTATTTGCATCATCAGTCATTTTTTGATTTATTGAAGCTTGTGCTCCTTTTACATCTGTAGTTGCTCCACTTAATAAGTGTCTTAACTCTGCTTTTTGATTATCATTTAATTGAATATCTCCACTTTTTCCTTTAGCAAAAGCTACTGCGATATCGTTTTTGGGAACTCCTACCTTTTCTAACATTGCATCTAATGTTTGACGACCATTTGTCATAGAGTCTTTAAGTGCTTTATAATCAGCTTTAGATAAAGTACTTTTACCTAAGGCTGTATCAACTTTAGTTTCAAATTGAGAGACTTCTTTTCCTCTATCCATAACTTTATTTTTAGTTATTTCAAATGGAGTTGCGTATTTTTGACCTAATCCACCAATTGCTGACATAATAAATCCTCTCTCACAAAAATAATAATTTTTTATTTAGTTTTCCTAATAATAGAGCTGGAAACACTTTTATTCTGAACGGTCTTATTTAAAGGTCTACTTGATGAAGTACTCATTATCTTAGAAGATACAATAGAACTTGTTTTAGGTTTAGGTAATGTATTATTAGATTCATCTTGCTTATTTAATCCATAATTTATGGCAGATTCTAATTTACTTTTTAGAGTTGCTAATCCATTTAAATCTGGTTTCATAAACTCAACTACTTTAAAATATTTAAGTGCTGAAGATAAATCACCTAGAATAAGGAAAATATATGATAAATAAAAGTATGGTTCTGCTTTACTTTTTCTAATCTCTATAGCTTCAGAAAACTTTTCAGCAGCTTCTTGTAAAAGTTCATAACCATAATCTGTTTCTATGTCTTCAACAGCTTGAAAAAATATTAAAATAGCTTCATTAAATAAATTCACATATTTATCTTCACTTGGACTTGCTTTGATTGCATTTTCTTTAGCCGTTTTAAATTCATCTAAATTATTAATTGCATTTAAGAAATTATTTGAAGCCATTGTTTTAACAGAAGGAGCTACTGAGTTTTTTAGAGATTTTAATATATTTCCGAACATCTTAATTTTTTGCCTAATTAAATAAAAAAACACTATAAGTATATATTAACAGAAATCAAACTAAATACAATGCTTAACTATGAAAAACAAAGCTTTAATTGCCTTTTAAAGGATTGAGGGTATTTTCACAAATTATATATTTATCTTTTTTATATGTGTGTTGTTTTATAAAATTTTATGAATTATGTTTTTATAGGAAAAGTGAAATAAAAAGTACTTCCTTGTCCAAACTCAGATTCTACCCATATTTTACCACCATATAACTCAACAATTTTTTTACAATTAGATAAACCAATTCCACTTCCTTCAATTTCATCTTCTTTATGTAATCTACTAAATAACTTAAATAATTTATTTATATTTTCTTTTTCAATGCCAATACCATTATCAGATACAGAAAAAATCCACTCATTATCAACTTTTTCTACAGATATATTTATAATGGGTTGAGTAGTTTTTTTCTGAAATTTTATTGCATTAGAAAATAAATTCATAAATATCTGAAACATATATGTTGGTTTAACTTTAATAATGGGTAAAGTATCATATATTATTCTGACATTATTTTCTTTAATTATATAATCCATATTTTGTATAACATTTGATAATACAATATTTAAATTAGTTTCTTGGTCTTGATTTTGTATATTATTAACTTTTGAATAGGATAAAACATCTTCAATTAATAATTTCATATTATTACAACCATCATTTATATTTTTTATATATTCATTAGCTTGTTCATCTAATTTATCTTTATATCTCCTTGAAAGTAATTGAGAATATGAGGAGATAGCACGTAAAGGAGTCTTTAAATCGTGACTAACCGTATGTGCAAAACTTTCCAATTCTTTATTTGAATTTTCTAATAAACTCTGTTGCTGTAATAAATATATTTCAGTCTTTCTAAGTTCTAGTTGTATCATAACTTGTCTACCTAATGCTTCTAAAGCTTTAACTTGAGATTCATTTAGCTCTCTTGGTTTATTATCAATTACACAAATTTCACCAAGAATTTCACCATTTGTTGTTGTAATAGGAGCACCTGCATAAAACCTAATATTTGGTTCTGAAACTACTAAAGGATTATTAACAAATCGAGCATCTTGAAGTGTATCACTTATTATAAACATTTCATCTTTCATAATTGCATGTGCACAAAAACCTACATTACGTGGTGTTTCTGTTGCATTTAAACCTATTTTTGATTTAAACCAATGCCTATCTTGATCAACAAAGCTAATAACTGAGATAGGAGTTTCACAAATGTATGAGGCTAACATTGTTAAATCATCATATGTTTTTTCAGGAAGTGTATCAAGAATATTATAAGTTTTTAATGATTCTATTCTTTGCTTTTCATTAGTTGGTATAGGAGCTAATAACATTAATGTATTTCCCAAACTTTTTAAATATAGTATTTATAACTTATCATATCTAAGCAAATATGTCTTTAGTTAATAATACATATTAGATTAAGTTATTATTAATAATTTTTAAAATTTGGTAAAAAATTTATTTTAAGCAATAATAATAGATTTATTTTTTAGAATTCATTTGAAATTTTAAAAATTTATAGAAATTTACCATTTAATGTTTTAATAAAATTTAAATAAGGATATCAAAATTTATTGATAAAGTCCTTATCTAAATTTATCATAAGCTTTTATTACTAAACTGTGTTATTTCTTCTTTAACAATTTTTACAACTAAATCATCAAGGTTTGTTTCACCAAAAGAACCAACATTATGAGGTGTGGTACCTGGTGTTTGTTCATCTCCACCATAAGTTAAAAATAAAAATCTAGAATAAGTAAATTGTGCTAATTGTCTAAATATATATTCTCCTGCTGGGCTTAGACCACTTGCAGCCACAGGATATATCTTTATGCCTTGTTTTACTGCTTCTCGTATTGATTCTGGGTATTTTATATCATCACTATAATCTAAATGTGGAGGAGCATCACCAATTAAAAATATCAGTCTAACTGCCTCTTTTTCAGATGTCCATGTTATTTTACTTACTGCATTTGATAAACCTTCATTTACTGATTCTTTATAATCACCTCCACCACCTGCTGTAAGTTCATTAAGAATTTCTTGATAAGCATCTAGATTTGTTGTAAAATCATATCTTTTTACTCTATATGCATCATTTCTATCTTTATAAGAAATAAGAGAATATCTAATATTTAAATTTTTATCTGATAATTGTTTTATTCTTGTTGAAATATCTTTTATTGTTTTTTGAATACTTGCAATTTCATCTCCCATACTTCCTGTTGCATCAACTAAAAAAGTTAGATCTAAGTTAATTGTTTCAGACATTTGTCTTTGATTATTAAGTTGAATATCCCAGTTTTTATTCTCTTTGCTAAGAGAAAAATCTCTTGTTATTATTTCATTATTTTTACTTACTGTAACTTTAAAATTTGAGTTATTACAGTCTTGCTGTTGGCAATCAGAATTAACAGATTTAATGCTTAAAGGCATAAATAATGCTTTACCATTTGAATAAGTTTTACCATTAAATATATTAGAACCGTTTGAAGATATTTTTATACTTGCATCTGGAACAGTTTTTCCATCTTTATCTTTTACTGTAATTATATATCTATCAGAAACATCCATTTTTATAATATCATCACTTGTTAAACCTGTAACTGAGTTTAGATAGTTCAAATAATCAGAAAACTTTAAATTATCATCAATATCTCCCGCTGATAATCGTTTTACAGGAGTAGGAGGCATTGCAATTGAAGAACCAGAAGAACCTCCAGCAACAGAAGGACTACTTGCCATATCATCTGACATACTAACATTAGAACTAGGAGCACTCGTTGCCATTGGTTTAGGCATTGGTTCTTTCATATCAGAAACAATTTCAGCAGTTGGTCTACCAAGAGAACTTGGAGCAGATAATGATTTTTCTTTAGAAGAATCACTTGCAGGAATCCCAAAAGTTTCAGAAACCCCAATACTATCATCTTTACTTATATAGGGTTCAGGTTTTTTAGATTCATCCTTTGATGAATTAGAAACAACTGAATTTGAAGGTTTTTCATTTTGAGGAGATGTAGTTGTAAGAGCCTGATTAGAAGTAGCACATGATGAAATAAGGCTAACAGAAAGTAATATTAAAGAATTTTTGAGTAATTTATCTTTTAACATTGTATTTATCCCTTGTTACTTTTTGAATAACTTATTTTATAAATATATTTTATTTTTACTTAAAAGTCAAGCTTAAATTTTACATAAAAGTAAATATAAGTAAAATATAATTTTTTGTAATATATCTAAATAAAATATATAACTAATTTAACTATTATTTTATAATAGTTAAATCTATTTCTATTATATTTTTTAGGTGATTCTCTTTTTATGCTTTTAAAGCCAAGTGAAGTACAATTTGTTGAATTAGAAGATGAAGAAGTTCTTGATGAAGATTTTATTCAAGATGAAGATCTAGACAATCAAGATGGAGAAGGAGTAATTACAGGTAAGACTATTCTTATAGGTGGGCTAGAAGCTCCTGTATATCTAGATTTTGATATTGATTTTTTATCTGAGCCAATATTAGATGATGAAGATTATGAAGAATTTATTTTTGGTGGAGAGCCTGTAATTATAGGTGTTGACTCAATTTCAGGTGCTAGTTATAACTATGATGAAAGCGGAGAATATACATCAGAATTTAATTACGATAGTGATGATTCATTTGATGATTCTTTATATAATTTTGATGGAGAGCTTACATTAGATGGTAGTGATGACTTTCTTTTAGAGCCTGACTTTGCAGATGAAACAGAAATAGAAAAATCAATAAAAGATGGAAAAAGCTTAAATAAAAATTGGGAAACAGCAAAACATACTACTTTAATTGGTAAAGTTGACTCACAATTATTAGGCAAGATAAAAGAATATCGTGAAAATGTTCATGAAATGTCTCAAGAAAAATTACTAGATTTTTCAGCAGAACATGGAAGAGATAGATTATTATATGAAGCGGCACAAATTGCTGATGAAATAGAACCGTCAAAAGATATAAATCAAGTTATTGTTAAAGTTGATGAGAAAATAGCAGAACTTGTAAAAAAATATAGCAATCAACAACTAAATGCACTTAAAGCACAAAGAGAACAAATGCTTAGAGGTGTTGAAGAAGAAATAGGAAATATAATATCTCAACAAATAGAAGTTATAAAATCCGAATCTGAAGAACATATTGAGGAGACAGTTCAATATTATAAAAAGAAACTTGAAAATGATAATCAAATGTTAAGTACAGCAAATAATATAATCTCAAGACGTGAGCAGATATTAGATGACGCTTATAATAAAAGTTTATCAGTTGTAGAGGAAGCTGAAGTTAAAGCAGGAAGAATAATAGAAGAATCTGCACGAGCACATGATGAGGCAGAAGGAATTATTGCTGATTTTGAAAGACAAGGACAAGATATAAAACAAGAAGCTGAAAATGAAGCAGAACGTATTATATCTGATGCAAACTTAGAGTCTGCAAGAATAATACAAGCAGCAGAAGACCAACATCAAGACATTGTTGAAGCTGCAACTCAAGATGGTTTTAGTGTAGGATATCAAGAAGGAAAAGAAGAAGCAATAAAAGAAAACTCAGAGCTATTAAGAGAAGCTGTCAATTCTCTTAATAAAATTCATGCAGCGTTTCCTATAGCAGCTAAGCAGAATGAAGATAAAATATTAAAACTTGCTCATCAATTATCTGAATCTGTTGTTGCAGAAAAAGTTGATACAAAAGATGAGTTATCAAGACGTATTTTAAATAACTCTATTGTTGTTATAAGTAATATGGAAGCTGTTAAAGTTAAAGTTAACCCTAATGATTTAGATACAATATTACCAAAACAAGAATATTTTAAAATGATAATACCTGATGTTCATGAGTTTATTGTTATAGGTGATCCAAGTGTTTCCAAAGGTGGATGTATAATTCATACAAAATCTGATGAAATTGATATAGCAATAAATACTCAGTTATCAATTTTAGAGGCAGTATTTAATGAAGCTTTAGCAAATGAATAGTTTAAGTTTATCTAATTCTATGTTAATGACTAATCATAAAATATTTTTTTATTGTTATATAATTATTAAAAATACTCTCTAACAAGAAAAAATATATTACAATCAAATTATTATACTTTATCTTAAATTTTTAGAACATTAAATCTTCGGAGGTCAGATGGTTTTACTAAGTGGAACAGCAGGAAGTGCCCTTGCATCATTGACAGCAATTGATCAATGGATTTCTACATTAAACTCTTCTATCGCAGGTTCTGCTAGAACAGGTTTCAAGAATGCAAAAGTAACATTTGGGGGCGGAACAACAAGATTAGAAAGACCTGTTTTAAATGGTGCGTTAGGTATTCAATATGCAGAACAAGCATTGAATGTTGGCTCAACAAATATAGATTTTTCACAAGGTCAAGTTGTTGCTTCTACTGAATTTACTCATATGGCAATAAGTGGCTCACAAAATGCGTTTTTCCTTGTTGCTGATAATGCAGCATTAGGTGCAGGTACTAGATATTATTACACAAGAGATGGGGAATTTCATAGGGATGTAAATGGTAATTTAGTAAATGCAAATGGATTATTTCTTGTATCAAAAAATGGTGGAACTAATACTGCTACAACTCTAAATGGTGTAACACCTGAACAAGATTTATCTCAGAGAATAGATGCTCATAATTTAAATCTGACAGGTGGTAATTATATCGCTACAGCTTATGTTGCAGATTTAACAAGTCTTAGATATTCTAAATATGGTTCAACAGTTTTGGAAGTAGCTGGTAATGCGGCTCCTGCTGCTGCGAATTTCATAGCTGCATCTGGTAATAATCTTAATGTAAGAATTACAGGCTCTGCTCTAGAAGCATCAAATGTTCAATTACCATCAACCACAGTTGAACTTTCATTAGCTCAAAAGATTTATAATGCCTTAACAAAAGTAATTCAAGTAGATCAGACTAAACTAGATGGTATCTTAAACTTAATAAGATAAAAATTTTAAAATTACGAAGAAGAGATATATTAAACTATATCTCTTCTTTTTTCGTTAATTATAATTTCTTCTATCATTCCATCAATGGTAAATTCTTTAGGGACTAACGGCTTTATATTAAATAAACTTTGGATTTTTTCTGCTGTTACAGTACCAATACAAACTATATTTGCATCAATTTTTTTAAAAGCACTATAGAAGTTTTCTACAGTTGAAGGACTTGTAAAAGTTACATAGTCTATATTTGATAAGTCAAAATCATTATAGTTAATATCTGGTTTTATATTTTCATATATTGGAAGAAATATTACATTATTACCTAGTTCTAAAAGTCCATTATATAAATCTTTTTTTGCTATTTTTGATGTGGGTATTAAAATTTTTTGATTATTAATTTTATGACGAATAAACTCTTTTAATAAAAAATCTGCTGTAAAATCTTTAGGTATTATTGAAGAATGGAAGCCATATTCATTCAATTTATTATCTGTTTTTTTACCAACTACAGCAAATTTTATATTTTTCACTCTTTCTTTACTAATATTATAATCTTCAAATACTTTGAAAAAAATTTCAACAGAATTTGTGCTTGTAAATATAATCCAGTTATATAAATCTATATTTTTATACTCTAATAAAATATCATTATTAATAATAGGTGTTATTTCTATAAATGGTATATTTATTACTTCTGACCCTAAATCAATTAATTTTTCATAAAATTCTAATGATTGATTTTGTGAACGTGTTATAAGTATTTTTATATCTTTTAGACTTTTTTCCATAAATTTATGATTCAAATACAAAAAGCTCTCTTAAGATTAAGAGAGCTTTAATAAATTACTTTCTTTAGAAATTAACTAAACTATAATTTAATTTCGCATTACTTGTTGAAAATTTTTCAAGAACACTTTCAACTTTGGCAATTTGTTCCTCTAATAATCTTGCTTCTTCTTCACCTTCTGCTTGTTTTTTTGCTAAGTTATATGCATCAATAATACTCCAAATATGCAATATAAGCCCTGGAATAATAAATAAAGCATAACCAACCATTGTTCCTAATAAAAAAAGTATTCCAGTACCTACATTACCAAGTAACATTTGACCTAAACCAGATATAAATATACTAGCTATCCAAGCCCCACTCATTTGACCTGTTCCTCCATCTTTGGTTCTTCTTTCTCTTGCAAGATAAATAGGTTCTGAGTTATCAGAAGAAATATTCATATAAGAAGTAAACTCTGGTTTATAGTTATCAATAACAGTTTGATTTTTTTCAATAGCCATTGCAGGATTATTTATAAACAATACTGATATTAAACACAAAAATAATGATAATAATTTTTTGAACATTTTATTTTCCCTTCTTTAAATATTTAAAAAGATGCTAAATTATAACTTAGTTTATTGTTTTGAATAGAGAGTTTATCTAAAGCTTTTTCAATTTGTGCTAATTTTTCATTTAATAATCTTGCTTCTTCATCACTTCCCTCTGCTTGTCTTTTTGCTATGTTATAAGCATCAAAAACACTCCATATCTGCATAACTAAAGCATACGTAGCTATAAGAGGGTTTGAGGAACCTCCCACAACTCCAATTAGAACACCACCTAGTATAACAGCAGCAAGAAAACCTAATCCCCTTAATACTTCTCCCAAAAGAATTTGACCTAGACCTGTAATAAATATACTTCCAATCCATGCCCAACTCATTTCACCTGTTCCAGAGTCTTTAGTTCTTCTTTCTCTTGCAAGATAAACAGGTTCTGAACTTTCAGAGGAAATATTCATAAAAGATGTTAACTCAGGTTTATAATTATCAATAATTGTTTGATTTTTTTCAATCGCCATTGCTGGATTATTTATAAACAATATTGATATGAAACACAAAAATAATGATAATAATTTCTTAAACATAACAAATTAACCTTTCACTAAAACTACGCTAGATTTTATTAATAATAACTCTAATATGAGTTTTTATATTTTAACCTTTTTTAAGATAATAAAAAATCACCCCTAAAATAACCTTTTAAGAGTGAATTTGTTTTATAAAATTAATTCTATTTAGAATGGAGGGATATCATCGTCTATATCCATAAAGTCATCAGTTGCTTGAGCTTTTGCTTTTGGAGCAGCTGATGGAGTAGGAGCAGAACCTGTAGACTCATTTCTTGATGAGAGTAATTGGAAACTATCACCATGAATTACAAATTTACTTCTTTTTTCTCCGTTTGATTCCCATTTATCAATGCGTCCTGTTCCAACAACACTAACCATTGTCCCTTTTTTAACATATTCACTAGCTATCTCAGCTTGTTTACCCCAAAATTCACAAGGAAACCAATCAGTTATGTAGTTACCTTCTGTATCTTTAGTAGTCCTATTAACAGCCACATTAAATTTAGCAACAGATTTAGCACTATCAAAATATTTCATTTCAACATCATTACCAACTCTACCAACAATCATGATTACATTGTTACCCTGAGCCATTTAATTACCTCTCTTTTTAAAATCTATCAAATATTTAAGTGAAACTAAGGAGTTTCATCTACTTCTTTAGAAGCTCTAAATTTTGAAAAACTTGCTATTTTAGGTTTTTCATCTTTTTTAGCTGCTTTTGCACTTTCTGGCATTAGATTCTGCACAGAATCATCAATCATTTTAGCAAATATAAAAAACTCATCAACTTCAAAATATAATGCTACTTTACCTATATTTACAACAACTTTATTTTCACTAGCAACTTTCCATGTATAACCAAGTTCACATTCACCTATTGTTTGAAAATCATTTACATCCATAAATTAACTTTTATCCTTCGTTAAAAAATATGTAATATATATATTAACCTTTATTGTTATATAATGTAAAGTAATATTGAATTTATAGTTAAACTTAAGTTTATTTTAGTAAAAAAACTAAAAAGATATAAAAATCTTATATTTACTAAAATATTTAGATATATTTAATTCCACTTAGTAATAAATTATACCATATACTAAAAAAACTGATCTTAAAAAATATTATTCCTAAATAATCTAAAATAATATAGATTTATAGTTAAAAAAAATTGGTTTAAGAAAACTAATTAAGTAAAAGTTTTGAAATTTCTAACTCTGTTTTTCTTCTCTGAACACTTTTTACTTCTCATCTTTTTACTTTTAATCTTTTACTTAGTATATATTTGTTTATTTATTTGTGCTTTTATCAATGTTTTTTGTAAAATGTATTGTTTATATTATAAAAGATTATTTTGATAAAGATACAATGATACAAAATTGCACTATAGGAATTGATTTAGGTGGGACAAAAACCTCATTTGCGTTGATTTCTAATAAAGGAAGTATTTTAAAAGAACTACGAATTAATACATCTTCTGAAGGTGGAGAATATATACTAAGTGATTTATTAGAAAACTCCATAAAATTACAAGAATATGCAAATTCTAATAACTTAGAAGTAAAAGCTATAGGTATTGGCTCACCTGGCAGAATAGATACAAAGAATGGAATAGTTACAGACTGTACACCAAACTTAAAGAATTGGCAAGGAATTCATATCAAAGAGTTTTTTTCAAAAAAAATAAATATTCCAGTTTTTATTGATAATGATGCAAATGTTGCAGCATTTGGAGAATACTATTTAAGAAAATTAGAGGGAAAAAATGAAAGTACTATAATAATCCTTACTTTAGGAACAGGTTTAGGAAGTGGGATTATTTATAATGAAAAACTTTTTAGGGGAAGAGGTCTTGGTTCTGAAATTGGTCATATGATTTTAGAGAATAAAGGACGTAAGTGTAACTGTGGTCAAACAGGATGTTTTGAAATGTATGTTTGTGGAACTGCTATTGAAACTCAAGCTAAAAATAGACTTTACAAATATCCTAACTCACAGTTAAATAATCAAGAAATTACAAGCCACAAAATTTTTGAGTTAGCAAGACAATCTGATTTATTTTGTCAAATAATTATTGATGAAATGTCAGAATATCTAGCTTATGGAATAATAAGTCTAATAAATATATTTGATCCAAACCTTATTTTGTTAGGTGGTGGAATATCTAAACAAAGTAATATTTATTTTGACAAAGTAATCAATATAGTAAAAAAAGAAATTAACTATACCTTTTTTGATGAAAATATTATACAAATAGCTAAATCTAATGAAAAAGCTGGTTTAATTGGATCAGGATTAATAGCCTTTCATGGTTTAGAGATTGGAGAGATATAATTTTGATTGAAGATACAAATAAAGTAGAAAATACAAAAATAAGTTTTTGGGAAAAATTAAAAGATCCTGATAATAAGTCAATATTAATAATTTTAGGAATAGCTCTTTTAGTTAGATTGCTTTTTAGTCTTGCTTTTAGTACAGGACACCCTACTGACATAAATAATTTTAGAGTTTGGACTTTAGAAGTTGCTAAAAGAGGTTTATATGATTTTTTTCAGCCATCTCCAAAAGGTGTTTGGTGTGACTATCCACCAGGATATATCTATATTTTATGGATTTTAGGAAATCTATACAGCTTTTTTGATCCTGTTTTTCAGTATTGGTATGCAAGTCCATTTACAACTGTGGTTAAATTACCTGGAATTGTTTGCGATGTTTTTAATGTTTTTCTAATATATGAGTTAACAAGAAGGTATGTACCTAAATTTGTTGCAAGATCTTCTGCGATAATTTACGCATTTCAACCTGCAATGTTTTTTGAGGCTGCTATTTGGGGGCAAATGGACTCGGTAATAATGACTTGCTTACTTTTAAGTATTATTTATCTAATAGATCGAAAGTATATAGCATCTATATTTATAACCTGTGTAGGTTGTTTGATGAAACCACAAGGAATATTATTAATACCATTTATAGGATTTATTTTAATTTATAAAAAAGCTTTTAAAGAAATAGCCCTTGGAGTATTAGCATCTTTTGCTTTAGTATTTGCTCTAACATTACCAATTACAAGAGACATCATGAAGGTTTTACCTTGGCTATGGGAGCATTATGTAGCACAAGCAAATTTATATCCTTACAGTTCAATTCAAACATTTAATTTATGGGGTTTAACTGGTCTTTGGCAAAGCGATCTAAGAAAAATACTTGGTATAACTCATAAAAATATTGGTTTATTTTTATATTTAGCTTTTTATGCCTTTAGTTGTTATTATTATTATAAAAAAACTAAAGAAAACCCAGTTATAATAAACGAATCTAAAGATAATGATTCTGAGATTAAGCTAAATGAATATAAAACAGATAAAAGACTTTCATTAAATACTATAGAAAAGCAAATCCAAGAGATTAGAGCTAGTGAAAATGAAGAAGCTAAAGAAAATCCACAGCTTGAAATAGAGTCATTGGAAAAGGAAAGACTTGTTATTGTAAAAGAAATAGAAGAAGCTAATTTAAAATTTGAGAATATAAAAAAAGAGCAAAAAACACCTAGTGGCTATAGTGGTGAATCTATAGCTATAATACATGGTGCAACATTAGCTTTACTCGGATTTTTCATGTTTCCAACTCGTATGCATGAAAGATATTTATTTGTTGGTTTATCATTCTTAGGTATTTCAGCAGCTTTAAACTCTAAATTAAAAAATGTTTATCTTTGGTTATCTGCTACATTTTTAATAAATTTATTTTATGAATTTCCTGGTGATAAAACAAATCTTGGAGCCCCTAGTTTCATGACAGGTCTAACTAATTTTTTAAAAACAGGTAAAATGTATACAGAGAACTTTGGTTTATATTGGTTTACTCCAATAGTTATTATAAATATTTTTATTTTCTTAATCATTTTATATAGGCTATGGCGTGATCCTATGGTTCAAGTTAGTAAAGATGATATTTTATCTTATCAAGAAAATAAGTTAAAAGAAGAAAATAAGGAAGAAAGTTTGAGTTCTATAACAAAAGGTAAAGGTTTTTCATTTCCTGTTATTCAAAAATTTGATTTAAAAGATTTATCCATAATATTAATTATGATGGTTGTTTCAACTCTTTTAAGAATGTTTTATCTAACATTTCCAGAAGAAATGGTATTTGATGAAGTTTATCATGCAAGAGCTGCAGGTGAGTATATGAGAGGAGTTAATCCTTTTGAATGGGTACATCCTCCACTTGCCAAACTATTAATCTCTGTTGGAACTTCAGTATTTGGGTTAAATTCATTTGGTTGGCGTATTATGCCTGTTATATTTGGAACTCTTTTTATCCCCATAATGTATATATTTGGTAAATCTATGTTTGGCAAAAGATATACGGGAATATTAGCCGCATTAATTGTCTCTATTGATGGTGTATTTTTTGTACAATCAAGAACTGCAATGACAAATATATTTGCCACATTTTTTCAGATAACAGCTGTAATGTTTTTTTGGTTATATGTTCAACATGATTATCATCAAGAAAAAAAATCCAAAACTTTTACGTATTTTGCTTTATCAGGTCTTTTTATAAGTTTGGCTTTAGCAACAAGGTGGACTTCTTTAGGTGCTTTAGCATTTATATTAGGTGCAATGATTTGGTATAAGTTTTTATTTACTGTTAATTTAAATGATTTACTAAGTGGAGATTTTAAAGCTTTAGCTTATGGATTTAATAAAAAAGAAATACCATTTTGGATATTAGCAGGTATTTGTTTTGTAATCTTACCAGCAAGTATTTATTTAATGGCTTACATACCTTATATGAATCTTAATCATACAATTAAAGAAACATTAGATATGCAAAAAGGTATTTATAGTTATCATAAAAACTTAAGAGACCCACATCCTTATTATTCTGAATGGTATACATGGCCATTTTTAATTAGACCAACTTGGTATTATTTCAGAGATTTTAAAGATGGAACAATGGGAGGAATTATAGCTTTAGGTAATCCTGCTATATGGTGGTCTTCTGTTTTTGTAACTATTTTTTCTCTATATAAAGCAATAAAAGAAAAACAAGCTCATCTACTATATATAGGATTAGGATTTATTATTTTATATTTACCTTGGGCTGTTTCTCCAAGAATAAAGAATTTTAGCCATTATTTATTTGAAGCTATTCCTTATGCTTGTTTATCAATTACTTTCTTAATAAGTTATCTATGGGAAAAAGGTAATAAAAAAATTGAACTAACAAAAGAAGATAAAACATTTAATATATTAGCTATTTCAGCTATAGCTTTATTAATTGCTTCATTGCTATTTATTGGTTTTTTAAGTTTATGGGTTATTCAATGGAAAAATCCTTTTCCTATAGCAGTACTAGAGCCTTATAGCCAAAGAATGTTTAATTCTGCATCTTATTTATTTATATCATTATTAGCAATAATTCTATATTTTCTATATGAAAACGCTAGATATAGAACATTATCTATTGTATATACTTTGCTAATAATAGGAATGTTTATATTTTTCTATCCATTATACTCAGGTTATCCAATACCTTTCTGGTATTATGGTTTACATATTTGGATGACAAGCTGGATATAGAGCTTAAATGAAACATTATATACGAAACAATAATGTTTCATTTGATTCTTATAGCTATTTAGTAATAATATTTTTATCTATTTAAATAAAAAGAGCATTTATTGGTTATAAGTTAAGCAGCTAAATCTTAAAACAAGTATTTATTTTTTATCTTATATAGCAGTTTTTTGTTATAAATTTTATGTTAAACTCATTATCTAAAACAAAAAATAATAAATTATAATTTTAATATAATTATAATGGAATACATAGATTGAGACTAAAAAATCAGATACCAAACTTAAAAGGTAATGAATTATATAAAGAAGACTTAATTAATTATATAAATAATATAGTTAATAATAATAGTGTAATACTAATAAATGCTCCTGCTGGATATGGAAAAACAACAAGTATAATAAGTTGGCTAAGAAAAAAAATATAAAAAAGTAAGCTGGATATCATTAGATATATTTGATAATAAATTAAAAGATTTTTTAGTAAATTTATTAGAGTCAAATATTTTTATAGATAAATCTATATTTTATGCTCATGAAAAAGAAATATCAGAAAATAAGTATGAAAATTATATATTATCAATAGTAAAAAATATATCTAATATACCAGAAACAGTATATCTGATAATAGATGATTTACAAGTTATTAATTCAATAGAAGTTTTTAATGCTTTCAATTATTTAATTCATAATATACCAAGTAATTTAAAATTAATACTTTTATCAAGAAATAAATTAAAAGGTATATATTTTTCAGAATTAAAGAGAAGAAATAATTTCTTTGAGATAGGGTATGAGAAATTCATTTTTAATAGAACTGATATAAGAAATTACATACAAATAGATGATATAAATGAAAGTAGCATAGACTTAATTATAAAAAAGACAGGTGGCTGGATCTTTTCTATTCAAATTCTAAATGTATTATTAAAGGATAAAAATAATAAGATAGAAATAATAAACAATTTTTCAGGAAATAATAAAAATATAAAAGATTTTTTAATAAGTGAGATCATAGAAAATCTAAATGAAGAAGTTCAAAGTTTTTTATTAAAAACATCATTTTTAAAAACATTTAATTACGAGTTATGTAACTATATAGTTGGTATCGATAATAGTGATTCTATAATAAATTATTTAATAAATAATAATTTATTTTTAATATCTTTAGATTATAATAATGAATGGTTTAAATATCATGATTTATTTTCAGATTTCTTATTTTCAATATTTAAAATAAAATATAAAGATGACATTAAAGAATTTTATATAAAAACAAGTGATTGGTATAAAAATAAAAACAACTTAGATGAATCAATTAAATATAGTTTTCTAGCAAATGATTACAACTATATGATTAATATAATAGAAAGTAACTTCAAAAAAATGTTTTTAGAGAAAAAAATATTCAAGTTACTAGAATGGTTTAGTAATATTCCACTAGATATATTAATTACATACCCTCTATCATATTTACATTTTTTAAAATGTGTAAGCTTTTATGCTGAATATAGTTATATTTTTGAATTAGAAAGTATGATAAATCAATTTGAAATTTTTTATAAAGATAAACCTCTTAACAATGAAATTTTATTTAATTTTTATTATTTAAAAGCTATATGTTCTTTAGCAAAAAAAGAATCTAAATACATAAAGACTAATATTGATAAAATGTTAATTTATATAGAAGATAATAACTTTGAATTTATGGCTCGTACGAATCTTATGTTAGGTTATTATTATGACTTAGAATATGATTTAAATAACTCTATTTATTGTTATAAATTAGCATCTAAGTATTTTTATAATAATAATGAGTATGAACGTTACATTGAGTGCTTTTACCATATAGGCACATCTTTATTAGAGCATGGGAAATTAAGAGATGCAAAATTAATTTTATTAGAAATAATAAAAAATGAGCCATTAAATAACAAAAATATCTTATTATATCAAAATTTATATGAAATTCACTACCATTTAAACGAAATAGATTCATTGAATATTATTATTTCTAATATACTTAAATTAAAAGGTTCATTGAATTTTCTACAATTATTTATTGTTTTGTATTGTAGTATTTATTATAATATTCTTCTTTCTTCTTTTGACAAAGTAGATGCTTATATTATTCAATTAAATCAATTATTAAACAATGGTAAATTTATAGAAGAAGAAAATGTATATATATTAATAACTCTAAAGTATATTAAACTTAGAGAACTTGATAAATGTAAAGAGTTTGTAGATAAATATATTTATATAACAAGTTTAGATTCTTTTAAAACACTAAAACCAGGTATTCTTACTTTATTCATTGAATCCCTAATATTACTCAACAAATTATCAGATGCAGAAATTATAATAAATAAATCTTTAATAGAAAGTCAGAAATTAACTACAGAACAAATAACTATTTATTTGCTCAAAGCATTTTTACATTATAATCAAAATAATTTAAATGAATCAAAAGCATCAATATATAAAGCATTAAAAATAGGTGAAAAAGAGGGTTTTATTAGGCTTTTTACAGATTCACATAAGGAAATACGTCATTTAATATTAGAAGTTCTTAATTCAAAAATAAGTATTTCAAAAAAATATATAAATAGCATAAAAAAATCTTTTTATGCTGAAGATAAAAACTTACTAAGTAGTAGAGAGATAGAAATATTAAAGTTTATTTGTGATGGTTTATCTAATAAGCAAATATCAGATAAATTATATATTTCATTAAATACTGTAAAAGCTCATATAGCACATATATTTAAAAAATTAAATATTGAAAGAAGAACACAAGCTACTCAAAAATTAAAAGAGCTGAACTTATAGTTTTAATTTAATAATGAAAATATACAATAAACAACAAAAAATAGTTTAGGAAATTTTAGTTTTAAAAAGATTTCAAATTAATACTTTTAGGTGATATATATATTTACTCATTTTTGATAAAATCAAATTAAGTCTTAGTCTTATAATAAATATTTTAGAGGTTTTTTTTCATATGAGTCCAATAGGTTTAAGCAGTAATTTAAACACACCAAGAGATGAGAGATCTAATAACATAGTTACTAGACAAACAACAACCACAGATAAATTGGGTTCATTTCATGCTGTAGAATTTAAAGACACAAACCTTAAGTCTAGTAAACAACTTCCTTTAATGAATAAAGCTGAAGTACAAAAAATGGATACAAAATCTGTTGTTGATATTAATGATGAGAAGATACTTCAAAATAAAAGTGATTTTATAAAAAAGATTAATGGTGGAGAGAATATAATACTAAAAGTACCTTCATATAAAGAGAATAGTAGTTTTCAAGGTTATGTTTTTATTGATCTAAATAAACTTGATAAAGAATCAAGAGCAGATCTTATTAATGGTATTACAGAGAAAATTGACAAATTTAATCAAGACCCACATAGAAAATTAACAGGAATAAGCTTTAAATTTCCTTATTATGAAGTTATAGATGAAAATAATAATAAAAAAATAGATGTGGCTGAAAAAAAAGGTAAATATTCACTAGGAGGCTTTGATATAAACTTTGCAAATGAAGATAAAAATGTAACTACAACAGATATACAACCAAAAGAAAAAAAAGAAAATTTTAATGTTAATGCAAAAGATTTATCAAAAATAACAAGCCTTGATAATCAAGAAGTAATAGATTTAGTAAAAAACACAACTAATTTTATAAAAGATAAAACAGATTCTTCAGATATAAAATTAACACGTTCAACAGGAGATAATAAAGATACACCAAATACTATAACTCCAACTGTTGGATTTAATCTTAATGATGTAAACGGTAAAAAGCAAGTAAGAGCCATGCTTGATGGTTATTTAAAAGCAGGAGGATTTGATAAAGATTTATACAAAACAGATTCTAAATATAAACAAAAAGTTAATGATGGAATTGCAGAAATGATTAAAGGTGGTTTTAATGACACAATTAAATCAACAACAAGAATTCCTAATGAAAAAGCTTTATGTGATAGTTTTGTAAAAGCTATTTTTGAAAAAGAATCACTAACATCTAATGATATAAAAACTATTCAGGCTGGTTTTGCAGCAATGTCAAAAAATAATCCTGAGTTTTCTAATATTATTAATATGAAAAATCCTGAAACTGGTGAGCTACCTAAAGATCAAGGAATAGATGGTATACCAGCAACAAGGTTTGCTGTTGTTACTTCTACATTATTTGCCAAGATGGAAGAAAAAATTAAACCAGAAATAAAAACAAACACAACAACAGTTTCTAAGTCACAAGATGTTTCACCTGTAACCCTTAAAGATTTTGAAAGTTTTGATAAAGAGTTAAAATTAAAAGATAACTATGCTTTTACTAAAGAAGAACTAAAAAGTATGGGTAAATAGTATGATAACCAATAAACAAAATCATAAATATAAAATTAATCAGGCTCATAAAATTGTAAGAGAAATATTAAATGGAGCAAATACTAGCTCGATTAATCAAAAAAAAGAACTTATTAAAGCTATAAATTTATATAATGAGTCGATAAGTATTTTACCTACTGCTGAAGCTTATATTTCACTTGCTTATATTTCTCTTGCATATGATGATATAAAAGCTAGTTCAATATATCTTCTTGAAGCATTAAATATAGAGCCAAATAATGTAAAAGCTAAAAAAATGTTTTTGCATATAAAAGACAAATATGCAGTTAATGATAATTTATCAGAATCAAATAAAATAGTAAAAAACACAGAAAATAATAATAAAATTTCAAGTATTAAATCTAATGTAGTAAATAATTTATCTAAAGTTACTAAGAATAAAACGAATGATTTCTTTTCTTTATTAAATGAGGCTAAAAAAAAGAATAAATAACCTCTATAAAAAAGCTTACTAAAATAGTAAGCTTTTTTATTTGAATTAAATTTATATTCTATTTAACTCACTGATTCCATTTTGAAGAGTTTTATAAACATCTTCCCAATATCTACCTTGTTTAGCTGAACTTACAATTGTATCAACTAATATTTTTACAGATTGATTATCTGTTTTACCAACTACATTAAAAGCAGCGTAGCCGAGTTTAGCACCTTCTTCATAGGACTTTGTCGAACTCATTGATTTTGATATAAAATCACAAGTTTCATTTATATTATTTTCTTTTTCAATAGATATATTTTCAAGAGCTAAAGCTGCTACTTTAAAATTTGTTTCCCAATACATTCCAGCATTTGCCATTTCAATGGCAAGTTTTGCAATATAAACATTTTCTGAGTTAAGCCTGTCTAAAGTAGCACGAGCAACTTTATAACCACTTTCAAAAGTTTTAGCTCCATTCATAGATTTTAAAGCAATTCTAGCTACAACAGCATAATTTTTAGGATCAAGATCATTTCTTGCCATTGGCTCAGTAAAACTAATATTTAATTGTTCAACTTTTTTAGTATCACCTTTTGATAATTTACCTTTTAACTCGCTATTAGATTTTAGAGTTTCTTTTGTATTCTCTTTATTCATTGATAGTTTAGTTTTTTTAGAAGCTTGAGCTTGAACTAAAGATGAGTCTTGAATATTACTAATACTATTTGTTTCTGTTCCACAAGATACTAATACTAATGAAAGAACAATTGGTAATGCTTTTAATAAGTTTTTCATAATTTATTATCTCCTAAAAATTTCTTAATTCTGAAAATGTATTACTTAGGGTTTTGAAAACATCTTCCCAATACATACCTTTTTTAGCTGATTCAACTGCTGTATCTACAACAAATCTAACATTTTCATTATCAGTTTTCCCAATTATTTCTAATGCAGCATAAGCTATTTTTGAACCTTCTTCATAAGATTTAGATGAATTCATTATTGAAGTAATCATATCACAAGTAACACTAACATTAACTGGTGTTTCATTTGATAAGATATTTAAAGCAGCAGAAGCTATTTTAAAATCTGTTTCCCAATACATCCCTACATTTGCCATTTGTATTGCCATTTTAGCAATATATACATTCTCTGAAGCAAGTCTATCAAGAGCTGAACGAGCTATTTTATATCCACTTTCATAAGTTTGTGAGCTATTCATTGAATTTAAGGTCATTCTAGCAATAGCTGCAGCAGATTTAGAATCAATATCATTTTTATTTGAAGGAGCTAAAAATGTAATTGACATTTCTTCAATTTTTTTGGTTTCACCACGAGATTTTTTACCTGTTAATTTGCTTGTTGATTTACCAGAGATAATTGCATTCTTATCAGTTTTATTAAAATTCAATTTGATTTTCTTAGCTGATTGAATTTGTGTTGTTTGAGAACTAAAGTCTTGTACTTGAGTTAGATTCTGTTCATTACTACAAGCTGACAATAGTACTAAACTTAATGCAAGAGAGAGAGCGGATAATTTTTTTTTCATAAATTCCTCTTGATACTAAACAAAGAATAAAATATTAAGTATTATATAGATAATAAAAATTAAAACTTGCCTTAAACTTATGATAATCTAATAAAAATTTAAGATGTTTAATTTAGATCTATTATACTGGTAGAAATAAAATCTTTAAACTCTTTCATGAAAAATTCATTTTCTAAAACTATATAAACTTTAAAAGCACAAAAAGGTGAATCCTCTCTTAACATTTTTTTTATTTGTTTTAAATATTCTTCTTTTTCAAGATCATTAACTATATCATCAAAGTATTCAGTTAAAACTCTTCCAAATTTGACTAACTCTTCTATTAACTTTTGCCTTAGATTAGATGATTCTAACCTTTTATGAAAAGTAGTACCATTATATATTTTATTTAAAAGTTTTACAGTATTTTTTACTTTTAAATCTTTACTATTTGTACTTATTTTGGCTTTTTCTTTAGGATAAGGTTTTATATCAAACTTTATAATATTGAGTATTTTTGTTTCTTTATCTAAACAATTTAAAATATCATTATATTTATCACCTTTTGTATTATTACAATGAAAACATGATAAAAATAAATTATCCCAATCAAATTCTAACTCTCTATTTCCTTTATGTGGTTTGAAATGCTCTATATTTATAGATGTTATTCCTTTTTCTTCGCATAGATAACATTTATTATGAAAATCTTTTTTTAATAAATCATACACTTCTTCACATCTATAAGTTCCATTTGGTTTATTTTTTTCAATAGCTAAACATTCTGGAACTGGATAAGATTTTGTTAAATTAATCATACTAATTCTTATATCTTAAGGCTTCTATTTGTTGTAATTCTAACTCTAACTCAGGTGACATAAATTTGGGTATTGTCTTAAAATACATTTTTAAATCTATAAATCTATCCTCTTGTTCTTCTGTTAAATTTTTATTACTAGCTAAAACTCTATATTCTTTAACTTTATCTTTTATAATCTGTGAGTATTTATCTGAATCGAAATAACTTTCAACTATTCCATCATAAGAATAACTTGATAAATCATCAACTTGAATTTTATTCTCTAAATCATAAATAATTGCATTATTAACACTATTTAAAACAAAAGGAGAATGTGTTGTGACTATAAACTGTATATTAGGGAAAAAACTCATTAAAAAAGGTAAAATCTTTTTTTGAAGCTCTATATGTAAATGTGTTTCAATTTCATCTATTAAGACAACACCTTGAATATCATAGTTTTTTGAGCTTTTGCTTTCCATTCTCAATATTAGTTCAGTAATTATACTTATAATGGCAGAATAACCATCTGATAAAGTATTAAAATCAAATTTTTCTCGCCCCTTTAACAAAATATCAAAGTTATAATTTTTTCTATCAAATTCAAGTTTTAAATCTTTATCATTAAAAATATCTTTTAAGCTGTTTTCAAACTTTTCAAACCAATCATCTATTTTTTTTACTGATTCCAAGTCATTATCATCTCTTGAAAAAGATCTATCTGCCTTAAGATTTACAATATATTGAATAAAATCAATATTTGCCTTATCATCAAACTTATATGACTCTTTAAAATTTACTTTACTTATTCCATTTGGGATATTTAACTTAGATATTCTTTTAGAATCAAAAAATGCTGTAATAAACATGCCTTTTTCATAGATTTTACCTAATAAAATATAAAAATCATAGCTATTATTCTCATTAATTACTAAATTAATACACTTGGTATAAGGCAATATTCTATTTTCTTCAATTTCATTAAGTCTTTTCATTTTATAATCATGATCAGTTTGTTTTAAAAGCATATTTTTTTCTTTAAGTACGTTTTGGTAAGATTTATTTGTACATAAATTTAATAATAAATCTTTTATAGCTAACAAAACAGACGTTTTACCACTACCATTTTTACCTGTTAATATTAAATGTTTTTTTTCAGAAGATAACTCTATTTCTATATTTTCAAGATGCCTAACTTTGTTTATTATAATTTTTTCTAAAAAAACATTTTCCATAGATGAACCAAGTATTATTTATCCTATTAAAATTTTTATAAGTACTAAAAATTTCAAAAACTAAAATATCAATATACAATATTACTTTAAAATTAATAGATTAGAAAAATATTTTTATTACTTATGAACAATAATCAAGAAAATGAATTTCTTTTAAAAATGTCTAGAGCAAAAATGCCTTATGGAAAATACAAAGGCTTACTTTTATTTGATTTACCAGAACCTTATATTGTCTGGTTAAATAAAAACGGTTTACCTAGTGGTGAATTAGGTCAAATGTTAGGAACAATGTATGAAATAAAAGTAAATGGTCTTGAATATTTAATTAGAAGCTTAAATAGTTAAATTTTAAATATACTTCTAAATATTTTTTAATTCTTTATTTGTATCTTTATATTGTCTATGAGATATAAAAATTAAGGTTGCCATAATCATTAATGATGTTAATGAAGCTGATAATGTCCCAAGTTCTAAACCTCCTTTTATATGAGGTTTTGTTAAAAAATCTCCAAAAGTAGCTCCAAACGGTCTTGTAAAAATAAATGCAACCCAAAATAATAATATATGATTTAATTTAGTATAATAGTGAAGTATAACAACAAACAATATTACTAAACCAGTTAATATAGCCCCATTCAAATATGAGAGACCCATATTATCACTCAAAAAATCTCCAAACGCTGTCCCTAAACTATTTGAAAAAAGTATTGCTGTCCAATAATAAATTTCTTTTTGTGGATTTGTTATAGGATAAACCTCAAGACTTTTATATTTTCTATTCCATAATAATAAAGTTAAAAATAAACATGTAATCAACAATATACTTCCCCATGCATAACCTAAATGCAAAGATCTATCTATAAAGTCTGAAATTTCTGTTCCTAGAGTTGTTGTACCAATAATTACAAGCCAATAAATTGCTGGAATATATTTTTTTTGTGATAGTTGTAAAATTAAAACAATTAGAAAGAAAAGAAGTGTAATCAAAATTCCATTTGTGTAACCCAAATTTAGTGTCATTGAAATAAAATCTCCCAATGTTTCTCCAAGTGTTGTTGCAACAATTTTAGTTATCCAGAATAAGAATGTAATTTCGCCTACTTTATTAAATTTTTCCATTAATTTTACCTCCACTTGATTAAATAATAGCTTATTTAAATTAATTATAACTCAAGTTGTCATAATAATATTAAAAGGCTCTCAAGTATTTAAGTATAGGGTTGTTTAAAGTCTGAAACGTCGATTTTTCGTTAAAAATATTTTTAATAGACTTAAATATAGGATATAACTTTCGTTCAAGAATACTTTTTGATAAAGTTTGAATATACATAAGAGTTTGAAAAAATGTCATCTTAATTTTTTTAGAAAATAATTCTACAAAAATGTAAGAGATACAACATAAACTTATATGATTATCTATTTTATCCTGATTATGAGTATTAAATGAAGTTAGACCAATATAACTCTTCATATTTCTAAAAAATGACTCAATATGAAATCTTGTTTTATATATTCTAAATATTTCAGTATAAGTCTTAGATTCTGTACTTATTAAACAATAAAAATCTCTGTCTATTAGCTTATTTCTGGTATTCGCAACTACTACAAGAGTTGATTTAACATCAAAATATTTTACAAATTTTTTGCTCATATATCCAACTTTCTTATAAAAGTAAAAAGAAGCATTTTTTACATTTTTAAATAGCTCTTTTGGTGTATATTTTTTCTTCCTATAGATAAATTTCTTAGTTTTTGCAATTCTACAAGTAAAAGGAATCTTTTGCTCATTTATAAAATTAATAAGTACTTCTGAAGTGAATCCTGCATCAAATAATATCCTATCTATCTTTAAACCATTGTCTAATAAACATTTAAGCATATTTTTAGCAATTTCGTTTTTAGTTAAATAATCATCAGTTCCAATCATATTTTTGCATATCCAAAAATCAAAATTAATAGGATATTTGATACCATTTACAAGAACTATAGCAAATAAAATAACTAAACAAGGCTCATATCTTCTTGTACAATGATTAAATATCAAATTATATGGTCTATCTATTATTTTCATATCCTTATTTATTAACACATAATCCATTATTAATGATTTATCACCTACTGTATTATTGATTATATTTATTATTTCAGGTACGTTTATATTAAATAATTCTTTTATCTTTTTATATTTTCTTCTATCCTTTCTATTAAGACTACTTACTTGATTATCTGATATATCTCTTTTTGTTACTGATAAAAAATCCATTATTGATTCAAATTGTGCTAATATTTTCATTTAGACCTCTTTTACTGAAATTACTTTTATATCTACGTTTCAGTTTATATGAGGTCTACTATCTTTAATACATAATAATTTTATTTACTTTGTTCAACTTAAGTTATAAATGATTGTATAGTTATTTTATGTAGAGACATTTGAGGTTTTTAGTAGAAATTTAGAAGAAACTTAAGTAATTAACTCTTTAATATAAATAACTTTTCAATACAAAATGTATACTTTTTTTACTTAACTTATGTTAGTATATTTATCACATCAAATTTTAATGAGGTGTTCTTATGTCAACTCTTTCTAATTATGTTAATGGCGAATTTCGTCAATCTAACTCAAAAGACTTTTTAGAAGTCTTAAATCCTGCTACTGAAGAAGTTTTAGGTAAAGTTCCTTTAAGTAGCTCTCAAGAACTAGATGAAGCTGTTCAAGCGGCTCATAATGCATTTCCTGCATGGAGAAGAACTCCACCAGTAGAACGTGCTAAATATCTTTTTAAATTTAAAAATTTAGTTGAAGAAAATTTCGACGAAATAGCAAAAATGGTTACTCTCGAACATGGTAAAACTCTTTCAGAAGCAAAGGGTGACTTAAGAAGAGGTATAGATAATATTGATGTAGCTTGTGGTATTCCATCTTTAATGCAAGGTGAAACACTTGAAGATGTTGGTAGAAATATTGATTGTGTTTCTACAAGACGTGCAATGGGTGTTTTTGCTGCTATTACTCCATTTAACTTTCCTGCTATGGTTCCATTTTGGTTTATGCCTTATGCAATAGCTACAGGTAATACATTTGTATTAAAACCTTCTGAGCGTGTTCCTATGACACAATTAAAACTATTTGAATTATGGGATAAAGTAGGCTTACCAAAAGGCGTTATTAATCTTGTAAATGGAGGAAAAGAGATTGTTACAGGTATGTGTGAACACCCTCTAATTAAAGGTGTCTCATTTGTTGGTTCTTCACCTGTTGCTCAATATGTCTATGAAGCTTCAGCAAAAAATGGAAAAAGAGTACAAGCATTAGGTGGAGCTAAAAACTTCCTAGTCGTCATGCCTGATGCAGATCTAGAACAAGCAACAAATATCTTAGTTGAATCATGTTATGGATGTGCTGGTGAGAGATGTCTTGCTGGTAGCACTTTAGTATTTGTTGGTGACGCTTACGATAAATTCAAAGAACCAATAATGAGTAAAATTAAAAACTTAAAAGTTGGTAATGGTTTAGAGCCTGATACAGATATGGGACCTGTTATCTCAAAGCAACATAAAGAAAGAGTTATGTCTTATATAGAAAAAGGTGTTGCTGAAGGTGCTGAAATGTTAATTGATGGTCGTGTTGGTTATGAAAATAGCAAAGGTTTCTTCTTAGGAACTACCGTTTTTGATAATGTAAAACCTGAAATGACTATTGCTAGAGAAGAAATATTTGGTCCAGTACTTTGTTTAATTAAAGTAGATACATTACAAGATGCAATAAAAATAATAGAAGATCACCCATTAGCTAATACAACATCAATATTTACTAATAATGGTAAAGCTGTTAGAGAGTTTACATATAATGTAGAACCAAGTATGGTTGGTGTTAATATCGGTGTTGCTGCTCCAATGTCATATTTTAACTTTGGTGGAGCTAAAGGTTCATTTTTTGGTGATTTAAAAGCTCATGGTAAACACTCCATTGAGTTTTACACAGATAGAAAAGTTGTTATTACAAGATGGCTATAGAAAAGGAGAATTTCTAAAAATGGCAAGAATCGTTAGATCAGGTCTTATTCAAATTGGAAACAAAGTTGACACAGAATTATCATGTGAAGAACATCGTAAAGGTATGATTGAAGCTCATATTCCATTTATTGAAGAAGCTGGAAAAAAAGGTGTACAAATTCTTTGTTTTGAAGAAGTATTTACTGGCCCTTATTTCTGCCCATCTCAAGATAGTAAATGGTATGGTTTAGCTGAAGAAATTCCAGATGGCCCTACAACTAAATTAATGCAAGAATATGCAAAAAAATATAATATGGTAATAGTTGTTCCTATTTATGAATTAGATATGACAGGTGTTTATTATAATACAGCTGCTGTTATAGATGCTGATGGAACATATTTAGGTAAATATCGTAAAAACCATATTCCACAAGTAAAAGGATTCTGGGAAAAATTCTTCTTTAAACCAGGTAATACAGGTTATCCTGTATTCAACACAGCTTATGCAAAAATAGGTGTATATATTTGTTATGATAGACATTTCCCTGATGGAGCAAGAGCTTTAGGTCTTAATGGTGCTGAAATTGTTTATAATCCATCAGCAACAGTTGCAGGTTTAAGTGAATACTTATGGAAAATTGAACAACCAGCTCATGCTGTAGCAAATGGATATTATGTTGGTGCAATTAATAGAGTTGGAACAGAAGGCCCTTGGAATATTGGAGAGTTTTATGGTCAATCATACTTTGTAAATCCAAGAGGACAAATCATTGCAGAAGCAAGTCGTGACAAAGATGAATTACTTGTTGCAGATTTAGATATGGATTTAATTAAAGAAACCAGAGATTTATGGCAATTCTATAGAGATAGAAGACCAGAAACCTATGGTGATCTTGTAAGATTATAAAAATAAAAAACTCACCCACCCCCTCTCTTTTAGAGAGGGGCTTTATCAAAATAAAGTGAGTTTATAGTATCAATTTAAAATATTTTTCAATTATTAACTACATCTTTTTACTATACTCCTTAAGAGGAGTTAAGAATGATGTATGGGGGTAAATTATGTCAACTCAAGAATTAAAAGAAAGAAGAAAAAAATCTATTTCTCATAGTGTATTTCATTATTATTCAGAACCACTTCATTTAGTTAAAGCTAAAGGAACTAGAGTTTGGGATGCTGAGGGGAAAGAATATATTGATTGTATTGGTGGAATTGTTTCAATATCAATAGGACATAATCATCCAAAAGTAAAAGAAGCACTTAAAGCGAAATTTGATAATGATGATATTCAACATGGTCCAACAATTTATTTAACAGAACCAGTTGTAAGACTTGCCGAAAATTTACTTAAAAATGCTCCTGGTATGGATCGTGTTTTTGTTTCAAATTCAGGTTCAGAAGCAAATGAATATGCTGTTATGTCTGCAAGAAATACTACAGGTTGTGACACCATGATTTCATTAAGACATGGTTATCATGGCGGAACAAATATGACTTTAGGTTTATGTGGGCATTCAAATTGGAAGTTTAAAGCTCAACCATTTTCAGGAACAGTTCATGCAGTTCAACCAGATTGTTATCGCTGTCCATTTGGTCAAAAACGTGAAAGTTGTGGACTTGAATGTGCAAAAGATGTTGAAAATGTAATATTAACAGCAACAAATGGAAAAATTGCTGGTGTAATAGTAGAGCCAATACTTGGTGTTGGTGGCTTTATAGATCCTCCTGTTGAATATCATAAAGAGGTTTATGATATTTGCAAAAAATATGGTGGAATGTACATTAGTGATGAAGTTCAGGCTGGTATTGGAAGAACAGGTGAAACATTCTTTGCTATTTACCAAAGTGGAGTTACTCCTGACATGATTTCAATGGCAAAAAGTTTAGGAAATGGTGCTCCCGTTGGTGCGGTTTTAATGAAAGAAGAGTGTTCAGAAGCATTAAAAGGGAAAGTTCATTTTAATACATTTGGTGGAGATCCCTATCAAGCATTACAAGCTGCAATGACTGTTGAAATAATTGAAGAAGAAGGTTTAATGGAAAATGCAAAAGTAATGGGTAAATACCTCAAAGATGGTTTAAATGCACTTAAAGAAAAACATCAACTAGTGGGAGATGTTAGAGGTAGAGGTTTATTACTTGGGTTTGAGCTTGTAAAAGATAGAGAAACTAAAGAATATGCAACTCAAGAAGCTAATATGATAATGGAAGAAACAAAAAAAAGAGGTCTTTTAATTGGTAAGGGTGGTTTATTTGGTAATATTATTCGTATTACACCACCATATACAATTACAAAAGATGATTGTGAGCAAATCCTTTCAATATTAGACCAATCTCTTGAAACAATAGTTAGTAAAAAGTAAAAGGCAAAATTATTAATAAAATACCCAGATTTAATCAGACTATTAACATTTAATTTAAATTTGGGTTAAAACTATAAATTTTAAGATATTTACTTAATCATTTTTCAAAACAATTTTCTTTAAATTTAATTATTTATTATGAAAAAAACATAAATTATAATATAATACAATTTTACAATCGTTTATTTATCTTAATAACTAGGGAGCTATGTTTACTAGAAGTATAAAAATTAAGCTAGGAGCTATTTTAACAGTTATGTTTGCTCTTAACTTATTAACACTTTTATTTATACTTCTTCTTTTACAGGAACAGAAAGACTATTCAAAATCAATTGATGAAGCTTCAAAAATGTCTATGCTAAGTCAAATTATTCCTAAAGACGCATTTTTATTAGCTAATGACTATAAAGAAGTAAAGAAAACACTAAGCTTGAACTCTAAAAAATATGATGAAATTATTATTGATCTCATAAGTGGTAATCAAGATAAAAATATAAAAAAGCCTTCTAACAATGTAAAAAATGAAATAGAAAAGACAAATGAGTTATGGTTAAAAATAAAAAAGAATGTAGATACTTTATTAATTACTAATAAATATGATGATAAATTTATAAACTCTGTGGAATTTATTAAAGACAATAATTTATCTTTATTATCTCAAGCAGAAAATACTGTTTCCAAAATTACAGAAGAATCACAATTAATGATTAATAAAACGCTTAATTTTTTATACTTATTTTTAATCTTAAGCATTATTACCTTTATATTTGCACTTATAACTGTAATAAATATAGTTAAACCTATTATAGAGCTTACAAAAGCTACAAAAACTATTACAAGATTTAATTTGAGATCTAATGTGAATATAAATAGTAATGATGAAATTGGGGAACTTGCAAAAAATTTTAATCATATGTTATCAAATTTAGAGGATAATATTAATAAGGATAATCAGGAAATTAATTACTAATTTTTTGGAGGTATTAAATAATTGGGTTATGAAATCATCTAAAATATTATTAGGATTTATACTGATACTAGTTACAATAACACCTAGCTTTTCAATGGATGCTAAAAAAATAAAATTTGAAAAAAGAGACTATTCACAAAACAAAAGAGTTAAATTAGTAGGTTCAGGCTATAGAGTTAAATATTTTTTTGATGTTTATTCAATTGCTTTTTATAGTGAAAGTGGTAAATGTGATAGAAAAGATTTAATAAGTTCTAAGGAAGCTAAAAAAATAAAAATAGTTATTCTTAGGGATATTGAGAGAAAAAGATTTATGGGAACGATAATTGAAGTTTTTAACCAACAAGTTCCAACTAATTCTCCAGAAATATTAAAAGAGCAAGTACAAAAGTTTAATGACTTACTATTTAGAGGACAAGAAAAAGTAAAAAAAGGTGATGTTTATTTTTTTGATTATATTCCAAATAAAGCATTGTATCTATATGAAAACTCTCAACTAGTAGGTTCAATTAACTCTGCAACAGATGCTTTTATGTCAGCATTTCTGAGTATATGGCTAGGAGATAATAGCTGCTGTCCAGATACACTAAAGCAAATTATGAAATGCAACAATAAATAAAATCACTTTAAAATCTAGCATATATGATTAATACAATAAAAAATAATATAAAAATTTACTTAAATTTATATCAAAAATAACTTTTTCTTAATATATTTTAGTAAGAAAATTATAATTTAATACTATAATAGATCTAAAATGCTAGAGTTGTGTATAAGGTAGAGTTTATTCATGAACAAAAAATTTCTTGCTACTATAAGTTTAATTACAATAAGTCTATTTAATATTACGGCTTGTTCTTCAGATATTGCAACTTTACCAGAACAAGAATCCGTTTCAACTGATAAAAACACTGTAAAATCAGAAGAAGCTTCTATGATGGGTATCTTCTCACAAACAATGAAGGCAAGTTCTTCAGATTTATTTCCATCTGATGCTTCAGCAAGTGATGTACAACAAGCTTTAAGACCTGTTTGTTACTTCCTTTCTGCTTTAGCTGGTTTAGCTTATCACAGACCTGATGAAGTTAAAAAACTTGTGCAAGAAAATCCTGATGGTAACTCCTATACAGTTACATTTCCAGGTTTACCTAAAGGAAAAAATATTATAACAGTTAATAGAGATGAATTAACAGATCTTGGTGTATATATTAATAAAGGTAAAAATGGAGCAATTTGGCCTTCAGTAGCAATTAAAGCTATATCAAAATACTGGAGTAGTCATGGTCTTTTAAGGTTCTTAAAAAGTAAGAGTGATGCAGGAGACTGGGGTGGAGCTTGGGAAGGAATAGAGATTGTAACAGGAAATGTAGCAGACTTTATGTTGGTTAATCTAAATACAACAGATAGAATTTTAACGAAGATGGATAAAGCTCTAAAAGAGCATAAATTAGTATCTGTTTCAACTTTTGGTAAAGGTAATAAAAATCCTAAAAAAGTAGGTGAGCTTAAGTTTTCTTCTGCCCATGTTTTAACTACTTTATCAGTAGATTTAACAAAAAAAACAATTACAATAAGGGATCCTTATGGTAAATTCAAAAAAGTTGATATTGATGGAGCAATCTCAGAAGATAAGAGTACAGATGGTGTAATAACCTTACCAATGACAGATTTTAGAAAATACTTTACAGATATTGCTATAGAAACAAATACAAAAAGTAATTTTATAAGCCGTCTTAGATATTTAAAATAAGGTTAACATTAATTAATTAAATATTAAATGAAAGTATTTAAGTCTTAAATGGTAATAATATATAATTAAGTAGTATATTACTGTTTAATTAAAACAAAGGAGTTATCTCGTGGACTTAGCCGCTTTAGAGATTAACCTTGTAACTGGTACTTTTTGGATATCTCTAGTTAGTTTTTTATTATTTTTAACAAGTGTAGTAACAAAAAAAGATTCAGGAAAATCTCAAATAACATCACAATTAGGTTTTGTAGCAATGATTTTAGTTGCTCTAACATCTACAGGTGCTTTAGTAGCAAAGGCTGTTTTAACAGGTCATGTGCCTTGGAGTAATTTTTATGAATCAATGATTTTAATGACGGCTTTAGACGCTGTATTATTCTTATTTATTTATAAATCATATAAACATGATTTATTAGGAGTAATTATGTCACCTGCAATAGTAATTTTAGTTGGTATTGCAAGTATTCTACCTAAAAACTTTAGAGGAAATGAACCTTTAGTTCCAGCTTTACAAAGTTATTGGATAAAAATTCATACAACTTCAATGATAGTAAGTTATTCTGTTTTTCTATTAGCTACAACAACAGCTATTGCTTATTTAATTATGTATTCATTAACAAATAGAAGTAAATATTTAACAACAGAAGAAGAAGCAAGAAAAATTAAAAGAATGTCATTAGCTTCAACAGGACCTTCTCTTGGTGATAATGATATTGCTATTGTTGCAAACCCTAGTATAGATGAAAAAACTGATACAGCTTCAACTAGTTCAGGGAAAATGAAATTTGATACAGAAAGAATGCATACTGAGAATCCTCATTTAGCATTTTTTGATGATATTACTTATAGAATGATACTTTTAGGTTTTCCTATATTAGCTTTTGGGATTATAACTGGTGCTATGTGGGCGAATCATGCATGGGGAACATATTGGAGTTGGGATCCAAAAGAAACAGCTTCGCTTATGACTTGGATGTTTTATGCAGCTTATATTCATACAAGAGTAAGTATGAATCTTAAAGGCAAAACCTCTGCGATATTAGCTGTAGTTGGTTTTGCGGCTGTTATTTTCACTTATTATGGGGTGAATTATTTACCTGGTTTACATAGCTATGGTTTTGCAGTTTAAGTAAAGTTTCTAAAAAGAGTGCTTAACTCTACTTTGCCTATGATTAGACGACAGACAAATGCCTCAAAGCACTTATGTTTGTCGTTTCGTTCTTCTCCCAGTGCGTATTAATTACTTTTATGATACATTTTAGTGTACTGATTTTCTAAAACATCATAAATTTTCATTTTTAATGAATAGTATGCTCAAACAAATGGGTAGAAAATGCTATTTTTGTATTATATTGACAAATGTGCAAAATTAATTTTATTACAGAATTTCTTATTAACTAAATTTTTATATGTCGATTGTATTGTTATAACATTGTATTTATTTAAAAAGTTTGCTTTAATTACATATACACAAATTTCATGATTTAGGAGACCATTTCTTATGACCTTAAATAAATATTTAAGATTTGCTTTGTCAACAGCTTTAATTCTTAGTGTGGTAGCTTGTACAACACCTACAACAACCCCCTCAAACTCAACAGACTCAAAACCCAAAACAGTAGTAGATAATAAAACAAATTCTACTACAACAGAAAAAAAAGATGAGAAATTATTAACACTTGATAGATTTACTCTGAAAGTAGATGACTCTTCAGGAGCTAAAAACCCTATTACACCAGAAGATATTGATTATCTTGAGTTAAATGGTACAAAAGTATTGGCAAAAGATATAGTATTAGTTCAAGCAAAAGCTGACTTATCAAAAGGGTTAGTAAGATTTATTGGTTCTGGTAATTATGTTTTTAATCCAACCACAAATAATAAAGATATTTTAAATGTTAAATTTAAGAAAAGCGATAAAGTATCAACTATTCCTCTACTAAAAAAAGGTTTTAGTATTAAAGACGACGACAACGAGCAAATTATTTATTCAGTTGAAGGTGTGGAAACTGCTTATTTTCTTTATGGTGCATATGTTGTTTTCAGCCCAACTTTAAATCAAGCATCATATTATGGATATGGTATAGCAGCTTCTATGGATTTTACTAAAAATGAATTTACTTTTGGTAATGCTAACTCTCCTAAAAAATATAATTTAGATGATTTTGTATCATCAAATAATCCTACAGGAACTGAAGTAACAGCAGATACAAAAAAACAACTTGAGGACATAAAAACACAATCTCAAAATACAAAAAAGAATCCTTTTGATCCTTATGTTGGAGTGTGGAAATTAAATTATCTAGATAGTAATTTTATTTGTACAATAAGAAAATTAGGTACAAATGATTTTGTTATAACTTCAATTATTAATAATAAAACATTCTCTTCAAAAGGAAATTATAATACAACAAGCGAAAAATTAGAATTTGTTGATTTTAAATCTTCATTTAATAATGAAAGTTTTTCTGCAAGAATTAATATGGTAAATGATAATAATCTTAAACTTACACTTCTTAGTTCTGACTCTAATGATTTGAAAACTTTTTTGAATTTACCTTTTTCTCTTACCAGAAAAACTGATTAATTTTTAAACAAAAAAGCCTGTTAAAAAATTACAGGCTTTTTTGTTAATTTGTATTATTTAGGTAATCTTTGGAGATTATAGATAGCATCTTCATTTTTAGGATTTATCTTTAGTGCTTCATTGTATGAATCTTTTGCTTGTTGTATTTTTCCTTGTTTTAGATAAACATTACCTAAGTTTAGATAAGCTATATCATATAAAGGATTAATTCTTATTGCTTCTAGATACATTTTTAAAGCGTCTTCTAAATTAGATTGTCTTAAATATATAAAACCTAAATTGTTATAAGCATAAGCATCATTTGGATTTATTTTTAATGCTTCTTTATATGCTAATATAGCTGATTCTAATTTATCTTGTTTTGCATAAATAAAACCAATATTACTATGAGCATCTGCTAACATTGGATTTAACTTAATTGCCTCATTAAAAGATTTAAGAGCTTCTTCATTTTTATCCTGTTTACTAAGTGCTAAACCTAAATTATAGTTAAGATCTGCACTATCAGGTTTAACTTTTACAGCACTTTGAAATGCTTTAACAGCATCATCTGCTTTATTTTGTGCCATGTAATATGTACCTAAATTATAAAAAGCATCTGCATCATTTGGATTTATTTTTACATAATCTAAGTAAGTTGATATTGACTCTGGAATTTTGCCTTGTTTACCATAAACACCAGCTAATTTAAAATAAGTATCAGCGTGTCTTGGGTTTGATGTTATAGCAAGTTTATAAGAATAAACAGCTTCATCTAATTTATTCATCATATTATAAGCATTACCAAGTTTATAATAAACAAATGGATAATTAGGATTAGCCTTTATTGCATTCATATATGAAGTATAAGCATCAAAGTACTTTTGCTGCTCAAAGTAAATATTTCCTAAATTATAATGTGCATCTGCATCATTAGGATTAAATCTAATTGCCTCTACTTGTTTTTTTACTTCATCATTTACTTCAAATAACTTCGCAGGTAAATAAGCAACTTTGTTTTGTGCTTCAACTAAATCTGGATTAATTGTTAATGCTTGTTGATAAGATTTTCTTGCATCTTCAACTTTAGCTAATTGGGCATACATATTACCTAATTTATAGTAAGCTTCTGCATCTTTATTATTTATTTTAAGATATTCGTTATATGCACTAACTGCATCATTAAGTAATTCAAATTTATTATAGTTATTAATTAGTTTATAGTATGTATTAGCTAATTTATAATAAGCATAAGAATAATTTGGTCTTAATTGAATCGCCATTTTAAAATTATTAACAGCCTCATTAAGTTTTTCCCCATCAAGATAAATACTACCTAAATTAAAATAAGCGTCTGCATCATTTGGATTTAACTTAATAACATTGTTATATTTTGCTATTTCAGAATTCATAAATTCAATTTGTGACATTAAAGGGTTAACTAATGTTGGTCTTCCCTGACAACCTGTAGCAACTAATATAAATAAACAAATACCAACTGATAAACCTTTTTTAACAAGCATTGAGTAAAAAATCCTCTCATTAAATTATAAGACGTTTAAAGATAATATCATTTTACAAGATTATTATAAAAAATAAAATTTAAAAGTTACAATATTTTGTTGATTCTAAAATTTTTATTTCTTTAACTTTCCCTTAACTTTTAACTTATTTATAAGATATTAAAATAATATTTATAACCTATAGGTAAAATATACGATACAAATTATTATATTTAGTTATTTCAATAATAAACCTTATAATCTTATAAATAAATACTTTCGCCTTATTGTAAACATATACACTAAACTTAGTGTCTTAAAAAACACCATTAAATCCATTTAAACCCAAAGTTAATCTTATCTTAACCTAAAAACATATTTTATCTAATATTAATATAACCTATAAGCAATATATATACCAAATTTAAATTATTTTTACAAAAACTATTGACAAATATTCTTATAGGTTATATGATTAAATCATGAAAGTTAAATGTAATTTATACACTATTAGAAAAAAGAAAAATCTTAAACAAACAGATTTATCAAAAATGACTGGTTTGTCACAAAAGGCACTTAGTGAAATTGAAACTGGTAAATCAAAAGGAGTTTCATTTAATACTCTTTTAAGTTTATGTGATGTTTTAAATATAACAATAGGTGAGTTATTTGAAGTAACTCAAGATGAACAAGAAGAAGAATCTAATATAGTTGTGGTTGAAAAACCATTTTGTTCATTCTGTGGAAAAAAAGAAAATGATGTGGATCTTCTAATAATGGGTAAAGCAACAAAAGATAGACCAAAAGTTTATATTTGCTCAGAGTGTATAAATCGTTGCAATAAATTAATTAATAATGATAAAAAATAATAGGGAGTTTAATAATATGAAAAATATAGTTAATAGAGTTTTTACAGCAGTTTGCTTACTTACAATTGCTTCAGGTTTAAGTGCTTGTGGAAATACTGATGCTCCAATGATGATGCCAATGGACATGACTCCTCAATATCAAGCTTCAACAGTTGATTATCAAGCTCCTCAGCAAATAGCAAAACAAATACTTGTTAAATTCAGAACAAATATGACAAAATCTCAAGTAAGTGATTTTCACTCAAAATATGGAACAAAAACAGTTAAAGTTTTACCAGTAATTAATGTACACGTAGTAGAAATGGCAAGTATTGGTTTACAAGCAACACAAGCAGTTAAATATATAAATAATGATCCAAGTGTTTTATATGCAGAAACAAATAATGTAGTTGGTTTAACACCTGATGAAATTGGTCCAATATATACAATTCAAAATACATTTGACTTAACAGAAATGCTTGGAAAAAAGATGGATCTTCAAGGTGTTTATCAAACAAGTAAATCAGGTTCAGTAATCACAACTCAATTAGGAAAATTAAGTATTATTGATGTTGATGGAACAGTTGTTACAAAATTACCAAATACAAATAATGGAACAAGAATAGCTATTTCAGGATTAGTAAAAAAAGTTAAAGGATTTAACCAAACAGAAGGTGTAGGAATTATGCCTATCTCAATGAAAAGAATATAAAAATAATAAAGTTTGTATATCCTAAACTTTGAGTAAACAACTCAAAAAAAATTGATAAAACCTATCTCAAGACTGTAAAAATACAGTCTTTTTTCTTTTTAAATAGAATATTTTAGTCTTTGATCTGTTGCTCTTAATCTTCTACTTAAAATATCAGTTAAACCAAGTAAAAATTTAGCTGCCACTTTGGGTTGCTTATCTAATAATTTATCAAAATATTTTCTATTGATTATAAATACCTCTGTAGGCTCAATTGTAATAATAGTTGCAGATCTAGGTTGAGCATCAAGAAATGACATTTCACCAAAAGTTAATCCTTTAGCAGCAGAAAAGAGTGAAACATTTTCTTTACTTTTCATAGACTCAGACATAATTTCAATACGCCCTTCTATTATTATGTATAAAGTTGTTTCAGACTCATCTCCTTCTTTAAAGAGGATAGTATTCTCATTAAATTTTTTAATCTCAGAAATTTTTAAAATCTCTAAAATTTCGTCTTTATCTAAGTTTTTAAAAATATGTAATGATTTTAAAGTATCTAGTAATTCTGTTAAATTATTATTCATATTATCTCTGGAACAACAATATATCTTGGTGAGCTAATCTTATTAGTTATTTGATAATTTGATACACGACCGTCAATATGAATTATTAAAAACTCATTAGTTTGAGGATCCCATTTAACTAATAATACTTTTTTCTTTTGCTTATAATACTCTGTATCAAAATAATATTTAGCATAATAATTATTTGAGTTTGCAAATTTTATTGCATTTGTCATATACTCTGTATCATCTTTAGGTACAGGTTTAAAAGTATTTTTATAAGAATCAAAATTATTTTCTAAATTTGTTTTAGCTGTTGAGTTTTCAGAAATAGCCCATCTTCCACTTGGTTTAATTGTTTTAAGATTAAAAACCTCTTTATTTTCATCTGAATTTAATTTTATACCTTGAACAAATAAATCATTATTAAAATTAATTGTTGGGTCTTTTGAAACTACAGGCTTTCCATCAATTAAAACTGGTACATCTTCAACAACAGGAGCAACAGGACTAAAACTTGTACATGAGTTTAGAAATAACAATACAAGTGAAATGTATTTTAATCTTTTCATAGGCAAAAACTTTTTAATCATACCTTAATTAAATATATTATGACATAATAATTATAATTGATATTACAAAAAACAATAAAAAAAATAAACTCATATAAGATCAATTTATTTGTATTAATAAAAAATACTCCTAGAGATTTTTTGAAAACCAGAACTTAAAATTACTATTAATAAAGTGTTTTATCTATTAAAATGTATAAGGATATTTTAGAAACTATGAGTTATGAAAAGAAAAATTGGTATAACAGGTAAAGAAATAATTCCTCTAGGTTTAGGTGCAAAACCTTTATCAATGGGAAATAGACCGACAGAAATAGAAGCAGTTAAAGTATTGCATACAGCTTTTGAGCTAGGTTTTAATTTTATAGATACAGCAAATGTTTATTGTATGGGTCTTGAAGAAATTGGTCATAATGAAAGAATAATAAATAAAGCAATAAAAGAGTATTCAAAATCAAATGAAATACTAGTTGCAACTAAAGGAGGATCAAGACCTGAAGTAAAAGGTGGTATTGACTGTAGTTATGATTTTTTAAAAAAGTCTTGTGAAAAAAGCTTAAAAGATTTAGGAATCGAATCTATTTTCCTTTATCAACTTCATGCAATAGATCCCAAAATTCCTTTTTTGGAAACTATAAATACTTTAATTGAATTAAAAAAAGAAGGGAAAATACAGCATATAGGTCTAACAAATGTTAGTTTTGAAGATATAAAAAGTGCTTTAACTAGTACTAGAATAGAAGGAGTTCAAAATAAATGTAATTCTTTTCATAAAGAAGATATTAAAACTGGTTTAATTGAATTTTGTAAAAAAAATAATATTACTTACTTTTCTCATAGCTCAGTTGGAGGTACTAAAAAACATCTAGAAATATCAAAAAATACTTTAATTAATGACTTAGCAAATAAGTATCAAACAAGTACATATTGTATTATGCTTAGTTGGTTATTAAGTATAGAAGATAATGTTATTCCTATATTTGGAGCAAGTAAAATAACTAGTATTAAAGATAGTTATAAAGCCTTAGAAATAACTTTAAGTAAAAGTGATAAAGAAAATATTAATACTCTATTGGATGATTGTTTATAAGAAATATTTCTTTAAATAAAATGTTTATAAAAAATTATTTTCTTTTTCAATCTTAAGCTTATACATAAGAAATATACTCTTATACCAAGGTTGATACTTTAATATGTCATTTAATTTTTCATTATCCACAAAACCAAGTTTTACAATCATTTCTCCTATCTTTCTGTTACCTGGATCTTTTTCTTGGACAACAGATTTTAAAGCTTCCATTTCTCTTTCTTTAACAGCTAAATTTAGTTGAGATTGTGTTATATAACCAAAAGAAACAAGCATATCACCTATGAGAATAAAATCATTTTGACTTAAAAGTTTATTAGTTTCAAGAGTAATAATATTATTTTTATTACAATCAAAAAGTATACTAAATATAAACTCTAGTTTTTCCCAAGAGTAATCTTCATTTATTATTTGACTTATACTTCTTTGATTATCCAACATAATAATAAAGTCAAGAATTTCTTCAGCTTTTTTTGACCTTTTTATAACATTTAAAATATTTTTTAGCTCAGGATTAAATTCAACATCAAAATCTAAAGATTGTACAATATCATTAACTTTTTGAGGCATTAAAGCTTTATTAGTATATTCTTTTAACTTATCAAAGAAACTATTAGTAATATAATTATCTAATATACTCCTAAAATTTTTTATCTCTTCAAAAGAGGATAAAAAGTTAATTGTTTCTTTAATATCAGGGAAAGACTTTATTTTTCTTGCCAAAATTTTGTAGTCATGATTTATTACTTTAGGAAATACAAGATCTAAACTTTCAATGAAAAATGATTTTTTAGCTTTTATAAAATCCTCATCTACATTTAAAAAATCTAACTTATCTAACCATCTTAAATCTACATCAGGTACATCTTTAGTTTTGTAAACTTCAATCTTTTCTTCAACTACTTGATTATTATAATTTTTTTCAAAATATTTTTTATATTCATCTGTAGTCATCAATGCTTCTATAAAATCCTTAGCATCCTTATATCTTTCATCTCTATTTTTTGCTAAAGCTTTTAGAATAACTTCATCAAAACTCTTAGATATCTCTGGTTTAAGAGAACTTGGTGGGGGTGGCATTTCACCCATTATTTTTAGAATAAGAGCTCTAGGATCATCTGATGTAAAAGGCTTAGATCCTGTAAGTAACTCATATAATGTAACTGCAAATGAATATATATCAGCACGACCATCTATATCATCAGAATCTTTTAATTGTTCTGGAGACATATACATAAGTGTCCCAACAAATGAAGTTGCAATAGGTTTTTCATCTATTTCTTCAAATTTCGCAACGCCAAAATCTGTTAATTTAGCGGCTCCCCTTGATGAAAGTAAAATATTATCTGGTTTTATATCTCTATGTATAACTTCATTTTCATGTACATAAGATAAGGCTTCACAAATCTGTATAGCTAAGCCTAAATAAAATTCGATTGAAAGATCTTTAGTTGTAAAAACTGTCTCTAAAGATTGTCCTTCTACTAATTCCATCACAATATAGTAATTATCTTCATTTTCTTGTCCCATATCATAAATATTGACAATATTAGGATGATTTAATCTTGCAATAGCAATCGCTTCTCTCTTAAAAAGGTATATAAGATTTTCTTTGTCTTCTTTACCATTTAAATTTAAGTGTTTAATCGCAATTTTTCTTTTTAATTTATTGTCTAGAGCAGAATAGACGGCTCCCATTCCTCCAACACCAATTTGTTCAATTATTGAATAATTGTTACCAAATATTGTAGGTTTATTAGTTTCTTCCATTTACCTAAACTTATTATTTAAGAATAAAATTTTATTATTATTTTAACTTACTTATTCTAAGTATAGTTATACTCTCATTATAATCTCTGTCAATAGTTGTCAAAAGTATTAACTTATTTATCAGGTAAATAAGTTAATAATAATTAGCGAATTATCTTTTAAAACACTGTTTTTTTTAGATTTTGATAGTTCTCTTAAAAAAGATACTGAATCTATATTTCTTAACTTAATATTATATTTTTTTAATTTTTCAATAAGTAATTCTAGTAATACAGAAATATTTTTAGTATTTTTATTTTCAGTACTTAAATACTTTTCTATAGATAAGATTGTTAATACTTCAAAAATATTAGATATTGAGTTTAAATATGCAATTGATTCAATTATATATTTAAAACCTTTAGTTTCAGATAATAAAGAACTAATATTATTAATTACATCATTAAAATTTATTTTCCCTTGTTTTAAACAATCATATATAGAGTCTAAAATAAAATCTTTATCTTTAATATTTTTTTTAGTTAATGGTAAAAACAGTTTATCTATACCTTTTGATATATCAACAATATTAAGTCTTGATAAATCTAAAAATTTAATATAATACTTAGAACCTTCTATTATCTTATCTTCCTTACTAATTGCTAAATCAAATAATCTTTGAGCTATATAAGGAAATGAAGATATTTTTTGTTCTAAATTTGGCTCCAAATAATTAAAGCCTGTATATTCAAATGAAGAATAATAATGTTCCAAATTAGGATAATAGAGCATATCATTTTTTACATAAATAAAGTTTGTATTTTCTATACCTTTTATTATTAATGTATCTTTTTCAAGGCTATATGGATAAAATAATAACTCTCTGAAATATTCTTGTTCATAATTAGTCAATTCTTTAAATTTTTTTGTTGTTCTATATTTTCTAAAATCCAAAGGGTTTATATTAAAATTAAAGTTTGAACTACCTTCACTTAATAGCTTAGTAAAATAATTATTATATTTTTCTTTATCAGTTCCTAAGTCAAATTTCAAGTTATCAAGATTCATATCTTTCAACTCAGGCATTTCATTTAAAGCATTTTCATATCCATATCTAGCTCTTAAAGATGAGTTTAATAAGTAAAATATTTTATTATTAATAGTTTCCTCTTTATCTTCAACACTTCCATTAAACTCATTATGAAAAATAAAATTATCTGGAGAATTATTCTTAAAATAATTTATGAATTTTAATAGATATTTTTTTGCAATATCTAAAGGAGCAAAAGCTAATTTTATTGCATTTATTTTAAATTGTTTTAACAACTCACTTTCATTACCTAAAAACATTTTTATTGAATTTGTAATAGAAAATTTATCATCTTCATTTAAATTTTTATCAATTATTTGCCAAGATTTGTATGTATTTTCTTTATCAATCAAATTTAATCTAAAAAAAGAAGACATTAAGTCATAAAAATTAACTGATTCAATAGGAATATTTATTATTGTGTTTGCAAATGTTTTAGGTTCAATAAAGTAATTCAAATAATCAGGTGTTGATAAAAGACTAGACACATTATTTAAAATAATATATTCACTTAAAGCATCAAGTTTCTTATATGATAAATAATTACCATATAAAAAGTAATTAGTGTTTTTGATACTAGGCTTTTCCTTATATAACCAGATATAGGCAGATATACAAGCTATAATATTATTTACAGGAATATTAATAAAAGAAAATTCGTTTTGTTCTTGTTTATTATTTATTTTTTCAATAGATTTTAAACAAGGATCTAGTATTTTTTCAATCTTTACATTATCTATAATATTTTTAAATTTTAAAATTGAAGCAAAAATTTTCTCCAAATCAATATTTGATATTTTTTTAGAAGAACTAGCAGACAATGATAAGTATTGAGCAAGTTCTATTTCACTATTAAATAAATCTAATTTTTTTTCTTGCTTATAATTATTAAGACTCCCCTTTATCCTTTTAAAATCTAAATCAAAATCTTTATTATTTAATATTTGGTATATATATTCTGATATTTTTGAATTATCTAAGTTACAATTATCAAAATTCATTTCTATAGAAACTTGATTTTTATCAGTAGTAGTAGAATTATCTTTTATGTTTATATCAATATTTTCATTAGTATTATAAAAATCTTTTATTATTTCCAGTTCAATTAAGTCATTTGAATCTTGAAAAAGATTTTTTATCTCATTTTTTTGTTCCTGAGTAAGTTCTTGATTCTTAACCCACTTTAAAACTTCAATTCTTAAATTTTTATTTGGTATATAAATATTTTTTATAATTGAATTCAAAACTAGTTCTTTTTTATCTTTTTCTTTAAATAAAGATTTGAGTACTGTAAAACTTAGTTTTGAAATCTTTTGAACTGTATTATTTAGATTAAAGGAAATTAATTCTATTAATAAATCATAATCAGTTTTTAATTTTGGTAATAAATTTTTTATTTCATTTAACCCTATTTGTATTCCTTGTGATGAAATAGAATTAAGTAAGCTTATATATGAGTCTTTTCTTTCTAGCACTTCATTTTTACTTGGGTTTAATGTTTCATATAACTTTACCCAACCTGTTACAATAGAACTTCTATTTTGAGATAAAAGATTTTTTATTGTAATATCAATTAAGTATTCTCTTGGTAAATAATTATTATTTATCAACTCTTTTATATTATCAAGAATATAAATAAGGCTTATAGGATGAGGAAATGTATTTAATTGTCTTTCATCACTAGGATAAAAGTCTAATGACATACAAATTATTTCTGGTTCATATTTACTTATTTTTTGATAATCATTCCTAAACACATCATAATAAATAGCCTTAACTAGATATTTCTTTAAATATTCTTTTTTATCTTTATAATATTCACAAACAAGAGCTACAGAATCATAAAATGATAAATAAAAGAATGTTTGATTATATTTCTCTATATTTTCAAAATACTCACATATAATATCAAATTTCCAATCTTCATTTCTATTTAAAATAGCTTCAACTAAATTGTAAATAAAAGAGTTATTCTTGATTTGCTGATAATTCATTATATTATCATTTCTAGTAACCTTTAAATTTGAAAGTACACTTTTTTTATCGCATAACATTACATTAAACATTTGATTTTTTATAAAAATACTACTTGAATCTTGATTTTGTTGTATATTAATTCTTTTTTCTTCTATTACTTTATCTAATTGTTCTATATCATTTTCTTTTATAAAAATATTCATAACATCTTTAGTTTTTAAAAGTCTTTGGCTTATATAAACCATTTTTCCATAGCTAGTATTTTCTTCAATCATTTCATATAATTTAAAGTTAAATTTACATATATCTCTTACCCTATTCAAATAAGGCTTTATATATTTATATACTTCTTTTTTTTGTTTATCATTTAAAGATAAACAAAACTCTATAACCTGCTCATTACTACCTAAGAATATGATATTTAAAATCTTTTCTTTAATTTCTTCCATAATACTTATTAAATCACTAATATAGAATATTATTTACGATAAAATATGTTCATTATTTAGTTAATGATATATATTATTGAGATTAGAATTTTATCTAAAATTTAATGATTATATATTATATAAACTCTAAAATAGTTACAAAAGTTAACAACTCATGGTATGCTAAATTCTAAAAATAAATAAGCAGATATTATAGGAGAATTAATTAAAATATATGGCAAACTTATTAAAACCATCTTTAAATTGGTTACTAATATTTGTACCAATTACTATAGTTTTAGAACTTATACATTTTGAAAATCATACAATGATATTTATATTTTCATGCCTATCAATATTACCATTAGCTGGTTGGTTAGGTAAAGCTACTGAACATATAGCAGAAAAAACAAGTGAGGGTGTTGGTGGTCTTCTTAATGCTACTTTTGGAAATGCAGCAGAATTAATAATAGCACTTATGGCACTACAAAAAGGTATCTGAAATTTGTAAGCTTCATTAACAGGTTCTATAATAGGTAATATTTTATTAGTATTAGGTGCATCTTTCTTAGCTGGTGGATTAAGAAATAAAATACAAAAATTTAATCCATTAGCAGCACGTTCACAGGCAACAATGTTAATTTTAGCTTCAATAAAAGCAGGTATCTTATACTGTTTTTCATTACATAGCAGGTGAGAATATTAATAAAGAACAAGGACTAGAATCTAGAAATATCAGTAGTTTTGGTTATTACTTATGCTCTCAGTTTACTATTTTCGTTAAAAACTCATAAGCATTTATTTTCAGAACCATCACAAGTAGTTGAAGAAGTTGAAGATAAAAAACATGAACATTGGAGTATGGGGAAATCTCTTGGAATATTAGCTGTTGCAACAGGACTTATTGCATGGATGAGTGAGATATTAGTCGGTTCAATTGAAGTTGCAGCTAAATCTTTTGGGATGACTAGTATATTTGTTGGTGTTATTGTTGTTGCAATAGTTGGTAATGCAGCAGAGCATAGTACTTCAATACTTGTAGCAATGAAAAATAGAATGGACTTAAGTTTAGGGATTGCAATTGGTAGTAGCGTACAAATTGCTTTATTTGTAGCCCCTGTATTAGTATTTGCTAGTTATTTTATTGGTTCTCATCCAATGAACTTAGTTTTCAGCCCAGCCGAGGTAATAGCAATAGCTTTATCAGTATTTATACTTGCACAAATTGCTGGTGATGGTGAATCTAATTGGTTAGAGGGAGTGCAGTTATTAGCAGTATATGTAATTATAGGCTTCGTATTTTACTTTTTACCAGATGTTTCTACAAGTGCACTTAATTCTGCACATTAATCTTTCAATTAAGAATATAAGTTTAATAGAAACTATATAAACAACTAGTATTTTGCTTTACAATTTTTTACAAGGCTTAAACCATTGAAGCACTGCATTAGTATCTTAAATATTAATTATGATTAGATTACAGAGATAAAAAAAATCTAGCCAAGTCGTACTAAATTTGCTAAGATTAGCTATGGTGAGAAATAATATTTCTTATCTATTGGTTTATCAATTGAAACGCAAAGGAGCGACACTTTGAGATATAAAATAGATAAAGTGGCTGTCTTAGGCTCAGGTGTAATGGGTTCACAAATTGCAGCCCATCTTGCAAATGCAGGAATAAACAGCTATTTATTAGATATAGCCCCAACTGAACTTACAGAAGAAGAAAAGGCAAAAGGCTTAACTCTTGAAAGCCCACAAGTAAGAAACAGATTCGTTAATAAAGGATTAGATTTTGCTAAGACTGTTAAACCAGCAGCATTTTTTGACCCTAAATTTGTAGAAAGAATAAAAGTAGGTAACTTTGAAGATAATTTAAAATGGGTTGCTGACGCTGATTGGATAATAGAAGTAGTTATAGAAAAATTAGAACCAAAACAAGCTTTATTAGAAAAAGTTGATAAACTTAGAAAAGCTGGTTCTATTGTTAGCTCAAATACATCAGGCATTCCTATAAAAGATATTGCAGTTAATTTATCAGATGACTTTAAAAAGCACTTTTTAGGAACACACTTTTTTAATCCTCCAAGATATTTAAAGCTTCTTGAAATAATACCAACACAAGATACATTACCAGAAGTTGTTAACTTCATTTCAGAGTTTGGAGATAAAGTTTTAGGAAAAGGTATTGTTAACTGTAAAGATACTCCAAACTTTATTGCTAATCGTATTGGTATTTTTGGAATCATGAACTCATTAAGACTAATGATGGAGCAAGACCTCAATATTGTTGAAGTTGATAAACTTATGGGCCCTGCAACAGGTAAACCTAAGAGTGCTTTATTCAGAACTTGTGATGTTGTTGGTTTAGATACAATGGTCCATGTTTCAAGAAATATTTATGATAGTGTTCCTAATGATGAAAGTCGTAATGTTTTTGTTATGCCAGATTTTGTTAATACAATGATTCAAAATAAATGGCTTGGGCAAAAAGCAAAACAAGGTTTTTATAAAAAAGAAGGTAAAAATATACTTTTCCTTGATTATAAAACAATGGAATATAAAGAATCTCCAAAAGTTAAGTTTCCATCACTTGAAGCAGCTAAACAAATTGAAGGTTTAGGAAAAAGAATTGCTTCTATCTCTTATGGTAGTGACGCTGGTTCTAAATTTGTTTGGGAATCAACAATTGCAACACTTGTTTATTCTGCAAATAGAATCCCTGAAATTTCAGATGACATTGTAAGTATTGACAATGCAATGAAATGGGGATTTGGATGGGAAATGGGACCTTTTGAAATCTGGGATGCTTTAGGTCTTGAAAAATCTGTAGAAAGAATGAAACAAGAAGGAAAACAAGTACCTGCTTTTGTTAGTGATATGTTAGCTAATGGCAAAAAATCTTTCTATGAAAAGAAAGATGGTATTCAATTCTATTATGATATTAATTCAAAAGAATATAAATCAGTATTTCAACCAAAAGGAATTACAATACTTTCACAATTAAAAGATCAAGGTAAAGTAATTAAGAAAAATTCAGGTGCATCACTTATAGATTTAGGAGATGGTGTAGCTTGTTTAGAATTCCATTCAAAAATGAACTCAATTGGTGGTGACACTATTGATATGCTTCATAAGTCACTTAAAGAAGTTGAAGAAAATTATGAAGGTTTAGTAATTGGTAATCAAGGTGTAAATTTCTCTGTTGGTGCTAACCTTATGATGGTTTTAATGTCAGCTATGGAAGGTGAATGGGAAGACTTAGATATGATGATCAGAGGCTTCCAAAAAGCAACAATGGCTGTTAAATATTCCAAAAAACCTGTTGCTGTAGCTCCTTTCTCAATGACATTTGGTGGTGGTTGTGAGTTCTCTCTTGCTGGTGCAAGAACTGTAACTGCTGCTGAAACATATATGGGACTTGTAGAAGTTGGCGTTGGTGTGATACCTGCTGGTGGTGGGACAAAAGAATTAACAATTAGAGCTTTAGATAAATTAGCTCCTGATGCTGATCCTTTAGCTGTTTTAAAACCAGTATTTGAAACAATTGGTATGGCTAAAGTGTCAACAAGTGCTGTAGAAGCTAGAAAACTTGGTTTCTTAAGAGATTCAGATCCAATAGTAATGAATAAAGACAGGCTTATTGAAGATGCAAAACAAACAGTTTTAGGTCTTGCTAAAGCTGGTTATCAAGCTCCAAAGCCAAGAACAGATATTCAAGCGTTTGGTAAATCAGTTTTATCTGCATTCAAACTTGGTTTATACACAATGAAACAAGGTGGATATATTAGTGAACATGATGAGCTAATTGGGATTAAGGTTTGTAATGTACTTGCTGGTGGTGATTTAATAACACCAAGGCTTGTTACAGAACAACATCTTTTAGACCTTGAAAGAGAAGCATTCTTAAGTCTTTGTGGAACAAGAAAAACACAAGAAAGAATACAACATATGCTTAAAACAGGTAAACCACTTAGAAATTAATTTCAGGTGGACTTAGAACAAAGGGGTATCTAATACCCCCTGATAATAAAAAATTAATTAGGAGGAAAATATAAAATGAGAGATGTTGTGATTGTCGCAGCCAATAGAACCGCAGTTGGTAAGGCAAAAAAAGGAACACTCAAAGATTTTAGACCTGACGATATGGCAGCAGCAGTTATTGCTGACATAATGAAAAGAGTACCTGAAGTTAAACCTGAAATGATTGATGATGTTATCTTAGGTTGTGCAATGCCTGAAGCTGAACAAGGAATGAATGTTGCTAGAGTTGCTGGTATTTTAGCAGGTTTACCAGATGGTGTACCTGGTGTAACAGTTAATAGATTTTGTTCATCTGGACTTCAATCAATAGCAATGGCTGCTCAAAGTATTATGACAGGTGCTACTGATATTGTAATTGCTGGTGGAACTGAAACAATGAGTATGTTACCTATGGGTGGTAATAGAGTTGTTCCAAATCCAACTCTAGTTGACAATCACCCAGGTTTTTATTTAAGTATGGGTTTAACAGCAGAAGTTGTTGCTGAAAAATATGGAATAAGTAGACAAGCTCAAGATGAGTTTTCATTTAATAGTCATAAAAAAGCTGCTACTGCAATTAAAGAAGGAAAATTTAAAGATGAGATTGCTCCTTTAAAAGTTGAGTCAGATTCACTTAATGAAAAAGGAAAAATTGTTGTAAAAAGTACAATTTTTGATACAGATGAAGGTGCAAGAGCTGATACAACAGTTGAAGCTTTAGCTAAACTAAAACCTGCATTTAAAATGGGTGGAACTGTTACTGCTGGTAACTCATCACAAATGAGTGATGGGGCAGCTGCATTACTTTTAATGTCAAAAGAAAAAGCTGATGAATTAGGATTAAAACCACTTGCGAGATTTGTTTCATTTGCTACACATGGAGTTGCTCCAGAAGAAATGGGTATTGGACCTATTAAAGCTATTCCAAAGGCTTTAAAACTTGCAAATCTTGAACTTAAAGATATTGATTTAATTGAATTAAATGAAGCTTTTGCAGCACAATCTCTTGCTGTTGTAAAAGAATTAGGAATAGATCAAGAAAAAGTTAATGTAAATGGTGGAGCAATTGCACTTGGTCATCCACTTGGTTGTACTGGTGCTAAACTTACAACTTCTTTAATTTATGAAATGAAAAGAAGGGGTTCTAAATATGGTTTAGTAAGTATGTGTGTAGGTGGTGGACAAGGTGCTGCTGGTATATTTGAAAATTTATCGTAGTGATAACCGCAAGGGTTAACATACTAGTGATACCCCTTGGGTTTAAAATTGTAATATTTTAAGTTGTCAATTAGCAGTAACCCTAGTGGTTACCTTATTATAGGGAATCTCATTGTGATTCCCCTTTTTAGAAAAAAGGAGTTAAAAAATGTCTAATTTTGTAAGAGGTGGAAGCTTTTTAATACAGGATACAAAACCTGAAGATGTATTTACACCTGAAGATTTTAGTGATGATCAATTAGCAATAGCAGATGTTGCTAGAAAATATATGGAAAATGAAGTTGTACCTAATGTAGAAAAAATAGAAGCACATAATTGGGATGTTTCTGTTCGTTTATTAAAACAAGCAGGGGATTTAGGTTTACTTTCATTTGATATTCCTGAAGAATATGGCGGAATGGAAGTTGATAAAATCAGTTCAGTTTTAATTTCAGAAAACTTTGCTCGTCAAGGTTCATTTGCTGTAACAATTGGGGCACATACAAGTATTGGAAGTTTACCAATTGTTTATTTTGGTAATGCAGAGCAAAAAGAAAAATATTTACCAAGAATTGCTACAGGTGAATTAATTGCTGCTTATGCTTTAACAGAGCCAAATTCAGGCTCAGATGCTTTAGCTGCAAAAACAAAAGCTGTTTTAAGTGAAGATGGTAAAAACTATATTCTTAATGGAACAAAAATGTGGATTACAAACGGAAGCTTTGCTGATGTTTTTGTTGTATTTGCAAAAGTTGATGGTGACAAGTTTACAGGTTTTATTGTTGAAAGAAATTTTCCTGGTGTTTCAACAGGAAATGAAGAACATAAACTTGGTATTAAAGGCTCTTCAACAACAACAGTAATTCTAGAAAATGCTGTAGTACCAGTAGAAAATGTTTTGGGTGAAATTGGTAAAGGACATAAAATTGCTTTTAATATCTTAAATATTGGTAGATTTAAATTAGGTGCTGCTTCAATTGGTGCAAGTAAAGTTATTATGCCTGTTGCTTCAAAATATGCAAATGAAAGAAAACAATTTAATAAATCAATATCTGAATTTGGGCTTATCAAACATAAATTAGCAGAGATGGCTATTAAAACTTATGTTTGTGAAAGTATGACATATAGAAGTGCAGGTTTAATAGATAAATATATTGAAACAATTGATAAAAAAGATCCACAACAAGTTCTTCAAGCAATTGAAGAATATGCAGCAGAATGTTCAATTATTAAGGTATTTGGAACTGAAGCATTAACTTATATAACAGATGAAGCTCTTCAAATATTTGGTGGATATGGGTATAGTGAAGAATATCCTGCAGCTAGATATTATAGAGATGCAAGAATTAACAGAATATTTGAAGGAACAAATGAAATTAACAGAATGTTAGTTACAGGTATGTTCTTGAAGAAAGCAATGAAAAATGAGCTTCCTTTAATGCAAGCTGGAATGAAAATAATGGAAGAAATAATGAGTTTCCCAAGCTTTGACGAAGAAGAAGAAACATTACTTTCAGTTGAGAAAAAACTTGTTGGAAATGCTAAAAAAGCAGCTTTACTTGCTGCAGGTGTAGCAATACAAAAATACATGGCTAAGATTAATGATGAACAAGAAATAATGGCTGGTTTAACAGATGCTATTATGGAAATTTATGCTATGGAAAGTGCTCTTTTAAGAACTCTTAAAATTGCTGCTGCTAAAGGTGAAAAAGAAGCTGAGTTTCAAGTTGATGCTACAAGAGTATTTATCAATGACTCTGTTCAAAAAGTTGAATTATTCTGTAGAAATGTTATTGGTGCTATTTCATCAGGTGATGATTTAAGAATGCAATTAGCAGCTCTTAGAAGATTTACCAAACTTATGCCTATTAACACAATAGAAATAAGAAGAAAAATTGGTGAAAAAGTAGCTAAAGAAGAAGCTTATATTTTCTAAAATTTAGAACAAATAAAAAAGCTCTGATATATAGTCAGAGCTTTTTTTATAAATAGATAAACCTAATAGTTATCTCAGCAAAAAATATTTCTAAAATCCCTAAACACTTAATTAATATAACTCTCAAAAATAGAACTTTTAATAACTTTAAATAATTAATTTAGAACTTTTATATAATACTAAAAACATTTATTAATAATGTTATAACTCATTTGACAAAAATATTCATTTTATGATCTAATACATTTTTTATATAAATTAGAACTTTTATAGAACTAAAAAAATGTAATAAAGAAGTATAGAGAACTTATTAAGGACGTAACATACAGATAGACTGGGTTTAAACTAGAGCACTCATAATTTAAATATTTAGTATTTATTAGGAGGTGGTTTATCTGGAGGAAAATAAGATAATTGAGAATCTCAATCTCAATGAAAAAAACTTACTAATTTCATTTCTAGAATTTATTTCAGGTAAGTGGTTTGTATTTCTTGGAATTATTCTTATGCTTTTTTCAGCTTATCCTGTAATTAAAGAAATGAACTCAGCATCATTAATTTTTTTAGTTCTTTTAGTCTATTCGACAGGTTTATTTGGTAGTGGTTTCTTTATACGAAAATCATTACCTTGGACAGGGGATGTCTTTTACATAATTAATCTCTTAGCAACGCCTGTAATTTTAGCCTCATCATCTTCACTTAAGTTTTCAGAAATGAGTGATTTTATGATTGCTAGTCTAACTGTAGTCATAATTCCCATAACAAGTTATATTACTTTAAAAACTTTGTATAAGGAATTACAACTTGGATACTTTATTGTTTTTATTTTACTAGCTTTATCATCACCTTTACCTAGTTATATAGAGATTTCACTAAACTCAGCTTTTTTTACCAGAGAAGATTTTGAAACCTTTGTTTCTTTGTTATATTTTATAGTTTTATTATTAGGATCTTTGATTTTAAATAAAAATATCAATATTAAAAATCTAAAAAGCACTTTATTTTTAAACTCTCTCCTTACTTTTGTATATATGATTATTATTTCAACTAATAACTTTAGCCTTCAATCTTATGGTATGATTTCAATGTTTTTGAGTACATTATTATTATTTAATATAAAAAAGATTCAAGATAATCAAAATTATTCGCTTTTTTCAAAAATAGAGATTAATACTTTAAAGAATTTAACTAGTGTAGGTTTTTTATTATCAGGCATTGCTCCTATTTTGTCTTTATATGATATAACAAAATTAGTTATTATAAGCTTTTCAGGATTTGTATTATATCTTCTTATCTCAGATTTATTTAACAACAAAATCTATAAACTTATTAATAAAACTCTTAATGGTATCTTTTATATCAGTTTTGTAATACTTTTATTAAAATCATGGGAGGTAAGCTCTGATATTCAGTCTTTCATACTGAGCCTTACTACTCTATTATTAATAATTATTGGTAATAATAGAGAATTTCAAAAATCTAAATCTATTTTATATTTTGTATCATTAACAACATCTGTTATTGTTTGGATTAAAGTTAGTATTTTTGACTCATGGTCTTTATACACTATTGCATCATTACTTATTCTTTCATTTATTTATTTATTCAATAGTTTTTATCATAAAAGAAATGTATTAAGTTATATAAGTGTACTTACTTTCTCAATAGTTTATTTTAGCTTAATTACTGTAGTTAATCCTTACATGGACTTTTATAATTATAGATATTATGCTGTTCTTCTTAGTTTTTTATATTTATCAGTAGGTTATCTTATCCAGCTTAGATATTCTGATGCTAAAACATCTGAAAAAAAATTAGAAGAAGAAAACGCTATAAATCTAAAGAAATTTTTTGAAAAGGATATTATTAGACCTTATGGCTTACAAGATAGATTTTCTTCTATTATCCCTTATTTAATATCTGAGCCTTTGTATAATTTTGCTTTACTTATGACAAGTATATCTGTTCTTGTTAATGTAAAAGATTATACAATTGCTATCTTATCTTCTATATTTTACATTTGTATATTTAAAGTTTATCCTTCAAGATTATGGATTTATTTTGCTATTACAGCTTCTACAGATGGATTTTTAAATATTATTACTGATGTATTACCTCAAAAATATCAAAGTTGGGGCTTTATTATTTTAAGTTTTAACTGGTTTTTTATAGGCGTAATTGTAGAAGAATTATTTGAACTTTATGAACGTGAAGGAAAAAAGCTTATGTATATTGATAAAAAATATGCACAGCCTTTCTTTCAAGGTGCATTAATTGTTAATATTTTTCTTTTAAAGTACTTCTTTATTGATCTTCTAAATATTAATTCCGAAGAAGGTTGGTTAAAAATTGAACAAGAATTTTTGCAGATAGGAATTATATCAATTTTATATCTTTTAAAAATGAGAGCTTATATTTCTAAGCTTTGGTTATTTCCATGTATGCTTGTAACTTCAGTTGTTATCTTTTTTAAATCTATATCTTGGTTAGGTGCTGAGTACAATTTACTAATAATGACATCTATAGGTTTTTTATGGTTAGGTGTTGGAACATTATTTAATAAGAGTCAAAAATGTGTAAAATATGTTAAAAGTATTGTTGATTATAAACTTCCTGAACTTGATATAAATGGCAATTATTATAAATATCATATTTACGATTTTGCTTCACCATTTTATATTTTTGCTTTTTTATCATCTTTTACTTCATTATTTATATCTGTAATAATGATTTCTAAATATTCATTGTTATTTGCTACTAGTCTTGAATTTGGTATATCAAAACTAAATATACTAGATATAAATACTTTTTATTTTGTTCAGATTATTAATTTTGTAATTATAGCTGTGTTTTTTACTATTTTTTATCCTAAAAAAATTCTTTTATTAGATGGAAATTATCAAGATACAGTGACACCAAATGTTTTAAATATTTTACCTATTACTTCTATTACTATGTGTTTTTTCTGGATATATAACTTTGAGATAACAGTAAATGATATAAATATCTTTATTTCAGCTATAACTTTAATCTGGACTTTATTTTATGGTTTTTCTGAGTTTTTAAAAAAGATACATCAAGGAAACTATACTCATAATAAATATTATTACTATATATCATTAATACTAGGCGTGTTTAGTTTCTCATTTAACACACTTATCTTAATTAATCCTTCAGTTAATCAAAATAGTATTTATTCTTTCGTATTACTGTTAATTTCATTTTCAATTTTATTTTTTATAAAAAAAGATTCATATCTTATTTATTTTATACAAAGTATTTTGTTTATTTCATTATATCTGTATTTTAATAATTTTGCTAAGTTCGAAGCCAGTTTCTTGATTTATTTCTTTGCTTTAAGTAATCTTTTCTTACAAATATATATATCTGATACTAGTAAAAATTTTAGAGTAATTGGTGAGTTAAAAGACTTATTTGCACTTAGTTTTCTTTTTACTTTTAATTACTTTGATGAAATGACGTTTTACTTTGCTTTAACAGGTTTTATTTTATATCTTGTTAATTCATTTCATAACAAATTAAATTTTTATCCTGTATTAACAAATCTGGTATTTATAATTGGTTTATATAGTTTATCTGTACCTCAAAATACTTATAATTTAATTCCTCTCTCAATTATTCTTTATTTTATTTCTTCCTTTTCAATCTATAAAAAATTAGATTTTTATCCTATTTTATCAAACCTTATGTTTGGTTTAGTTTTATACTCTTTATCAATATCTAAAGAAACATATTATTTAATTCCATTATCAATTATTATTTGTTTTATAGCTTACTTTTTTATCTTGAAAATTGATAATAAAAACTTTAATCGTTTTAAACAAAGTATGCTTTTTACAATAATGTTATTACTACCTTCTATTTTGTTTAAATGGGTTTTCTTTTCTGATAGAGTATGTGAAAATTGTATTTCATATAATTCTCTTAGAAATTATCTTTTTATACTTTTATTTTCACAAACATTACTTTATGGTTGGATAGCATATACATCTAAGTTACAAGTTAAAAGTTTTTGTTGGTGGATTATTGCTATTAGCAAATACTTAGAACATTTACCATTGCAGAGTTTTCTGATGCCATAAGATATTTATTAGAGATTTTAATTTTATAACTCTTCAATAGGTATATCATTATTACTCTTATCAAATGTTGGAACAAATAAAAAGAATAAATCACAATGTATATATTTAGGACAAGCTTTTTAGTGTTATATCTATTATTTCTATTTATAAACATAGTTTAAATATAGTTAGTCTATTCCCCCAAACCTGCATTAAATATTTAGTAATATTTTTCTTAATAATAGTTTATTAATATATTTAGGGTTTAGAGTTCGTAATAAGGCTATTTTATACTTTAATTTATCTATAATAGTAATATTTATGTTAATTGAAATACCTAAATTGTTTATTGGTGGAGATTAGTTTATAAGATAATGCTACTTTCTTTTAAGCAATAAATAACTATTATGGGAATACAAGTTTTAACAAAAAAAAGAATATTAAGAATAAAATAAACAAATATTCTAAGATATTACAAAGCTGGGATTAAAAATATAGCTATATATCTTTTTTTAATTGATTTTTACTATAGTTAAATCTAATTGAAATTATATTAATTTAAGTATATAGCTTAATTATCCTCTCAATAAACAATATGATAGATATAATTCAAGAATTCTTATTACTTCAAATTTTTTAATCTTTTGACAATTGACTTAATCTTTGGTTGAATTATTTAGATTTTTCTATTTCATGGATTAAAAAATCAGACATTTCACTCAAATTAACCATATATTGTGCTGCACCTATATCATAAGCAACTTTAGGCATACCAAAAACAACACAACTTTCTTCATCTTGAACAATATTTGTTGCTCCACTATCTCTCATAGTCTTTAGTCCTTTTGCTCCATCTTTACCCATACCAGTTAACAAAACACCATAAGCATTTTTACCTATTGTTTTTGCAACAGATTCAAAAAATATATCTATAGAAGGACAATGTCCATTATATTTATCTCCTTTTGTGCATATCAATTTAAATTTATTTTCATGTTCAACCACTTTTATATGATAGCCACCTGGTGCTATAAAAACTCTACCACTAACTAACTCATCACCACTTTTTGCTTCGTCTACTTGTAAGTTGCATTTTTTATTTAGATTATCTGCAAACATTTTCGTAAAAACAGGTGGCATATGTTGAACAATAACAATAGGAGGCATATTAGATGGTAAATTAATTAATATCTTTTTTATAGCTTCAGTTCCACCTGTTGAAGCTCCTATTACAATTATTTTTTTATTATTAGATTTAAGTAATTTTTTTTCAATTATTTTTTCAGAGCTATTAACTTTTTTCCAGTGAGAAACATTTGCTATAGAAGAAATCTTTATTTTAGTTATTAATTCAAGAATCATATTATTTAAATTAGAATTAAAGTCTGTTTTTTGAACAAAATCTACAGCACCTCTTTCTAAAGCTTCTATTGCGTATTTACTACCTTCTTCAGTTAGAGAACTGACAACAACCACAGGTAATGGATGTTGTGGCATTAGTTTTTTTAAAAATTCTAAACCATTCATTTTGGGCATTTCTATATCAAGTGTCATAACATCAGGTTGTAAATCAATTATTTTATCTCTTGCATCATAAGGATCAGTCGCTGTCCCAACAATTTCAATAAATGGATCTTTTGATAATTCTGCACTTAAAATATTTCTAGTAATTAAGGAATCGTCTACTATTAAAACTTTTATTTTTCTTTTTAACATAATCTTAAATTTATAAAGAAAGAATTTTTTCTACATCTATTATAAATCCAATTTCACCATTTCCTAAGATCATTCCTCCTGTTATACCTTCTAAATTTCCCATTGTTTCATCTATTCCTTTTATTACAACTTGTTGTTGTCCAATTATCTTATCAACTAAAAAACAAACTCTATTTTTTTCAGAACTCTCAATTATAATAAAAATACTATTATCATATTTATTTTTATCAGATATTTTTTTATAAAAATATTGTTTTAAATCAATAATTTTGTATAAATTGCTTCTTATACTAACAAAACTATTACCATCTGGTGTGTCCGTAATATGTAATGAACTTGCCTTAAAAGATTGATTTATCATTTCTAATGGTATTGCAAAAAAAGTATTATTTATTTCAACTAACATAGCATCTAAAATAGCTAGTGTTAAAGGTATTTTCAATGATATTTTTGTTCCTTTATCTTTAATGCTATCTATAAATATTTTTCCATTCAATTTCTCAATATTTTTTTTGACAACATCCATTCCAACACCTCTACCAGAAATATCAGAAATTTCTTTAGCTGTACTAAATCCAGCTTCAAAAATAAATTTAAATATTTCTTGTTCAGTTAATTCTTTATCTGGATTAACTAAACCTTTTTCTAAAGCCTTTTGATAAATACCTTCTATACATAAACCTTTCCCATCATCTTCTATTATTATCGCTATATGATTTCCTTCATACTTAGCAATTAAATTTATATTGCCTTCAACAGGTTTATTAAGTTGAATCCTTGAATTTTCATCTTCGATTCCATGATCAATGGCATTTCTTAAAATATGTGTTATTGGATTTGCTAATTCTTCTATTATATTTTTATCAACTTCTGTATCTTGACCAAAAATATTAAAATTAATAGGTTTATTTGTTTTGTTAGATAAATCTCTAACTAATCTTTTCATTTTATTAAAAAGCTCATCTAATGGTATCATTCTTATAGATATAGTTATTTCTTGGATTTCTTTTATTATTTTATTTAATTCTTTTGAGTTTTTTCTAATTAAAGAATCATCAAAATTTTTTAATTGTTCATAAGAAGTAAAAGTAGAACCAATTGTGATTAATTCTCCAACAAGATCAAATAACTGATCGACTTTATCTGTATCAACTTTAATATTTTGTTTGATGGAATGTGAAACAATATCTTTATTAATACTTGTTTTTAAGTCTAATTTTGTTTCAGGTAAAGAAATATTTAAATTTAAATCACTCTCTTTAATATTAGAAATTATTTTTATGTTTTTAGTATCAGATTCAGAGGAATTTATATTAATTTTATCAAGGTTATTATCTAAACTGTCTTTTAGTTCTATTGACTCATTATTATTATCTTTAGTTTCAAAAAAACTAAAATAAGGATTTAATACTTTATTATAAAAATGTTCTTTTTCATCTGTTAAAAAGCTATCAGAAAACTTATTTTTCACTAAATCTAATGAATTTAATAAAAATAAAATAAAATCTGTTATAAATAATAAAAAAAACTCATTATATTTTATTAATTTATCATATTTATGTAATACATTGTATGTAAGGTCTATTATTTCAACTATTAAATCCAGTTTTAGGTGAGACATTAAATTTCTAACAATACTTATATTTTTCTTTATTTCAAATTTTTGTTCATTAAAATCCCTTTCATTCAAATTAAATAAACTTTCTGACATATCAACTAAAATTAATCTAATTTCATCTAAAAGATTAATAAATTCTTCTTTATCAGGAAATTCTACTATTTGTTTATTCGCTTGAACTTCATTAATTAATCCAAATTTAAATAAACTATTAACCAGTTTTTCTTTAGTTATTGGTTTTTTTATATATAATTCAGCTTCTTCTTTATAAGAATCTAAGATATTTTTTGTATCTTCAGAAGACGAAACAATAAATATTTTTGATTTTTTTTCTATTTCTCTTTGCTTCTCTGTTTCTCTAATACTTTTTAAAATGTCATGACCACTTATATCATCTAACAT
>JAXLXG010000050.1:0-16496 GCA_046328075.1 Candidatus Sericytochromatia bacterium
AGACCCTGCAAATAATGCATGGTTAAACTTATTTGAAGTGGATAGAACAGCTATTCTTGACCCGATAAAAGCCCCTTTGCCATTTACGCCATTTAAAGATTTTACAGGTAAGACACAGAATGAAATCAATTTATATTCTACTGAGTTGGCAATAGCTTTATGTTCAATAGACAGAGCAACTATTAGTGCGAATATGAGTAACCGTTTATCAGAAGCGATTATAAATGCATATAAGAAAACACACAATAAGCCAATTGGATTTCAGGATATTTTAATAGAATATACAACCTTACAGTCAGAAAAGGACAGAGATAAAGACGATAGTGTAAAGTCTGTTTTCAAGCAATTAATTAGGAATAATTTATTTTCAAATGAAGATAAAGTGGACTTAATAAAAGATAGCTATATAGTAAAAATGGATGCCTTTCCTAAGGATGGTCCGATAGCAAAAGCGATTGTTTATTTTATTGTGTCGAAATTGAATACAATATATGAGAAATTACCTAAGCAGGCAGTTGACCAGTATAATGTAGAATTACGTCACTTTACGATAATTGATGAAGCACATTACATGCTTGGATTTGATAATAAACCACTTCGAGACTTAATTGCTGTAGGTAGAAATAAAGGCTTAAGTATAATCCTTGCTACACAAAATATGGATAGTTACAAGAGTGAATATTTTGATTTCTATGCAAATGCTCAATATCCATTGATTATGAAGCAGCAGTCCATAAATGATGGAGTGATTAAAGATTTATTCGGAGTTTCAGGTAAGGAGTTTCAGGAAATCAAAGAAGCCATTGCCGGTTTGCAAAAAGGTGAATTAATTATCAAAAACCCAACAGCCATAGTATTAGACATGGGTAAAAAGTACAAGAAGATTAAAGTAAGACATTTGATTTAAAATAGTTTAATATGCATTTATCTGCCATTTATATTGAAGGTCATCATTTATTCTCAAAGCCACAAATAATTAATTTAGGTGGTAGATATTTTTATTCAATTAAAGGTGATTTTATTGTAAAGGTAGAAAATGAAAAATACATTCCAGATTTTTACGGAATTGATACTATTAAATTGGTATCAGCAATTGTAGGTAAGAATGGTGCTGGTAAGACTTCACTCTTAAATATTTTATCAGGCGTATTTCAAAAAGAATATGGTTATAGAAATATGGCTTTAATTTTTGAGGATAATGAAAAAGTTTTTATTAATGATAATTCCATTGACTTTAAAAGTGATTTTCACTATGGAATTTTTGCTCCTCGATATAATACTATGTATTATTCTCCATACTTTGATTATCAAACATCTAAAGGTGGTATTGATTTAAGTTTTGATACTTTAGTTGGTAATGATTTAAATAACATAAATGATGTACATAAATCAAGTAAAGCTATTGAACCGGTTAGGCAGCTGAGAATGAGAAATTGGTTAAGGCAGATTGAATTTATTAATTCAGATTTTGGTAGTAAATTTTTAGGAATGTTTGGCATTGTTGCTAATGATTATAACAGGATTACATTTACAAGATATTTAATAGAGGTTGAATCTGATAAGGATGAAATTTTGTTTCATAATACACCATATGGCTTTAGAGATGTGATAACTCTTATTTATAAGAAAACAAAAAATGAAGCAACGACGATAAATGCAACAAGACCAAAAGACTTTAATTTGGTTAATCTGCAAAAAGATTTACTCAAAAATTATTTTTTGATGGACTTTTTGTGCCTGTTTATTACGCTAATGGAGCAGAATAATGCTTATTTAAGTGAAGGAGATATAAAGGGTGGTATTAGAGAGTTTATTGATAGTCATAAGGATGATAAACCATTAGATATTTTTATTGATTTTTTGAACAAGCATGAATATAGATTTAAAAAAGATGGGTTTCAGTTATTGCCGGTTGATGAAACAATAGAATTAATAAAACAAGTTTATTATTTTATCGATAAAACAGAGGCACATAATGAACATGATAATAGGTATTTTAATTGGAATGATCGAGCTATTCATTTAAGTAAAGATGATGCAATTCAAATATTGAAATTACAAAATGATTTTATTATTAAAGTAAACAATTACTATAATTCACAGAATGAAGATATTAATGAAGTAATATTTAATGCTGATAGTAGATTTAGGGATTTTATTAATTTTGAACCTTCTAACAGAACTCTAAGCTCAGGTGAGAATGCATTATTAAATTTGTTTTCTCGATTCTATGAAGTTCTGAATAAAGACTTTTCTAAAATAAAACCATCAAATATTGAGCCATTGTACTTTGTACTTTTAGATGAGGCTGATTTAGGTTTTCACCCTAAATGGAAGAAGCAGTTTTTAAGTACGATTCTTTATTTCTTTGAAGAGTATTTTAATAAATTAGGTACAGAGGCTCAGATTATTTTTACTACTCATGATCCTTTAACTTTATTTGATATGTTGAATTACAATATAGTCTATTTAGATAAGAGTAAAGATGAAATCGTTTTGAGTGAAAGTAATAAACCTAAAAAGTCATTCGGTGCTAACATTACAGATTTACTTGCAGATTCTTTTTTTATAGATGATGGTCTAATTGGTGATTTTGCAAAAAAGAAAATAAAGGAAACAATTTTATGGCTTGATGATAAAGACGATAAAGAGCAAGCAGAATATCATAATTTAATTATAAAAAATATAGATGAGCCAATTGTTCAAAGAAAGTTGGCAGAAATGTACGATGAAAAAATGGAATCAGAATTAAGGTTGTTAATTATTGAAAAGCAAATGAAAGATTTAGAAGAATTAAGAAAACAAATAATAGCTAAATAAAAAGTGATATACATAAATCCAAATAGTACGAAGGTTCTGAAAGCTAAAAGAGAATTTTTTATAAAAATGTCAATTTTAATAAAAAAAAGAATTGATGATTTGTATTTATTGCCTGGTTTAAATATTCCAATAACTAAACAATTATTTAAATTATATATCAATGATAATTTGGATGAAATTCTTGTTGGTAATCCCTGTGTGTTAGATAATTTGAATATTTTGATAAATCCATTTATTGAAATATCTCCTGATTTCAAAAAAGCAATTAGTTATGTGTTTAATTATGATTGGTTTATCGATAAATGTGTAAATAGATATGATGCTTATAAATTAGCCAATGCATTAGAAATCAATACTTGCACTTACTGCAATAGAAATTATACTAATACAATAATCACTAAAAGCAAAAAAAAAATAACCAGACCCCAGTTCGACCATTTCTTTGATAAGGATAAAAATCCATTATTAGCCCTTTCATTTTACAATCTTATTCCAAGTTGTACTATTTGTAATACGAATATTAAACATGGTAAAACGTTTGAATTATCGAGCCATATTCATCCTTATTTAAATAATGTGATTAATGATTTTAGGTTTACTTATAGATTTTCTTCAGAGTCAAAAAGCGGTCTCAGAATAATCATTATTTCACCTTCTGGTAGTAAGATTGAAAAGACTTTTAATGATATGTCTTTAGAAACTGTTTATAATGCACATACTTATGAATTAAAGGACTTGTTAGATATTAGATATAAATTTTCTGATAGATATTTGACAATATTATCATCAAATATTTTTACTTCTATAAGAGTATCGCATGAAGAATTATATAGATTAGCATTTGGTACAGAATATTTAGAAGAAAATTTTGATAGACGACCATTTAGTAAGTTTAAGAAAGATATTTTAACGGAACTAAATATAATATAATGGAAAATCCAAAGATTATTAGAATGGGATATGTCATACAGGAATTTATAAAGAAAATGAACCTAATTGATGCTAAACCAAAATATTTAATGCCAATTTTAATAGAAAAAGGTTTCTTTATAAAAGATAACAGAGAGGGAAGACCTTTGAGAGATATTTTGAGAGAGTTGGATGAAAATAACACTTTATATTTTTTACCTCAAGTATCAGCTGACAGAAAGGATAAGAATGTATATTGGTACTTTAATGCAATATAGTTTATCTGTAAGTAATTATGTTTAGAAAATATTAAAATCTAACCCTTTAACATAATCAATGTATAAGTATGTACGATGAAGATTTACTTAAATTAATTACAAAAGATATTCCACAAGAGAATAAGAGAGAAATTGGGTTTTTGGATATAATAGGTAGGCAAGAAAAAGAAACTACAATTAGTAGAATATACTCCTTTTTTTTAGACCAGGAATATTCTCCTGCGATTTCTGAGATAATGATTGATGTTTTATGTTCCATTATCTGTCAAAAAAGAGATATTGATTTTAATTTACAATCCTATATAACGTATACAGAATATTGCACCAAAAACAGGAACTTTATAGACATAGTATTACATGATAATGATGGAGGTAAATGTATATTAATTGAAAACAAGATTAATCATTGGCTACATAACGACCTCAAAGACTATTGGAATACATTCGATTACGTAAAAGAAAATAAGGTTGGTATATTACTTACATTAGAAAAACAGGATGGTGATGAAAATTTTATAAATATTACACACACAGAATGGTTAAATAACGTGGTTCAGCGTGGCATTCCTGCATCAGTAACATTTAAAGAATATACCTATTTTATTGATTTTGTAAATAATATGAATTATCTGACAAAAAATAATACTATGAATGAACAAACAAAATTCTATTTTGAACATAAAGAGAAAATAGACAAAGCCATTCTTGTTAGAAAAGAAGCAGAACGTTATGTGTTAAATGAGTTAGGCAAAGTATTAAGAAAATACAGCTGGGAGTTTTATGGTAATACATTAGATTGGAAAAATATGTGGGACAAGGGTAATAATAGTATGATTTATTATACTGTATTCCCAAATGAAATCTTAAATGGCAAAACTTTAACTTTAATAATAGAAGTAGATAAAGATGTAGTAAAGAGAGTTGATGATTTAAGAAGTTTTTTAAAAGATGACATTTTATATAAAGGGATGAAAAAAGATGGTGATGTAAAGCCACACATGGTCCACTTTGTATATAAAGCCTACGAATTAAATACAGATATAATAAATAATTTAGGTGATTTTGTAATTGAAAAGATTGAAAATGACTTTGAGCCACTTCGTGCAAAAATGATAGAATACTTAGATCTAAATTGATTGATAAGTAGCACACCGGCATAGTTTTCTTAAGTCTAAAAAATTAATAAGATGGTCATTCCAGAAATTGATATTATACAAGCCACTTATGAATCGATTTATTGGTGGAACAGAGATGAATACTATTACCATTATTATTTTAGCAGATTAGGTGTAATACATAAAGACAAGAAATTAATGGCATTCTTTACATCCAAAGTATTTGATATGTTTTTAAGAGAATATGCAGTTAGGCGTAATATTTCTGAAGGATATAGGAGCGTAGATACTTTTCTAAATGATATTATAAAGCATCGGTTTATCAATGAAGTGAAAAATGGCAATCCTGAAATCATTGATACAGTTAGCAACGAATTAAAAACATCAAGCGATTCAACAACAAGGCAGACTATATCACTATTAAGCAAAATAGCTTTTCTGATAAATCCCAATACATTCTCTTTATGCGATACATTCACCAAAGATTCACTGCATAAACTGATCGAGGATAAAAAGATAAAAAGAATACATCTGGATAAATACACGGTATTCAAAGCAGAAATTGATAAGATGAGATTAGCTATGCATGAAAAGAATCTTTTTGCCATTTCAAATGATATACTAAAGGAATTTAAAGCAACAGAAGCAGGTAAATACTTTAAAATATATAAACAAGCATTTGAATTAAGAGTGATTGATAAATTATTATGGCTCTTAGCACAGCCGGTAGATAACCGTAAAGTCGATAATCAGGAATATCTTAAATTCATTAGTTTAGAATAATATGCCTATTTGCTTGAGTAAAATTGAGATTTATTAATATATTTGTACTATAAGACCTCTTTAAACCGACGTAAAAATTGATTTATGTGAAAAAATGACAATTTGTCAAAAAATTAACATAAAATAATTGTATAAAATTAACCTATAGCTTAATTTCGCACTTGAAAAGGAAATGCAAAAAAATAATTGGTTCTAAAGATGGCAAGCGAGCTATTTACCTTGACGAACAAAATGCAAAGGAGATATTGGCATATTTGAACAAAGATGATAGGCACAAAAAGAAATTCAAATTCATTTCAGATATTATACTGGGTGGTCACAAGAATCCCGCAATTTACGACAAAGAAGAGATAAACAATAAATGTAAAGATGTAACTGCAATGAAGTTCTTTAAAGGTCAGGATAACGACAGAATTTATTGTAAAGAAGTACATTCATCATCTGGTACCCATATTGTTGTTGCAGCAATTTTATATGAGAATAAGAAAAATACAAAACTTAATAACGAACAAAAGTCAATCATCGAAACAGTAGGAGGATATACTTATGAAGTTTAATAAAAAATATGATATAGCACCGGGTTTTGAAAGCCTTTTTACTTTTAAATCAAAGGCTGAGGAATTAGAACATGAAGCAAAGATGTTAATGTTTCGCTTCTTTAGTGAATTTGAAAAATTAAATGCAGATAAATTAATTAAGAAAAAGGATTTAGCAAAAGCTATTGGCACATCTGCAAGTTATGTTACTCAGATGTATCAGGGGGATAAATTAGCAAATCTTATTACTTTCGCCAAGTTGCAGGAGGAGTATGGTTTTGTATTTGAAATCAAGGCAAAGCCAGTCGCTGAAAATTATAACGAAGAGGTTGAACATACTTACAATACACCATCATTATCACAAAGTCGTCTTACGGATGGTAAAGGTTATTGGGTATATGTAAACAAAAATCCAGATTACAATAGAGTAGATCTTGATTCTGTTGAAGCAAAGCCAGTTTTGAAAATAGCATAGAATGAAAGCTAAACCATCACCTTTAATTTTGATTGATTTTGCTATCTTAAATAGTAATTTCAAATTCACGGCTCCGGCTGATAATATAGATATTAGGGAGTTAGTTTCATCTTATGAGATTGATATTGATTTTGCATTTAATAAGAATGATGGTGATACACGGGTTTTTATCAAGACTGCCATAAATCAGGGCGATGATGAAAAACCTGGATATTCTATCTTTGCAGAAGGTGTTGCAGTTTTTGAGTTTTCAGTAGAAGCAAATCTTTCAGAAGCAGATAAGAAGAGTTTATTGCAGTATTCTTCTGTTTCAATAGCTTTAAACAGTTTAAGGGGCTTTATCTCTACACTTACCGCCAATGCTCCATTTGGCAGGTATATATTTCCATCAATTGATGTAAATGATTTATTGAAACAAAAGGTTCAAAAGATACAAGCAAAAAAGAAAAAGAAGTAAAATTGTAAGTTGTATTTAATAAGTATCTCAATACTTGTAAAACTTCATGATCTCATCATCAATCTGAAAATCTAAGAGGTTATATCGTTCAGAAAAATCAATAACACCATAAAACTCTGCTCTGTCTACTAATAATTCTCTGTATTTGTTTGCAAATCCATCTCTTAAGTACACGGTTATAGAATGTTCATGATTATATAAGGTATGTTCAACTTTCTCAACAAAAAAATAACGAGTACCTGTTCTTGCATTTGCAAAATCAAATTCAAATGTTTCAAAAAGCCTTGGAGTATTTAATAGCCAGACACTTAAAGATACAGAACTGTCATGTCTTCTGCAATATAATACATGCTGTACACCTTCAGTTTTAAACAGTTCCGGCTTTTCTGAATTTAGTTCAATTATATCTTCATAAATCTGTTTAAGCCATTTAGTGACTTTTGATATGTCAGCACCATACTCAGTTGCAATATTTTTTAAGATTAAACGTTCTTCCCGTTCATTATAGAAATTCTTTTCTAACAAGAATTGCACAAATGAATTATAAGGCTTATTTGTGTTCTCTATCAGTATTTTGCTCCATCCTGGCATTGATGAAAGGCTATTGAAATATTCCTTTGTATCAGCTTGGTGTATTATTTTTTGCCTTTGCTTAAATTTATACCTCGTCATATTATTAAAATTAGAAGTTATTTTATATATTGGCTATGTAAGTTATTTAAAATGTAAAACTACTGTACATTATTTTATTTTTTATAAAAATAAGACACCTCTTTTTTGTTATTTAAATTTGCATGTTTTTATGTTTAATAAGAGTATAAACATTTTAGAGTATAATACCTTTTATGATGTATTCCCAGAGAATAGTTTAAGTTATTCATTTGAACTTACTATCCAACTTAACTCATATTTGGCAGATGATGTAGTAAACCAAACAATAGGCTCGTTACATGTAAATAAAACTTCAAAGTTATTTAATGATTTAAGAAATCAATTGACTGAAAATAATAATGAAAAGAGAAGAATTGTTTTAAAGTTTGGCGATGATACATTGAATTTTGATGTTGCTTTAATAGGCTTAATAGCTTTACATAAAAACTCATTTCCCTCGATTATTTTTGAAATACAGTTACCACAAATTTTAGAAAGTGGAATATACTTTCGTTTTAGAGATAATTTAAGTTTAATAAAATATTGGTATTTATCATTTACGGGTATAACCCTTTTTGAAATGAAATTTAAAGGTGAGGTTAGAACACCGGAAGATCAGTTGTTTGTTTTTTTAATTAATAAGAAAACATTTAATGAATATTTTGTATCTACTGAAAACTCATGGAGTGCAAATACTATATTCAAAGAAGTAAATAAGGTTGAATTTGATAGTAAGATAAATGAATATAAAACTTATTATGAGAAATATAAGAAAGGACATTCAGAATATTCTATTGCTGACCAAAATTTCGATACATTTAGAAGTTTAACGAGGTTTTTTGAACAAAGCCTGCTTTTTAAGAATAATAATCGTCTTTTTTATCAGGAATATATAAAAATGCTATCTCAGTTTCATTTAGTCCATCATGATTTTGAAACTATTGAAGATTTAATTAACAAAGATTTTAAATTACCAAGTTATAGAAGGGGAGGTTTTTCCGAATTAGAGATGAATTCGTTAAAGGTTGGTTTTAAGCCAATAATATCTAAATTATTAAATCAACCATCTTTTTTTATTTATCTTTTTAGCTTTTTGGTAAACAGGAATATCGGTAATGTCCGTATTGAAGAAATCATTTTAGACGGTAGAAGAATACAAAAACATAAGGTATTGATTAGTAGAATCTATGAGATTTATGAATTTACAAAAAACTTATTTTTAGGGCTAAGAGAATTAGCAAGGAATATCATAGATCATACAGATACTGGTATTGGTGTTTTAACCGCAAGAATAAATTCCAGTAATACTTTGTTTGAATTAAAAGGAAAAGATAATTTTAACGAAGTTGGCTTTGAACTTTCACAATACGCAGAGAAAATTAATTTATTAAATAATTCAAATTTAGATACTAAGAGACAAGACTTTTTAGATATATCGATTTTTGATTCTGGTAATGAAGGGGTTATTTCTAAGACAATATCAAATATCAAAAAGATTTACAAAATTAATTCGGAACATATAGATTTATATGAAGAAGACTTAAATAAATTAGAAAAAGGCGAAGTGACTTTTTCAGCTTTTTTTAACACAAATGATTTTTTATTAAATCATCATGCAATTAGAACAGCTTCTCATTGGGGTTTAATAATTTTCTCAAACTTAATTAATAAGAATAAAGGCTTATTTTCAGCTTCATCACATAGTTATAAAAGTGAAAATAGTTTTGATAATTGTTTCTCTTTTTTTAATACGACCTCAAATGTTTTAAATCCATCGGTAGCTTTTGAATACGGCACTTTTTATAATATTATATTGCCATTAGATAAGGATTTAAAACTTATTGATGAGTCTAAGTTTATTGATGAACCTAAAGAGTTTAATTTTTCAGCAAAAAATTATTATCATTTACTAAATTATAAGTTTGTTAATGACGAATCATTTTTATTAAGTAATGATAAACATGTATTATTTCAGATTAATATAAACTCATTTGTTGACAAGTATAAAAATTTAGATTATAGAGACGAAATATTAATTGCAGATGATGTAGGGGAATGTATAAAAAGATTAAATAAAAAAAATAAATATTTTATACCTGTTTTAGATTTTGATGGATATTCAGATGAAATAGATCAAAGTAAACTTTTAAGGTTTTTAGCGAGACTACAACTAACTTTTGATACAAATAACTTAATAGTTACGAATATTAAATCAGAAAATTTACTGCCTTTAAAAGATATTATTAATACTTTTGATAAGAAGTTGAATGAAAATCATTTTTGGAATGAAAATCATTTTGTGCTAATCTATTCTTACAGTAAAGATCAATATGAAAGAAGACATTATTATACTGATCTTTTAGGTGGTTTTACTTATAATGATTTAAAAATATTACGTAATAAACTTGCATCAACACATAAGTCATTGTTAAATATTTACTATAAGGATATTGAAGAGGCATTTACCAACGAAACCAAAAGAGGCATTGAGCTTTCCCCATTATTTAGAAGTAAAGAATCTGGAATAATTCAAAATTTTGAACTTATTCTAAAACATGGTAATAAAAGTTATTTTGAGATTTCCTTAGAGAATGAATTAAATAAGAACGTAACTGATAACTCAAATAATAAAGTTGGTTTTAAAATTGAAAACACACATTTTAAATTAGGATCTAAAACACATATTTCTGAATTTGTTTATGCAAAACGCATTTTCCAAAATAGTTTCTATTCAGATAGATTTGCTTTTATTATTTCGAAGTATATAAAAGATGAAAAACCAATTACAACAAATACTACAATTTTGGGTTATGGAGATTATTCTCAATTATTGATAAATAGAACTACTGAAATATTGAAAAAAACTTTTCCCGATTTTGTAATTAATAACGATATATTAAGTGATGTAGAAGAATTAAAATTTATTAAAGAGATTATTCCATTTGATAATATTATTATTATAGTTCCTATAAATACAACATTTTCGACATCTATTAAAATTGAAAAAAAAGTATTTGAAAAATATGGTAATCAAAATAATTTTATTATTGTACCTGTTAATCTAATTCTTGTCACACACAATAATTTAGAAGATATAGATTATGTAAATAACTTAAATAATTATCTAAGTACTTCAGAAGGAAATAATGAACTGGATAAACTATATCCATATAGATTTTTTAGATGGAAATCAATTGATATAATAAAAAAGATTGTAATAGTTGAGACAAACCCACCAGAAGAATGGATTACATTTCAAAAATATTTCTTGACCATACCCTCAAAATGGACATTGCCAGATAATTGTGAAAAATGTTTCCCAGTGTTAAATTCTGAAAAATATGACGAATCATTAGATTATCGATTACTTGAAGAGCCATTATTAGAAACAGATAAAGTTTCTGTAACACCAAATTTATTATTAGACATACCGAGGAATTTTAAAACTTCATCACCAGATTTACAACAATATATTTATTCTAATCCGGTATTTCTAAATGAAGAGTCTCATATATCTGGGCATATTAAGTATAGGAGTAATCATTATTTAAATTTTATAAAACCAAATATATTTTTTGAAAAATATTTTAATGAAATTATAAATTGGGCTGAACATTGTAGAAGTAGATTACTTTATAATGATGAAAATATTATTAACAAGTCTATTCTTCTAATATCATCAAGTAATAATAATAATGCCTATTTTATTGAATTTATTAATCGTATCGTTTTTAAAGACTCTGCGATAATATACCATTATGAAATAGGTGAAGATTATATTGAAAATTTCGAGAAATTTTTTAGCAATGACATAAAGCATGCAGATTATATATTTTTTGTAGATGATTTTATACATACTGGCAGTACATTTCATTTGATTAATGATTTTGTGAAATATTGTATTAGTAATTTAATAAATAACCATGAGATTGAAGAAAAAGATAATATAAATTGTCATGGTGTTTTTACATTAATAAATAAGTCTGATAATTACTTATATAATGATATTAATACTCTTCTGCCAAGATATAAAGAAGAAGAAACATTTTTTTATTCATTTTTTCAATGGAAAGATAATCAAATAAAGGTTATTAAATGTCCTATATGTAACGAGAAAAAAAGATATATCAGTCTTTCTGAAAATTCAATGTTAGATACAGTTAAACATTATTTCTTAAATAAGGCAAAAAATCTAAACATTAAAGAATATGATAATAAATTACAAAATTTGGATCATTGGTCTAAGTATAATCCCTTAGTTAATGAAAATGATTTTTTCCCATGGGATGATAGAAGTAATACTAATACAAAGGCAATTTGGCAAACTTTTCGTTTTGGTTTTTTCCCCTCAAAGAGCTATCTGAAAATGTTAGTTCAACATTCGATTAACGAATTACTATCAGATGATGATGAAATTAGAGATTACATTACGCTAAATACTAATAAATTAAATATCAAAGAAAATATTGAATTAAATGAAAATCTGTTAATAATAATAATCGATAAATTATTAAATAAAATCCCATTTGTATATTGGTACAATGATTATAATTCGTTTACGAAGGTTATTTTTAAAGATGTTTTTAAAGAAATTGTTTTAAAAATATTTACTCAACAACCTTATGTGAATATTAAACCTATTAGGGAAAGAGTTTTTTCCTGGATATTAATTGAATTAAATAATAACTTAAAAAGTTATGTTCTTTCTGATAAATTTTCTTTTAAAAATTTTCGTTATATCAAATTTCTTTTGAGGAGAGCAACATTATTAGGTTCTAATTTTATAATTGACATAAAGACGTTAAATGATTTTCGGATTATCTACTCAAAATATAGTCAAGAAAAAAGTAATTCATTTGAAAAATTGAGATTGAAAAAATTAGAAGAGATAGATTTATTATATAATGAGTTATCATCTAAACTAAAAATAAATCAAGATATTATTATTCAAAATACTATCGTACTTGATGATTTGAAGCATCAAAAGGAATCACTTTATGTCGATGTGTCCGATTTTGCAGATAATATAAAAAGTGAAGAATCTAATAAATTAGAAATTAGAATAAATGGTCTGGTAAGTTATTTAGATGCGACTATTAAGGAGAATGAGGAGATAGAATCTAAAATTAGTTATCTGCGTCAAGCAAGTAAAAATATTATTTATAAAGATGTTTCACTAAAAGAATTTAGTTATTTCTACGTTTCACTTGTTAAAGAACTTACCTTTAATAATGAATCTAAAGTAATAGTTATTGAAAAAAATGTTAATCTAATAATAGACGAAGTAAAATCAAATAATGAAACAGATTTTTATTTTCTATTGCGGTTAATAAAGTTTGAGAATGTTTCAATATTAAAAAATTCGATTGAAATAATACTTAAAGATTTTATTAAAAATGACACAAGTATTTCTTTGGATAAATATTGTTTTAAGTCTCGTTTAATTATTATTGAAAGATTATCAAATGCTTTAAAAGATTATAGGCTTAAATCATTTATTACTTTTTTAAAAATAACTGACATTGAAACATGGCTTAAGTCAGAAGAATGCAGCTATATTATTCATTTGATTTATTTATATGAATCTTTAAATAAGGAGAATAACATCTCTCCTTCTTCAATTAGGATAGATGTAAATGAAGAATCAGATTCTTCGTTAGATTTAGAAATAAAATCACAAAATATTCTAAAAAATATGTATAGATTAGTTTGTGACCCCAATTTTTCTAAACATAATTTTAATTTAATTGATGTCTACCCTTATGTAGACGACAATAAATCTAACGGAGGTTATATCGCTTTAAAATATAAAGGCAGTGAAAGTAAATTAATAACTCCAGACAATATAATTATTACTAATGCAATTACATTCAAATCAAAGGATAAAGAGGGTATGGAGATAAATGAAGATAATAAATTAATTGAAACTGAGGTTGATTTTAATTCATTATCATATTACTTTCTAAATGGATTATCAAATATTAAACCAGATATTTTATATACTAATAAATATGATTCCTTTTACTTTATAGAAAATGATTATCCATTAAAGCCATGGACTTTATTGGAATTGTCACTAACAAATGAAGAAAATATAAATAAATGGCGTGTTTGTAGAGGTGCAGTCTATCCTACAAATGTAAATTTAAAAAAAGACAAGGATTTCTTTTTATACAAAGATGATCAAACATATTTAGATTACTATTTTAATGAATTTTCGTTAATTGATGAATCAAGTAATTATTTTGTTTCCTATCGATTAGCTGATATTTCAGAAGTTGATGATAAGATTATAAATATAGGGAAGGTTGTATTTACTTTTTATACTCAATCATCTGAAATCCATATAAATAGGTTAAGGCTAATGCTATTACTTTTACCATCGCTTAATTTGTTTTTTAAAAATCATTACGAAAAGGATAGTTTAATAGCATTCATAAATGAAAGAGAACGGTTAACAGAATCTCGTAGATTAAAACATGGATATTTGAAATTCTTAGGTGCTTTTGAGCATGTTGCAAAAGATAAATCATTAGAAGAAGATTTAAGGAATAAAACAATCGAATTATTTAAAAATCAATTAGAAACCGGACCTTTGCTTACAAATAAATTTGATAAAATTAAGAAGGTTGGTGTATCCTATATGGCAAAAGAACTTAATAATACTTTTAATTTACGTGTTTATACAAAACAAGATATTATTAATGAAGTTAAATCAATAATTAAGATTGTTTATTCAAATAAAATATACGATACGAGTAAATTTATTGATTTTAATCCAGATCCTGATATTACAAATCTGCCTGAGAATATTAATTTTACTTTTTTTGATAAAATATTTAAACTATTATTAACAGAGATTTGCATAAATGCCAAAAAGTCACAGGAATCAATTACTAATAAAAGTAAAATATTTAATGTAACTTTAGTATATAAAAATGACAAGTTATATTTATGTTTTGTTAATAATTTTAGTCTAAAAATAAAAGAAGGTGAAGTTAATAGATTATTACGTGGTAATTTTAAATTTAGTTCAAGAGGGTTAAGTTTAATTTATCGTATCTTAAAAATATTTTGCAATTCACGTCCTTTAATAAAGATAGATAATAAGAACATGAAATTTGAAATAAATATTGAATTAAATAATCTTACCCATGAAAGGTCTTAAAGTATATTATTTAGAGGATGTGAAAGATGATTTTTTTCTATTAAAAGAAGAATTAAATATTAATGGTGTTTCAGTATATCCTAAAAATGAATCTCAGTGGTGTATTGAAATCGACTTAATTAAGAATTATCTTTTATCAAATCAAACAGAAAAAGAATCACAAAAAAGTATTATTAAAAATATTTTCAAATCTAAAGATTTAGATTTATTTATTTTTGATTTTTATTTGATAGGACAGTCATCCCATAGTGGAACAATTTATACAGAAATTATTCAAGGTGATGTTGATTTTGCTAATATTCCTGTTATATTCTTGTCAATAGTAAATGAGACTGCTAAATTTGAATTAAATACAAATACAAGTTATGTTTTAAAACAGGATTACATGAATGAAGAAAATATTTCTTCTATTTACAATAAATTAAATGAAGAGATAAAGAAATTTCCTACTATTCTAAAGAAATTAACTTTAAATAATAAGAGTACAACTATTGACTGGCTTAAATTAAATTTCTAATATGTCCAATCCTATTAAATATATATTTGATAAAGATCGTAGAGTTGCTTTTTTTCAAGGAATCTATATAGTTTTTGAATTTACCTCTATAATTATTTTTTTAGTTATTTTATTATTTGGCTTGTTTGAGTTTTTCTCAACACTGTATAATTTTTTTGATTCTCATGCTGCAGACAAGCATAATTTTACTTCATTTATAAAAGGTTTACTTAGCTCTTTTGAAATATTTTTTTTAGCACCTATCCCTATTCTAATAATTGCATCATTTAAAAGAATTATAGTTAAAATGTTTCCACTCAATATTAAGATGCACCCTTTTGAAACTAAGGATATGATAAGTGAAGAAATTGCAAAAAAAACATTTATTTCATCCTTAATAGGTGTAACATCTACTTTCTTATTAGGCAAATTTATTGAAATTATTAGTTTAGTCCCCGAAGAATCTTCTTATAGTAATTTTACACTATCTTATGATTATGTATATCTATTAATATTAGCATTAGTATTTCTTTTACTCCAAATATTTTTATACCTTATACTGTCTAAAAGCCATAAAGAATAATAATCTTTTAAGAATTTATACATCTAATGTAGGCTTATGCAGTATGCTACTCTAATGCAAACCCTATACTGCATCTGTGGTGTCGCAGCCCATTTTTATAGTCATGCTTTTTGTACCTGCGCAATATGGCACATTGCTTTCTCATATTGTCATTCTCAGCGTAGCGAGGAACCTTGTTACAATTAGTATCCAGTATAATTAATTAAGCAAAGCGCCATGCCAAGC
>JAXLXG010000051.1:0-15877 GCA_046328075.1 Candidatus Sericytochromatia bacterium
CATCTACAATACAATGAAAACAGCTTCCATCAATTATTAAATCAAAAAAGTTTTCTTGATATATATCATCATAACAATAATCACCTTGTTTAAAATCTATATCTTTATGTTGTTTTCTTGCAAGTTCAAGAGCTGTTGAACTAATTTCAATTCCATGAGGAATGTAACCTTTTTCTTTTATAAAATTTATTAAATGCCCAGTTCCTGTTCCTATTTCTAAAGCATTACCGCTTTTAGGGCAGTAATCTTTTTCTAATGCATCCTCTATAAATATTTTTCGGGAGAAACCTATATGATCCACTTCTTTTCCTTCAGGATTAGCATACATTTCATGCCAAGATTTAGCACCCTTATTTTTTAAATTTTGATATGCAATTTCATGTAAAGTATAAACTTTATCCATTAAATTAAGCCTTTGTTTTTTTAATAGATTAATTATTTTGTTTATTATACATTAATCCTTCATTTATATATGACCTAGAAGAATAAAAATTTATTGATTAAAATTTTTTAAAATTCACTTAATATTTCTTGATAATTATCTTTAATATATGTTAATATTTATTTATTAAGTATTATTAAATCAAGGTGAGCATTTGTATATTATGAATTTACAAGAACTATTAGAAAATGAATATGACTCTATCTTAAATTTAGATTTTGATTATACAGATTCTATAGAATCATATAAAAAACAAACTGACTTATGCTCAAAAAATAAAATAAATCAAAATAGTATTGAATTATATCAAGCTCACCAAAAATTACATGAAATATTAAACACATCTTATATATCACTAGATGACGAAGAAAAAGATAATTATTATAAGATATATGAAAATCATATAAATCAATCTTATATTTTTAAAAACTTAAAGAATAAGCTTATGAACAGTATTTCAAATATAAAGTCAAATAAATATATAAATAAAGTTATTGAAAAATACAATTTATTGTTATTAAAGGCAATTGAAGAAGAAGATATAAAAAAAGTTAATATTTTATACTATTCAATTAGAGCATTAAATAGGGATTTTGAATCATCAGAGAGATTAATTCAATTCTTTATCAAAGATAAACAATAAAAGTATAGTAAAGTAATATAAATAGTAACTTATAGTAATAAAAATGATTTTTTATTATTTAATTTCACAGATCCAATAAAATATTAAATTCAAGATATAATGTAATAAGTTAAAAAAAGAAGATTAAAACTAAGAAACTTTAGTATTTCTAAGTAATTAATTTTCTGGAAACAATTTTGTTTATGTATAAATATAATATTTAAGTATTTTAGAAAGTTTTGTTATGTTAGATTCAATTTTACTTACAGAAGTAAATAGGGGTAATAGTTTTGAAAGTGCCCATAGAGGATGGGTTGTTGTTTGTGATAAAGATGGAAATATTATAAATGGTACTCATAAAAATTATCCTGAATTTTTTGCTCGTTCTTCTATAAAACCAATTCAAGCTTTACCTTTTATAATGGCTGGTGGAATGGAAACTTTTAATTTTAGTTTATCAGATTTAGCTGTTATGTGTAGTTCTCATAGTGGGGAGTTAAAACATATTGAAAGAGTAAATAATATATTAAATACAATAGGCTTAAAAGAAGAGGATCTATTATGCGGTACTCATACACCATATAGTTCAAAAGTTGCTAAAGAGTTAATTGAAAAGAGGAAAGAACCAACACCTATATATTGTAATTGTTCTGGTAAACACTCTGGAATGTTAGCAATTTGTTTAATGAATAATTGGGATATAAAAACTTATTTAGAATATAATCATCCTTTGCAAGTTGAGATAAGAAAACATCTTACAATTTTAACAGGTTTAGATGCTGATAAATTTGAATGGGGAATAGATGGATGTGGAATCCCAACATATAAATTTCCATTAGATAAATTAAGTAAAATATTTAGTTATCTAATAAATTATGAAAATGCTCCAGCAGAATATTATGAACCATTTAAAATGATACATAAAGCATTTATTGCTTACCCTGACTTAATTGCAGGTGAAGACAGAGTTGATACAGTTATTATGAATGCTTTTAAAGGCAGAATTATCTCAAAGATAGGTGGAGAAGCTATTTTTGGTATGGGGTTAGTAAAAGAAAAACTTAGTATTGCTATAAAAATTGAAGATGGTTCAAATAGACCAATGATACCTACTGTTATTAGATGTTTAGAACTATTAGGAATAGATATTGAAAATAATCCAGACCTAAAAACTTTAAAAAATTATAAAATAACTAATAATAAAGGTTCAGAAGTTGGCTTAGTTAATCCAGTATTTAATTTTATTAATTAATAAAGTTTAGATTACTAAATATAATACAATATATTATAATAATGAGTAATATAAGTACTAATCTTGTTTAAGATATTTTATAATAACTTTATTTTATAAAATATATTGAAAAATAAATATTATTTACTTAAAAAGTGTTATAAGAGTTTATTAATTTAAGTTGTTCTTAGACAAAATTACTTTGATAAAAGTAGTTAACTAAAAGTATTGAAATTTGTTACTCTTATCTTACTTTTAACTTTTTGCTTCTTACTTAGTATATAATAAAAAAAAAGCAAAAGAATATATTATATTAGAATATTTTTATTCAAGTAAAAAATTACTTTATTATTTATATTTTAATTGAAAATATTTATAGGATTTAAATTAATACGGATATCATGAATAAAGCAGAAAAATTTGAAATATTTCGTAAACTCGATTCTCTTTTTAGTTATGCTGAGTTATTACCAGATGAGTTTATTACAAATTTTAAGTCAGATTTGGAAGATGTTAGAAAAAAAATTTCTGAACATAAATGTTCAGTTGAATCAAATGAAAAATCTGAAGCAGTTAACCCAACACCAGCATCTAGTTTTGCATTTCAACCTTTAACAGAAGAAGAGAAATTAAAGAAAAAACAAGAGGAAGAAGAAGATAAGAAAAAAAATTCACCACCTCCACCTCCTATTTTCAATGTAAATGCATTTACAAATTATGGTAAAAAAACGACTGCTCCTTTACCTCCTTTACCAGAATTAAGTGAGATAAAAAATAATGATCTAAAAAGTCAAGATACTAAAAAACCTGGCTTTGAAGTAATAACTTCTATAATTTATCCTAAATTAACAGAATCAGGTAAAAAGTTAATGGGTGATTTATCAATACCGATAGATCACTATTTAGTTGTAAAAATTCTAGATGATAAAAGCAGTCTTTATAAACTTTTTGAAATTTATAATAAAAAGCATGGGACAAGTTTTGTAGAATTTGGAAATGTTTTATACGCCTTAGAGTTAGATAAGCATATAACCTATGAAAAGACTGAAACTACTGTCAAAGATATGGGAATAATTAAGCTTGAAGAAATTATAGAATATGGAAGAGTAGTCTCTCCAAATAATATCTCTAAAGCTATAGAGTATCAAAAGGCAAAGGCTCTACCATTTATAGGTAAAGCTTTAGTTGAACTTAAGTTATTAAGTGAAAATGACCTTGGAGTTTGTATGAAAATACAAAAATGGGTTTCAAGAACTGTTGAAAAAGCTGAATATATAGAAACCCAGACCCAAGAAGTATTGCAAGAATCTTTAAAACCAAGCCTTACCGCTCCTCCAATTCCAGGTACTGTAAGACCTGCTGTTTCACCTTTGGTTTCTCCACCAATTGTAAAAGAAGAAAAACCTTTAATTCCATCTTTAGGATTTATTATCCCAGTCTTTAATGCTAAAGGACAAGAAATTTTACAAAATCCTGAGCATAAAGCATTAGCTGATAGAATAAGAATAATTGATGGTGTAAATCCTATTTTAGATAATTACTGGATCAATAGAGAAAGCTTTAAGAAAAATATCTTTTCATTCATAAAATTTATAATGAAATTAGATACTCAAGAAATCTTTAACTATAAAGGTAATTCTTCTCTAGATGAAAAGATAATTTGGGTAAGATTTGGTGAACTACTAAACTCTTTTGGTATTCTAGATAGTAATAAAATTGAACAAGCCTTAGAATTTTCAGACAGAAATAATACTTATATTGGTGAATCTATAGTAAAGCTTGGTTTTATGGAACAAAATGAAATTGATGAGTGCCTAAAAATTCAAAATTGGATAAACAATATATTATCTTTAGTTTCTTATGAAAGAGCTTTTGTTGATGCTATTCAATCAGTTTTAAAAGCACAATTTAACTGTAATGTAGACATAGGAAATCTTAGAAGAGTTTCTTTCCAAAATCCTTTAAAAGATATAGTTTATATCAAATATAATATCTCAGGTAAATTAAACGGTAGAGTATTTTATATTTCTGATAAAGCATTTATGCAACAGTTAGCCAATACTCTTATGAGTTCTGTTGGAAGTTCATCCCAAGAATTTGATGAAAGTTATGTAGCAACGGTTTGTACAGTTATTATAAGTAATAGCTTAACCAAATTAGCCCAAATGGGAATGTTTAGTTCGTCTGAAATTCCTAAAATTATTATGGAAAAAGAGGTTAAAATGGATCAAGAAATACTTATTGCTGATAAAAATACTATTTCAATGATTCCTTTAAATAATGACTTTGGTAGATTTGCAATAGGTTTAGAATTAGCTTAAATATCTTATAATACTAAAAATTAAATGAGATTAATTTTATTGTCCAACCCCTAAAATTAACTCTCCTATTTGAAGAAAAATTATTAGATAAAAAAACTTTATTTTCATCTGTTGTTTTTACTAAATCTGGATTTATTTTACCAATATTTATTAATGCTCCACCTTTTCTGTAGTCAGATATAAAATTAGCAACTTGTTCTATTGGTAAATTTTTTTCTTTGTTTATAGTTTTATTGATAATATCTATAATTTCCATTCTTTGAGATTTTTTAGAATCAAAAATATTAATGATATCTAACTTTAAAGGACATTTTAAGTCTTTTTTTAGATTAGTACTAACTTTACATATATGAATTTTTTCTGCAAATGAGTTTTGCAGAAAAAGGAATAGTATCAAAAAATTAGCTATAAAAATTACTTTCAAAATAAATAACCTAAAATAAACTTAAAAAAACTGGATTACGAAAAGTAATAGTTCAAAAGTTTTGAATATTTTTTATATCTTTAGTCTTTTTACTTTTCACAGTATATTATCTATTTAAACATTAATTAAATAAAAATACAAACGATTTTTATAATATTTTTAAGCTGTTTGACTTTGTGGTTTTTCAGAAAAATAAGATACATTTTTTGCAACCAAATCAGTTGCAAACATGGAAGCTAAAGTTCCAATTGTAAGAGCAGCAAGTGATAAAGGAACTCCTCCGATAACTCTACCAAGAGTGGATGCTGTTAATCCCATTCCACCAGCAAGAGTAATACCTGAAATTGCTCCTAAAGCAGTATCTCTTGTTACTGCATGAACTGCTTCTTCTTGTGAATATTCACCTCTAGCAACTCTAACAGTAGTTTTTATTCCATTAACTAAACCACCTACAACTAATGCAGATATAAATCTATTTCCAATTAATTTACCACTTAAAGGCTCAGGTTTAGGTAATGTATCAGTTACAGTTCTTCCAACTTCACGTGTAGCATTTATAGTTGATGAACCAATTCTATTAACAAGGTTACTTCTTGCAGGTATAGTCCCAGTATTAACTGTAGAACTCATAGAATCAGGTTTTTTTAGAGGCGTTGAAATAGGAGTATCAGCAATAGCAGAAGAAATAGTTGGAGTTTGTGTTCCTGTTGCTACTATTGAACTTTGTGGTTGAACTCCACCAATCATTGTCATTTTACTAAAATACCTCAAAAAAATTTTATAAAATACTTATATTTTAATTATAGACATAAATAGATGCTATCTTGTCTTGATTAATCAATAATTATTTTCAATTTAACTTAAAATTAACTTAAAATCTCTTAAATATTGAAACAAAAAAAGTCAAGCTATTATTTTTTTTATAGCCTGACTTTTTAAATAAAATATTAAAAATTAATTATGAAAAACTAAATTAATTTTTCTGCTAATTGATCTACTATTCCATACTCTAAAGATTCTTTAGCATCCATCCAATAGTCTCTATCAAAATCTTTTAGTATTTTTTCTATAGAATGTCCACAATTGTCTGCTAGTATTTGTGCTCCCATTCTTTTGGTTTTCATTATTTCATTAGCGTGAATAGCAATATCTGTTGCTTGTCCACGTATAAGACCACCAATACTTGGTTGATGTATCATAACTCTACCACTAGGATAAATATATCTTTTACCTTTTTCACCAGCAGAGAGTAATATAGAACCCATTGATGCGGCAAGTCCCATACATACAGTTGAGACAGGTGAGCTTATCATTTTCATTGTATCATAAATAACCATTCCTGAAGTAACCATTCCACCAGGGCTATTTATATAAAATGTAATTTCTTTACCTGGATTTTCATACTCTAGATAAAGTAATCTATTTACTACATATTTTGCAGACTCATCTGTAACAGCACCCCAAAGAAAGACTTTTCTTTGTTCAAGAAACTTTTTATTAAAAAGTCTGTCATCACTTAAGCCTTTCATCATGTCTTTTAATGATTCTTTATCATCATCGTCGTCATCATCTGAAAAAAAGTTCATCATCTGATTTTTTCTCCTTGCTACATATATTGTTAAAACTAATTATACCCATAAAATGATTTTTTCCAATTATTATAGAGTTTTTTTTATACAAATAAAAGCTTTTAGCTTAGCAAAAAACTAAAATCAAGTTAAAATTAAACCGTTAAGTAAAATTAGATTGGGATTAAAAATTGAATATATTATCTGTTGATAAGCTTGGAAAGTATCAAGCAAGTAAAAAATTATTTGAAAATATTTCTTTTGGTATAGAGGATAAACAAAAAATAGCTCTTATAGGTACAAATGGAACTGGAAAAAGTACACTATTAAGAATAATTTCAGGTAAAGATATTGCAGATGAAGGAAATTTAGCTTTTAAAAAGGGTATAAAAATTAATTTTTTAGAGCAAATTCCTGTTTATAAAGATAATGAAACGATTTTAGAAAATATTTTTAGTAGTGACAGTCCTAAAGTTCAATTAATTAAAAATTATGAGTTACTATGTGAAAAAATATCAGAAGATCCTGAAAATGATGAGTTTCAGAAAGAATTAGAAAAAATTATTAGTGAAATAGATCATTTAGATGCTTGGCAATATGAAAACTCAATACGCTCTATACTTTCAGAGTTAAATATAAATCACCTTGATATAAAGATGTCTACTTTATCAGGAGGAATGCTAAAAAAAGTAGCTCTTGCTCAAACTTTGATTGATGATGCAGATTTATTAATTTTAGATGAGCCAACAAATCATTTAGACTTAAAAACAATTCAATGGTTACAGGAATATTTACAAAAAACAAGTCAAGCAATTTTATTAGTAACTCATGATAGATATCTAGTTGATAATGTTTGTACTGATATTTATGAAATTGATAGACATAATCTATATCAATATTCAGGTAATTATTCATATTACCTTGAAAAAAAAGCCGAAATGGAAAATAGCTTGGTTCAAGAAGAGCAAAGAATAAAATCTATTTTAAGGGTAGAGCTTGAATGGCTAAAAATAGGAGCAAAAGCAAGAAGTACAAAACAGAAAGCTCGTATAGACAGAGCTAATAATATGATTAATCGTGAAAAATATAAATCAGATGAAGAAATAGAGATAAGTATTACAGGTAGAAGATTAGGTAAAAAAATTTTAGAAGCAGAAAATATATCTAAGACTTATCAAGATAAAAAAGTAATAAAAAGTTTTTCTCATAAGTTTAAACAAGGTGAGAGAATTGGGATTATTGGTGAAAATGGAAGTGGTAAAACAACATTCTTAAAACTTTTAACAGGTACAGAAAAAACAGATACAGGTAAAGTTGATATTGGTATTAATACTCATTTTGGATTTTTCGATCAGTATAGTACGGCTCTTAACCTTGAGATGCCAATGATTGATTATATAAAAGATTCAGCACTATATATAACACTTAATAATGGTAAGACTATTAGTGCCGGACAAATGCTAGAAAAATTTTTATTTCCTTCAAATACACATTATACAACTATAGGTAAATTGTCAGGTGGAGAAAAAAGAAGATTATTTTTGCTACATATATTAATGAAAAACCCTAATTTTTTAATATTTGATGAGCCAACAAATGATTTAGATATAAAAACACTTTCAATATTAGAAGATTTTCTCAATGAGTTTGGTGGTTGTTTAATAGTTGTTTCGCATGATAGATACTTTATGGATAGAGTGGTTGACTATTTACTTGTTTTTGATGGTCAAGGTAATATAAAAGGTTTTCCAGGTAATTATTCAGATTATTTAGAACAACAGGAAGAAATTAAGTCTGAAGAAATACAAAAGCAAAATTTACAAAAAGAAGTTTATGTAAAAAATAAAGATACAGAGAAGAAAAAATTATCTTTTAAAGAAAAATATGAAATGGAAAATCTTGAAAAAGAAATTGAGAAGCTTGAAAAAGAGAAATCAGAACTTGATAATTTATTTAGTTCTGGAGAAGATGATTTTGATAAAATATCAAAATGGAATGACAGATATAAGATTATTGAAATCTCTTTAAATAAAAAAATGGAAAGGTGGGAATATTTAGCTAGTATCGAGTCATGAAAAGGTTAAAGAAAAGCTTTTATCTAGATAGCCCACAAAATGTTGCAAAAAAATTACTTGGTAAAAATCTATGTCGTAAAACCGATAAAGGCTTAATGATTGGAAAAATTGTAGAAACTGAAGCTTATCTATCTGAAAATGATCCCGCTTGTCATGCCTATAAAAAGAAAACTCCAAGAAACTTTAATATGTTCGAAGAAGGTGGAATAAGTTATGTTTATATAATTTATGGATTTTATTATTGTTTTAATGTAGTAACAGGTAAAAAAGATAAAGGTGAAGCTGTTTTAATAAGGGCATTAGAGCCTATTAGTGGAATTGATATAATGAAAAATTATAGAGAAGTTATAAAAGAAAAAGATTTAACAAATGGCCCAAGTAAACTCTGTTTAGCAATGAATATTGATAAATCTCAAAATGGTTTGGATTTAATTAATGATGAGAGCTTATTTATAATAGAGAATGAAAATATTATTGAAAATGATATAGTTACAACAACTAGAATAGGATTAACTCAAGGTGTAGATTTACCACTAAGATACTATATAAGAAATAATATATATGTGTCAAAGATTATTAAAGGACTATAAATAGTTATTATATTTTAAAATTATTAATAGATAAAAAAACATAGTTTTTATGTAATACTTTAATAGTGTTTATAGATATTTTAAATAAAATCTGTTTGGCTATAAAAATCAATGAAAAAAATATGTTTAACCTTAGGGCTAGTAAGTATAATTAGTTTAAATGCTAATGCTAATGAACCTTTTGTTAATTTTCATACCTCAAAAAAGTATTTACAACATATAAATCGTGGCTATATTGCTATGGGAATGTCAAATTTTCCACTTGCTCTTAAAGAATTTGCAACAGCTAGATATATTGATGATTCTTTAGCCGCATCTTATGAGGGTTTAGGTAATGTATATGAATATACAAGGAATTATAAGGAGGCATTAGAAGCTTACCAAAGCTCTATAAGTTTAATTACCCCTAAATATGCTCAGGAAGAATTAAATAGAATAATCTATTATAGAAATAATCAAATGATAAAGTCAGCATTAGGAATGTACAGAAATATTTTATCTATAAGACCTGAAGCTGGTTTACAAATGATGTACGGTGACACATATAAAAAAGATGGAAGTAAACAAAAAGCATATATTAGTTATAAGAGGGCTTATGAATTACAAGAGGATCCAAAAGGTTATTTAAAATATATTCAAATTAAATACCCAAATAAAGAATATGAAAGATTTGTTGTTCAAAAATATATACAAGAAGTTTAAGATATCTGAAGCTCACTATAAAAACAGGACTTATGAGTTTGGAATTAGAGAGTATTCAATTGCTGTAAATGAGTTTACAAAGGCGGTTGATCAAGTACAATTCAGATTTTGAAAATAAATATATTTATAACCTCGGTTTGGCTTACTATAAACTTGGAAGTACAGGTGGTGTTTATATTAAGCCTTTAGAAAGCTCAATAACTCATTTGCAAAAATATATAAGACTAACAGATAAAAATGAAAATGCAAAATTAACATTAGCTGATGCATATTTTTATAGAGATATTGCTAAAATGAATAGTTTTAATAAAGATTTAGAAATTGCAGAAAAGGAATTTGATAAAGTTTCAAAATTAGCGGTTGACGACCCAGAATTTATTGATAAAAAAAATATTTTAGAAGAAACATTGCAAAAAAAATATAATTCAAACTTTTTTGATAAGAGTCTTAGTACTCTAGAACAGATAAAAACGGGTAAATATAACCCTGAAGTGCATTATAGTATTGGTAATATTTATTTTAAAAAAGGTAATATGTATCATAAAGGTTTTTATGAGCATTATAAATCAATGAATTCTGAAAAATCTTATGTAAGAGATAAGGCATTCTCATATTATCAAAAAGCTATAGATGAGTATAAAAAATATATTTCTCTAAAACCTAATAATGATGGTTATGTATATCATGATATTGGAGTTGCTTATTATGATAGCTCTAAACTTGAACCAAATAGATTAAATTTACCAATTACACCTGAAACAAAGGGGGATTATGAAAGATATGGGACTAAATTTTATAAAAGAGATATGATAGATAAATCAATTAAGAATTTTGAAGTTTATTTATCAAAACAACCTAATGCATCTAACTCAAGAAAAATTAGGGGATTAATATCAGAATTAAGTTTATTAAGGATTAATCTGTGGTAATTTGAATGTATGATTGATTTTGATGATATAAAATATCTTAAATTTGGTAATTCTAAACAAAGAGCTTCTTACAATATACTAAAAAAACATAATATATTTGAAATATTAAAAGATTTTTCACCTATACTTGTAGGTACTATACCTCTAAATATTGATATTGATATTGATACAAGCGATTTAGATATTATTTGTTCTTGGAATATTAAAGATAATTTTATTGAGTTAATTAAAAATAACTTTTATAATAAAGAAAAATTCAAAATCTCAGAAAAAATTATTAGAAATGAGTTATCTATAATTTCTAGTTTTTATATTGAAAAATTTAAAATAGAAGTATTTGGGCAAAAAACACCTGTGAAAGAACAATTTGCTTATAAACATATGGTAATTGAATATAATATTTTAAAATATAGAGGGGAAAATTTTAAGCTAAAAGTAATTGAATTAAAAAAATTAGGATATAAAACCGAGGAAGCTTTCACAAAATTATTAAACGTGTCAGGAGATCCTTATATAGAATTATTAAAGCTTTAATATTATGAAAAATATTTTATTAACTTATTTTAACTGGCTATTAAGATTATTTTTATTTATTTTTCTTACAAATATACTTTTTTATAGGTATATAAATATAATTTCATTTACAAACTTATTTTTAGTAATTATTCCTAACTGGTTTTTTACATTTTACTTATATTTTATTACAAATAAAAATAATAAAATTCTTTTAGAAGACTATATGAAAAAGAATTATCCTAAAATCTTAAATGATTTTTATGATAGTTACATAAATTATAGTAATCCTGAATCTAAACCTATTTATGCTTTATTTTTAAATAAAGAACTCTTAAAAGATGATTATATAAGCCAAATAAAAAATAATTCTAATCAAGCAATTATGTTATTTGTATGTATGTCTGCAATAACAATTATGACATTTTTAATATCTACAGTGTTTATTATGAAACGAATGTATTAGCTATTACTTCAATAAACCTTGTCCTTTTAGATCTTCAAGAAGTTTTTTATTATTTACTTCTATAACTGCTGATACTGCATCCAATAATGAAAGCATTGATGAACTAATTAATGTTGCAAGTCCTAATTCTGGACTATTTTCTTTATTTTCTCTAGCTCTTACTATTTGATTTTCAAGGTCTTGTGTTAAGTTTACTAGATGAGAGTCAAGCATTTCAAGAATTTGTGTTTTATTATAACCTAATTGCATTTTCTACTCCTTAAAAAATAAGAACAATATAAAGTGTATTATATCTTTTTGATATACTAAATGAGAATATACTTTTAAGTTAGTAAGTTCCCTTCTAGGATTTTATTTTCTTAGCAAAAAACCTAATAACAGAACCAAGCCCGTCATGGAAGTCACCTTCTTTTAATAAAATCTCTTGTTCTTTAAGCTCTATAAATTCAAAGTTTATAAAATTATCTTTTACCTCTTTAATTGAATAAAGCATATCTATATCTTGAGGCCCACCAGATTTATATTTCTTTTGATAATCTATTTGTTTTTTACTAAAAAGTTCAAAAATAACATAAGCTCCAACTTTTAATGTATCTATAAGTTTAGAATTACATTCAAATTTTATGTTAGCAGGAAAATGAGAGTATATCATTGCAATAGCATCAAAAGATTCTTTTGGATATTTAATATCTTGAGCATAGCAAATATCATAATGTATTTTTAAATTATTTTTATTTGCAAGTTTTTCAGCCTTAAATTTACCCTCTTTACTCATATCAAATGAATAAGAATTCCATCCCAAACTAGCAGCATAAACTGAGTTTCGACCTTCACCATCTGCTGGAAATAATATCTTACCTATAGGCAATAAATTTAATTTTTCAACTAAATACTCATTAGGTGATTCTCCATATATATATTTATCAGAAAAGTATCTTTCATCCCAAAAATCGCTATTAAACGTAGTCATATTAGTTTACCTATGTATATATAAAATAATTGCATGATAATATTATTCAATAAATATGATATTTTTTGAAACATTTATTTACTAGAAATATTTTTTTCAATAACATATAATAACAATATGTGAAAAACAATTCTTTATATAAACTTTAGGCAAGTTCTATTCAAAAAATCTCTAAAATAAGATAAGATTGAATTAAAAATTAGATACTAATTATTAGTAATTAATATTAATTGTAAATTAAATCAATGTATATTATTTTTTGTTAATAATTGCAAAATTTAGTAGTTTTTTATATGCAGTATTAGATTTAATTTTATTATGGGTTAGAGAAATAAAAGTAATTTAATTCCTGTTAAAAGTTTAAGAGAATAGTTTATTGCTAAATATTCTTTATTGTAATTACTTTTAGATATAGGTAAAAATTATATTGAAAGAAAGAAGGTAATTTAAAAAATATGGTTATTTCGGGATGGTCTGATTTAAGAGTCAGTTCTATTAATTTAGATGGATTAGATAATATTAATAAGCTAGAGGAGTTAATTGAACAAGAAGAAGAATTTAACGAACTTGATGTAGATGTAATAGAAGATGAAGTAGAAGATCCTGAAACGAAAAAAGAAGACCTTTCTTATAAAGAAAGTGAACTTAATTCAATTCAAATTTATATGAATTCTATAGGTAAAAGACCTTTACTTACAGCTATAGAAGAAGTTGAATTAGCAAAAAAGATAAAAGATGGAGATGCAAGATCAAAAAATTATCTTATCACTTCAAATTTAAGACTTGTGGTAAGTATTGCAAAAAGATATTGTGGTTTAGGTTTACCTCTACTTGATTTAATTCAAGAAGGTAATACTGGTTTAATTAGAGCTGTGGAAAAATACGACTATACAAAAGGTTATAGGTTTAGTACATATTCTACATGGTGGATAAGACAGGCTATTACAAGAGCAATTTCTGATAAAGCTAGAAATATCAGATTACCAGTTCATGCTAATGAAACAATACAAAAATTAAAGAAAATAAAAAGACAAATGATTGCAGAATTAGGGCGTTATCCAACTGAACAAGAATTATCAACAGCAGCAGAATTACCTGTTTCAAAAATAAGACAACTTAATAAAATAATTAAAAATACAATTTCTCTTGAATCTCCTATTGGTGGTGATGATGATAGAAGTTTAATGGATTTTATTGAAGATGAAACACATAAAAATCCAATGAAAAATACAATTAGTAAACTTTTATCTGAGGATGTTCAAGGTTTACTAGCTAATTTATCTCAACGTGAACAATATATTTTAAGTATGAGATATGGTTTAGCAGATAATAACCCAAGATCACTTGCAGAAATAGGTCAAGAAATGGGTATAACAAGAGAAAGAGTAAGACAGCTTGAAGCTAAAGCATTAAGAAAACTAAAACATCAAAGTGCTTTAAAAAATATGAATGATTATCTAAATGATGATTAAAAAAATAGACTAAATGACTAAGAAGCCTTAAGAGCTTCTTTTTTTTTGCTAATAATAATGTTTATATTTTTCTCAACAATAAGTTATACTTCTTAAGGGTAAAAATTAAGGAGATATATTTTTAATGAGAATAATATTTCACACTGGTAAAGGCGGTGTGGGAAAAACAACAATGTCAGCTGCAACTGCTTTAAGAGCAGCAAGAATGGGTTATAAGACTTTAGTTATTAGTACAGATCCTGCTCATAGTTTATCTGACTCGCTAAATGTTAAGCTTAGTGGTGAACCTACAAAAGTTACTGATAATCTTTGGGCTCAAGAAGTAAATGTTCTTGATCAAATTAGAGAACATTGGGGAGAATTACAAACCTATATGTCGTCTCTTTTAATTACTAAAGGATTTGAAAATATTGTAGCAGATGAACTAGCTGTAGCTCCTGGTATGGAAGAATTATCAAGTTTATTTATTTTAAATCAACATTCCAAATCTAATGAGTTTGATTTAATATTAATAGATTGTGCTCCAACAGGAGAATCTGTAAGACTTTTAACTCTACCAGATATAGTGGATTGGTATGTAAATAAATTATTTTCAGTTACTAGAACTGCTGTAGGTATAATGAGACCTCTAATGAAAACTTCTTTACTTTTACCAGATGATAATGTATTTGCATCTATAGAAAGATTGTTAAAGCAAATAGCAGAAGTTAGAGATATAGTAAATGATCAAGAAAAAACATCAATAAGAATAATTTTAAATCCAGAAAAGATGGTTTTAAAAGAATCACAAAGAGCATTTACCTATTTTAACTTATATGGATACAATGTAGATGCTATTTTATGTAATAAGATAATGCCTGAATCTGACGATCCTTATTATAAAAAATGGAATGAGTTGCAAGATAAATACTTAAAAGAAATAGATGAATCATTTTTACCTATACCTATATTAAAAAATAAAATGTTTGAAACAGAAGCAGTAGGTTTAGAGCTTCTAGATGCAATAGGTAGAGAGGTTTTTAAGGATAAAGATCCTACAGATATAATGTTTAAAGAACAATTGCAAAGTATAAAAAAAGATAATGATGGATATATTTTATCAATATATATGCCATTAGTAGAAAAAGAAAAATTTGCTCTTAAAAAAAATAATGATGATTTCATTATTGAAGTTGGAAACTTTAGAAAAAATATTGTATTACCTCGAACATTAAGCAATTTAGAACCACAAGGAGCTTCTTTCTCTAATGGGTATTTAAATATAAAGTTTTCCTAATTTAATTAGTCATTAAAAATCTAAACTCTTAATTAACTCGGAATTTTGTTCCGAGATTTTTTATTTTATAAAACCAAATAATAATGTGATTAAATATATTTGTTTAATTTTATCTTTGAGTTATTATTTAATAAATATATAGTTTTTGAGTAATTTCTTATGCCCAATAATAGCTTAAATGAAAATAATGAAATTATTGAAGGTTACAGCGGTCAAGAAGAAGATCCCGGTAAATTTATGTCTATAGTTCTTCATATTGCTGTTTTTTTATTTCCT
>JAXLXG010000052.1:0-15629 GCA_046328075.1 Candidatus Sericytochromatia bacterium
GTCCATTGTATTGGTTATAGATACTCCAATAAAACTTATACAAATAGTTATGTTTACTTTAGCTATGTTATTTTTCTTAGCAAAAGATAATTTATCAAAAATAATACCAGAACATGAAAGAAGGTTAAAATTTGAGAATAACTATTTAAATATTTGTATTTTTATTATACTTATGTTTTTAAGTTATTCTTCTTTAGTGGTTTTATTTAGTTGATATTTATCTGTTATTAGTAACAATTTGGTACATAATGTTATTGTTTAGTTTTTTGAGGACTTATTATTTAACTGATTGGATATTTGAGAAAGATACATTAAATAACGGAATGAGTAAAATTTGTTTTTTCATTATGTTTATTGTTTCAGCAATAAACTGTTTTTATTATTTGTTGAATTAATATAAAATTAGACAAAAATTTAAGGTAGACGATTTCCTTAAAATTATTATGGTATAATTAATTTTCATAAACATAATAAATAATAAATATTTTTCATAGAATTAATGATAAGTAAATATTTTTCAAAAGAACAAAATGTTTTTCATAAAAAAGTATCTCCTGAAAATGGGGCTTTAGTTGGATATGGAGCTTTGATTATTTACTATGATTTAAATGTTCCTACTCCTGAAAAATTATCTTTAATTTCTGAAAAACATAAAAAATATACAAATGAAAAATGGCATATCTTTACTCCAAGACATAAACCTGATGATAATTTTTACGGACATATTTCATTTGCTTTAAAGTATGAAGGTGTTGATTTACATATAATTAAAGAATTATTTCTAAAAATACCTAAAAAAGATATTGAAAATATTATTTTAAGTGAACCTTTAGGGAAATATACAAGAAAAATATGGTTTTTATATGAATGGCTACTTGATGAAAAACTTGGTATTTCTGATTTAAAGACAGGAAATTTTATAGATTTACTTGATACTAACTTACAATACGGACTAGAACCTAAAAATAGTGAAAAATCATCAAGACATAGGGTAAATAATAATTTAGCTGGTATTAAAGAATTTTGTCCTTTGATAAGAAAAACTGAAAAACTTGATAAATTTATAAAAAAAGATTTTTCATTAATCAACTCAAATATTTTAAAAAAAGTATCAAAAGACTTAATATCACGTACAACTTCTTATTTACTGTTAAAAGATTCTAAAGCCTCTTATAACATAGAGGGGGAATCTCCACCACAAAGCAGAGTTCAAAAATGGAGTCGTGTTGTTGAAAATGCAGGAGAAAATGAATTATCTAAAGATGAGTTTTTAAGACTGCAAAAAATTGTTATTGATAACCAAAATTTTTTAAAATTTGGATGGAGAAATCAAGGTGGTTTTATAGGTGAACATGATAGAGATACAGGTTTTCCTATTCCTGAGCATATATCAGCGAAGCATGAAGATATAGAAATTTTGATCTTAGGTTTGATTAATACTTATAAAATGTTAGTAGATTTAAAATTTAATCCTGTATTCACTGCTTGTATTATCTCTTTTGGATTTGTTTTTATACATCCTTTTGTTGACGGTAACGGAAGGATTCACAGATATATTATCAATCATATTTTATCAAAAATGAATTTTAATCCTAAAGGATTTGTATTTCCTGTGTCTGCTTCTATTTTAAATAATATAGAAGAATATAGAGAAGTTTTAATTAATTATTCTTATCCTAGATTAGATTTAATAGATTGGAGAAGTACAGAGGATAATAATATAGAAGTATTAAATGAAACTATTGATTTATATAGATACTTTGATGCTACAAAACAAGTTGAATTTTTATTTGAATGTATAGAAGAAACTATTGAAAAGATTATCCCTGAAGAAATTGATTACCTTAAAAAATATGATAAATTTAAAACTTTGATTAGTGAAAGATTTGATATGTCTGAACAAATGATTTCTTTGCTTGTAAGTTTTTTAAATCAAGGTGAAGGTAAATTTTCTAAAAGAGCTAAAACAAAAGAGTTTAAAGGTTTTAGTGAAAAAGAGGTTTTAACAATAGAAAAGTTTTATTCTCAGATATTTAAGATTGAGAGTGAAAAGTTGAGTTCATTAGACAGTTATTGTTATATTTGAATAGAGATTTAGTTTTTACAGAATATAGTCTATTGCTGGTTTATGTGTAGGTAAATTTATATGATTTTATTAAAAAAGTTCATTGCAATGAACTTTCTTTATTTTATAATAATATTATTTAAAGTGAAAAGTAAAACTCTTTAATTTTATTTGCCATTAATACTCTTCTTGCTTCTAAGAAGTTATCATAATCTTCAAAGACCATTTCAGATATATTTTCAGGGATACAATTCATCTCAAGGTTTTTATTTAAATCTTCCTCTGTCTTTATACCTGAATATCCTATTTCTTCATTATCTATTTGTTGTTTAAGCTCTGAAAAATATTGTTTAGGTGACTTTTTACCTACTTTAATATTTATTTCTTGTTGCATATAAACATAATTAGCAATTTGATTATATTTAGCTTTTGATAAACCGTTTGATTTTAAAAAGTCTTTAGGGAATATATGGTGTATATCTCCTCTATGTTTAATTAAGCTTTCAACAGTGATTTCTTTAGAAAATAATCCTTTATCATTATTTTTAATCTGAGAAGCTAAGAAAACATGAAAGAAAGGGCTGTTTATAGCTGAAGTATCAAGGCTTTGTACTAACGAATGATTCCAAAAAGCCTCTGACAACTCGGCTTCTTCTTTGCTTTTCAAATAATCGGAAAATTTTTTATCAGATATTTGTTTTATATCAGAATCAAATGTTGATTCGGGTGAGCCTGAATATCTACCTGTTAAAACGGAATAAACAAACCATCTTCTAACATAAGATTCTATTTCGGCAGGATTATAATTTTGAGATCTGAGTTTTAAATATAGGATATATGCAAAGTTTAGTGAATTTTTAGAACGAATTAATTTAGGGGAGATAAAACCTGCTGATTTAATAATCATTAGGAATCTTTTAAAGTTATTTTCATTTACAAACTTTTCAATACCTTTTTCAAGCTTCAAGAACGAATCATTAACTATAGATTCTTCATAAGTTCTTGTTTCAAAATTTCTTCCTGATAATAAGCTAACTAAATCAGCTAATTTTCCTCTGTTAAATTCTGATGTAAAAGCAACTCTTATTAAGTCGTTATAATCTGGTTGATAAAGTGTTTCATGTTCAGATTTTAACCATTTAATTTTTGAGAAATAATCTGTAGATACAAAGTCGCTATCATTTGTTGAGATATTTTCATAAAATTCTGGAGCTTTTATAAGGTGACAAAAATAATCTATACACTTTCTAATATTATTACCATTGTGACTTTCATTTGAAGCTATCTTTGACATAGCAAAGTCAGCTTGACTTAGTACCACACCTTCAGAGTTTATTCTTATAAATATTTCTGTTACTGTTTCTATGTCAAGATCAGGTGATAATTCTATTAATCCTATTTCTTGTCTTGTTATATTTATAAGTTTAGTGATTGAATCTTCAATTAAATCTTCATTTGAATTAGGATTTTTTACTAAATAATTTCGGACAACTCTTGTTATTTTTTCATTATTTATAACTTCTGATATATCAGGTATCCATTCAGGGGTTTTTTCTATTGCTGTATTTGAAACTTCAAATTTTTCTTCTAATGGGTTAAAAGCTATTTTTATTCTTATCTTTTTATATTCTTTATTTATTACATTATTTCCAAGTATAGCTGCCATAAGAGCTGTTACTCTTTGTTGACCGTCTATTAAAATCTTTTTTCCTTCAGATGTCGAGCCATCTTTTAATTTTATGTTAGGGTTACGCCATGAGATAAGATAACCTATAGGATATCCTTTATATAAAGAGTCCATAAGATTTCTTACTTTAGTTGCATCCCATACGAAAGGTCTTTGTATTTCAGGTATGGCTATTTCACCTGATTTTACCCAAGATAATAATATTTCAATTTTTCGATTATTAACTAAATATTTTTCTTGTGCCATTGTTTACGTCCATATTTCAAAAGATAATTTATATATCGCCATATCTACTTCTGCGGGTGTTTTTCCAATCATTTTTCCAACAAACCTATAATAATCATTGACTTCAATTGCTAATTCTGGGGGTAAATTCTCATATAATTCTCTTACATTTTTTTGTTTATCAACATTTTTTGTTACTTCATCAATATCGTAATCATACTTTTTTAATTCTTTAAAAAGTGCAGTTGTTCTCCAATCAACAACTCCCCATTTATCAGGATATAAAAACCTAAGAATAGTAGTAGCCATTTTACAACTATATTTATTTGCACACTTTATAGAATTTATATTTGCACAACCAATAAGCCTCATAATATTAGCTAATGCTAAATAATCATTATCAATTTGTCTTATTGAACTTGCAATACATTCTCTAACATCTTCTAGGTTATTTTTAGATAAATTTCCTTCTTGTGCTATATTTCTTTTACACCTTATTTTCCAGTCTTCAACTTGAATTAGAAACCCTTTAATTAACTCATTATTTTTTATAAGCTCTTCATTACTTTTTTTATTTTTATTATTAATATAAGAAATTATATTATTGCCTTTTTCAACTAATTCATTTGTTAGATTAAAGAAAGTTTTTTTATTATAAATATCTGTTTTTTGCTCATTAATATTCTGAGATAAACTTTTTAATAATAAATATGTTAATTTTTCTGGTATTTTCATATAGAATAGAATTACAGACCCATTAAATCTGATAATATCAAATAACAGTATTTAACTACTTCATGCTCATCTTTTTCAGGCTTTACATGTCCATGAATAACCATATTTCTAACTTGATATATAAGTTCAAAGAGTCCAGAAAAAACAATCTTTGTATCACTAATTATAAATTTTGTATCTAATTTTATTACATTATTTTCGTCACTTTTATGTACACTTCTATCTGAATTAATTTTAGGTTCAGCTATAACATCAACATATCCTTCACCAATATCTTTTTTTGAATAGTCTATTAATACTTTATTTAAAGAACATTTAAAAATTAATTTTTCGGGCTTTAATTCTGCCCTATTTAAAGAATAATGCAATAATTCTAAATTTGTTTTAAAGCTAATTTTTTTCTTTTCATCTGATCCCAATAAACAATCTTCAAATTTTTGAAAAAGATGATTTCTTTTAGTAAAATCTTCTTTTAATTTATTTATATATGTTCTATCTTGATTATTTAACTCAGAATAATGAGACCTATACCAAGAATTACATGCTAACCATAAAGAAATAAATGGTGCAAAATAGTCTATTTTAGCTTTTTGTAGCCAAGCTTCTTTATAATCACTCATATTTTTTTTATATTCTCATTAATGAATTTTAAAGCTACTTCTTCATTTTCTTCAATAGCTATCTCGACCGCTTTTTTAGCTACTTCTAGTAATTTTTCTGATTCTTTTTTTATTGATTGAGAGATTTTTATTTTATCTTTGATAAGTCTTTGTAATTCAATAGGAATTCTTGGTATTTGCAAATTTAAAATATCTTCATCTCTTATAACTGGATATTGACTACCAATATTAAATTTTAACAACCACTCTTTATAAATATTTGTTCTTAGTAATACTTTTAAAATCTCATTAGAAAAATTAGAACTTTCTTTTTCTCTTAAGACTGTAAAAGCTCCACTCACTATCAAATCATCTTGTTCAAAATCTATTATTGAAACGGCACCTCTATTTGGTCTTACTTTCGAAATTAATAAATCACCTTTCATAACTTCTAATTTTGCATTTGCAGGTAAATCTTTAGTATCAATTACATTTGTAGATGCAAAACCATCACTAATATCAATATCTCCTATCTCAACATATGAATATTTAGATTTATCTCTTTTTGAACTACTTTTCACTAAATCGTATTCATATGAGACTAATGTATATCCATAACTATTATTTTCAATGACTTTTTTAATATGCTCATATTTAGGTAAATAATATTCAGAATCTAAACGCCCTTCTTCTATAAAAGAATCTTTAAAACTTTTTATATTTATCTTTTCATTAGTAGGTTTAAAGTTTTTTAATCCTATGGTTTCTAAAAGTAATTCTTCAGCTTGTTTGTATGTTAGTTTTGAATCTAATCTTTTTTTGTAAGATTTATTGTATATTTCTGATATTTTTAATTGAAATATATTATTTAATACTGGAACTATAAATTGATTTATTTTTTCTAAAGCTAGAACTGGTTGAGCATTTCCTGCACTATATCTTTTACTTTGAAAATTTCCAAACTTTGAATTTAAAAAAACAGTTAAATATTCTGAAATGATATCTGAATTTTTATTAGGTCTAATAATTGCAACTGAACGAGGAATATTTGCAGGAAACAGATGTATTTCAGCCATTGCAGAGTAACCTGCATAAGCTCCAACAGAGTATATTAAAACATCTTTTTCTCTTAAAGAGGAACGATTATTTTTTTTATGTTGAGATTGAGAAATTGTTTTAAAATCACCATCTAATATATAGTTTGGTTTAATGTATTCAGCCGTTACATATTTTATATTAGTGTTTTCATCCCAATCAGGGGAGCCATGCTCTCCGTCTGTTACATAAGAAAAATTTGAAATATCATTATAATTAAAACTCTTTAACTTTTTTGCTTTAATTAAATAATCTTTCTTATAAAATTCAGGTGAAAAGTCCATAAAATTTTCAAGTTCAGACTTTTTGATTTCTGATATTTCTAGCCCTTCCAACAAAGCTTCATACTTCTCTTTATTGAAAGGGCTTGTTAAAAAAAACTTAACTTCTCCTTTTTAGCAAACTCTACAAAAGCCTCTGCTATACCCTCAGGTGTCCTTATCTTACCCTTTAATTCATGACTAAATAAATCATGCTTAACAACCAAATGTCCATTATCATCAAGAATATAATCACTTATATCTTTTGTATCTGTATCATAATGTTCTATAGGTTCAGCAGATATAAAAGGTTGTTCTCCTTCTGTTACAGGATCTTTTTTGATACCCCACTCAAGCAAATCTTTTTGACTTACAAAAATCTTTTCTCCACTATTATCTTTACTTGGTTCTTGCATTGTTGCAAAAAATATCGGATAGTCATCTAATTTAGGACAAAGCTTATCATCCCATTTTTGAGCAAATAAAACACTGGTTTTTGTTCCAGTATGAGGTTTAAATACATTACCATGTAAACCAACAACAGCTAAAATTCTACAATGTTGTGCTATAAAATCTCGTATGATTTTATCACTACTGTTATTGAACCTACCTTGAGGTAAAACAATAGCTACACGACCACCAGGCTTTAAAAAATCTAAATTACGCTCAATAAATAAAATATCCCTTCCTACTGCATTTTGATATTTACCATTTGCATTTTTTCCAAGCTCATATTTAGATAACATACGTGTTTCCTTAATATCACCTGCAAATGGAGGGTTTGCCATAAGTACATCAAAAGAAAATTCTTTATTGCTTTTACTATCTTTTCTTAATTTTTTAAGTTTTTTCCAACCTTCATAATAAATGTCTTTCCAATCATCATCTTCTAACTTTTCATCCCAACGCTCATAATCAAGAGTATTTAAATGTAAAACATTAGTTTGTCCGTCACCTGCTATTAAATTAAGAGTACGACCTACACGTACTGCTTTTTCATCAAAATCTATTGCAAAAACTTTTTGTTGAACATAATCTATACAACGAGCTGGTTTTGATTCTGAAGTAAATAAGTGACTTTTCTTTAAACCTTCATCTTTTAAAATCTGCTCCCAAACATGAAAGATTGTATGAACAGGAAAACCACAACTCCCTGATGCTGTATCAATCATTGTTTCTGTTTCTTTAGGATTAAGCATTTTTACACACATGTCAATTACATAACGTGGTGTAAAATATTGTCCCTTTTCACCCTTACTACTTTTGCTTATTAAATACTCAAAAGCTTCGTCCACTACATCAAGGTTAGAATTAAATAATTTAACATCCTGAAGAGATGAAACACAAACCGATAAGTGAGAAGGTGTTAACATAATTTTAGTATCTTCAGAAAAAATACCTTCCCATTTCTTTTTAGACTTATCAAATATATTTTGTATTTTATTTTTTAAATCTGTTTCAGTATCACCATAATTTCTAAATTCTAAATGACGGTTTTTATCTCTTCCACTTTCCATTTCATCAAATAATTTTGTAAATATTAATTTAAAGAGCTCTTCAAATACATCAACTCCTGCATTAGCCAAAACCTCATCTTCCATTTCTAAAATAAGGTCTTTTAATGATTTTCTTTCTTTTACAAGCTTATCTTTTTCTATTAAATCATTTATAGTCCATCTTTCAGTTAAAATGTCGGAAAGTTTTTCTTGTTCTTTTGGTATAGTAGGAATATCCTCAAAATAGTTAGGATCTTTTCTATGATAAAAAGAAATTGAATCACCATTTGTCCAAACACCAATAGGTGAACCAGTAGCATTACAATATGATTTAAGTTGCTCTTTACCATCCTTGAGTTTTGGCTTTTTTAATTCAACCATGATATAAGGCGTAGTTGTTTTGTCTTTATCAAATATAACTATGTCTGCTCTTTTTTTCTCTCTTCCAAAAGAAACAGCATATTCAACTTCCATTCTATCAACAGGATAACCAAAGTCTTCAGTAAGCACCATTAAATAAAGCTGTCTTATAGCTTCTTCAGGTGTTAATTTAAATTCTTTATTTTTTCTTACTATACAAGGTATATAAGGAACATTTTTATCTTTTATATTTTTTAATATTATTTTTTGTTCAAGCTTTTCTATTTTCTCATCACTAAACTGTGTTCTTTTATAATTTGAATCTTTAAATATTTCTGCTAATTTCATTACAATTCCTAATTTATGCTTCTATTCTAATTGCTTCTATTAATAACCATTTGTTATTATTTTTATCTATACATTTTAATTCTTCTAACTCATTTAAAGTGCTTTTTAAAACCTCTAAACTCATTTGGTGTTGACCATATGTTGAAATAGAATTATTTACAACATCTAATATTTTATTTTCTTCAACAGGATTATTCTTACCTATATTAGTCCACAAAGACCATAATACTATAGCTTGTTCTTTTTTTATTTCTACCTCTGACAGTGAAATAATATTAGACAAAAATAATAAAATATATATAGCAAACATCCAAGGACAATCTTTACTACCGATTAAGTTTAAAGTATTTGATGTTAGATCAGTCGCCAGTTTACCCAAATGAATAGTTATATTAGATATTTTTCTACTTTTCCCACCAGATATTATATCCTGCTTTAAAATAACAGTTTTTTCTGAACTATTTAAAGGTGAAAGTTTTTTTTCAGGTCCTATATTTATAAAATGATTAAAGAGTTTAATTGAAACTTCATTTGCTTTACTCTCATTAATATCATTATTTTTTAAAATCTCATTTTTAACTAAGTTAATTAAATTTTTTCTATCTACCATACTTTTTTTGATTAATACTCAATATCTTCTTTTTTTAATGAACTAACTGTAACTTTTGTATTATAATACAGATAGAACAAAAACATAGAGGTTAACATGAGTTTTTACGGATTATTTATTGGCATCAATAATTATAAATCTAAAAAAATAAACAATTTGAATTTTGCTAAAAGAGATGCACAAGCTCTATATTGTCTATTTTCTGATACTTTCGAAAATGATGAAAAAGACAATATAAAATTACTTATAGACGAAGATGCTACAAAAGATAATATAAATAAAGAGCTTGAAGTTTTTTTAAATTGTAATGAAGATGATACTGTAGTTATATATTTCTCAGGTCATGGAAGCGAAACCCATGAATTAGTAGTTTATGATTCCGACTTAATTAATTTGAAAGATACATCTATTTCTTTAGAAATATTATCCGATATATTTAGCAAAATCCCTGCAAAAAAAATAATATTATTCTTAGATTGTTGTTTTTCTGGTGGCATGGGTGCTAAAGTTTTAAAAGTTGATTTTAAATCTAAAAACATTGATTCTATAGATAATATTATAAATAAATTATCTGGACAAGGAAGAATAATATTTACAGCTTCTAACTCAGATGAATCTGCTTGGGAATATTTAAAACTTAAACATGGAATATTTACCTCACATCTAATTGAAGCATTAAAAGGTGATGAAGAGATTATAGATTCTGGTAGAATACCTTTCTATAAATTAATAGAATATGTATCTAAAAAGGTTACTAGCAGTGCTTTACAGATAAATAAAAAACAAAATCCTACATTTAAAGGAAATATTGATGAAGCTTTTTATTTACCTGTTCTTATTCCTAAAAATAAATTTAGTAAGTATTTTCCTGAATATGTAAAGCAAGAAATTGATTCTGATATATCTAGTCTTTCAAAACTTGGATTTCCTATACAATTAATAGATACATGGAAAGAAAACATTCAAAACTTTAATAATTTACAGATAAGTGCAATTAATGAATATGGTTTACTTGAGGAAAAACATATAATAGTTTCCTCTCCTACATCAACAGGAAAAACCATGATAGGTGAATTAGCATCTTTAAAAGGAATTATTGAAGGTAAGCGTTCAATATTTCTTTTTCCTTTGAAAGCTCTTGTTAATGATAAATTAAAAACATTTAAAAGAGTCTATGGTGAAAAATTAGGCTTAAAAATTATAAGAGCTACAGGTGATTCAAATGATGATATGGAAAATTTAAGTAGAGGCAAATATGATATATGCCTTATGACTTATGAAAAATTTACTGCACTTATTTTAGGATTACCTCACATACTTGAACAAGTTGGAACAATAATAATAGATGAAGTCCAAATGGTTACAGACCAAACAAGAGGTATTAATCTAGAATTTATTTTAACTCTTATAAAAATTAAAAGAAATCAAGGAATAGAACCTCAATTAATTTTGCTCTCAGCAGTTATAGGAGAAACTAATGGTTTTGAAAATTGGTTATCTGCAAAACTTCTTAAGCAAACAGAAAGACCAGTTCCTCTTGAGGAAGGTATCATAACTTATAATTGTGGTTTTAAGTATATTGACCCTGAAACTTCAGAAACTTCGATTTCTAATCGTTATATACAAAGGTTACATGAAAAAAACTCGTCTCAAGACTGGATAAAACCTCTTATGGAAAAACTGGTTTTAGGAGAAAATCAACAAGTTATTTTATTTAGGGCAACCAAACCTGAGGCAATAGCATCAGCTAATTATTTAAAAATGCTTGGTCTTCCTTCTGCTCAAAATGCTATTGATCTTTTACCTAAAGGAGATCCATCAAGAGCCTCAAGAAACTTAGAGTTATGTCTTTCACATGGTGTTGCTTTTCATATATCTGATCTAAATCCTTTAGAACGTTTAGTTATTGAAGAAGAATTTATAAAACATGACAGTAAAATTAGGGTAATAGTAGCAACTCCTACTCTTGCAATGGGTATAAATACACCTGCCGAGTCTGTTATTATAGCAGGTTTAACTCACCATAAGGGTATACCTTATTCTGTAGCAGAATACAAAAATATGATAGGAAGAGCAGGAAGGCTTGGTTATTCTCAAAAGGGTTCATCATATATTATCTGTACTAGTTTTTCAGATGAACAATATTATTGGAATAAGTATGTATTAGGTAATCCTGAAGACCTTTTTTCAAGATTTTTTGAAGACGGAACTGATACACGCTCACTAATTTTAAGAGTTTTAGTTTCTGATAAAAGAAATAAAGCAATAGGTTTAACTTCAGAAGAAATTAATAATTTTTTAGAGGGAAGTTTTGGTGCTTATAGAAAAAAGATTTTAAATCCAAAGTGGGAATTTGATAAGAATGAGCTTATTAATAGTTTAAGTGAATTAGAATTGCATAAATTAGTTGAAACCAAAGATGGAAATCATTACACACTTACTGAGTTAGGGTGTTTAGCAGGACAAAGTGGAGTAGAGGTTGAATCAATAATCAGAGTAATAGACGCTTTAAGCTCAGTAGATCCTATTAATATAAGCGAGCCTACATTACTTGCAGTTACTCAAATTACAAAAGAATTAGATAATGTTTATTTCCCGTTTAATTCAAAAGGTCTGAGTAAAGAAATCACTACTTATTACGGAAGTCTAAAAAATCAAGGTATAGCTCATGAAGTTATGTCTTCATTAAAAATAAATATAAATGAAGATTATATAAAAAGAATAAAAAGAACTATTGCCTGTCTTTTTTATATTACAAGTACTCAATTGTCTGAAATTGAAATATTTTTAACAAATCACATGAGAGACAAAAATATATCAGGATCTGTTAGAAGCTCCGTTAACAGAACATTTGATATTTTACCAGTTGTAATAAGAATAGCTGAGATTTTACACCCGAGTTTAGATTTAAAACAAAGAGCTGAAAAGCTCTTAATAAGACTTGAAAATGGTATTCCTGCTTCTATGTTTGAAATCGCAAAAAAAATAGGAACATCATTATCAAGAGCTGATTATTTGAATTTATTAAATTCAAGTATAGATAATCTTGAAAAACTCTCTGAATCTAAAGATGAGTATTTATTGGCTTTATTATCAAATGATAAAAATAAAGTAACAGAAATAAGAGATTTATTATCTAAAGAAAATGAAAAAGAAAATTTATTAGAGTTTTTACTACCAATTTACGAAGGATAAATTTTATGATAAATGTTTTATAAAATTTCATCTAAAAACTAAGAAACTTAATTTCCTTAAATTGTTATTGTTTTATTTGTTTATCTATATTTAAGTAGTATTATTATTAATATAACAGCTTTTTAGTAGAAAGTAATTATGATTTTTTATAAAAAAGTTCATTGCAATGAACTTTTAAATATCTTGTATAATATTCTTTAAATTGATTATACAGGAGATAATATGTTATTTTTAGAACCTTCAATTAGAATTTATTCTATAAAGATGGATAAAATAAGGTTTGAGTCAGAAAACTATTTTTTCTACTTCAATAATTTAATAATTAAAGAAAACTGTAAAAACCAAACAATTATACTAGAGATGGTTCAAGACTTAGAATCATTTTTTGAGTTCAAAGTCGCTGAAATCTTATCTATTGATGACTCAGGACAAAGCATTTGTTTTTATAAAATGAAAGATAGTATTATTTTACCTCCAGATAAAGATTTAATGGAAGTTAAAGCATTAAAATTTAAATATGGATCTGGAACAAGTAATTATGAAAATATATTAGGAGAATATGGATTAGATATAAAAAACAAATATAAAAATTTAAGTCCTGATCAAAGAAGTGAAATCTATCCAAGAATAAAAAAAGAAGTAGAGGGAGCACTTAAAAACATACTTGATAAATATTTTATATATTCCCCTCCTAAAGTTAACTGTATTATTGAGTTTGGTAATTCAAATATTCCATGTGAGAGATTCAGAAAAAAAAGAAAAGTAGGTAAACAGTGGAGTTTATCTCATCAGGATTCTTATGGCTCTAAAATAGAAGAAATTTTAGGTGAATCACTAAAAAAAAGAGATATTAATTTTATTCAACAACAAAAAATATATTATTCAGGTAAATTATTAACTATACTAGATTTTTATATAGAAGAATCTAAACTTGCTATATATTGTGATGGTTTTGAATATCATTATGATAAAGATACAGTTATTAAAGATAGACAACAAGATAGAATTTTACAACTATTAGGATATAGAGTTTTAAGGTTCACTGGTTCAGAGATAGTAGGAAATATTAGCAATTGTATTAATGAAATACTACTTTTTATTGATACATTTAAAAATTTAAAAGATGTATAAAATAAGGTTTGAATCAGAAAATTATTTCTTTTATTTAAATAATTTTGTTTTGAAAAAAGAATATCATGATAAAAATAAAGTTCTTGAATTGGTTAATGAGTTTGATAATTTCTTTAGTTTTAAGTTAGTTGAAATTCTATACATTGATAATTTTTCAGGTTTGCCAGAAACTCTTTATAAATTTAATAAACCAGATTTATTACCAGATGATAAAGATGAAGAACCATCAACTACTTTAAAATTTGTATATATTGGACAAGATTCATTATTATATAGAGATTATGAAACAATAGTTGGAGGATTTAAAAATAATAAATTTACTGGTAACAACGAGCTTGAAAATTTAGTTTTTTTTATTAATAAATACTTTTCTCCTAGAATGAATTATAAATTTTTAAAAATTGAGCATCATGAAAGTAGTACAAGAACATCTAAGAAATATTTAAAAAAAAGAAATATAGGTAAACAATGGAACTTATCACATAAAAATGCTTATGGATCTAAAATAGAAGAAATATTAGGTAATGAATTAAAAAAACTAAATATTAATTTCAAGATACAACAAAAAATTTTTGGTGGAAGTAAATTAATGACTATTCCTGACTTTTATATTGAAGAAGCTAACTTAGTTATTTATTGTGATGGTTTTGAATATCACTATGATAAAGATACAGTTATTAAAGATAGGCAACAAGATAGAAGATTGCAATATATGGATTATAAAGTTTTAAGATTTACAGGTTCTGAAATTGTTGGTGATGTTAGAAAATGTGTAGATGAAATTCAATATTTTATTAAAAAGTTTAAAAACAAATAAATTTTAAAATTTTCTCAAAAAACTAAGGTAGACGATTTCCTTAAAATTATAAGAATCTTGTTTTATATATTTACTAGATTGTAGCTAAAATCCTACGCTTAGTAATGATAAGCGTAGGATTTGTATATATAGCTTAAACCTTGTTATTTCAATTGTTACATCACATTTATAAAATTAAGATTTATATAAAAATATCGTTTCTTATGATTCAACATATAAAAATTTTTTATTTGTATATGTTTTATTCATATTAAAATATCCATAGTATTGTATTTAGGAGATGACTAATATGGCGACCACAAAAAGTATGAATATCTCTTTTTCAATTCAAATATATGAAAAGTTAAGTGAAATTTCAAAAGAACAAAATACAACTGTAACAGAACTTGTAAGAAATACTGTAATTCAATTTTTAAAAGAAGAAGAAAAAAATAGAGTAATTAAAGCTATTGAAGAATTTGCTCTTGAATTTGGTGGAACTGAATTTGATTTAGATACAGAGCTAGAAGAAGCAAGTGAATATAATAAAAGTCCTTATGAATTAGGAAAAGATTTATTTGGAAAAAGAGGAAGCGGAAAAGGAAAACTGTCAAAATATTATAAAAACTTACTGAGAAACTTGTAATAATTTTCTTCAAAATAAATCAAACTCTTTGAATTAAGATATATTACTTTCGGGTATATTCGGGTATAAATACAGGTATATCCTGATATAATAAGGTTATGAAAGAACCTGTAATAAAAATAACTCCAGAAATCTTAAACCTTATCTCAGAAATAGATGAGTTTAAAGGGCAATGGAAAAGTATAGGTCTTTTAATGCCTGATAAATTAAATCAATTAAAAAGAGTTGCAACTATTGAATCTATAGGTTCTTCAACCAGAATAGAAGGTGTAAAACTATCAGACCAAGAAATAGAAAATTTACTTTCTAATATAGGTAAACAATCCTTTAAGTCAAGAGATGAACAAGAAGTTGCTGGTTATTCAGATGCAATGGAAATGA
>JAXLXG010000053.1:0-14107 GCA_046328075.1 Candidatus Sericytochromatia bacterium
GTTTTGATAGAAAATAAGCTTGATGATACTGGTAGAGATGTAACTTGGCAATCTTTAAAATATGCTTCTTATTGTTCAACTTTAACAAAAGAGCAAATTAAAAATATTTATCAACAATATTTAGATAAAAAAGGTAAACAAGAAGATGCTAAATCTAAATTATGTGAGTTTTTTAACAATACAGAATATGATGAATTAACTATAAATCATAGACATTCTCAACGAATTATATTAGTAGCTGGAAATTTTAGAAAAGAGGTTACTTCAACTGTTTTATGGTTACTTAATTTTAAGATTAAAATACAATGTTTTAAAGTTACACCATTTTCTTTAAATGATCAATTATTTCTTACTATTGAACAGATTATACCTACAAAAGATGTAGAAGAATATACAATTAGTATGTTGGATAAAGATAGAGAAGATTTATCTACTCAAGAAGAATTAAAAGAAAGACATCACATCCGTTTAGAGTTTTGGTCTAAACTTTTACCAAAAATAAAAGGAAAAGCTTCAATATTCCAAAATTCTAGTCCTTCTAAGGATCATTGGCTAAGTTCTGGTGGGACTACTATTTCAGGATTATCTTATAGTTTTATTATAACAAAGTCTTATGTAAGTGTAGAATTAGCTATATCAAAAAGCGAAGAACAAAAAAATAAGCAAATTTTTGATGAATTAAAAAAGTATGAGCAAGATATTACAAAAGAATTTGGTAATATCTTATCATGGGAAAGATTAGATAATAAAAAAATGTCAAGAGTTGCTTTTTATCTCAGAGATGTTAATTTATTTGAAAAATCTGATTGGGATAAAATGATGAATTTTCTTATTGAAAATATGATTAAACTAGAAAAAGCTATGAAAGAACCATTAAAGAAAGTAAAAAGAAAATTAAATGAGATTGGAGAAATTGATGATATTGACTTATCAAATAATATTAATTAATAGTATTTAATTTACAATGATAAAAGATTTATATATATTTGAAACAAAAACAGATGCAGTAGCTACAAATAGAGGTTTCTATTACCAATATTTAAAAACTTTAATTGCTTGGTTAGATATTTATTTAAATAATTCAGACTCTGAAATATATTGCGAAACAGATGATGATATAAAAAAGATCAATTCAGATAATTCTCTTGAGTTTAATCAAATAAAATGTTATAGCTCTAATTTTTCTTTATCTTCAATTGAGATAAAAAAATCTATTTGTAATTTTTTTATCTTATTTGCAAAAAACCAAAATAGTATTACAAAGTTCTATTTTGAAACAAATTCAGGAACTAAAGATTCAGATAAAATACTACAAGTTTGGAATTTAAACCAATTTAATCTATCTCAAGAACATCTTTTAGAAATATCCCCTCAAGTTGAAAAAATATTGATTGATTATTTTGAAGAAAAGAAAGAAAACAAAGTTAAATCTTTTGATAAAAATATTAAAAATTTATCTAAAGTAAAATCAAATAGAAAAAAATCTAAAAATGATGCGGAAATAGAATTTTTGAATCAAGAAAAAGTAGTTTTTTTAAATAATTACAGTGAAAATATTAATAATATCAAAAGTAATTTAAACAATTTTATTCAAAAAGTTGGTTGGTTTTTTTCCAATGAAGAAGCTGATAAATCAATCACAAATTTAACAAATGAAGCAATTTTATTAATAGAAAAAATCCCTGATTTACCTTTATCAGAAAAAATTATTTTTCATAGACTATTATCAGAGGTTTTTGAAAAAGGAACTAAAAATGAAATTAAAAGTAGAAAATTAGATAATAATCTCTTGTTAGATATTTTAAAAGAAACAAAGAGTATTATGGAATCTAAAAGTAACTCTAAAATTGTAGATTTATTTTTAGAAGAATTTAAAAATATTAATTCTAATCTAAAAAATATTGATTCTAGGGTAAAAACACTTGAAAATTCATCATTAAATCAAAATAATATACTATGTATTCCAAAAGTTAATTTTGAGATTTCTTCAATAGATAGATCCTTATCATATTTTGAAGGTAAATCAGCTCGTCCTCAGATATTACACAGGATTACAGCTAGAAGAAGATAAGTTTGAAAATGATTTTGGAATACTTAAAAACTTATAATGTATTAGTTATAAAAAGCTTCTAGTGGGCAGGAAAATCAACACAACGTGAGCAGCTTTTTCAATGAACAATGATGGGTTCAGATATTATGAACTTATTCAATGTGATAACAATATTTTAGAAATTAAAAATATAGAAAAAAATTTATATACAAAATAAAAATACAGTTTATTGATGGGTTAAAAAAGATGTGGAAAGATTGGCATAAATTAGCTACTTTATTATCAGATTTATCTGTTAAATTTATTATTACAACAAGAAAGAAGATGATTGGTATCGTTATAATTCTTCAAGATTTTATTAAAAATAATTGATATTTCAATGGATTATGATGAAGCTAAAAATATTTATCCAACTTTAAATCTTAAAATAAAATCCATACTTCTAAACTCTTGGCAGACTCTTGGGGAAAAAAGTCAAAGATTTAAAGCTTCTTATTGAATATGTATTTTTACTAACACAAGGTGAATTAATTGAAGAAAATTTAGCTGAACAAATTAAACATATAAATAAAGAAAAAGATAGAAAAATTAAAATTGAAATATTAAAGTTTATTTCTGTAGCAAATTTATGTAATATTCAATTAAATTTAGATAAAATATTAGACTATTGAAAATAAAGATATGTCTCAAGATATTAGTGAAATAATTAAATTCTCTAAAAAATAGTATTTTTTATTCAATCTAATAAAAAAGGTTATTTTTTAGTTACGCAAGTTCGGTCAGAACATATTAAAAAAATTCTACATGAATCATATCCTTTACAAAGAACTTTGTTAAATCTATTTGAAATAATGGGAAAATATCTTTTACTAGTTTTCTTCTCAAACTCCACTTTACTTGAAAGAAAGATAATCAAGAGTTTTTATTAAAAAATTTTCTGAAAAAGTTTCAAAAATCATGTTAGAAATAACAAATAATATAGATGGTCTTTTTTCTTCAGAAGCACATAAAAATTTTAAACTAAATGAAAATATTTATGATGATTTATTTAAAAAAGGTTTACTTCTATTTCATAGAGATTTCTTTACTTGGAGTGAATTTAAACTTCTTGATATTTTGTCAGTTTGATTCTATTGATCATAATGTATTAAAACGCATTTAAAAAAGATTTGAATAACAGTATAAAAAGTTTGATCCAAATACATCCTAACAAAAAAATTTTGTGATAATCTATTTAAAAATTTGTCTATTGAAAAAATACTTAGAAATGATTTATCAGGTTTTACTATTTTATATTATTGGTTTTATAAATTTAATTTAAAATTTGAAGTTATAAAAATTTATTAACAGCAGATAATTTATTTTATATATTAAATAATTTACCATTAGATGAAACAGGTAAATTATTTCTTTTATGTTATAAATATAAAAATAATATTATAATGATTTTATAGACAAATATTCAAAAAAATTACTTATTTCAACTCTTAAAATAAGAACTAATGCATTATTAATATCTGAAAATAATAATGAATTAAATATTCAATATTTAGTTAATCAAATGATTCTAATAATATTAATATTTTAAATTCTCAAAGTGTTGATAAAATTTATTTAATTCAGTCTTTTTTACCGATATATGAAAAATATTCAGCTAAGTGTTTAAATACAAAAACTCCTGATTTAGATAAATCAAATATGTTTTATCATGATGCGTCAATTAAAAATTTTACTAGAGAAGAGCATAAATATCAATTTGATATTTTTTATACTCATATAAATGATATTTGGCATAATAATATAAACTCAAAATATGAAATTACTTTATATAAATGGCAAAGTAAAGTTTATGAAATTAGAGAAAAATCATTTAATTTAATACATGATATTACCTTTGCTTTTGAATTTTTACTTGAAAATAAACATAGTAAGTTTAATCTTCTTGCAGATAAAATTAATGAAGTTTTACCTGCTGTAATAGAATCAACAAAATTACATTTAAGAATGTTAAATAAAAAAGAAGAATTATCTTTTAAAAAAGAAATGAATATTATTGATGAATGGATAACTAATTTGGATACTTTTCTAAATTATTTCTTAAATTTTAAAGATAAAGAAAAAAGTAATATTCCAAATCAAGCTATCCAAAATGTAAGACAAAAATTATCTGAGATGCAAAAATCATATAATTTTATTATAGATAATTCTGGTCAATACTTTAAAATTAATGAGTTAGAAAAAAAAGAATTCATATATTATAATCGTTTATCTAATACATATAAATTTTTAGTTTTAAATCCTGAATTAAAATTTTATAAACCTATAGCAAGAAAAGAAATAGAGAAGTGGCATAATAATATTGATATAGAGAGAATAAAAAAAATAAATGAATTATTATATTCTCAAGATATTCAATTATTTGTAAAAGAAAATTTTCCAAAAATTGAAATTATTAAGCCTTTAAAAACTATTGAAAATGAAAGTATTAGAACCTGTATTATTGGTATAAAAGGTATAACTATAAACGATTTAGAAAGTGAATTTACTAATGTTTTAGTTTTAATATTACTAGAATTATCAAAGCTAGATATTGATATTACCGAATTTATTTTAGTTTTTATTGATGAAAATAATTATGCAGATCCTATTGGTTTAAATTTCTGGAGAAAAAACTTGTATGAACTTATAAAATTATTAGAACAAAATATACAACCAACAAATGAACAATTAAAATTTATCTTTCAACCTAAAATCATAACAGAAGGACATTTATCTTCATTATCTGGAAATTATTTTTTAATTAAAGAAAATGAAAATTCAATTAAAAATAATGTTTTAAAGACACTGCTTTTACTAAAAGATTTATCAATAGCAAGAGAATCATTAGATAAAAATTCAGAAATAGAATTAAAAATGTTAGATGAATATGAATTAGAATATAAATCTAAAATAAATGATTTTATAAATAATATAAATTTAAGTATTTTACCTAATAATATAGCTGAAAAATTTAAAAATATAGAAAGTATTTCGGAAGAAGAATTTAGAAATTTTTATTATCAAATAATAAATTTACAAACATGGGAATAAAATAATGCTTGAAAATGAAAAGACTGAGTGGAAAGTATCTTGGAGAGATGAATATTTAAAATGGGTATGTGCTTTTGCTAATACCAAAGGTGGAAAAATCTTTATTGGTAAAGATAATAAATGAAATATTGTTGGGCTTTCTGATTTTGAAAAACTAATGGAAGATATTCCAAATAAAATACAAAATCATCTTGGTATTAAGTGTATCGTTAATTTGCATGATGAAAATAATAATAAATTTATTGAAATAGAAGTTTATCCTTATGATGTAGCCATCTCCTATCATGGAAAATATTATTTCCAACAGGTAGCACTACAAAGAATTAACAGGTTCAACTCTTAATGAATTTCTATTAAAAAAATCTGGTAGAACTTGGGATGATGTTATAGAACCAAGAGCAACAATTAATGATATTGATATTAAAGCAATAGAAGCATTTAAATATGCAACTTCAAAAAGTAATAGGCTTCCTCTTGCTCAAAAAGAAGAAGAGCTAACATATCTTCTTGATAATTTAAGATTGTTAGAAGGAAATAAATTAAAAAACTCTGCTGTTTTATTATTTGCAAAAGATCCAAGACGGTTTTTCCCAAATGCTTTTTTGAAAATAGGTAAGTTTGGTGTTTCTGATTCAGATTTACAATTTCAAGAAGTTATTGAAAGTAATGCTTTTCAATTAGTTGATTTAACTTTGGATATTTTAGACAAAAATTTTTAAAAACGAATCATTTCTTATGAAGGTATAACCAGAGTAGAAAAACTTGAATACCCTTTTGAAGCATTAAGAGAAATTATTTTAAATGCTATTATCCATAAAAATTATATGGGTTCTCATATTCAAGTTAGTGTATATGATGATAAACTAATTGTTTGGAATGAAGGAAATTTACCAGAAGATTTAACTATTGAAGATTTAAAAAAGAAACATGGTTCACGACCAAGAAATCCTTTTATTAGCAGATATTTTTTTCAAAGGAGGTTTAATTGAATCAAGTGGGGGAAGAGGAACTCTTAAAATTATTGATGAATGTAAAAAATATGGTTTGCCAGAACCAGAGATTGTGCTATCAGGAGGTGGAATAAGTGTAACATTATTTAAGAATACTCTTAGTGATAAAAATCTAAAAGCTTTTGGGTTTAAATGATAGACAAATTAAAGCTATTAATTATCTTAAAGAAAATAACAAAATTACTAATAGTGATTAATATCAGATTCTTAATGATTGTGCTAGAAATACTTCAGTCGAGATTCCAAACGATTTAGTAAAAAAAGATTTGATTTCTGCTAGTAAACAAAAAGGGGTAGGGTCATTTTATACTTTAAAATAATTGCACCAATTGCATCATAATTGCACCATAATTGCACCATTAAAATTATAATAATTAACTTAAGTTGCTAGTATCCCAAAAAATTCACAAAAGGCTTTAAAATTATAAGCAAGAATAAAGCCTTTTAATTTTAGAATAAAAGAATTTATAGTAGTAGCATGAATTTTAGAAGGAAATAGTCTAGTCAAAGAACTAAAACAAGATTCAATATTTTTTCTTTTAACTTGTCTATACCACCAAAAATATTTATCTTTTTTAGTAGAATTATATTTTCTAATAGGTTTAAAATCAATAGAAAAAGCGTCTTTTAAGACATCTTCCATATAATAAACATTATAAGCAGAATCTGCAAATACTTCATGATTATTAGGTAAATCAAATTCCATTATATCAAAGGCAACAGAATCATGAGCAGAAGCTACAGTAAAATTAAATTCAATTATACCTATATCTGATGTAATTACATGAACTTTAAAACCATAATAATATTCATGTTTTGAAGCGTTTTTTGTTCTGTATTCCTTTTCTTTACTATTTTACTTTTTGATATTCTTATATTATGACAAACTCTTACAGGAAAAGAATCTATTTGAAAATCTTTACTGTTATCTTTTAAGCATTCTGAAATTAGCCAGAAAATCTGCATTATTATGGGTTCTAATCTATTTATTCGTCTTGGAGAATCTTGACCTACTTAGTATATTTTTAAAATATTTTAAATTGTTTTAAAAGGCTAATGCTTTTGAATAATTCCTCCAAAATAAAAATGCTAGAACATATACCAATATTACTTCTGAGTCATTCATTTCAACTTTTTCATTCCGTTTATGTTCTAATTTTTGATAGAAAATAACAAAATTACTAATAGTGATTATCAGATTCTTAATAATTGTGCTAGAAATACTTCCAGTCGAGAGCTAAACGATTTAGTAAAAAAAGATTTGATTTCTGCTAGTAAACAAAAAGGTGTAGGATCATTTTATACTTTAAAATAATTGCATCAATTGCATCATAATTGCATCATTAAAATTATAATAAGTAATTACTCAGGTTAAAATTAAAATCTTATTGATAATATAATTAATCTCTCGGTTAATATGTAAATTTAAAATTTAATTTCTGAAGTTTCAGTTCAATTAAATTTATTCAAAATTAAAAAATTCTGAAATAGGATTTTTTGTATTTATAATTGCTTCTAAAAAAATTTTATAATCAAATAAAGAACTGTTATTTTTAGATATATCTTTTGCATAAGAAAAAACTAAAAGTAAATATTTAGAAGATTTTTTGGAGATAGTTTTTTCTTTTTTTAATATTTTAAAGAAATCATTTAATTTATCTTTTTTAAAATATTTTTCCAATAAAAAAGGCTCTTTATAATATAATTCTAAAAAAAGAAATTCTAAATCTAATTTTTTATATTTTTTGATAGAATTTTTACATAAAATATACATATTATAGTCTAAATACTTATAACAACTTCTTAATAATTCTTCTGAAGTCATTTTATTTACTCATATAGAAATATAAGTTGTAAATATTTTAATTAATTAAAATTATTTGAAAAAAGTTTTATAAATTTTATATCCGTTAGTTATTATTGAAGAAGTTTTTCCAGAATTTCCTACATCATAAATACCTTTTGATACATTACTAATTCCTTTTGTAACATTATTAAAAGCAGAATTAAAATTACCTTTACTTATTTGTTTTGAAGCATTATTAATTTGATTTATTCCATTTAAAGTTTCATAAATTCCTTTAGCTGCTTTTGTATAGTTTTTTATTTCTTTTCCAAACATAAAAATACCTCTAATAAAAAATAATATATTACTTATAAGAGAAAAATATTATTTTATTTTAGTTTTTTAGGTTAAATAAAAGTTAAGTTTTTAATGAGCTACATTGTTTTTAGATAAAATTCAAATTTTAACCTAAAATTAACTTTAGAAACTAAAAAAATAATTTCAAATTATTTTTTTAAGTATAGAAGTTTATAAATGGTATTTTTGAAAAAACTTTACAATTTATTTATATTTGGTAGAATTAAAAAGGTGTATCTTTCATTGATTAAAATATCTGTTAAATTTTTTATAATATATTTGGGGTAATTTTATGAAAAAAAGTAAAGAATTATTTGATAAATTAAATAATATAGCAAATAGTAATGGATTAACTTCTTTTACCAATGAATTAAAGTTAGAAATAAATGATTCAAAAGTAAGTATTGCTATATTAGGAGAATTTAGTTCTGGTAAATCTACATTAGTTAATTCTTTTTTGGGTAAAAGTATATTACCAGTATTAGAAAAACCTACTTCAGCAACTATTGTTGAAGTTGTAGCAGGAGATGAAGTAAAAGCAATTTATCAAAAAGGAAATGAATTTGGAGAAATAGATTTTTCTGATTTGGAAGATTATTTAATGGGAGATAAATCAAAAGAAGTAGATAAAGTTATATTAGAAACTTTTGAAAATGAGTTTATTCATAAAGGAATGAAAATTATAGATACACCTGGAATAAGTAGTATTAATGAAATTCATGACGATATAACTTTTGGATATTTACCATTTATTGATGCTTCTATTATTGTTTTAGATATAAATCAAGGAACAATAACTAAATCACTAAAGGATTTTTTAAAAAATAAATTTATAGGTTTTATTGATTCAAAAATTATTTTTGTTCTAAATAAATCAGATACTATATCAGAATTAGCTTGTAAAAACGTTTTGGAAGAAGTAAAAAAAGAACTTTTAGAGATAATAGAAGAGCCTATAATAATTCCACTTTCAGCTAAACTTGCTTTGGTTGGTGATATAGAAAAAAGTAATTTAAATAAGTTAAAAGAATTATTAGAACGTAATGTTATAAAAGATAAAGAAAACCTTGAAGAATCAAGACATATAAAAATATTATCTTCAAAAATTGATGAATTAATTTATTTGCTTTCAGAAAAATATAAAGCTCTTGGTATTGATAATACTGATCTGGATATTAAAATAGAGGAATCAAAAAAATCTCTAGAAAAAATAGAATCTGAAAAAAGAAATTTTGAAAAATCTTTTGATAGTTTTAGAGATCAATTAAATAGTTATATGAAAAATAAGAGTGATATTTATGCTACAACTCTTATAGAAAAAGGAATGAATATTAAAAATAATGATGAAAATACTATAAATGATTTTAATTTAACAATAGAATCTTTAATTAATGATATAAGTAATTATATATCAACTCAATCATCATCATTTTTATCAACAAAAATAAATTCTGATTTTTCTCATTTATCTGATGAAATAAAAATAAAATTTGAAAATTCTTTATCAGGTTTTAGAGAAACAATAAACACAATATCACCAATAATAACAGGATTAATTTTAGCTTCATTTACTGGTCCAATAGGTACTGGAGTTATTGAAGTAACTAAAAACTCATCTATTATTGGAGTTGCTAAAAATCTTTTAGGAACAGGAACAAAAGTTATAAAAAAATCTGATAGTTTTTGGCAAAAAATAGGACCATTAATAGGAAATCTTGTTGAATCAATAGATATTCCTAATCATATTTTAAAATTTGGAGCTAAAAAATGGGTATTAACAGATGTACAAAATAGTCTTCAAAAAGTTTTAGTAAATTCTATTGTTCCTATAATATCTGACTTGGAAATAAAAATGAATAAAATTATTCAAGAAAAATATATAATTCCTCAAGATAATATTTCAAATATTTTGAATTCAGCTAGAAAAGAAAAAAGAGAGAATAGTTCAAATATTTTCTCAATAAAAGAAAAAATAGAAAATGATATATTAAATCTTAAAAATATTCTTTAAAGGTAGTTTTTTTATGACTTATATAATAGAAGAAAATATAAAAATTGTTTGCAGTAATTGTAATTCTACAAATAATGTAAGTTTTAATAGAGCTCAAAAAACTGATGTTAAGTGTGGACGATGTAAGGTAATTCTAGAAATACCAATAAAAAATGAAATTGAACTTATAAATGATTATGAATACTCTACTAATTATCTAAAAGAAGTTTTTCAAGAATCTTATAATTATTTGGAAGAGTTTATTGGAAGAGAAAAAGGTTTTCAATATTCTGATAAAATAAGAGATTTGGAACAAAAAATATCTAGTATAAAACAAGACGAATTTCATTTAACATTAGTTATTGCAGGAGAATACTCAAGTGGAAAATCATCATTTATAAATTCATTAATAGGTGAAGATTTACTTCCAGCAGATTTTGAACCAATAACCTTAGCTCCGTCTTACTTAAGATACGGTGAAGAGAAAAAAGTAATATTAGAATTTAAAGATGCTATTTTTGAAGAAATTTCTATAGAAAAGTTTTCAAATATAAAACATTCTAATGAATCTTTAGAAAAAAAATATAAAGAAGATATAAAATTTATTCATATTTTTTATCCTTATCCGAAATTATCACAAATACATATTATTGATACTCCAGGATTTAGCACTTCAACACAGAAGGGAGATGATCAAAAAACTATTGAAATAATAAATGAATATTCAGATCTTTTATTATGGGTTTTTGATGCTGATAATGGAACTGCTAAAGAATCTGAAATAAAAATTATTGATAAAATTAAAAATAATATCGAAAAAAATAATTCATTTTTAGATTCAATAATAAATAATACAAAAAAACCTATTATTGGCATTGTTAATAAAATTGATTTGAAAGGTAAACCTGATAGCGAATCAGTTAAAAAAATACTAGATGAAGTTAAAAAAAATTCTGGAATAGAAATAATTATTCCTTATTCATCCAAAAAAATTTCTGATTATAAAAATAATCCTCCTATGACTAAAATATCAAGTATTATTGAAGATAATATAAAAAATAGATCTAATATAACCTTAAAACTAAATATTAAAGAAGATGATAGAGGAAATAAAAATCTTAAAATAACTAATTCTTTTACTGAAATACTTTCTATGAAAATAGATTTTGGAGATATTTGGTTTAAACAGCTTTATTTATTGGAAAAAGAATTAAGTAAAATTAGATTTTATTCAAAAGAAATATTAAAAAAATCTATTGATAATGAGATAAGAATTAGTGCAAATGAGATATTAAATGATTTAAAAAATGTTTTAGTTGAAATAAAAAATAGAAAATTAAAAGAAAAAAAAGCTTTTGAAAGTAGTATAAATGAAATTAAAATTTATTCAACCAAAATAGAAGATATCTATAATGAATATGAATCTGATTTTAAATACATATTAAGTAAAACATTAGCTCAAAGTATTTTTACTATTAAAGTTAATAAAGGAATAATTTGGGATGATCAAAAAGTTGAGATAAAAAGTATTGCTCTTACTGAAATAACAAAAATAGTCAGAAATTCATTTGATAAATCAAAACTAATAAATTTAGAATGTGAAAAGATAAAGAGTTTTTTTAGCAATTTTTTATTAAATGTTAAGAATGATAGAGAAGAATATAATCAAGTTATTAGTAAAATTTTTGAACCTATTGAAGATAAATTTTGTTCTGAAATTTCTACTAATTTGTCGTATTTATATGCCTCTAATACAAATGCTATTTCTTTATCAACTGTAGGGTTATCTTTTAATATAATAGATAAATATTCCTTAATAGATTCAAAAAAAGATTCTAATGTAATTTATAACGATCTTTTTTCCCATTTATATAACGATTGTTCTTTTAATGTACTCTTTTTTTGGTTAAAAGAGTTTATTAAAAATGAATATATATCTTTAATAGATGATTTTGAAAAATTAGAAAAACTTTTTGAAGAAGAAAATAATAAAGAAATAGAATATTTAGAATCAATAAAAAATAAATTAGAAGGATAATTGAATAAATGAAAAATTTAAAAGAATTTCAAATAAAAAAGGAAAAAATAATTAATATTTATGAAAAAATAAAATCTTCTGAGTACTTATCAGTTACAAATGAATATAAAAATGAAATTGAAAATCTTTCAAAAAATTTACAAAAAGAACAATTTAATATAAGTATTTGTGGGCAAATAAAAGTAGGTAAATCAACTTTTCTTAATGATTTTCTTTTTGAAAATTATGTATTACCCTCTGATGATATACCAGAAACAGCAAAACTAACTCATATAAGTTATGATGAGAATAATTCATACACAGCATATTTTTATTCTTTGAATGAGTGGGAAGCTATAAAAAAATTAGAAATTGATTCAGATAAAGGAGAGAAAATAAATTATTTTAATAAATATATTAAAGAACAGCTAAAAATTATTGAGTTGGAATATCAATCAAAAGGTGAATTTTTTTATCCCAAAATTATTTTAGAACAGGGTTCAAAAAGTGGAAATAATTTTTCAGATTTAAAGGATTATGTTTCAGCAAGGGGTAAATATACTCCTTTTGTTAAGTACTTGGAGTTAAAACATAATTCTGAAAAAATAAAAGGAATTACTATTGTAGATACACCTGGAACTAATGATCCAAACCCTATAAGATCAAAAGTAACTGAAGAGTGGATTGGAAAATCTGATGCTGTAGTTTTCCTGATGTATTCAGGAAAAGCTTTAACTTCACAAGATACAGATTTTATTAATAATTTTCTTTTACCTATTCCATCAGAAAAAATATTAGTTGGATTATCAAAAATTGATGTTGTTGATGATTATAAAAGACCTAAGGAATATGTTGAGAAATCTTTAAAGCAAATGGGTTTAGATGGTTTTAGCAAATCAATATCATCAGATAATATTTATTCAATTTCTCCAATGGCTTCTTTATATCCTAAAATATGGAGAAAATATAAAAATAATCAAATAGTAATATCTAATAAAGATATAGAAGATATAGAAAATTATTTTTGTAGAAGGGATGAAAGTAGCAAAATTCAAGAAATAGAGAATAAAAAAGGTTTTATACCTGAGTTTGAATCAGCAATAGCTGAGAAATTAATAAAAAATAAAGGTGAAGCTTTATTAAATAGTCATACACAAAAAATAATTGCTTTTTTTGAGAAAGAAATAAATAATAAAAATAGGGAAATAGAAAAAATTAAGAGTAATTTAAATGATATATATTTATCTGATAAAGAATTAGAAGATAAAATTTCTAATGCTATAAATATAGACAAAAAATTAAAAGAAACTAAACGTGAGATTACTAAAAGAAATGATGAGATTATTATTAATATGAAAAATGAATTAGATAAAGCTTTGATTGAAGTAAGTATTGAAATTGAAAAAAAAGCTATAATTATTATAAACAATAATAGCACTCATTACTTAGAAAAAAATTTATTTTGGGATATAAAAAATATAATTGAGAATATTTTAAGAAATGAATTTAATATGAAACTAAGAAATATTCTTGAAAAAGCTAAAGATGAGTTTAATAATATTCAACTTGATTTAAAGGAAAAACTTGTTAATTTTAATATATTTAGTATGACTTTTATTAATTCTCTCTTTATTTCATTTAATGTATCTTCATTAATAGATGATATTGAATCTAATTTACAAAAATATTTAGGTGAACAAATTATTAAATCATTTTTAGTTAGTAAATGGTTATTTTGGACAAATGAAGAAAAATCTAAAGATAATATAATATCTTTGATTAAATCATTAGAAAATGATATGAGAAA
>JAXLXG010000054.1:0-12548 GCA_046328075.1 Candidatus Sericytochromatia bacterium
TCCATCATTTGTTCTCTATACATTTTTGCATCATCAAGCATATCAGCTGGTATTTCTGTTTCTTCTATATCTGTGCCTTTATCATTTTTATAGATATATGCTTTCATATCTATAATATCAACAATCCCTTTGAAATTCTCTTCAGCACCAATTGGCATTTGAATAACAACAGGATTCATATTTAATTTTGTTTTTACTTGTTCAACAACTCTATAGAAATTAGCACCAATTCTATCCATTTTATTAACAAATGCCATTCTTGGAACTTGATATCTATTTGCTTGTCTTGAAACTGTTTCTGATTGAGGTTGAACACCACCAACAGCACAGAATACAAAAACCATACCATCAAGAACTCTTAAAGATCTTTCAACTTCGATTGTGAAATCTACGTGACCTGGTGTATCAATAATATTGATTCTGTGTTCTTTCCATTCACAAGAAATAGCAGCAGAAGTAATTGTAATACCTCTTTCTTTTTCTTGAACCATATAGTCTGTTGTTGCAGCACCATCATGAACTTCACCTATTTTGTGAACTTCACCTGTATAATAGAGAATTCTCTCTGTTGTTGTTGTTTTACCAGCATCAATATGAGCAGCAATTCCTATATTTCTAACTTTATTTAATTCAAACTTCCTAGCCATGATTTACTCCCTCAGCCAATTAATAGCTGTAATGAGCAAAAGCTCTGTTAGCTTCGGCCATTTTATGTGTATCTTCTTTTTTCTTAACGGAAGCACCAACACCATTAACAGCATCAACAAATTCAGCTGATAATTTTTCTACCATTGATTTACCGTTTCTTTTTCTTGCATTTGATATTAACCATCTCATAGCAAGAGCTGTTCCTCTTTCAGGTTTAACTTCTGAAGGAACTTGATATGTAGCACCACCAACTCTTCTTGCTTTAACTTCGATAAGAGGTGTTACATTTTTAAGAGCAACTTGGAATAATTCTCCGTGCTCTTTTTTTACTTTTTCGTTAGCTAAATCAACCGCATTATAAAATATTGACTCAGCAACTGTTTTTTTACCTTTTTTCATAAGGTTATTTATAAACTTTGATACAACAACACTGTTATAAACCGGATCTGGTTTAGGTTGATGTCTTACAATTTTTCCTCTTCTTGGCATAATATTTTCCTTAAACCTTTAAATTACTTCTTTTTACCTGTAGCAGGAGCTGCTGCTGCACCCTTTTTAGGACGCTTTGCACCATACTTAGATCTAGATTGATTTCTATCCTTAACACCTGCTGTATCAAGTTTTCCTCTTACGATATGGTATCTTACACCAGGTAAATCTTTAACTCTTCCGCCTCTGATTAATACAACAGAGTGTTCTTGGAGATTATGACCAATACCAGGTATATATGCTGTAACTTCTATTTGATTTGTTAAACGTACTCTGGCTACTTTTCTTAGAGCAGAGTTAGGTTTTTTAGGTGTTGTTGTATAAACTCTTGTACAAACACCTCTTTTTTGAGGACAATTTTTCAAAGCCGGTGACTTGGTCTTTGAAACAATTTTTTCTCTTTCTTTTCTTAATAACTGATTAATTGTAGGCAACTTACTTCACCTCTAAAACAAAAATAAACTTATATAATTAAATATCTTTAGCTTTATGTTAATCTGCCCTAAAACAACATTTAGCACATGATAATACATCAAAATATAATACTAACGCCTTGCAAAGCATGGTGTCAAGATTATTTAATTTTACGTTATAAATCTCTTTACCTAAATTTAACTTAATTTAGCTCAAAAAATTTATGGGCTATAACATTGTAATTAGATAATGACTAAATCTCAGGAAATGACATAAAAATTAATGTAAATTTTAGCTTTGTAAAAATTTAATATATGTAATAAATTAATAAAAATAGGCACCTTTGTATAATAAAATGTATATTTTTGAATATATCAATCTTAAAAATAATTATTTTTAAATTTTGGAAATGTGTTATTAATTTTACATGGGTACTTACTACATAAATATAATACTTAAATAGTATAAAGATTTTGTTTCAAATGTTAGTTTATTTTTTATAATATACTCTATCACTCTCATAATTTTTAGCTATAATCAAGTAATTTACATCTTCTTCAGTATTATTCATTAAAAAATGATACTCATTATTATTAGGCTCAAAAAAGATAATGTCATTTTCTTCAAGTTCTATTGATTCTTCATTTAGAAACAATGTTGGTTTTCCTAATAAAATGAAAAAAATTTCTTCTTTATGTGTATGAGTATGTGAATTTGATGCTCTTGTATTAGGAGCAAGTTTTTCATGAAATATTTGTATCCCATTTAATTTAAAAATATCGCTTATTGATACATATTTACTAAATTTTTCATCTACATTCTTATTTATCATTTGTGTATATGATATTTTATTTAAATTTATTTTTTTCATATTTCCTTAACTAAATTTTTTATCATGATTTTAGGTAAATAATTGTTCATCTGTAAATATTGTATTTAAATCCTTCATATAAAAATTCAATTTCTTTAAACTATTTTATAATTTCTTTTATTAACCATTCTTTGATATTTCTGAGCTTAGAATCAAAGCTAACACCTACAAGATATATAGGCTTATTTTTTAAAATATACTTTTCATAATATTTCTTTTCTTCTATTTGTTTTAAAGCCTTTTTAGTTGAATTCATTTTAAATTCAAACACATAGATATTATCATTAGTTTCTATTACAGCATCTATTCTTCCTATATTAGTTGATATTTCAACATTTATTCTTACACCTATAAGAGTTAAAACTAAATAAATTATTGTATGATAATATTTCTCTTTATCAGACATAAATATTTCATTTGGTATCTCTGCAAAGACTCTATATTTAAAAATATCAAAGAATCCAGATAAGTCATTTTCTTGTATCTTTTCTGTTAAATCATCTATTACTATCTGATCATTTCTATAACTTGAAATACCTACTAATATACTTGTTAAAAGAGAATCTTCTACTTCCATATTAGGATAATCTAAAATATATTTTCTATGAGGAGTGATTTGGATTTTTTATTTCTTTTATTGTTAAATAACCTGTTTGAAATAATAATGACTCAAATCTTATATTATCTATCTCAAAAGAATCTAATAAAGCATCTGAGGCAATAAAATTTTTTAAACCTTCTACATTTATTTCTTTTTCTTTTATGAGTTTTATTAAAAGTGTGGGAGTTCCTGATTTAAACCAATAATTATTTATTTTTTTATCATCTAGTACATTTAGTATTGAAAATGGGTTATATACAAAGTTTTTAGCATCCCAAGAATAACCGTTATACCATAGTTTCAAAATATCTTTTGCTTCTTTATAACTACCTTCTAACTCTTGGGCTAATTCATTTATTCTATCTTGGAAATAAAACTCAAGTTCTTCTTGTGTATAACCTAACATTGTTGAATACTTTTTATCTAAAGTTAGATCTTTTAAGTTATTTAGACTAGAAAATACAGACACTTTTGAAAATTTAGAAACTCCTGTTAAGAAACAAAATTTTATATATTCATCACATGACTTTATTGTTTCATAAAAACTTTTTAATATCCTTCTATTACTTTTAGTTAACTCAATATCTTCTATTACTTCAACTATTGGTTTATCGTACTCGTCTATAAGAATTACAACTTTATCTATCTTTGACAACTCTATTATAAGGCTTTCAAATAACTCTTTGTAATTACTTCCTTTTATAATTAAATTATAATTATCATAAATTGATATTATTTTATTTGTTAGATTTTTTTCAAAACCTTCAGAACCATGAGTATAATTTAAAGCATTAAAATCAATTCTAATAACAGGGTATTTTTTCCACTTAATCTTGTCATATATATATAAATCTTTGAATAACTCTTTATTACCTAAAAATATTTCTTCTAAAGTTGTGATTAATAGTGATTTTCCAAATCTTCTAGGACGTGAAAAAAAATAATACAAACTATCATTTGCTGATATTAGATTATAAATATCTTTCGTTTTATCTACATAAAGATTATTTGACTCTATTATTTTTCTAAAAGTTTGTATACCTAGAGGTAAGTTTTTCATTTAATTATTTTTCCATCAAGTTTTATTTCTAAGTTCTTATTTGGTTCATTATCTATAAAATATTTTTTTATTTGAGCTAATATATTTTTTTGTCCAATAAATGGTAATAATTCAATTGCCTCATTAAATGATAACCATTTATACTCACTATGTTCTTCATTTAAAACAATTTCTTGTTTTTTATCAATAAAAGCTACAAAAACAGGTATTATCTCAATACAATTATCTTGAATATTATAAAATTGTTCACATATATCAGCAGAATATAATCTATTAGGGTTTAAAGATGTTTCTTCATCTATCTCTCTTAAAACTGTTTCCCAAGCTCTTTCATTATTTTCAATCTTTCCTGCGACTTGGCACCATTCATTAGATAATGTTTCAGTATCACTTCTTTTTAAAAGTAAAATATCATTACTATTATCAAATGTTTTTATAATAAACACTGATGCACAAAAACTTCTAATATTTAGTTTACTTAAGCCCATGTATTTACCTATTTTACTTAAAGATAGTTTTTTATAAGAAATAATGAATATCTAAATAAATCAATTTATATTATACTATTAATTAAATATATAATTTTCATCAAAAAATCTATCTAAAATAAATGGGCTATTATGAAACTGCTTTAAAGCTCTATAAAGAGCAAAAATATGAAAAAGCTGCAAAAGCTTTTAAAAAGGCTATTGATAATAAAGCTTATACCTATAAATCTTTAGCTGGTTTATCTGAGTCTATGGGTAAACTTGGAGATATAAGTAAACAAGAGGAAACATCTGTTTTAGCCTCAGCAATTGCTTCTTCTCAAAGTCGTTTTGATATTTTCTGGAAAAACTATGGTGATTTTTATGATGAATCTGGTAACTTTGATAAAGCAATTGAATTTTATCAAAAGGCAATTGAATTAAATAGAAATTATCACTCTGCTTATTATAGATTAGGAATGGTTTATTTTTCATTAAAAGATTATGACAGAGCAATAGAATATTGTAATATGGCATTACGCTTAAACTCACGTGATGATTATTCTTATAATGCACTAGGAATAATATATTTTGAACTTGGGCAATATGAGAAAGCAGTTGAATGTTATAGAAAAATGATTATTATTAACCCTAAGGACGAATATCCTTATAATGGCTTAGGTAATATTTACAATAAAATTAATGATTATGAAAATGCTATTCAATATTATAATAAGTCTATAGAAATTAATCCTAATTTTGAATTTCCATATAATGGATTAGGAAACATTTATTTTAAACAGCTTAAAGACCATCAAAAAGCTATTGAATATTACAAAAAAAGTATAAAAGTGAATCCTGACTATGAATCACCATATCTAAATATAGGTAATGTTTATAAAGAAAAGGGCGATTTTAAAAATGCTATTATATTTTATACAAAGTATCTTACTTTAGATTCTCAAAATGAAGAGTGTTATTTTAATTTAGCTACAATTTATCAACAGAAAAAAGAATATGAATTAGCTGTTGATAACTATAAAAGTGCGTTAAAAATTAACCCTAAAAATGATGAAATTTATAAAAATCTTGGTATCGTTTATAATCTTATGGGTAAAAAAGAAAAATCTATTCAAAGTTATAAGCGTTCTATAAATATAAACCCTAAGAATCCTTATCTATACAATAGTTTAGCTGATTTATATGAAGAAACTCAAAACCATAAAGAAGCGATTTCTTGTTATAAAAAAGCAATAGAAATTTTTACAGCTAAAGAAGCAGAATTGGCAACAAATGCAATATAAAAAATAAGCTCTACATAAATTTATATAGAGCTTTTATAAAAATTAATTATTGTATTTGACCATTAACAATCTTTTGAGAATCAAACATTGCAAAAGATTTTACTCCTTCATGTTTTCCAATTAAAGAATCAAATTTCTTTTGATCAAATTTACCATCTGTTGTAACTTTTTTGATTATTGCATCTAAGCTAATACTCTCTCTTGTATCTGGGTTATAAAAAACAACAGATTTAGGATCTACTGTAGGATTGTTCGACATACCTTTTTCAATTAGTTGCTTCATAGTTTCAGGATTATGATCTGGTTCATCTGTTTGAACTAATATGTAAGGTTCTTTTCCTTTTGGATTAATTTGTTCAAAACATTTAAGAGCCGCACTTGAGCCTGATTCTTTATGTGTTCCTTCAGATCCTGCAACAGCTTTATCAACAATTTTTTTTTGAACTTCGTTTAAATCATTTCTTGCATCTGTTAATTTATCATTAGCTTTATTGAGTTTATCTTTAGCTTTTGATAAATCATCATATATATTATTTTTTTCTTTAACTAGTGAATCAATTTTATCTTGATTTCTCGGTCTTTCTTTCATTGCAACTTGATATTGCTTTTGTATATCAGTATATTTTTTTTGAATATCATTTACTTTATTTTGTTCTTCATCAACTTTAGATTTAGCTTTATCAAACTTTTCAGTTTGTTTTACATTCATTCCACCAGCTTCACCAGGTTTAAACATTACTTGTTGACCACTTCCATCACTATTAGAGTTAAATGTCATAAAACCTATATCTGATGATTTATGATCTTTAATAACCTGATCATACTTATTAAGAGTGCTTCTATCATTATTGGTCATACTAGCACTTGTATCAATTGCAATCATAACTTGTCTATTATCAGGTATTAAATTTGTAAAACTATCTAAAGCCTGACCTTCACCAGAAGTTTCAATATCTTGACTTACAGTTTCAAAGGTTGGTTGTTGATTTTGTATCACAGATGAAAGATATCTAACACCTTCCATTGTAGCAAATCCATATTCTCCATCAATTCCTTTTCCTTGCCCCTCATCAATACCATTCTTTTCAAATCTTGCTTTTAAATCAGGTCCAACATTTTTGAGTGCTATTTGTAAATCCTTAACATCTTTTTCTGTGTTACAACCTTCTTTAGCAAATTTTAAAATTGTTTTTGCATCATCAAGAGTTGCTGTTTTAAAAGCAGGATTATTATGTAAAGCCTCTAAAAACTTATCAGCATTATCACCAAAGGTATTATATAAACCTTTTAAATCTTCTTTGCTTGCCGAGTTTAGCTGTGGTTCTCCTGTTAATGAATTATTTCTATTAGATGCAAGATAATCATATCTTTTAATAATCTTATCCCCATCTGGGGTTCCTGATAATGTCTTTTTTTCTTCTTTGTTAAAATCCTTACCATCTGCCACTAATTTAGATGGTGGAGCTGGAATTTCTTTTTGTGTTTCAACTTTTCCTTTTATATTAAAACTAAAAGTTGTTGGTTTTGTTATATCCTTTGAACCATCAGAAAGTTTGAACTCTGCTGTTACATTTGTATTAGTAAATTCAGATTTAAGAAATTTTTCTGTAGACTCAATATATTCTTTTGCTTGTTGTTCTGTTAAGCCTTTACTATCTTTTAAAATTTGTTCTTTTATAGAATCAACTTCTTGTTGATTAATTACATTAGCCTTTTCTCCGTTTTGCTCTAACTTAGAGTTACGAACAAGATTAACTAGATTTTGAGATGGGTTTATACTTGTCATAAATATACCTAAATTTGTTTATATTATTATATTAAATGTATTATAGACATTAATTAATATAACTTTCTTAATAATTAAGTTGTTAATCTATCACTTTATTAATTTTAAATATTTAAGCCAATTATATTAGAGAGTTTTAAGATAAAATCACGAATTATTTAATACATACAAAAATAATTTACTTAATTACTTCTAAAAATATTACACTTTTATTTGATAGACTTTAAGATAAAATTCTTACATCATACGAAATAAAACTTAAAGTTTAAAATAAATATTACAATTCAATCAATAATTAGTAAAGAAGATTCTAGATTTGATTTAGAATAATAATTATTGTAAATTCGTTTGATAGCAGTAGAAAAATAGCATTTTTATCTATAAACTCTAACTACTGAGTTATTAGGAGTACTACTAGTCCTAATTTAAAACTAAGAATTAAATCTACATATCCTTATTTTGTTAAAAGCGACTTGATTTTGACAAACTTTATAGATGATTTAATAGATGTAATATCTGAATATCAGTATAAATGCTTTATTTTATAGGGAATATAGAATTTATCTTATTTTTTTAAGAAAGTTTTAAACAAAATTTTCTATAAAAACTAAAAGTCAAGTCGTAAAATTTAATTTCTTTGTAAGGTAGGTTTAGTGTATGTGTATAAATGGAGTTGGCTCTAATTTTATAAATAAGTATGAAAAGCTTAATGAAAAATTTACTAATAGCGGTTCTATAAGTAAAGATGAAGTGAAAGATTTAGTAAATGAAGCTAAAAAACAAGATTCTTTCGGAGGAGCATCAGTTACTGTTACAGAAAGTTCACTTATTCAGAGCATTGCTAGTAGAGCAGGTGTTTCTCTACCAGAGTTAAAAATATTTATAGATGAACCAGTTAAATCAGAAGAAAAGCCAACGCCAATTACAGAACAACCTAAAACTGAACCAACAAATAATGATAATACAACTTATAAACCAGCTAATGCAAAAAAAGAATTTAGAGAAACATTTGGAAACATCAATGTTATAACAAATAAAAATGACATAAAAGCTTTACTTAATTTTGCAAATGAGTATTATGTACCATCTTCAAAAGATCCTAATGCAAAAATTAATTCTGTAAAAGATTTGCAAAACTTACTTAACTTAGAACTTAAATCTGAGGGTAAAGGGTCTCTAAAATCTGATAATGCATTAGGTGCGAATACATTTCATGCTTTAAGAAATAATTTAAGTGGTGAAGGAATGGAACTTTTAGATAATATAACCTCTAAGATGAAAAACCACTCTGTAGAAACTTCTAAACCAAAAACAGAAAAGCCAAAAACAGAGCCAAAACCTAAATCTGAAGAAAAACCTAAAGTTGAACCACAACCTAAGCAAGAAGAAAAACCTAAAGTTGAACCACAACCACAAGTTAAACCTGCTCCAGATCAAGAAAAAGAAGAACCATTATCCTATGGAAGTAAGAAATATTCAATGGAAGCAGCAAATAATCCAAATGACTTTAAAGAGTTAATGAAAACAGGTACAAAAGCCGAAAAAGAAGTTGGAAAAAATGCATTACTTGATAAAATAAAATCACAACCTTATCCATATTCACAGCCAATGATGGTATTAAAAGCTCAAGAACCAGCTGTTCAAAAAGAAATAATGTCAAAGTTAGTTGATGCTTTACCACCAAAAGATCTTGAAAGATTCTTTTTAAATAATAAAGATACTATTAATTCTTCAGCTAAAAAAGGAGATTTTAGTGAAGCTCAATTATGTAAATTAGCAGCTAGTATAAATGGAGATACAATGGCAAATGATAAAGAAGTTGCTAAAAAAGTTCTAGGAGCTGTTTTAAAGAATTCTGGTAGTGCTTCTATAAGTATAGAACAGGCGAAAAAGTTTGTATCTCAAATGAATAGAGATTGGGATCATACAGAAATTTATAAAGCTGTAATGAATTCAGCATCAGATGTAGATAAAATAAAATTAATCAATACTCTTGGAGCAAGTGTTGGTGGTAGTACTGATACAAAAGCATTACAGGTAAGTTATGCAAAAGCTGCTATTTCAAATTTTGAAAAATCTCCAAATCAAAAAGCCGATCTTGAAAAAGCTATAAATTCTTTATCAAAAGAATCAGCTATGGAATTATTAAAATCTCCAGAAGGTCAAAAACTAAGAACATTGGATTTAGATTTATATATTAATGTAAGAGCAAGAGCTCAACAAGAAACTGTTTATACAGGTGGATACGGTTACGGAATGTAATTTTTAATAAAAAAGCTTAGATTTTTATCTAAGCTTTTTTATTGATTTAATTCTAAGTTAATTCATTTAGAAATTAATGAATCTATAAAATTTCCATATAAAAGAGTATCAATCATCAGTAAACCTAATAAAACTTTTATACCCATTCCATACAAACCAATTAATGTACCAAATATTGACTTTAGTATTCTAGAAAAATTTTTTTTACCATTATTTGTCATTATTTCACCAATAAGAGTTCCTATCATTGTTCCTAACAACAAAGATGGAACAACAGTAAACCCAAAGGCAAGTGGTAAAAACAATAAACAAAATAATATACTATAAAAAGTAATTCTCATTGTTTCATTAGATACACCAAAATACCAAGTTCTTAAACTAGCTGAAGATGAGTCAGATAAAAATGCAAGAATACAATAAATTGATGATAATAAAAGAGTTGGAATATCATTATTTATACTAGAGTCTTGTAACCTATTAATAAATATAGTTGCCAATATTATAAAAACACCAATACATCTAATATATATAGATCTAGAATTTTGTAAAAAAATTGTAGAAAGTATACCTCCTAATAAAAGGAGGTAAATTAAAAGTTCTGGTATCTTCACACTATTTCTTTTCTAACTTATCAGCCTCTTGAGCATAACCTTTTTCAGGATTAACAATAATATTTTTTAAGATACTTGGGGTAACTAAAAATACTAATTCTGTTCGTGCATTTCTGAACTCTCTAGATTTAAATAAAAATCCAACAACAGGTATATCACCTAAGAAAGGAATTTTACTATCAACATATTCTTGAGTATTACTTAATAAACCAGCAATTACAATTGATTCATTATCACGTAAAACCAATGTAGTTTCTGCTTTTCTACTATTAAAAGCAGGGATTACTGCTGAGCCAGTAGTAGGGCTAGAAGTAATAGTTACACTATTTGCTCTATCTATTGAACTTACTTCAGGTTTAAGAGTAACAACTATACTGTCATTTCCTTCAACTCTAGCTTTAATATCTAATTTGATACCATATTCTTTCCATTGAATATTTACTCTATCTCTTTCATAGAAAATAACAGGGTATTCACCACCTGATAAAAATCTAGCTTCTTTACCACTTAAAGAAACAAGAGTTGGTTGAGCAAGTAATTTTCCTTTTCTTTCATTAACAAGAGTATCAAGTTTAGCTTCAAGTGAAGCTGTTCTTAAAGGTAAACCAAATTTAAAAGGAGCACTCATTGGAGCTTCTCTAAAAGTTACAAAATCTTGCCAGTCCATACCTAATTTTCCATCATCACCAGCAAATACTTCCATTACTTTCACTTTAGTAACAATTTGCTCAGCTCTTTTTGTATCTTGAACTTCTAAAATAAAATTATTTGGTTGTCCACCTTTTTCCGTCCAAACAAGTATATTAGTAGTACCTGGAGCTTTTGTATAAATTAATGCAGTTTTATTTTGTCCTGGAGGAACAACTGCTTCTGCAATAGCAGGATCACCAATAACCATAACAGTTACCCCTTCAGGAACTTGAAATGGAGCTACTTGTCCAAGAGGAATAGAAATATCTGGATTAATAGCAAATGCTTGGTTATATCCATTTAATGCAGCAAAACTACTTACAAAAACTGTAGTTCCTAGAAGCATATTAAGTAATTTTTTCTTTAGATTTCTAATGTTTGACAAATTTAGTCCCTCTCTGGATTAGATACTTAAATTATTTTTTAGTATTATATCATAAAATATGTATATATAAAAAAAGAGTTGAGAAATTTCTCAACTCTTTTTTTATTAGGTTATATTATTTTCTTCTAGCAATAGCAAGTTTAACAGCTGCTAATGTATTGATTTTACCAGCACCATAATCATTATCCCAACCTTTAGGTCCTAAATCAACTGCTGAATCACTAATAATTTTCTTAATTTGATCAGCTTTTAATGATGGATTAACTGATTTAACTAAAGCAGCTAAACCTGAAACCCCAGGACAAGCCATTGATGTACCACTGATTGAACCATAATTTGTTTGACCAATTCCATTTTGATATGTAGGGAATGTTGACATAATGTTTACACCAGGAGCAGATATAGCACAATGTTTACCAACTTGTGAGAAACTTGCAGTTTTATCTTTAATATCATTAGCACCAACTGCAAATACACCAGGTGTAGCAGCAGGATAGCTTATTGTATTAATATTTTTACCGCTATTACCCATAGCAGCAACAACTAATTTACCGTTTTTAACAGCTAAAGCAACTGCATCTGTGATAGCTTGTGAAGATGAAGGACCACCTAAGCTCATGCTTAATACATCAGCTTTACTTTTTGCAGCCCATGCAATACCATCAGCAACTGCAGCATATGTACCAGAACCAGTGTCTTGTAAAACTTTAACAGCCATAAGTTTCGCATCTGGAGCAAAACCTGCTACACCAATGTCATTATGTATTGCTGCTGCAATACCTGCACAGTGTGTACCATGACCTTGACCATCTTTATATTCTTTACCTTCACCATAAGCATCATAACCAGGTAAAAGTTTAGCTTTTAAATCAGGGTGTCCACCATCAATACCTGTATCGATAATAGCAATTGTTACATCACCTTTTTTATTAGCTTTAGCTAAATCCCAACCAGCTACTG
>JAXLXG010000055.1:0-8507 GCA_046328075.1 Candidatus Sericytochromatia bacterium
AGTGGTAAAAATGCTATTTTATTTGATGATATGATTGATACAGCAGGAACAATCTGTGCAGGGGCAAAAGTTCTTAAAGAAAATGGTGCTAAAGATATATATGCAATGTGTACTCATGGTGTATTATCAGGTCCTGCAATTGAAAGGTTAAATGAAGCTCCAATTAAGGAAGTAGTAATAACAAACTCAATTCCACATACAGCAAAAAAAGATATATATGGTATGGAGAAGTTTAAAGTATTATCTTTAGCAAAATTACTTGGAGATGCAATTAACTGTATTGATAAAAAAGGTTCAATGAGTGAACTTTTTGATTAGTTATAAAGAAATTTAAAAAATGTTATTAGTTGGTTTAGGTAATCCTGGTTTGCAATATGAACAAACACGTCATAATATTGGCTGGATTCAATTAGAAAAATTTGCAAAATATTCAGGTTTAAAATTTAGTTTAGATAAAAAGCATAAAGGAAATATTGCAAGAGGAAATCATAAAGGAAAAATGATTACCTTACTTATGCCTTTAACTTATATGAATTTAAGTGGAGAATCTGTTATTTCTACTGCTAATTATTATAAATATTCTCAAGAAGAAATTATCATAATCTATGATGATAAAGATTTTGATCTTGGAACTTTAAAAATTAAAGCTGATGGAAGTCCTGCTGGTCATAATGGAATTAAATCTATTATAAGTCATTTAGGAACACAAAAATTTCCAAGATTAAGAATAGGAATAGGGCCTAAACCAAAAGAAATGGTTATGTCAAATTTTGTTTTATCTAAATTTTCAAATGACGACCTAAAAATAGTTGAAGATATTACAGAAAAAGGAATTGATGCAATAGATTCAATTCTTTTTGAAGGGATAGATAAAGCTATGAATAAATTTAATACAAAAACTTAATTAATAATACTTTTGGGATCAATTATTCCACTAAAAAATTTAATGCTATAATTAAGTGTTTAAAGTTACTTAGATATATTCCAAAATGGAGAGAAATAAACTAAATGAGTGAAGCTACAGTAAATCAACAAGAAGTTGAAAAAGTTGATGAATTATTTAATAAAGCAGTAGAAATGTATAATAATAAAGAACCTTATGATAAGGTTATAGAAACATTTGAAGAAGGCTTAAAAAAGAATTCAAAAGATTCAAGTTATTATACTTGTCTTAGTTGGTTATACATTCTTAGAAATAAAGGCAATGACAGAAAAAAATCTATTGACTATGCTAAAAATGCTCTAAAATATGAAGCAACAAATGCTCAAGCTCAATATAATCTAGTTTTAGCTTATATGCTTACAGGTAGAAAAGGCATAAGAGAAGAATTTGAAAAAGCAATTTCTATGAGTAGAGATCAAGAAATAGAATCAGCTAAATCAAATTTAAAAGATGCTATAACTAGAGAAGGAAGTCAACCAGAATTTGAGAAGTTATTAAAATGGATAGAACAAGCTTAAACAAAAGCAATAACTCTATCTTTTAAACAATCTGGAATATTTTTTTTTATATATTCTTTTATCATATCTTCTGTATATCTCATACTAAAATGTGTTAAAAGAATATATTTGTTTTTAAATTCTTCTGCTCTATCAATAATATTTTTTATATGTATATGTTTTCTTAACTCAGCTTGTTCATAATGCTCTGATGTTAAAAATGTACATTCCATTATTAATATAGTACTTTCCTTTATAAAGTCAAATTCATCAACGGGATGAATTGTAGAATCACCAAGATACGTTATAAAAGGCTCTAATTTTGTGTCTGTTATCTCAACACCACTCTTTTTTAATTCAACTATTTCTTTTTGAGTTTTATTTAAAAACTCAGGTTTTAACTTACTTTTTTTTGTTTGTACTAAATATCCTAAAGATGGAATGCGATGATCAGTTGGGAATGTCCTTATTACATGATTTCTATCATACTCAAATTCTTGGTTATCAGATAAAGGAATAAGCTCATAATTTCTTTTTACGTGTTCTAATGCAGAAAAAGCTTCTATTGCTTGTTTAGCATCATCATAAGCCTTTTCTGGTAAATATATTTTACCTGCTGGCATTTTACCAAGATTTCTATGAGATAGATAATAATAAATACCCATAGCATGATCACCATGCATATGAGATAAAAAAACATTAGGTACAGTTGTTAAATGTATTGGGCATTTTCCTATATCAAAGCATAATTTTAGTTCTTTTATATGAAAATATGTTTCAATAGTGCTTCTTGAAACTCCTTCTATTGAAATATTTTCTAATCCGATTTCCATACTATTTTCTTTCTTATAAAAAATTGATAAATTTTTAGCTAATCATTATAATAACTGTTAAACTGCCAAAAAGAAATTATCATAGTAATAAGAATCAGAAAAATTAATGAAAAAGAATTTAGTTCTATTAACAATAACAGGAAAAGATCAACCTGGTATCACATCAAGTCTAACAAAAATACTAGCAGAATCTAATACAAAAATAGTAGATATTGAACAGGTTGTTATACATGATATTTTAAGCTTATCTATAATAGTTAAATTTGATGATAATAATAAAAATAACGATGTATTAAAAGAATTATTATTCAAAGCAAAAGAAATAGGTATAAACCTTGATTTTGAAGTAATAGGACAAGATTTAATAATTGACAGATCGTCAAGATATACTTACGCAGTAACGTGTTTAGGTGATGAAATCTCAGCAGAAATTATATTAAAACTTTCAACAATATTAGCAGAATTTCATGTAAATATTGAACGTATAACAAAATTAAATGAAGGAACTATTAATTGTATGGAATTAATAGTATATGCTGAAGAGTATATAGACCTTAAAAGTTTAAAAACCGTTTTACTTTCATTAGGTAATAAATACAATGTTAATATAGCATTCCAAAAAGAAAATCTCTACAGAAAATCAAAACGTTTATTAGTTCTTGATATGGATATGACATTAATACAAATGGAAGTCATAGATGAGTTAGCAAAAATGGCTGGTGTTGATGAGCAAGTTGTTAAAATCACTGAAAAAGCAATGAATGGAGAAATAGATTTTAATGAAGCTTTAACTCAAAGAGTTAGTTTATTAAAAGGTCTTTCTGAGTCAGCTTTACAAGAAGTTTATAAAAAGATTATTTTTACAGAAGGTGCAAAAGAATTGATTAGTGTTGCAAAACATTTAGGTTATAAAACAGCAGTTCTTAGTGGTGGTTTTACATATTTTACAAATAAAATAAAAGAATATCTTGGTTTAGATTATGCTTATGCAAATAATTTAGAGATTTTAGACTCTAAAGTTACAGGTAGAGTTTTAGGTGATATTGTAAATGCACAAAGGAAATCAGATTTATTAGAAGAAATAGCAAGTAAAGAAGGTATTTCACTTGATCAAGTAATTGCAATAGGAGATGGTGCAAATGATCTTTTGATGTTAGAAAAAGCAGGTTTAGGAGTCGCTTTTAATGCTAAACCAAAAGTTAAAGAAAGAGCTAATTATTCACTTTCTAGTAAACCTTTAAACGCAATTTTTTACCTTTTAGGAATAAATGAAAAAGACTTATCAGAAATATATAAGACAACAAATTAGAAAAAAGTTTTAAAATTTTTGGAACTTTATTATTTTTTGTACGTCTATATAAACATAAGGTATGTTATTTACTGCCAGAGGTGTAATGAATGATTACGAAATTACCTATAAAAGTTATAGATGGTAAAATTTCTAGAGTTGAAGAGTTAGAACTTAGAATCATGAACTTAGAAGCTGTTCTAAATGAATTGAAAGGTGAACTAAGTAGTATGAAATTTGACGTAAAAGAAGAAGACATCAAAAGAATAGAAAAATTAAACAAGTATCAGAGAACAATAGACAATATGTGGTTGTCTCAAACATCAGCAGTATAAACATCTTAGTATGTAAACTTAGATAAGATGGGTTTTAAATTATTTTAAAGTCCATCTTATTTTTTATAGATTTAAGTTAACTATTTTTTAAACAAAAGTTTCCCTATTCTTAAATTAAATAAAGAAAGTTTTTTTTACAATAAGCTATAATTAAACTATCTTAAGAATTTAAGTGTATCGGAGGATTTATTTGTGTCACTTGACTCTATAAATAATAGTATAAATAACTTTACCAACCAAGTTGGACAAGTTACACAAGGTGCTGTTCAATTAGGGCAATCTCTTAATGGTTTAAATAATGCATTAAATGGTTATCCTACAGATACATATACTCCAGGTTCTACAACTGCACCTGTTAATGGAAAAATAGAGCTTAAAGCTTTATTTACAGGTCATGCTCAATATATGCCAAATCCATTAGAAAATAAATTTGCTGATAGATTAGGTTGGTTTGGTATTAATGATTCACAAGAATTTGTTAAAGCAGCTAGTAGTCCATTCAAAAGAACAATGATGTCATTTTTAGTTGGTTTTGGAAATGATAGACAATACATAAAAGGTAAAATTAATGAGTGGGCTGGACAAGCTGATATTATTAGAGCTGGTGGTGTTAGCTTAAATGATGCAAGACTAATGCAATTAAGTGGTGTAAGAGATGGTGCGGCTTTAACCATGTATGCAAACCCAATTGATAAAGGTGCTTTATATGCAGCTATGGGAGCAAATGCAATGCAATATGGTTTTTATATGCCATCAATGGGGGTTGTATCATCTGCTGTTGATAAAGCAAAAACTGTACCACCTGTTATTAGATGGTCTTAAAATAAGATTTAAGAAAAAAGCCCCTATTTTAAGGGGCTTTTTTAATAGTTAATATAATGTATGATGATTTAGAAGTATTAGAAATAATAAAAAAAACTAAAGAAAGTAAGGATAAGTTCTTAAATTTAGAAGATTTTTTTGTTAGTAAAATCCCTAAAGAATTATTTGAGTTAGTAGATTTAGAATATCTAGGATTCCCTTTTACTAAACAGACTTATCTGCCTAAGGAAATAAAAAACTTGAAAAATTTAAATACTTTAAGTATTTTTGGAGTAAAAATTTATTCTTTACCAATTGAAATAAAAGAGTTAAAAAATATATCAGATTTAAGATTATCAATTAAAAATATAAATAATTTTCCTACTCAAATAAGGCATTTAAAAAAGCTAAAAAAATTACATATATCTGGTCAAGGATATAAAATAAATAAATTTTTATCTAAATTATCATGTTATAAAGATTTAAAATTAATACAAATAGGTTTATCAGTTCATTATGACTATCCTCTATATAATATCACTAAAAAAATAAAAAATTTTAGCAACATAGAAAAGTTATATATTAGCGGTAAATTAATAAATAAATTACCTAAGGAATTATTTTTATTAAAAAACTTAACTCATCTTATATTTATAAATACTAAAATTTTAAATATGAATCAAAGTTTTTTTTCTTCAAAGAGTTTAAAGTATATTTATATTGATAAAAAGTTTATTTCTGTAGATGAATTTAGGTTATTAAATTCAATTTATCCAAATGTAAAAATAGTTAGTAACTTTAAAGAGATACAGAATTAGTATGTATTACTTCGAGGAAATTAAAGACAATAAAGAGACTTGGGTTGGGGATTTTATTCATGTCAAAAATGAACCAAAACCTAGTTTTCATATTCAAGTATCTCAAAACTCTAGAATAAAATGTGTTAGCAATAATAAACCTATCTTTTGGTCAACTACTTCTAAAGATTTTTATGAACATTTTTTTCTAAAATCTTATGAAAAATTTGATTTAGAAGATTTACCTATAAAACCAATAAGAGCTGATAAGATTAGAGAATTAAGTAATACAAGTTTAGAAAGTTATTTTAAATCTTGGGGAAGATTTTTTGTAAAATCATTATTCAAAAACAATGGAAATTTTTTATACAATGGATTATGGTTATTAAAACATTTTATTCCAAAAACTAAAGATTCATTTGAATATAAGTTATTACATGAACATAAAAAAATATTTTTAAACATTTATAATGTTAAAGAATCAATCTTTAGAGAACAATTCGATATTTTAGATTGGGGGCATTATGATTTATTGGGATTAATAAATATAAAAGAAATTCCTGATAAAAATGATGGAAGAGTGAAATGGTGGAGAAAAATTATAAAAGAAGGAAATCTTCCTCCCATATTTGTATTATATTTAAGTGGTATATATGCAAATATTATTATTGATGGTCACTCTAGATTAATGGCCAATGGCTTCTATATTAGAAAATATAGTTCCAAATATAATAATTATTTCTCCAGTAAAAAAGATTTGATTTAATTAGTAGTAATCAGCAAAATGAGAGCATAAATCAAGTTAATAAGAGATTTGAAAACAATAAAATGACTTTAGATAAGTATAATAATTTTTCTTAATATATGTACGAATCTTTAGATTATTATCAAAACAGATTTGTTTTAGAGCTTATTTTAATAGTAATTTGGAACATACTTGGGAATTTGAAGTAATTAATAATTTAAATACTAAAAATAAAGAATATATAGAATCTATGATTAAGAGAGAATCTATATAATTAATAGAATTAGGACAAATATTAAAACTAATTTTTAATAATTTATATAATAGGATAAATGTATTTTATAAGATACATTATAATCATTGTAATTATAAAAGTTAAAACAATAATACCAATACCAGAAATTAATAATATTAAATAAATATCTTTTTGTATAGATTTCCAGTTTTTATGTGTAAATTCTTGAGAAAACTCTTTAACTTCACTGACCTGTCTATTTATTGTACTTGTTATATTATCAATTGAAGTATTTACATTTTCTATTCTTTCCATAATATTATTTAAAGATTCTGTTACTTTATCTACTTTTTCAATCTTAAAACTAATAATCTCTAATTGATCTGGGATTCTACTTTCAATGGCATCAACTGCACCATTTATATCTGCAACCCCTGGAATTAAAGAGCTAGAAGAAATAGCCCTTGTTTTTGGATAACAATCAAGACAACAATACCCCTTTCTTAAAGTTAAAAGTTCTGTTCTTTCTTCTTTTGAAATGCAATCACTACAGACATTTTTACCACATATAAAACATTCTTTTTTGCTATTAAAAACTAATAACCTTTTTTTTATTTCCTTACCGCATCGTTCACATTGATTTATTTGATAATTTTTTATTTGTACTAATTCTTCACTCATCTTTGTTATCTATTAACTCTTTTACTTTTTCATCAGCCCATCTTAAGCGTTCTGCTGTAATCTTTGCAATTTCTTTTAAAAATTTTATAGCTATTTTAGGGCTTTCATCTTCCATTTTCTCAAAAGAATTATGAGTAAACATCATTGCTTCTATATTATCTATTGCCCTTGCTGATGCTGTTCGTGGTTTTCCATCAAAAAAAGCTATTTCACCTAATACTGTTCCGTTTAATACAATAGGTAAATTTATTTTATCTTTATTTTCAGTTTTTGTTGTTACTTCTATTCTTCCAGTAAAAATGATATATATAGAATCGCTTATATCACCTTCTTTAAAAATATAATCACCAGAAGAAAATCTTATTTTTTGAGAATATAATAATAGTTCTTTTAACTCATCCTCTGAAAAATCTTCAAATAAAAGCTCAATAAATAAATCATAAGCCATATTTTATTCTTCCATTTCAGAGATTTTATTTACTCTATTTTGGTGTCTACCACCTAAAAATTCTGTTTTTAACCAAATATCAAGTATCTCTTGAGCTAATTCTTTTGCAATAAATCTTCCACCCATTGTAATTACATTTGTATCATTATGCTCACGGCTTAATCTTGCAATAACTGTATCATGACAATGTGTCGATCGTATACCTTTAATTTTATTGACAGCAATATTTACACCAACACCTGAGCCACAAACTAAAATCCCTCTATCATAATCACCTTTTGAAACAGCTTCACCAACTGTTTTTGAAATATCTGGATAATCTACAGAATCAGATGTAAAAACACCTATATCTTTTATTTCATAATTTTTAGATTTTAACCATTCACTGATACTATTTTTTAATTCATATCCACCATGATCTGCTCCAATTATTATTTTCATAAAAAACCTATTTTAAAAATCAAATTATAATTGATTATATCACGCCTTTTTATACTTGAAGTTTTATGATTTGCATTTTTACAATGAGCTAAAGCGACATTGTTCAAAGGGTTATTTGTTTCATAAATCAATTTTATTTGATTATATTTTTTTATCACTTCTTTTCTTTATTGTTCAAATGCCTATTTTTTTTATAAATTAATTTTTTAACTAATCTTTTCTAAAACTATTTCCATTGCTTTTTTAGAAATATTTATTTTATCAGGATTTATATCATGTATTTTTTTTAGAAAAGTTTCAATAGTTTTTGATACATCATTAAAAATATTTTCAACAGTAATAGTTTCATGTCTTTTCATTAGATAAGCAAAAACTCTTGCCATTCCACAATTAGCAACAAAGTCAGGTATTACAGATATTTTAGAATCAGCAAATAAACAAGTTTTTCCAAAAAATATTTCTT
>JAXLXG010000056.1:0-8101 GCA_046328075.1 Candidatus Sericytochromatia bacterium
TGAAATGCAGCTTTTCTTCTTCCTTGTCTTTCTGTCTTTTCTATTTCGCCACCAAGATTTTTAACTGAATCTTCAAATTTTGCAATAGCGGTGTTTATGCCTTCTTCATCAAGATGAGGATGTAACACATAAATTGCCTCATATTGTCTTTTTTCCATTTTTTCTCCTCAAAGAATATTAGTTTTTAAGTTTTATAGATGGTAAATTATACAGTTAAGCTAATACTCTTGTCAAAATAATTTAACTTATTTTAAAGTTTTTAAATTAATGAATAATTGTAATTGCAAAATAAGTATTAATAAGGAATACAGATGATTTATAAGGAGATTTTTATAATATTATTGAACATAATGGTTAAGAAAAATTTATATTTAGTTTAATTATTACAATAAAAAGTTATAGAAATCATAATTTAAAAATGATATAATTTTTTGTATATAATTTTGAAGTTATAGTGTAGGCTTTGTAGAAATCTTAATATTAAAGTATAATATACAGGCACTAATTTAATTTTTTAGATTATAGTTCTGAATAATGCAGTGTTAAGTTAATAAAATTTTAAAAGAATATTTAAGCAATAAGGTGCGGAGGAACGTATGTCAAAATTAAGTAATATTGTTAAAAAATCATTACTTGGTATTTCAGTTATAGGTGTAACTGCTTCAGGGTTAATGGCTTGTGATAGACCTAGTATCTTTAATTCTTCAAATGTGCCTATAGTAAAATCTCTTGCACTAATGGTTGTTCCAAATAAAGATAGAATAGATGTTTTAGATATGCAGACAAATAGAGTTACTCAATCTTTAAAAACAGACCAAAGACCATCAAGTATTGCAGCAAGTCCAGATGGAAGACTTGTTTTAGTAAGTAATTCAAATAGTGGAACAATATCAGTTTACTTAAGAAGAGATAATGAAACATTTGAACAATTAAACTCTATTGGTCAAGGAACAAGACCTATAGGTATTGCATTTAACCCTGCTCCTAATGTTAATGAAGCTTATGTTGCTTATGAAGGAGATGGAAAAGTTCTTGTTTTAGATACAAGCAGTAGAACTGCTGCTCCTAGAATTGTTAGAGCTCTTAATTTACAAGGTGCATCACCAAGAAAAATGGCTGTAAGTAATGATGGAAATAGAATTTATGTAACAGATAATGCTGCTGCTAGACTTATTATTCTTACAAGAACTGGTACAACATTTACAAGAAACGAAGTTCCTTTAGTTCAAGGTATTGCTAATACACCAGGCTCAACAACAAACACAAATATTAATTTAGATGGTATATATATAGATCAACCAGAAATTAATCCTAATGTTCCTCAAAGCCCACAAACATCACAAGGAACAGGAAGAATATTTATTTCTAACAACACACAAGATGAGGTTATTGTTGTTAGAGGAAACACTGTTGAATCAAAAATTGGTCTAAAAGACAATCAAATAGCTGGAGCAAATCAAGTTGGTCCAAGAAATATGACAATATATAGAAATCCACAAACTGGTGTGGAAAAACTTTATGTAGCTGGTTATAATGCTTCTGTTATTTCAGTAATTGATATTAAAAGCTTAAGACTTATAAGAAATATTCCTTTATCACAAAGTGGTGTAGCACGTGATAGTTATAACCCAGTTGGTGTTGGTGTTGGAACACTTGCTTCAAAAGAAGATGTTATTTATGTTACTAATTCATCTGGAATGACAATTTCTCTTGTTGACCCTGTAAATGATAGCTTAAAGAGAAATCTTTCTACAACAATTTCAGCAGCGGCACAAGATCCTTTAGGTGAAGTAGTAACTGTTGGACCTGTTAGATAAGGAAAGAAATGGCGAATAACCCGTTAACAAAAGTCGGTGTCATTAGTTTAGGATGTCCTAAAAATCTTGTTGACACCGAGGTTATGTTAGGCTTGATAAATAATTCTGGCTACGTAATTACTCATGATGAAAATGATGCTGATGTTGTTTTAGTTAATACTTGCGGTTTTATTGATGCTTCACAAAGAGAATCAGTTAGAACAGTATTAGAAACATCAGCAACAGGAAAAAAAGTTATAATGGCAGGCTGTTTACTTGAAAGATTTAAGGGTGATATTGAAAAGCAGATGCCAGAAGTTAGTGCATTTATTGGTACAAATGAAATAACTAATATAGTTAATGTATTAGATAAAGTTACTGGTTATGAAAGAAATAATGAGAAAATTTTAGATTATTTCTCTGCTGAGTTTAAAATTCCAAGATATAGTACTAATTTTGCTACATATTCTTATGTCAAAATATCTGAGGGGTGTGACCATCCTTGTACTTTTTGTATAATTCCTAAACTTAGAGGTAAAAACCATAGTCGACCTATAGAGTCTATAGTAAAAGAAGTTACAGAACTTGCAGAAAATGGAATAAGAGAAATTGTGCTTGTTGCTCAAGACTTAACTGCATATGGTCATGATACAGGTAAGAAAAAAGATATAAATATAACTGAATTATTAAAAGAGTTAGTAAAAATACCAGATAGTCCTTATTATCGCTTACTATATACTTACCCAGGAACTATGACTCAAGATTTGCTTGATTTAATTGCAAAAGAAGAAAAAATACTTCCTTATATTGATATGCCTCTCCAGCATAGTCATACTGAAGTTTTAAAGTCAATGAAAAGACCTTTTATAGAAGAAAAAATAGAAGAGCTTATTTTTAGAATGAGACAAACTATCCCAAATTTAGTTTTAAGAACTACTTTTATTGTTGGATTCCCTGGTGAAACAGAAGAACATTTCCAGCATTTATGTGATTTTGTAAAACGTCATAAATTTGAACACTTAGGAGTATTCACTTATTCAAAAGAAGAAGGAACATCCGCTGGTGATATGGATAAAAAACTACAAGTTCCTCATAAAGTTAAAGTAAGAAGGCGAAAAGAATTAATGACTATTCAGCAAGAAATTGTTAAAGAAAATAATTCTAAATTAATAGGTCAAGTTTTACCAATGTTTGTTGAAGGTGTAATTCCTGATAAAAATCAAATATATGGAAGGACTTATAGAGATGCTCCTGAGATAGATGGATTTACAACAGTAAAAGGAGCAGCTGAACCAGGTGATATTGTTAATGTAAAAATAAACAGAGTTCGTACCTACGATACATACGGAGAGGTAGTTTAACTTTGTATAATGACTATACCTAACATATTAACTCTTACAAGAATATTATTAATACCTCTTTTTTGTGTTTTTGCTTTTGATACAAATAATTCAGGATTTTGGGTAACATCTCATCCAAGAAACTTTTTAGTTGCAGGATTAATATTTGTTATTGCAGCAGCAACAGATTTTCTTGATGGTTATTTAGCCAGAAAATGGAATCAAACTACAAATGTTGGTAAATTACTTGACCCTTTAGCAGATAAACTTCTTATAACATCGGCACTGATAGCTCTTGTTGAAAATAGACTTGTTGCAGGTTGGACTGTTGTAATTATTCTTTCAAGAGAGTTTTTAATTACTGGTTTACGTTCAATGTTAGCTGATGCAGGTGTAAAAGCAAGTGGAGCAAGTAATTTAGGAAAAATAAAGACAGTACTTCAAATTGCTGCAATAATAGCTTTCTTATTTGATATTGAAAATACATTTAATAATGTGCTCTATTTCTTAGCAGTTTTATTTACAATAATATCTGGTGTTGACTATTTATGGAAGTCAAGAGAACATTTTAAATTTAAGTAAAATAATAAATGAGTTTGTAAATAATGAATAATACACTAGAAGATATAATAGGAAATACAAATATATTTTTAACCCAGATTTTTAATGAGTTAAATCTTTTAAAAATTGATATTAATAATAGACCACTAGATCATATATGCTACAGAGTAGCAACAATAGAGGAATATAATTCAAAGAGAAATGAAATACTAAAATTTGGTACATTATTAACAGAGGCAAATGTTAATGGGCGTCCCATTGCTACATTTAAATTAAATAAACCTATTAATTATGAGTCAAGAGAAATTTATTTAATAGAACTTCCTTCACCTAAAAAAGATACAAATTACGAAAGTGGCTTAGAGCATATTGAATTTGTAATAGAAGAAGGTTTAGATTATTGGATAAAAAAATATCCAAATATAAACTTTGAACAATCTGGAATGAGTAAAGATTTAAATCCAGAAATAAAGATAAGTTTATCAAATAATTTATCTGTTAAATTTCATCCTTTGAGTTTAGATAAAGTTATAGAAATTGAGAAATCAATATAATTATTCATAATTACAGTAAAATTGGTATGAGAAAATTAATAGAACAGAAGTATTGAAATTACTAAATCTTGTCTATCCTCTCTTTCTTATCCCATCTCTTTTTACTTTTTAATTATAATAGTATCTAAGAACGTGTAAAATAAATATTTTAACCAATTAAAAATTTGTTAGATTTTTGTTAAGAACACAGACGAAACTTATAAAATAGACTATGATAAAAGAAGCATAAAATTTTTTCTGATTATTTTTGAGGTAATTATATAATGGCTGTTGTCCCACCAGGGTTTTTTGGAAATTATTTTTATCAGTATGGTAACTTAAATGATTCAAGAGACTGGAATACTAAAAGTTATGATTACGCTGTTGTAAAAAATAAAGGTGAAATTGGTGAAGAAGCAAGAAATGAAGATTCAACCAATATAAATACACCTACAGATCCAAAAATATTTGGTAAAGGTTTATTTGTAAAAGCAAATAAAAACTTTTATGTAACTGCAACAGGTGAGAAGTACGAAGAAAAAACTAATCCTATTTATCAAATAAGAAATAGTGATGATAAAATTGATAATAATTACTATGTAGATCAAAAAACAGGTGATGTGTATTTCCGTCCTGTAACTACAGGAAATACAATTACTTTACAATCTACTGCTCCAATAAAAGATTATGAGCCACAGTATTTTGGTACAACATTTCATTTAGAAAAAGCTCCTAATCCTGAGGACTTTGGTGTTGGTGGATTCACAAACTTAAACTTAAACGTTACTGGGACAGGTGCACAATATAGTGAGTTAATAGTTAATGGAGTACCAATACAAGTTGGTGACTTAAATACAAATGCTTTTACTGCAACAGCTCCAACTCCTGCTAATGCATTATATAATTTTTCTAATAGTTTTACTGTAGGGCCAGACAACTTTAGTCCTATAAGTGGTAACTGGACTTATGACGGTGCTGCTGGAAATTATGTTTCAAATGTTGCTGGTCAAAGTAATTTTAACCAGAGAACACTTGATAACTTCATTATGAAAATCAAAATAAGAGATGACTTTGGAGGAGTTGGTACTGACGCAGGAGTTCAACTTAGAACTACCAGACCAGATGATTCAATAGGAACTAGTGGTTACTATGTATTTATTGATGGTGGTGGTAATGTAAGAGTAAATAAAGCTGGGGTTGGTATTGTTGGTACTAGTATAGCTGCAGGTACAGGAGATCTTACAATAAGAATGAATGGAACTCAAATAATAGTTAATGGTTCAGTCTTATTTGATGATAACAATGCGAACCTATATGGTAAACCTTATTTAGATGGAAATATGTCTTTAAGAACAGAAGCAAATGCAATAAGAAGATTTGATGATTTTGAAGTGACATCTTATCCAACCCCAATACAATTACTTGCTAGAGCATTTAAAGCAGGAGAAAATAATATTGTTGTTAGAGGTTATGATTCAGCTAGAATAAATGTAGACTTAGTTGGTTCAGTTAGAGATGTAAGACGTGGAACTAATTTTGATATAAATATTAATACAGGTAATCTTTTACCAGATCTAAGAGCTTTAAATGCAGGTACAGATCCTAGTATTACAAGTAGATTTTATAGAGATGATGCAATATCAGGTGTTAATAGTTATCTTGATGATGATAAAGCTTACTGGTCTGTAAGTCAAAAAAGTGCTTTAGGTATTGCAGGAAAAATTGTTTTTGTGAATAAAGAAGGTGGAAGTATTCAAAAAACAAAAAATCAATTTACAGATATAAATAGTGTTATGGTTACATTAAATAGCCTTTTAGGTGTTCAAGATGATTTATTTAATGGTCATCTTGGTTTAATTAGATAGTGAATTAATAAATTACTTTATCAGGAGGTAAATTTTAAATGGCAGTTGCAGCAGCTTTAGGTGGAGCTTCTCCTAATTTTGATCCTTTATATAATGACGTAGCAAGATTATCAAGAAGATTATCCATTGCAAGTGCAAGAGAAGTTAATGATCCAGGTCAAACACTTCAATTAAAAATTAAGGATTTAACAAACCTTAATAGTCAACCACAAGTCTTTGATGCATATATGAAACCATTTTATAGTGCAGAAGGGCAATTAATTAGTTATAACCTCTTTTATAAAGATGGTAATAATGATGAAAGAAAAATTACAGATTTTAATTTAACTGCTGGTAATCCTCCCACAGTAAATAACCAGTATATTGATGCTGGTGTTGGTACAACTGCTAGTTTTGAATATAGTATTAATGGTCAAGTTCTTAATACTAATAACCAACTATTTGTTGATGTTCAAAGTGGTAGAATCAGATTTAATAGTACGGTTAATGGTAGTACAACTACATATTCTGCTGGTGCAGCAAATAGTGTAGATTTAGGAATTGTTAAATTTGAAGGTGCAACAGGTTTAGATGTAGGTATTATTAATGACAGAATTTCACAAATAAACCTTGCAATTGAAGCTTTAAATAAAGTATTACTTGTTGCAGCAGGTAATATAGATAAAGCAGTTGATTTAAGAATATAAAATATAAATAACAAAAAATAAGAGGTAAATTTACCTCTTATTTTTTTATCTAAGTAATCATTTAATTTATAAAAAATAAAGTTTGTATGAATCTGAATTATAAAAAACTATTTACAAGTTCAATATTATTATTAGTTATATATTCATGTTCAAGAATACCAAATAAGCCTAATGACTCAAAGCCAAGTGAGACACCAAGTCCTATAACATCAAATCAACCAAGTCAACCAAATCTAGGGAACCCTAACCCTATCAATTCAATAGAAGAAATTTACTCTCCAATACTATATTTTGATTCACAAGAAAAACAACCAATTACTTCTGTTGAAGCATATTTACAAATGGGAATTAGTTTAGAAGGAAAAAAAAGAATTGGTAGTTATAAAGTCTTAAAACAAAATATATCAGAAAACGATCTTGCAACAAATATAAATCCCAAAGTTAAGATTGAAAATGATGATTATGAATTAATGATTCAGACAAAAGATCAGGTTAGTAAGTATGACGAAAAAGTGTATACCAGAAAAATAATAAAAGATAATTTTACATATTTACAATATTGGTTTTTTTATTCTTATAATGATATAAAAGGAACAGGTGGAATAAGTTTAATCCATAAATGTGGTAATCATCAGGCTGATTGGGAGCATATTTCAATAAAAGTTAATAACTCTGCTTTTCAAAATGCTAAAAATGATTCTGATTACCTAAAAGCAATAGATGGTATATACTTTTCACAACATAATAAAGGTCAACATGATGATAGAAAATTTAAGAAATTTGGGGATAAAGGTTTAAGTTTTGAACGTTCTCATATTAAAGCATTTCCAGCAAGAGGAACTCATGCAACTTATTTTGAACCTCATACAGATAAAGGATATTTATTAGTTAGTTTACTTGGAATGAAGCTATATGATAAAGCAGATGGAAAAGGAACAACTTTTAAAACTCAAGGTCATTTAATTAATTTAGAAAACTCGAATTGGAGCAAATTTGGTGGGAGATGGGGTAAAATATCAGATGATATTTGTAATATAGCTGAATGGTTTAGTTCTGCATCAAATGATGGTCCAATAGGTCCGATGCAACAAAATTCTGGTATAGATTGGGATAAAGATAAATAAAGTTATGAATAATAATACTTTCTGTCTTAAGGTAGAAGGTCTTAATAAAATCGTAAAAGCTGAAAACGAGTTACAGAAAATATTTAAAAAAATAAATAACAAAACTATAGATTTATTATTAACAAATGATGTAATTTATTTATACTAACAATTAATTGGTTTGCATTTTTTTAATATGAAATTTTAAAGTAAGTAA
>JAXLXG010000057.1:0-5367 GCA_046328075.1 Candidatus Sericytochromatia bacterium
CAGTGGACAAAATGGATCATACAATCATACAAAAATTCAATTTCTCTGAGGCTAGACAGGAAGGCTGATATTCTATTCAGAGTCTAAGAAGAACACACTTTAATCATCATAGATGTGCCCAGAGCTGACGCCAAATACTTGAATTACGGATTATTGGAGACTTTGAAAGATGGATAATGGACTACCTCCAAATACGAAGGTTCTATCGTCAACAGAAAAGAAGAAGCTCACGTGATAGTCATGATGAACGAATATCCAGATTTAACTAGGCTATCTAAAGATAGATTTCATATAATTTATATATGAATAAACAATTAATAGTAATTTTTTGTGTGTATGTATATATATATAATAATAGCTGAGTTTTTTTAGAATTTAGAATTTAGATGCAACCAACGGAGAAAGATTTAATTAGTTATATAATAATTCGTATATCTACATAATTAACTATTTTAAACAAATAAGCAGGCAAGCAAATCACTATATTTATACAAGAAAAGAAAGATGAGCTAAACTAATTTAATGAATGATAATGATAATGATGATGATAATGATAATGATAATGATAATGATAATGATAATGATAATGATAATGATAAATAGTTTTTTATGAATTGGCGAATCATTGTAGGACTGGTATTATTTGATCTCTTAGTAATAATAGAGCTAAAACCAGAATATCCCAGCAACATCTTCTGACTGACTGATTGATCGATCGATTATAATTATTACCTTTCCTTTCCTTTCCTTTCACTTTCTAATTCTTCTTGAAATTCTTGAAATTCTTGAAATTCTATAAATTCTATAAATTCTAGTTTAAGCAAAGCACTATTCTATTCTAGGGTTACCAATGAGTAATTAATAATTATTAAGATTCACAAATGCATACACAAACTCACTCACACTAATACTAAGGAGGTTTCAGAATAATTCTAAAATTTCTAAAATATCTAAAAGAAAAAAATAAGATTTAATCAAGAGATATAATCGAAGACTTACTTATAATACAATTTTAGGTATTTTAGAATTAACTCGAAACCTTCTCAAAGAAAGAAAGAAGAAGAAGAAGATTTAATCAAAAGATCTACTTATAATAAAATTTTAGATGTATAATTTTAAAGAAAAAAGAATAAGAATAAATAAGAAGAAGAAGATGAAGATTTAATCAATAATCAAGGGATCTTTTGATAGTTTTCTTAGTATTACTATAAAATCAAAGAGTACCAGTCTTTAATCATCAGTATTTATTAATTTATAGCATGTTGCAAATATTTATTTTATAATAAAATGCTATGTTAGATAAAACTAAATAAATAAATAAAACAAACAAAGTATGCATAAACTAGGAATGTGAAAGGATAAAAAGAAAGAAGTTGGGAGAGAGGGATTTTACAATTTCAGTTAAAGAATTTGAATCAACTAAGTAAATTTAGAAGAGACATACTGATAAAACTAATTTCTAATCAGCTTTTTTCGTAGTTTATTTCTATCATTATCGTTATCATCATTATCATCATTATCATTATCATTCTCTTTCTTCTTCTTTTTTTTATTTGGCCCCCAAAGATCAATTTTTTCGATACCAAAAAAACATTAAGATTAAGAATCATGGGTTTAGGTTAATTAAATATAAAAAAAGAGTAAGTACAGAGAGGTCTTCTCAATATGATTTATTTTTAAGAATTTTACTATTTGCTTTTTTGGATGGATGGATTGTTTATTTCTACTATGGAACCCTCAACTTTCTAACAAAAAGATGGGATCAACATTTTAATATCTTATTTGGTTTGATTTGGCCTTTAAAGAAGGAGGGAGTGGCGATTTTTTAATAAATGGGTTCAACTTAGAAGCTATGAAAATTTTCTTTAATATCGGATTTAATCAGACAATTCATAATGAAAAATAAATGGATTGCATACCCAATCAGATTATTATTTTAAGTTTATAATTAAATAAAAAACAAATTGAAATATAAAAAACAACTTAATATCTTCTTATTTTCTTCTTTTTAACCAAATTTCGTATAAAATTAATCATCTGTTCCATTAATTACCATATGAGAAAAATAAAAATATATCTTATCTCCAAAGTCCCAAAGAAACGCACAAACAAGAATAAAAATAATAATAAATAAACATAAAAAGAAGAATTTAAGTTAGTTTAGGTTGGGTTAAATGTGCCAATCTGTCAATAAATAAATAAATCAATAAATCAGCATTTAGAAGGAGTTCTTTAAGTTGGATTTTTTTTATTTGGAGAAGGTTCCATTAATTTTTCTAGACGAAAGGTTATTTGAGCTAGAATTTAATACTCAACATCGCCTTCATCTTTAATTAATTTGTTTTCGTTGTATTTCTGAAACCTGATCTTCTATAAAAAGGAAAGCATTTTATTTTACGTTTTCTCAGCCATAGAATAGTTATTAAATTCAGTAAGGCATTTCACGACATCTTTTGATTCTTAACTTTCATATTGGTCGAGTTTCCTTTAAAGTTAAGTTAATTTATTTTAAAATGACTCTTTTTATTCATTTAACTGAGTTTCGAGTTAAATCTTTTGCTCTTACGATTACGTTTTTTATTCCTTTAAATGAGCCTCAAATTATTATTCTTAACGAAGTTGTTCTTATTCTTGTTAATGTTTTAAAACTAGAATTTACTTTTCATAATCGTCCTGTAATTAGGCTTTTTAATTTTTCAATTGGAGTTTTTAATTTAGCAATTGTTTTTCATATGATTACTGCATATTTTACAATTCTTGTTGGATTTTATGAACTTGTTCCATTTCCATATAAGAAGCACTGTTTTGACTATATTCCTCTTCTGAAAAGTTATCACTCTTAACAGCATTAGTGATTTGATCGGTTTGGAACTTTTCTCTGATCTAATTTATTCTTACAGGTAACTTAAACTTAACTAGAAATTTTTTCTTATGCAGTCTACTTTTCCTGATCTTTTTGATAGCAAGGGCTGAATATTCTTTAGATTTTGCCTCAATTCTCTGTTTATCAATGTCATTAAAAATGAAGTTCCTATAAGTCTTACGATTAGAAACAGCTGCTATTGCTTATTATTATTAAGGCGGTTGCTATTCTTACTACATTTAGAGATGGCGCCTGCTTGAGATTTGTTTGATTTGAATTGATTTAATTTCTGGTGAAATTTAAAATTGTAAACATAAAAGAGAAAATTTATTCCTTTGTCTCAAAAAAGTGAGCTAAAGAGAATTTAAAAATCGTTTTACACTATTATTTTTAAAAAATCACCGCTTTTTAATGATTAACAAGAACTTTTAAGATCTATGAAGATAATTGCAAATATTAAAAATATTGCTAAGTCTTTAAAATATTATACTAAAGTTTAGCTTTCTTTGTCTCCAATTTCTGAGACAAAGGAGAAAATAATGAAATTGTTTGAATTTGATATTTATAGACATTTTTTGAAAGATTAAGCTGTTATTTAGTAAAAAAATACAATTGAAAACACATTAAATCAGATTTATATTTATATAAACTTTGTAAATTTATGAGTTTTAGCCTTTATAAAATTTATCTCTTTGTCTCCAAAAAGTGAGCCAAAGGAAAACTTGATTTTTCTATTATTTATGAAAAAAAACGTATAAATGTATACTTAAAAATTTTTAAATTGCTTCTAAATGACTTTAATATTCTTTTTACTATAGATTTTTATGTTAAATCATTTTATAGATTTTTATTATAATAATTAATTTTATATAGTCAAAAGATGTTAATAGATTTCTAGGTCTAGATAAATAAATATCGAAAAAAATAAGTGGACATAAAGCATGAAAAATGCAGATATGGTTTTTGTTTAGGCTTTAAGTGGGTTTAGAGTAGATTTTTATAAAATTATTCTCGAATATTATTACTATTCAAGCAATTCTCGATCGAACGATGCCGGTTTTAACGAAATTGTTTTTTATAATATTAAATAAAAAAACTATTAATTTAATATTTACCCTGACCCCTGGGAATTTAATTAATATTTGCTTCGAAAATTTTTAACCCAGGCCCCAAGCCTAACCCCTCCTTTAAATTTCACTTTTAATTAAAAATCTAAATAAAAAGCAAATAAATACATTTTATTTAATAATTTCTAAGAAATTTTATTTTTCATATTTCTATCTTCATCTAAGTTGAAATGAAGGTTACTTTATACGCCTCCTGAGAACCAATCTTGCTTATTTTGTTATTTTAAATGCTGATTAGGTTGCGGAAAGCATATTAAAAGTGAAAAGAATGAGTAAAATTGGAAGAACTGGAAGAAAGGATTTTTCGAAACCAGACGATAATTTACTTTTTAAGAAATTCGCTTTGTTGGTATCAAGTTCACCACCAAGGTGGGAACCAAGTTGACTTAATAAATTAAGCCCTTTTAAAAATATTTTAATAAGCAAGTTTAGCTCACATCAGATAGACAGATAATTTTTTTTTTAGAAAAAACAAGTGACCTATTAGCTAATTCTAAATTAATGAAAAACAGCATGATTACACTTAGGCTACCTACATAAATAGAGGAGGAGGAAGAAGAGGGAAAGGAAAATGAATACATATATAGAATAGACGAAAACGAAGAGGAAAATTACAGATCCGCACAAGAATCAGAAGAATAGGGATTTTCTAACGCAAATGACGATGATGATGAACAACATTATTATTATCATCACAATAATAAAAAAAAGATCAATAGAAAAAGCTACTCTAAGTCTAAAAAAGGTATGAAGACTCATAAAACAAAACATTATTACTCAAAATCTCCATCACAAGAATAAGAATAAGGCAGAAATTGGTTTCTCGTAATCAACAATCCTAAGCAATAAATAGAGTATTTTTGGGATATAGCTTCAAAAAATGGGTGCACTTATCTTTGTGGACAATTAGAAAGAGGAGATTAAAATAATACATTGCATTTGTAGCTATTCTTAAAGTTTGAAAGCAATAAAAGATTTGCTGCTATGAAGAAACTATTCAATAATGTTCATCTGGAAGAGTGCAGAAAAGTTCAGGCTTCCATGAGATATTCGATGAAAGAGAAAACTAGAGTTGACGGTCCTTGGGAGTTCGGAGATAAACCAAAGGGTTCTGGAGGGGATCACAAATCTTTGAAGGCTAAGGACATTAAGGATTTGACTCAAGAATAGTTAGAGGACTTGTCTTGTTATTAGTATATACAAGTTTAAAAAGCGTTATCAATTATGAAGCTTAATGAACAAAAGAAGAAGAATCCTTATGATTTCCCATACATTAGACATTAGTGGCAGCTAGACTTAGAAAAAGCCATCAAGTAAAAGCCTGACAATAGATCGATTACCTTTATAGTGGACGAAATTGGTGGAAAAGGCAAGACT
>JAXLXG010000058.1:0-5212 GCA_046328075.1 Candidatus Sericytochromatia bacterium
CACATCAAGATGATACTATAATTGATATATCAGAACCTTTCTCTGCATTCACCTGTTGGATTCCATTAGAAGATGTAAGTTATTCTAATGGTTGTATGGGTTTAATAAAAGGTGGTCATTTACTTTTTAATAATATCTGTGCAAATCCAGCTGATTATGCTCAGAATATTAAACAAGAATATATTCCAATATTGTCAAAATACATGAATTGGTTGGAAATAAAAGCTGGAAAAACTATCATAGTTAACCATAATACACCTCATGCCTCATTGCCTAATTTTTCAAAAAAAAATAGACTTGCAATAGCACTCTTAATGACAGATAGTAGGGCTACATTGTGTAATTACTTCAAGAACCCTAAAAAAGAAAATTCGATTTTAAAATATAAAGTTAATAAGGATTTTTTTATAAACTATAGCAATGAGAGATTGTTGAACTTATATAATAATAATTGTCTAATTGAAGAATATCCAATTTCCGAAGAATTAGAATGTAATCAACAAGACATGAATCTATCCTTTCTAGAAAATAAATTATTTGAGTATGGTAATATGCCAAACAATAAATATGAATTATATTTAAAGTATAAAAATAGTAGTAGTAATAAGATACTATATAAAATTAAAAATTTATTTAGAAGAATTTCCAATGCAACAGCTACTTAAAGATATTGAGCTACAAAAAAAATTAGATGAAGATGGGTTTGTTAAATTAGATAATCCATCATTAGATATTGATACAATCATAAAGTTGAAAGATTTTATAATATCTAACAATATCAGAAAAAAAACGAATAATGGTTTTGATGTTAGTTTAGAACATGAAAATAAGGATATAGTTAATAAGATTATAGAGGAAATAACAAATAATGTATTTCCAATTATAAATCCAATTCTAAAAGATTGTGAAGTTTTTATAGCTAGTTATCTTGGGAAAGAATCAGATATAAATAGTATTGTATTGCCACATCAAGATTGGACATTTGTTGAAAATGAAGAAGAAGCATACTCATTCTCTTGTTGGATTCCGCTTGTCGATGTTGACTATAAAAATGGCTGTATGGGTTTTATAAAAAAGAGCCATAATATCTTTAATCAAAAAAGAGCATCACCAGCTGCAAAAGTAGATTCACCTTTATCACCTCATTTATATTGGTTAATGCAGTTTATTGAATTAGTACCTATGAAAGCTGGAGAAATTCTATTGTTTAATAATAAAACCCTACATGCATCTTTACCAAATATGTCAGGAAAATATAGAGATGCGATTGCAATTGTCCTTACTAAATGTAATACTAACTTTAGACATTATTATTTAAAGCCAGACACAAAAGACACATTGTTGGAGTATGATATTACTGTTGATTTCTTTACTAAATATGATGATAAGATTTTATGTAAAATGTATGAAGTAGGTAAGATTATTTCAGATTATCCACTAATCAGTGAAAAAAAAATATGCCCTGAAAACTATTCAAGAGAACAACTGCTTGACAAAATGAGTAGTATCGAAGCTACTTACAATAGAGAACTGCATGATTATCTTAATTTGTTATATAAGCATGAAATAAAACCGAGTAAAGTGTCAGAAACATTTCGATATCTAAAAAAGTTACTATCAATTAAATAATAATTATTTATGTTAAATCCTTTTTTTAAAGACAATAAAAATCAAGAAGAGTTTATAGAAAAAGGGTATGTAAAAATTACAACCCCAACTATATCTTCAGAAATCATAGCTGAACTTATGTTGTTCCTAGAAAATTCAGGGATTAAAGAATATAGCGAAGAAGCAGTTTATATGGCAATGGAAAATAAAGATAAACTGTTGTTAAGAAAGATGTATGAAGTAATAAAAACAGCTATGTTTTCTGTTTTAGATGATATATTAATTAACCCTGTTTTCTTTTTTGGTACATTCATTATTAAATATCCTAATTCAAAAGTTACAGTATTGCCACATCAAGATGGCACTTTAGTTGAAGATGAGGTCAATAATTATACACTTACTTGCTGGGTTCCATTGGTTGATGTAGATAGAGAAAATGGTTGTATGGGATTGATAAAAAAAAGCAACCAAATCTATAATAGTATTAGACCATTACCATCTCCTCAAGTTTATCGTCCTCTATCCAAACATGCATTCTCGATAATGCCTTATTTTGAATTAGTTCCTATGAAAGCTGGAGAAATTTTAATCTTTGATAATAAAACTTTCCATATTTCGCCACCGAATGTAAGTAACAAAGAAAGAATTGCAATAAGTTCTTGGGTGTATCAAAAAGGAACTGATTTAAGAATGTATTATTTAAAACCAGGCACTAAAAATAAATTGCTGAAATACGCAATAGATGAAGATTTTTACTTAAAATATGACAATACTATTTTATCAAAGATGTATGATGAAAATAAACTTATAGAAGATTATCAAATAATTGATGAGCTTGATTATAAATATCAGGATTTCAGTAAAAATGAAATGAAAAAACAAATAGAATCAAAAGGAAATAAAAGGGATAATGAATTCTATAATTATATGTTTCAGTATTTTCCTAATGAGATGCGCACCAACTATTTGAGTAAACTAAAAGAAATTTTTAAATAGTAATTCTATGAATAACATTTTTAAGAATAAAGAACATCAAACTTTTTTTGATAAGAATGGATTTGTTTTAATAGATACGACTGTACTCAATGAAAATACAATTAAGTCTTTACTTGATTTGCAAACGAAAATCTCAGATAATAATGTTCAGAAAATAGATAAAGATTTTTTTGTTGGAATGGAACATCCTGATAAAAATCTTGTTTGTATAATTAATACAACAATCTGTAATATACTTAAACCCATATTGGATAATTTTACTATTGATTACAGACCATTTTTGTCAAATTTTATAACTAAACCACCTAATAGAAATAGTAAAATATTACCACACCAAGACTGGACATTTACAGAAGATGAAGAAATACAAAGCACACTCACTTGTTGGATACCACTTGTAGATACCAACTTAGAAAATGGCTGTTTAGGGCTTTTAAAAGGTAGCCACCTTTTTCTTAATAATATAAGATTCTCCCCACCAGTTTCAAATATACAATCACCTCTCTCAAATCATTCTGATTGGATATTACCATATTTTGAATGGTTGCCTATGAAAGCGGGCTCTATTTTATTTTTCGATTATAGAATTTTTCATACATCATTACCAAATATCTCTACAGACAATAGAATAGCAATCGGATCATGGCTTGTCCATAAAAATTCAACATTTTGTCATTATTATATAAATCCTAATAACCAAAATGAGTTATTAAAGTATAAAGTAGATGAAGAATTTTATATAAATTATGACAATTTTATTTTGTCACAAATGTTTCAAAATAATCAGCTAATTATTGATTATGAAATAGTAGAAAGAGTACCAGTTGATAAAAATATTATATACAAAAAGCAATTAATGAAGTTAATAAAAAGCTCTGGAAGTAAATTTAAAGATTTACCCAAATCTTTAATGCTACAGAAAGACAAGTTTGACAGATTGAAATATTTGTTTAATAGAATTCTTAGCATTTAATAGTTTATGTTATTTCTTGGAGTAAGTTGCTAATTGTTGTTTTCGTACTGGATAATTCTTTTTCGTTTTTTATTGAATAAATTCCAACAGCCCTATCAATGAATTCAATTTCACAAGTTAACAGCTCTAGAAATTTTATCTGCTCTTTGTTGTTTAGTTTTTTAATGATTTCTAATATAAAAAGCTCTAATTCTTTATAATTATCAAATGATGATAATGTTTTTAATTTGTTTAGATTTTTTACTAATAAATCACTTGTATTTGCATCTTTAAAATCTTTTAATTTGTTTTTAGAGTTAAGAACATTTTTTACATGTGATATAAATATATTAAATCTTTCAATGTTTATAGATTTTTTTATTTTATACTGGTTTGAATTTAACATATCCAAACCACTTACTATTTTTTCTTTTGTCAAAGAACGAATAGAATGTACCCTTGGATAATCTATGAAGATGATATTGATTGAAAAATTGTTGTTTTCACAATATTTTATAATATCTGGAATTTCGTGCCAATTGAGTTGCATAGCACAAAAGTTAATATTTATTGTGTGATTAAATCGATTTGCACGATCTTTATAATAATTAATATTAGATATTGTATTCTCATAATTAGCGTTTTTCCTAATTGTTTCATATGTTTCCTTTTGTAAAGAATCTAAAGAAATACTTATTTCAATATTTTTATATGCCAATATTCTTCTTACTCTTTTTGTTAATATAGTTGCATTTGTTTGTATAATTATTTGACAGTCAGGATTGTTATTTATAATATATTCAATAACCTCTAAGTATTCATTTATCAAAAATGGCTCTCCACCCATTAATGTAATTTTTTTAATTTTTTTGAGATATGGTTTAAAGCTATCATAATGAGTTGAATTTAATTCCAAAGGTAATATGGGCAATTTTTCTCTGTTTTTTCGTATCAAGTGTGAAAACTTTCCATTACACATTATACACTCTAAATTGCATATATTACTAGTTTCAAAAGTAATTTCTGTTGGATATTCATTTTGAATTATGTTAGAAAATCTATCGTAATATCTTCCAATAAATGAGTTGTAATTTTTACTTTGTATCGCGTATTGACAAGATGTACATGCACCATCTAAATTATAGTTTTTTATGTTTTCTCTTAAATTATTAATTTTCTCTCCATTCCATATTTCTTCTATACTATTTTCTTTTAAATCTCCTAAATTATCATAAAGCCTAGCACAACAAACATTAACTTCGCCATTTTGTCTTACGTAAATGCTATTAAAAGGTGCATTGCAAATTATTTTGCTGGGGCCTAATGTTCTTTGTTTATTGTATGCTCTTATTTGCTCTAGTGTTAGCGTTGGATTAATTGCTTTTGTATATTTATAATTGATAAAAATTTCAATCCATCTAAATATATGTTTTGAGGTAGAATACAATATATTGTATATGAAATTTTTCATAAAGTTCCTTTTGGTTTTTTATAAATTTACATTTTTCCCTTTGTCAATATACCACTTTGCTCTTGCATATAATTGCTTTAATATATAATTCATTCTGCTTAATTTGATTAATGTTTTGATTCTATCTTTCCCAACTATTTTCTGAATTTTTATGTTGTATTGTTCCATTAAAATAATAATTCTTG
>JAXLXG010000059.1:0-5050 GCA_046328075.1 Candidatus Sericytochromatia bacterium
AATTAATTGTTAGTATATATACTTAAACAAAATTGATTTGATAAAATTAATGTAACAGAAATATTGAAACTTCTAACTTTTATCTTCTTCTCTCATTACTTTTTACTTCTTATTTAGTATACATTAAGTTTTTTATAATGAATTAAAACACTTCTATTCAAAAGTTTTTTTGTTTCAAAAAATGAAATTATTGAAAGTTATTAATCTTTTTTCTTGAAAAGGTTTTTAACTTTATCAACTAGTTGTCCAAACTTTGTTTTCTTTGTTTCTGGTTGTTGTACTGATGAGCCTGAACCTGTACTGCTTGAAGGAGGAGCTTTAACTTCAGGTAATTCGCTTCCTAAATCTAATTCACTTTTTTTTGTATCTGTTGTTGATTTAACTATTGTTTTTGTGCTAAGAGTTGATGATGCATTAACCTTTGGAGGAATAATTGTAGAAGCTGTTTTAATATCTTCTGGCATGGTAGCTTGAAGCTTAACTGTTGGTCTTACGCCTGTACAATTGCAACCTGAGTCAACTGAAACTCTTGTCATCTTTACAGGAATTGGAAGAACACCATTAGCTGTATTACCACAAGCAGTGATAGAAACTGAAGATAAAACGATTAATGAAACTATTGAAACTTTTTTCATAATATTTACCTCTTTTAGTTCAACTCAACAATCATACAAACTTAACAATATTATAATCGAATCTTAACCAAAAAACTTGCTTGAAATTCTTTACTATTTACAAAAGTTAATAAAACTAGCTTCTTAAAGGTTTAAAATTTTAATAGAGGGTTAAATTTATTAAGTAAAAAGAAGATAAAAATTTATTACTTAAAAATATTAAAAATTGAAAGGGGTTAATTATGGATACATCTAAAGATATAAGAATGCTTGTTTTAAACATTTTAAAAGAAGGAAGAATTAATGTAGAAGAAGCAGATAAGATAATTAATTATATTAACTCTACAGAAAATACTAAAGATAAATCTTCAAGTTTTCAATATCCAAATCCAGAAGTTATAACAGACTTTGCTCGTGAAGGTGTTTCAAAAATTGAACGCTTCGTATCAGGTTTAGGTTTTAACATTGAAAGAGTAGCTCAAAATATTAACCAAAGAATAAATACCAAGTTTGAACATGATAAAAATATTACTCATTCAGGTGAAAAATATTCTTTTACAAGTGAAGAGCATATTAACTTAGAAACACATATTAATAAAATAATTATAGATAATACATGGGGTAGTATTAAAGTTACTGGTGAAGAAAGAAACGATATTTCTTTACATATTGAAAAAATAATATGGACTGCAACAAAAGAATCTGCTATTGAAAGAGATAAGGGAATAAAAGTTGGTAATATTCAAAATAATGGTGTTTTACAAGTTTTACTTCCAACAAATCATCAAGATATTAATGACACAATAAATCTTGAGTTAAAAGTACCTAAATATCTAGAACTTCAATTAACAACTGTTATAGGAAATGTAAATATAGCTGATATGATTAACAATAAAGCAAAAATCTATATTAAAACTAATAGCGGAGATATAGGATTAACTAACGTTCATACTTTTGAAATTGAAGCTTTGTCTGTAAGTGGAGATATTTTATTAAAAGATATAGATTCAATTATATTTAATCGTTCTACTAGTGGTGATATAGAGATAAATGGAACAGTAAACGGTCAATCTAGATTAAATACAATTAGTGGAAATGTAAGAGGCTTTGTATCCATAAATGATAGTTTTGAATTAACTTCTTCAAGTGGAAATATAGATCTAAAAACATCAAAAAATGATAATTGTAAGCTTTTAGATCTTGTAACTAATAGTGGTGACATTCATTATCATGGAATAGTGAATAATACTTTAAGAACTAGAACAAATAGTGGACAGATTAAAGCTGAAAGTATAGTTGGTAACTTAGGAGTAATAGAGGCTACAAGTACTAGTGGTGATATTGAATGGATAATAGATCAAGACTGTGATGTATCATTTACTTGTCAAACTAAAAGCGGTGATATATTTACTAATATGCATAATGTTGTTAAATCTCAAGGTAAATTAACAGGTATCTTAAAAGAAGGAAAAGCTAAACTATTACTTAGTTCTATTAGTGGAGATATAGAATTCCATCATGATGAAAATAGATAAAGATTAAGTAAAATTTTACAATTAGCATATAATATAATTTTTTTGTATATAATAATTCTATGTTTCAGATATTAAAGGTAAAAGATAGTATATGACAAAATATAGGCAAGTTCCTAAAACTTTGGTTTTTCAAGCTGAAGACTTTGATGATATAGACCTGATATCTCCTGAGAGTTTATTTGAAAATTTTGATAATGACGATTCTAGTGTTGTTTATTTAACTTCCCCTGAAGAACTATTTGCTAATATCTCTGTAAGTGATATAAAGCTCAAATCTCCTGAAGAGTTATGGGGAAGGAGTTAATAAAGAAAGAAATAATACTAATAGAAAATCAAATCTTAATAGACTCTAAAAGAATATAAAATGAATATTGGCATAATAAGTTCTGAAATTTTTAAAGAACATGATACTTCAGAGATGAAAGATACAGGCAAATAAGCATTCATCCTGAAAGCCCCTTAAAGACAGACTCAATTCTTGAGTATATAAAAGACAAAGAAGTATGGAATAAATCAGAAAATTCCTACTCGTGAAATAACAGATGATGAATTACTTAAAGTTCATACACCAGAATATATTTCTCACTTATAGATTTTTGTAAAAAAAGGTAAAAGAATTGATGAGGATACTGTGAATCTCTATTAAGTCATATAACGTAGCTAAGATAGCTGCAGGAAGTGTTTTCAGCAAGCAGTTGATTTAGTTATGCAAGAAAAAGCTAAAAAAAAGTTTTTTGTATTATAAGACCCCTGGGCATCATGCTTTATCTAATAGCTCAATGGGTTTCTTGTCTATTTAGTAATATATCTCTAGGTGTTGTATAGACTTAGTAAATATAATTTAGAAAGAATGGTTATAGATTGGGATGCTCATCATGAAATGTTATGAAAAATATTTTATCAAAGTGATAAGGTTTTAACTGTTTCTTGGCATCAATCTGATTTCTGGCCTTTTTCTGGTGCTTATAAAGATATTGGAGAAAAAGAAGGTTATGGTTATAACTTAAATATACCTGTACCAGAAGCATTTACAGATCAGATTTATATTGAATCTTTTGATAAAATAGTTTTACCAGCAGCAAGAAAATTTAAACCTCAATTAATATTTTTGGCAGCAGGTTATGACGCTCATTTTAAAGATACTGTATCTGGTTTAAATGCTACATCTCCACTTTACGACTATTTAACTAAAAAAATCATGTATTTATCTGAAGAACTCTGTGGTGGCAAGTTAATTAGTTGTCTAGAAGGTGGCTATAACTTAGAAGCATTAGCACAGGGAGTTTATTCAACATTAAATATAATGCAATATCCAGACTTTGATATTAAAGATAAATGGAGTAAAGAAAAAAATGAAAATATTTCAAAAATGCTTAATATTATAAATGATATTGAAAAATTTCACCCATTATTAAAATAATTATGAAAAAACAAAACTTTTTTTTAAGTTTAAAAATACAATTAATATTATTTTGCTTAATTGTTTTTCTTCCTATACTTTATTTTATTAATAATTTATATCAAACACATATCAAAGAGTTACTTTATCAAGAAACAAAAAATAAACTTATACATATTGCACATTTAACAGCAGAGGAGTTTGATATAAAAGAGGTTATATCTCTTTCAAAAAACAAAGATATAAATAGTAAAGAATATAAGTATATCAAAACAGAGTTAACTAGATTAAAGGATAGAATAGAGAATATTAAAAATATCTCAATCATAGTTAAAAAAAATAATGAAGATGCTTTTTACTTAACTGATATAAATGATAAATCGCAAGATACAAATAAAGATGGAAAAGTTGATATTGGAGAAGGCTTAATTTTATTAGATGATATAAATTATCAGACAAAAATAAAGGCTGAGTCTGGATTAAAGGAAGGTTTTGAAAAAGGTTTTGTAAGTCCTGTAACCTTTACAAATGTAGAAGGTTCTTGGTTAAGAGGGTATTCACCAATAAGAAACTCAAATGTAAAGGAATCTGCAGTTGTAGCTGTGGATATGTATATAAATAATATTTCAGAAAAACATAAAAAGTCTGTTTCATTATTTAGAAATACTATAATTACAAGTTTTTTAATTCTTCTAGCTTTATTTTTAATTGCATCAGCTATATTTCTTTCTCCAATAGAAAAAATTAAAAATAAGATTAAAAATATAAAAAAAGGAAGTTTCACAGAAGATCTAAAATCTACTTGGTTATATGGTGAAATAGGTGAACTTGTAGAAAATGTAAATGATATGTCCCATGAGCTAAAGAAATATTATGATAAAGAAGAAATAAATAAAGATGAATTTGTTGAAAAACAAAAGGTAATGGAATTAGCAAACCAACAAATAAAGTCTAAAAATTATCAATTAAATGATACTATCGTGACCCTTAATTCTATAAATGTTTTAGTAGAAGAATTAATCTCAATTAAAGATACAAAAGAATTAATGGAAACTGTTTTACCTTCAACAATTAAACTTGTTAATGCTTCTAAAGGTTTTATTATTGAATTTTTACCAGAAGAAAATTATTTTCAAGTAATGACATCTGTAAACATGGAAAAGATAAATGATGGAGATAAAATTACTTTTAATGATGGAGTTTATCTAAAAAAAGTATTTGAAACAAGAAATTATGTAAATGTAGATAAAATTTCAAAAATAAAAGATGAGGGATTTGAAACAGCCCTAATATTTCCTCTTATGGTTGAAAAGGAAGTAAAAGGAGTAATGTATATACTCAATAAAAAAAGTGAAAAAGAAAATGAAAAATACTTCATAGAGTCAGATGAATCAACTGTTAGAACTCTTAGTAAATTAGTTGCTGCTGTATGGGAGAGTATACATTTATTTGAACTAGCAAGTATTGATAGTTTAAGTAAATTATATGTAAGAAGATATTTT
>JAXLXG010000006.1:0-166189 GCA_046328075.1 Candidatus Sericytochromatia bacterium
TAATAGTATGTATGATTTTTCTGCAATAAAAAAAGCAAAAGAAAACACTAAAGATAATTATGATAAATTAGAAGATAAATTTAATAATATATTAAATGAAGCATTATTTGCTCTTGAAAGTTTTGCAGAATGCCCATGTTTTGACTTTGATAATTTATCTGATTCAATGAATTTATTTGCAGAAGCGATTGAATTAAAAAAAAATAGAGTTGAACCATATTTTTATTTATCTTATATATTTTATTTATTTAAAGATACAACCAAAGCTGTTAATTATCTAACTATTGCCAATAATTTAAATCCTAATTTCAATGGTTTGGAAGAATTAAGAGATAAAATTAATTTGCAAATCAATCAGTCATTACATGAGCTTGAGAATGAAGATATAAGTACGAATGATGAAATAGAAATTAAACAGAAAGATAAATTAATTAATTCACAATTTAGTAAAATAAATACTGTAATAGACAATTACAATGAAAATAAAGTAAAAGCTTATTCAAATACATTTAAAGAAAAGATTTATAAATTAGGATTAAAGTTTTAAGTATTAATCAAAGAGGAGGAAACTATGTCATCTATTTCAAGTGGAATAAATAAACCAGATCAATTCTCATTAAAAAAAGGTGTTTCAGAAGTACAATTTACAAAAAAACTTGATGAAGTTTTAGTAGATAAAAAACTAACAAAAAGTGAGTTTAAAGAACTTGCTTCTAACCTAGTAGGTGGACAAAAAGCTTTAAAGGATATTTTAGGTAGAGTTTTACCGCCAAAAGATGTAAAAGATATGTTAGCAGGTATTGGCTCTCTTGGTAGTAAGTCTATTAAGTTAGATGATATTGACAAAAGAGAAATAGTTAAGATGATTAAAACAGAGATACTAAAAGATTCAGACGGAGTTTTAAGAGTTCCTAAAAACGCTAATATTGAAAATATAAAAAACCCTGCAATTAGAGGAGCTTTACAATCTGATATAACAATAAATGGAGTTGATTTTAAAAAAGATGAAAAATGTCTTGTTATAGAAAAAGGTGATAAAAAATTCATACAAAAATTAGATGTAAATGCTAAAGGTGAAGCAACAAAACCTAAAGGCGATCCAATAGAAATAAATGATGATACTTTTTCTAAAATAACTAAAGAACAAACTTTTAAAAAAACAGATGAGCCTCTTTTTCCAGATGGTAAAGTTTCACCAAGAGATGTAAAACAGGGTTCTATAGGTAATTGTTATGCTATTGCTGCTATATATTCAATAGCTCAAAAAGATCCCGATGCTATAAAAAGAATGATAAAAGATAATGGTGACGGAACTGTTACAGTTAGGCTTTTTGATAAAGATGGGAATGGAAAAATATCTCCTAAATATATTAAGATGGAAAAATCAACATTAGAAACAAAAGAACATGCTCAAGATAGTTTATGGGTTCAAATGCTTGAAAAAGCTTATGCCTCACATAAAGGTTCTTATCAGTTAATTGGTCAAGGAGGATGGTCAAAAGACCCATTAACAGTGTTTTTAGGTAAAGAATTTAAAAAATCTGAACTAGATGGAAATACTTTAGAAAAAACTATATTGAAGGATTTAACACCAAATATAAAACCAAATAAACAATATGTTGATGCTTTGAAAAATAGTGTTAAGGAGTGGTGTAAATCTCTTGAACTACCTATTCCTTCTGATGAGAAATTAAATGGATTAGATAAGCTTGTTGATAAAGATACAAAATCATCTGAAATAATTAAAACTTTACAACAAGATTTCAATTTTGATTATGATAAGGGTGTTGCATTAGTAAACCACTATTTTCCAAGTACTCAGCTTAGCTCTTTAAAAGATATGATAAAAGATTTAGGTGAATACCCTGTACCAAAGTTTGATGCTGGTAAAATGGGACAATTAAAAGATACAATGAAAAGTTGGTTTAGCCAATTAAATATGCCTGCTCCAACAAAAGAACAATTAGGTGGATTAGATAAATTTGTTGGCAAAGATTTAAAACAAGTTGATTTAGTTAATAAAATAAAAACGTTTGGTCTTGATCAAACCAATTCAGATGCTTTAGTAAAAGCTTTTTTCCCTGAAAAAACTTTTAACCCAGATGATATTTTGAAATCAGGAATAGATAAAAAACAATTTGATACTTTACTAAAAGGTTTAAAAGAAAAATATCCTATTTCTAATGCTAATAAAGATAAAAATGCTTTAATTAATAAACTTGAATTAGCTGGTAAAAATATTTACAAGAATGATGACATGAATATGAAAACAGATCTTAAAATAAATTATAAACCAGAAGAATTAAAGGTGTTTAGTGATATACAAGATGCCTTAAAAAAGGGAAAATTTGTTTGTATTGATACAAAAGTAAATATAGGTGTATCTTCAGGAAGTGGACATAGTGGAGGAGAACCAATCGTTGATGGTTTAGCAGGTCAACATGCTTATGCTGTTTTAGATACAGTTCAAATGGGTGGAAGAATGTTTGTTAAAATTGCTAATCCTTGGGGAAATGATTTTAGTAGAGATTATACAGTTCAACAGGATGGTTCTTTAAAATCTAAGAAATATGATAAAAATGATTATTCTTATTTAAAGCCTAGTGAACCGAATAGTACAGAATCTAAAACTCATGATAATGAATCTTGGATTGAGTTAAATAATTTAACATCAGATTTTAATGCAATTCATATTGCGTCATAAGCTAATATAAGTAAAAAGACTTGAGTGTAAAACCTCAAGTCTTTTTACTTTTTAAATATATTCTAATCTAAAGGAGCTTCTAAATCCTCATTAAAGTCTTCATCTTCATCAGATATTTCTGCAACATCATCATTATTTACAGCCATTTTTTCAGCTATTTTAGCTCTAACAGCTTGATCTAATTCTTTTGCAAGTTCTTGGTTTGCTTTTATAAAATCTCTTGCATTATCTCTACCTTGACCTATTTTTGCATCTTTATAAGAATACCAAGCACCACTTCTATTAACAATTCCATACTCGGTTGCTAAGTCTAAAATAGAACCTTCTTTTGAAATACCTTGACCAAAAATAATATCAAATTCAGCTTGTTTAAATGGAGGAGCAACTTTATTTTTTACAATTTTTGCTTTTACTCTATTACCAATCTCACCATCTACCTTATCTTTAATTGATTCAATTCTTCTAATCTCCATTCTTAATGATGAATAGAATCTTAATGCACGTCCACCTGTTGTAACTTCTGGGTTACCATAACTTATACCAACTTTTTCACGTAATTGGTTAATAAAAACAACAATACATCTTGAACGACCTGTAACTGCTGTTAATTTTCTGAGAGCTTGTGACATTAATCTAGCTTGTAAACCTATTTGAGCATCACCCATATTACCTTCTAATTCACTACGTGGAACAAGTGCAGCAACTGAGTCAATTACAACAATATCAACAGCACCACTTCTTACAAGAGTTTCTGTTATTTCAAGAGCTTCCTCACCTGAGTTTGGTTGAGAAATTAATAGATTTTCTGTATCAACACCAATTCTTTTTGCATAGTCTGGATCAAGTGCGTGTTCTGCATCTATGAAAGCAGCAATTCCACCAGCTTTTTGCACTTCTGCAACAATATGAAGACAAACTGTAGTTTTACCACCAGACTCAGGTCCAAATACTTCTATAATTCTTCCTCTTGGTACTCCACCTACACCAATTGCAACATCAAGAGCGAGTGAACCTGTTGGAACAGATTCAACTTTCATTTTTCCTGCATCACCAAGCTTCATAATTGTATTTTTACCAAAAGTTTTTTCAATCTGTGCTATTGCAAGATCTAAAGCTTTTTTCTTGTCTGGTTCAAAGGCTGCAACAGCTCCTTTGTCTTTGTTTTTGTCGATTGCCATTTAAATTTTCCTTATAAAAAAATGATAAGATTTTTGTTTAATTTATCAAGATAATAAGTAATTATATAGATTAATTTAAAATGTGTCAAAGAGATTAAAAATCAGTCTATATAATAATTACAGGTATTTAGTTTGTTTATAAAAATAATTTTTACATAAGTTGATAATAGTTCTCATTTATTTAAATAAAATTTTAACTATAAAATTTTTTTATCTGCTCTTAAAAGAAATATAAAAAATGGAACACCTAATAAAGCAGTGAATATTCCAACGGGTATTTCTTGAGGTATCAAAATAATTCTTGAAATTGTATCAGAAAATGTTAATATAATTCCACCTAATAAAAGTACAGGTAAGTATAAAAATCTAAAATCATTACTTTTGATAAATAATCTTGTTATTTGAGGTATTATCATACCAATAAAACCAATAACTCCACTAACAGATACAATACTAGCAGAAAGTATGGAAGAAAATATTATAAGTATAATTTTTATATTTTGTGAGTCTATACCTAAGTTTTCTGAGGCTTCATCTCCTAAACTTAATATATTTAATTTATGTAAGAATGTAATAAACACAATATTAGAGATTATAAAATATGGTAAAACAATTTTTATACTATCCCAACTTTTACCTGAAAAACTACCCATTATCCAAAAGATAACAGAATTCGCATCTTGACCTTTAATAACAAGTAATAAAGATAATAAAGCAGAAGTTAGAGAACTTATAGCAATTCCAGAGAGTAATAACCTATCAATAAAAAGGATATTTTTTATTAAACTAAACTTATAACTAAAAAATATAGAAACTAAGGATCCTAAAAAAGCAAATAATGGTAAAGTATCAAAACCTAAAACACTAAAATTAAAATGAAATAATAAAGCAATACCTGCACCTAATGAAGCACCACCCGAAACACCTATAATAAATGGATCTACAAGAGGATTTCTAAATATTCCTTGCATAATCATGCCAGAACAAGCAAGTGACATACCTGCCATTGAAGCAAGTATAACTCTAGGGAGTCTTATCTGATTTATAATTATTTTGCTTTCTTCACTTATTTCTTTTGAACTAAAAAAATCTATAATTTCACTTATTCCTATATTAGTTGAACCTTTAGAAAAAGACCAAATAAAAGTAAAAATAAATACTAGTACTAGAAATATTAGTTTAATAATATAGTTTTTAGGATAAAAAAAACTATTTTTAAAATTACTCAATCTATATCTTATTTAATTCATCAAAACTAATAATTCCATCTTGTAGAAGTCTTTTTGCATATTCTTTAAATGTCATAATACAAGCTGAATTAACAGCTTTTGTTATTTCTTGACCTTGATGCTCATTATTATTAAGTAAATTAATAATTTCTCTACTCATTTTTACAACTTCAAATATACCTATAAGCTCATGATAACCACCATAGCACTTATTACAACCTTTTATATCGGCTTTATAAACGGCTGGTATTTCTTCAATAGTTAAATTAATAGAATTAAGTTCTTCTTGAGTTAGATTTGATCTTACTTTACAATATGGACACAATCTTTTTAAAAGTTTTTGATTTACTATACAGTTTATTGAAGCAAAATTAGGGAAATTAATTCTTTTTAGCCTTTTAAAAGCAGATAAAACATTATATGCTCTCATAGATGTTAAAACTAACATACCTGACAACGCTAACTCTTCTATCAATGAAGCCCATTCTTCATTTTTTATTTCTTGAACCATTAAAACATCAGGATTATGCTTTGAAACATCATATACTAAATCTGTAATTGATGTATTATTTTTCTTAATTTGAACTTGAGAAACATAATTATCAAATATATATTTTACAGTATCTTCTATTGTCATTAATTGATATTTTGTAGAGATCTTATGTTTTAAGACTGAATAAAGAGTAGTAGATTTACCAGAACCAGCGTTACCTACAACAAGTATTAAACCTCTATTTTTACTAGTTACTTGGTTAATATATTCATAAATTTCTTTATAAAAAAATAAGTTTTTAAGATCAGGTATATTATAACTTGGTCTTAAAATTAGTTTATCTCCCAAAACAGTTTTAATTCCGTTAAGAACAAAATTAACTTCTTTTTTATCATTAGTTAAATGCTTAAAATGTCCTGAATAATGTTCATGTTCGCCTATTTCAAGATTACATAAATTTTTTATATGATTAATAAAATTTTGATACATTTTTCTTGGAAGTCTTGCCTCGTCATAAAATGTATCATCAATCTTAAATCTTATTTTTACTACATCATAACTAGGTTCAGATGAAATTTGATTTGCTTTTTTATGTAAGGCATTTTCTAATATCTTATTTACTATTTTTTCTATAGGTATATTTTCTATAGAAGCATTAATAATCTCTGTTTCTTTTATCTCATGTGTTTCTATATTTGTATTATGAGTTACTTCATTTTCTTTTGAACTAGCTTCATTTACATTATGACTATATTTATTCATTAAGAATTCAAAATCTGATTCATCTAATTTGTATCTTTGCAAAGTTATTGTTTTACCTAAGAACATTGCTACTGCGTCTTTTGCTAGTAAATCTTTTGGATCAACCATACCAAGAACAAAATTATTATTTTCAAACTTTAGAGGGAAAACCTTATTATTTTTTATTAAATGTTGAGGTAGCATTTGTAAAACAGCAAGACTAATCTCTAATTCAGTTAGATCAAGATCTTCTTCTTCATAAATTTCAAGTGCATCTTTAATTCTTGCTTCAGTTATAAAACCTTTTTTAAGTAATATTTTAATAATACTTTCATTAGTTATATGCTGTTCTTCAAGAGCGAATTGAAGATGTACAGGGGTGATCTCACCTGTTTCTAGTAATCTCTTGACTGTTCTATCTATCATAATAAATTCCTAAAAATTATATTTAATCCATCGTTGCTAGAAGTATATCTAGCATTACTTTTGCTAAATCTGATATTACTTCATTTTTTCTAATAATGTAATTATGATCTCCCTTACTCACTTTTAATTCATCTAAAGTTTGAGACATCAATGATTTTACATCAGGTATAGTGCTCATTGCTTCTTCAAAATCTTTTATCTTTAAGGTATTTATAGCATTATGAGCCATCTTAATTGCTATATCTCCTTTTCTAAGTAGTAGTGCGTGTTCACCCTTAATTTCACTGACTTCTTTTATTGAGTGTTGTGTTACTGTTTTTATTTGATTTAAAAGAGATTTAGTATCTATAGGATTTAATCTCTTTGGACCTGGTTTAACTATTTTCTCTATACTTGATGTTAAGAATCCAATAGTAAATAAAGAACCAGAAGAATCAAGTGTTACAAGTGATAATGAAATAGGTGTTTCATTTAATGGTTCATCTTTACCAACAATTATTTCAGGAACACTCATATTATAACTTGTGCCCATTTCTGCTAATTTTGTTAAGGCTTTACCAGTAATCATATTATTTAATTCAAGTAAAGCACTTTTTGTCATTTCAGATTCCATATCTAATTCTGGTGTAAAACCCATCATTGCAGTTAAAGTTTCAAGAACAAATTTTTTACTCATAAAATAATAAACTTTACCAGTAAAATTATTACTTTTTAATTCAAGATCAACTGTAATGTCATCTAATGTTAAGTTTGTTTCAATATGGTTGATTTGGCTTACATTTACCTTGGTATTGAACATCTGCTCAAATACATCTTTAGCTCCAAGATAAAAAGGTGTTATAAAATCAAATTCTAAATTCATTAAAAGATCCTTGTAATTTTGATACGTTTAGATATAATTTAACATTTTTAGTAAATAATTCCAAATAAAAAAATTAAATTTTAGGAAAGACTCTTATAGGATTATATTCTATATCCCAATCAATATCAAATGATTTCTTAAGATTCTCTTTATTTAAACTATTTTCTACATTATTGCAACTTAGTAGACTACCATTTTTTAATATAATGATTTGCTCAGAAAAAATCGCTGCTAAATTTATATCATGAATAATGATAATTATCATAATACCTTCTAAAGACAATTTTTTTAAAAGTTTTAATGTTGATATTTGATAATTTATATCAAGATGAGAAATTGGTTCATCTAATAATATTAACTTAGATTCCTGTACTAGTGCTCTTGCAATCTGTACTCTTTGTTTTTCTCCACTACTTATATTACTTAAGTTTTTTTCAGCTAACTCCTTAATTTCTAATAAATCAAGAGTCTTATTTATTATTTCATAATCTTTTTTACTTAAATTACCAAATAATTTTTGAAATGGGCTTCTGCCTAAAGAAATATATTGAACAATATTAAAGTCATTTGTTATATTTTCTTCTGCTGACACATAAGCTCTAAATTGCGATAATTCTTTCTTTGAGTAAGCTCTTAAGTTCTTATCATTTATAAAAACTTGACCTGAATAATTAGTAATATTTTGAGATAAAATTTTTAGTAAAGTTGTTTTACCTGAACCATTTGCCCCAATAATTGAAACAAAATCACTATCAATTTTAAAGCTTAAGTTATTTAAAATTTCTTTTTCATAACTTAAGCTTAAATTTTTTACTTCAATTAGCAATTAGAATGTAAATTCTTCTTCTACAACTACAAATCTTTTTGGGCTTGGGTCATCACTTGTATAATATGTTGTAATATCACCATCTGATCTTAATGCACTTAATTCATGAGTTTTTGAATCATACTTAACTACATTTGACTGATAACCTTTAGAAAAAGATGTTGTATCAAAATAATATTTGATTGTTGGGCTTTTTCTATTATGAAAATCTATAGCTGATTGAAGATATTGTTCTTTTGTTTTAACATTAGGAAACTCTTTTTTATGTTTATCAAAATGAACTTGTAAATTTTGTTCAGATGTTAAATTAGCATCTGGTCTTGATGCAAATTTACCGCTTGTTTTTAAATGTCTTTGTAAAGATATAGTTTTTAACTGTTCTGGTTGAAGCTTTACACCTAGTTTAGAAACATTATTTACAAACACTTGTGTTCTTTCAGGATAACTATCACTAAATGTGGATATATTCTGAGAACTAACTGAGGTACTTATTGAATCTGTTTCAGTCCCACAACCTGTAAGGGTTAAAAGAGATACTCCTATTAAAGTAAATAATTTTTTAAACATTTATTATATCTCCACGCAACTTTATATTTATTATTTTTATTATAGTACTTAGTAATTAATTTTTGTTAAAATTAAACTAATATTAACCTATATTTAGAACTAAATTAATAACCTACAACCTTCTTTATCAATATCTAAAATTTTATAAGTCGAATTAACTCCAAAACTAAGCCATTTTTTCTGCATTTCTTTAGCTATATTTTCTTCATTTTTATTAGCTATTGCAAGTATAGTAGGACCTGCACCACTTAAAACAGAACCAATTGCACCATTTTCAACAGCAATTTTTTTTATATCATCAAACCCTTTTATTAATTTACCTCTATATTGTTCATGTAATCTATCATTTAAAGATATTTTTAATAATTCATCATCTCCATTAATCAAAGACATTATTAAAAAAGCTAAATGGCTTGAATTAAATATTGAATCAGAAAAAGAAATTTTTTCAGGTAAAACTTTTCTTGCTTCTTTTGTTGATAATTCAAATTCAGGAACAACAACTATAAATTTGTAATTATTTTTAGGCTTTATTTTTTGAGTATACACTTTATTATATTCTGACATTGAAATAATAACACCTCCTAATAAACAAGGTGCTACATTATCAGGATGACCTTCAATATCATTACATATTCTAAGCATTTCACTATTACTTAATTTATTTCCTAGAAAATAGTTTGCTGAATAAACTCCAGAAACAATTGCAGAAGAACTACTTCCCACCCCCCTACTTAGAGGTATATTCACTTCAATATTTATATTGAATTCAGGAACTTTAACACCAAACTCTTTATAAACTCTTTCAAGTGAAGTATAAAAAAGATTATCTTTATCTGGGCTCAAAGAACTTTTATATTCTTTACCTGAATAACTTAAATTATATAAATCAGAAATCTCTATATCAATATAGTTATAGAGATTTAAACAAGCGCCTAGAATATCAAAACCAGAGCCTATATTTGCAGTAGTAGCAGGAACCTGAATTTTTACCATTTAATTAACCTAAAATTTTAAAGTATATTTAAACAATGTTCTTTTGAGAAAAACGATAAAGACAAATTATTAAAATTACATAATCTTATAACTTTTTACTGATTATAATTAAACCCAATCTTTTAAAATACCTTGATACTTTACAGGTGTAAATTCTGTAAACTTGTACTCTGCATAATTTTCAATTGAGTAAGGATCTTGTTTAAAGAAACTCTGTAAGCTTTCTAATGACTCATCTCTAGCAATTATTACTCCACCTTCTCTTGGATTTTTAGGCCCAGAACAAAGCAATAAACCTTTATCATAGCCTGTTTGTAAAAACTCACGGTGCTCTTTTAAAATCTCATCAATTTTACTAATATCAACTAAATATTTTAACTCTACTAAAAAGTGTTTCATTTTTTTTCCTTAATTTTTATATGATTTAAAAGTATAAATATTTTACCTTATATTTAAGTTAAAAAGAGAAGAAGTGAAAAAACAAAAACTCAAAAGACAATAAGAGAAGATTAAATAAGAGAAAAAGTGAAAAAATAAAAGATATTATCTTATTTATTAAAAATATGTGAATATCCATTTTATCTTTATAATCTGTGTTCTATTTATAATAAAACAATAAGTAAAAAGAGAAGATTTAAAACCTCAAATATATACTAAAAATTGGTTTTAGAAAATTAATGTGCCAAGAATATTGAAATGCCAAACTCTTATCTTCTTCTCTCATCACTTTTTACCTTTTAATTACTACAGTAATTAAATTTAAAATTGCTGATAAAGCTAGACACATTATATAATTCTTTTATTGTAAACTTCTCTTAGATTTAATTGAATAAATCTGATAGATATTTGGAAAGGAATTAAATGTGTTTGATTATAAGCTAGTAAAAAAGTTTAGATTTATATCTTATGAATTTAATCAAGAAACTTTTACTGCAAAACTTAACTATGCTTTTGATGATAATTACTTTTTTACTGAAGAAATTATTTTTAATAATGCAAATAAAAAACTAAATGATGAAGAACTTAAAGCTTTAGATAATTGCTTAAAATATTTACATCTTGTTGCTGGTGCTAGTTATTTTAAAGCTGCAATACCTTCTGAAATATCTATTGAAAATGGAAACATAACAAAAGAAACAGCTCAATTTATTGAAAAACTTTATCTTAATGGATTAGGCGAATTTGCATATAGAAATGGAATAGATTTAAGAGAAAAAATAAAATTTCCATATAATGAAAATATTACACCAAATCCTTCAGATATTAATTTAAAAAGAAGAACTGCTGTTCCTGTTGGTGGAGGAAAAGATTCTGTTGTAACAATGGAAGCAATGCAAAATTCAAATGAGGATATTGTTTTATTTTCTGTAGGTAATCCAAGACCAATAAAAGAAGTATGTGAGCTTTCTGGTTTAGAACATATTATAGTAACAAGAAAATTATCACCTGTTTTATTTGATATTAATAAAGAAGGTGCTTTAAATGGTCATGTACCAATTTCAGCTATTATTGCCTTTATAATCTCTTGTTCTTCTATCATATATGGCTTTGATAATGTTGCAATGTCAAATGAAAGATCTGCAAATGTTGGTAATCTAATTCATGATGGTTTTGAAGTAAATCATCAATATAGTAAAGGTTTAGAATTTGAAACAGACGTTAATAACTTTTTTAAATCTCATGTAATGACAAATTTCAATTATTTTTCTTTTTTAAGACCATTATCAGAATTATCTATAGCTAAATTATTTAGTAAAGCTAAAAAATATCATAAAGTATTTACTAGTTGTAATGCTGCTTTTAAAATTGATGAGTCTAAAAGAACTAATAGATGGTGCTTAAATTGTGATAAATGCCGTTTTGTTTATCTTTCACTTGCCCCATTCTTAACAAAAAATGAAATGATGGAAATTTTTACAAAAGATATGTTAGATGATAAAGAACAAATAAAAGGTTATGATGAATTAATTGGTATTTCTGGTCATAAACCTTTTGAATGTGTTGGAGAAGTTGAAGAATCAGTTACAGCACTATATTTAATACATGATAAAGAAGATTGGAAGAATACATTAATGGTAAAAAGATTTATAGAAATTGCTTTACCAAAAGTTGATAATATAAAAGAAATAGTTGAACAAACTTTTACAAATTCAGATAAACATAAACTTGATAAAAAATATAAGGAGATATTAGATGCGTATTCAAGAACTTAGAGGGAAAAAACTGGCTCTTTGGGGTTTAGGTTCAGAAGGCTGGTCAACCTTAAAAATGATAAGGAAAAAATTTCCAGCAACACAGATTACTTTATTAAATGATAAAGATATTAAAAATGAAATGGAATCTATGCTTCAGCAAGATCCATTTTTAACACTTGTTACAGGTGATGATATTAAAAATGTTATAAATGATTTTGATATTGTTATTAAGTCTCCAGGGATTAGTTCTTATAGACCTGAAATTGAAGGTGCTAAAGAAAAAGGTGTTATTTTTACTTCTGCTACAAAGCTTTGGTTTGCAGAACATGAAAATGCTAAAACTATCTGTATTACAGGAACTAAAGGAAAAAGTACAACGTCAAGTTTAGTTACGCATCTTTTAAGAAATTCAGATAAAAGAGTTACATTAGGTGGAAATTTTGGAACTCCTATGCTAGATATGCTAGAAGTTGAACCAAAACCAGATTTTTGGGTTATAGAAATGTCTAGTTATCAAATAAGTGATTTTGATGACTCTCCTTATATTGCGTTATTATTAAATCTATTTCCTGAACATCTTGATTGGCATAAAAATGTAGAAAATTATTACAAAGATAAAGTTAATCTCTTTGCGAATCAAAAAGAAGGTCAAAAAGCTATAGTTAATAAAATGGATCCTAATACTCAGCTATACTTAGATAGAATAAAAAATCCTATATTTTTTAATGATGAAAATGGTTTTCATGTAAAAGATGGAGATATTTATAAAGGTAGTGAAAAAATATTTTTAGGAAAAGATGTTCCAATTCCAGGTAATCATAACCTTTCTAATATATGTGCCGCCTTAACTGTAGTTGAACAAGCAGGAGTGGATTATAAAAAATGTATTGATGCAATAAAAACCTTTAAAGGTCTACCTCATAGACTTTATCCTTGGGGAATAAAAGATGGGATTATATATATTGATGATAGTATTTCAACAACACCTCAATCTGCTATAGCTGCTCTTGAAACATATAAAGGAAAAGAAATAACAATTTTACTTGGTGGTTTTGAGAGAGGTTTAAATGTAGATGATTTAGCAAAATATCTTGTTGATAATAATGTTAATGCTGTTATTACAATGCCAGATAACGGGAATAGAATCTTTAATACTATTAAAGATCAAATGGAAGGAAAAAGTTCTAATCTTAAATTAATTGAATCTAAAGATTTAGAAGATGCTGTATTGAAGGCAAAAAAAGTTACAAATTCAGGAGGTGTTATTTTACTTTCACCAGGAGCACCAAGCTATGGAAGATTTAAAAATTTTGCAGAAAGAGGCGATTCATTTGCAAAATTTGCTGGATTTGATTTAAATTAAGCTTAATAAGGAAGTTCAGATACTTCCGACCAATATTTTGCAAAAACTTTAACTACATCAACAAATTCATCAAAAGAGATTGGTTTAGAAATAAATGAATTTGCTCCTAAACTATATGTTTTTGTAATATCTTCTTCTGCTTTTGATGTAGTTAATATAACTACAGGTATTTTTTTTAGATTTTCATTTGATTTTATCTCTTTAAGTGCTTCTCGCCCATCTTTTTTAGGCATATTTAAATCAAGCAATATAAGATTAGGTAATACTTCATTTTTTAAATGAGAATATTTATTGTTTCTATTTAAAAAATCTATTAATTCTTCTCCATTTTCTACAAAGTCCATTTTATAATTAATTTTAGCTTCATAAAAAGCTTCTTTAGTAAGAAACCTATCATCTGCATTATCATCTGCCATTAAAATATTCAAAAACGACACAATCCAAACCCTATAAAAATACTATTTTATTTATATATAGTTTAACTTAAAAAATAATAGTTTTTGTATAGTTTTTAATTAAAATAATATAAAATATTATCTTATTTTATACATATTAGAAATAAACTTACCAGCTCTTGTTTTTCTGAATTCTCTAATTTCATCAGCAAAAATAATTGGTAAATCATTTATAAAATCTTGCTCTTTATCTTCTATATTTGTATCTTTGTTTAAATCAGAATCAATTTCATACTTCTTTTTATATGCTTTATAGTTTTTGGGCATTATTACAGGAGCACCTAAAGAAGCAAAGCTAATATCAGCAGAAGTTATTTTATCTCCTGTTAAATATTTTCTTCCATCTAATAATTTTTCTTCTACTAAATTAAAAACTTCTAGAATTTTATTTCTTGATCTTTCAGCAGTTTCATTATTAATATTCATGCTCTTTTTCATTAATATTTTAAAAAAGGAAAGAAAGTTTGAAACATGGAATCATAAAATTGATGAGAAGTATCACAAAAATCTTCATATATTAACTCAGGTTTAGTAAGTATATGAAAATAAACAAATCTTCTTGTATGAGGCCCTAACTTTGTATCAAATATTTCCTCTAACTCCTCAACCTCTTGTCTTTTATTCTCAGGATAAAGAATATTATAATTTTTATCTATATACTTCAAAATATCTGTTGAATCTTTAATTATTTTATCTTCTGTTACTAATAATGGAACAGAGCGGCTTTGATATTTTTTAGTCCCAATCATATGAAAAATAGGAGGAAATGATTCTTCTGTATACTCATAATTTAAAATTTTCATTCCCCATCTAACTTTATCACAATAGTGACTAGGAGCTATAGTAATGAGTTTTGGTAAATTATTTATCATCTTTAATCCAGTTAATTAATAGTTAATTTAAGTATAACATATCTAAAATTTTAAACTCATTCCACCATCCGCTATTATTGTCTGACCTACAATCCAATTTGACTCATCTTGACATAAAAAAGCAACAATTTTTGCTATGTCTTCTGATGTTCCTAATCTTCCTAGTGGTGTTTTTTTTATAGACTCTTCCTTCAAGTTTTCAATATTTTTAAATATATATAATGCTTCTGTATCTATAAAGCCACCTGACACAGCATTTACATAAATCCCTTTTTCCATCAACTCACAGGCTAAATATTTTGTCATTGTTTCAATAGCTGCTTTTGCTGTACCTATTGCCATATAATCTGGTATACATCTTTGGCTTCCTAAACTAGAGATATTTATTATTCTTCCTCCATTATTCATAAGTTTTACAGCATTTTGTGTACACAAGAGTAATCCACCTGTATTAAGATTCATTGTCATATTCCAAGTAAATTTACCTATTCTCATTGCAGCTCCTAACGCCCCAAAAGCTGCATTATTTATTAATATATCTAATCTTTCAAACTCATTTTTTATTTGTTTAAACATTTCTTTTATTTGTTCTGGTTCACCAATATCAGCCTTAATAATAATTACTCTCTGACCTAATTTTTCAATTTCTTCTTTCAGTTCATTAGCTTTAGTTTCATTTTTTACATAATTGATAACTATATCAGAGCCTAATTGAGCTAATTTTATTGCTATTGCTCTACCTATTCCCCTAGAACTTCCTGTAATAAGTGATATTTTATTTTTTAGTGGTTGATTCATGATTTTTATCAAGTAAACTATTTTATAATCTTAAATATATTAGTATAATAATTAAATTATTGTTTGCAAATAAAATTCTATAATATTCTTTATGGCAATTAAAGACTACGAAATAATAAAACAAATAGGAAGTGGGGGAATGGGAGCTATATTTCTGGCTCGTGATCCACGTCTTGATCGTCTTGTTGCTATAAAAAAAACGAGAATACCCAATAATCTTGAGAGAGAAATTCATAGTGAAATGGTTCAAAGATTCTATAGAGAAGCTAGAGCTATTGCTAATATAAATCATCCTAATATAGTTACAATTTATGATTTAGGAGAAGATGAAAACTCAAATGAATGTTTTATGGTAATGGAGTATTTAGAAGGTAAAGCAATGGATTCTTTAATTGAAGAACAAAAAATTTTACCATTAAATACAGCACTAAAAATAGGAATTCAAACTTGTGAAGCTTTATCCTACTTACACCAAAAACAGATTGTGCATAGAGATATAAAACCAGCAAACATAATGTATTGTACAAATGGAATGGCAAAACTTGTTGACTTTGGTTTAGTTCGTGTTGATGATAATTTAGATCTAACAAGAGCTGGAACTCTTTTAGGAAGCGTTTTATATATGTCTCCTGAACAAATAAAAAATCCTAAAGATATTGATAATAAAGTTGATATATATGCTTTTGGTGTTACTATGTACCAAGCTTTAACAGGCTCTTTCCCGTATAATGGTGATAATGTTTGGGATGTTATAAGAAAAGTTACCTCAGAAGACCCAACACCTCTTTCAAAATTGAATCAAAATATTCCTTTTGCTCTTGAAAAAATAATAATGAAATGTATTGCTAAAGAACGAACTGAAAGATATCAAGACATTTCTATAGTTCAAGATGCACTTACTAATTATAATAATGCAAATCTTCAGACTACTATATCTCCACTAAAATATGCTAAAGGTACAGGAAAATTAGCTAATTTAGAGTCAGAACAAGTTATTCAACCGCCTACTGTAGATAAAACTGTAATTTATAACGGTTTAGATGATAATTCTAAGAATAATATACAAAGCAGTGAAAGTTTTTTACAGACTCAAATGCTTGGTTTTCAATCTGAAAATATTGAAAATGTTCTACCTACAAATACAATATATAAAGGAGCTTATAAACCAGATAATTATTTTAATCAATTTAAGCCTATTAATCAAGTTAACAGAGAAGAGCAAGTAAAAATTAAAATAAGCGAACAAAAAAAAGAACAATTTATAAATAATACCAAAACTAATTTTGAAACTAGTTCTGAAGAAAAGATTATAACCTTAAACTATCCTCTATTAGAGCAATTAGTAAACTTTTCTCATGAAACAAAAAATAAATTACTAAAAATAAATGAAAACTTATCAAAAGAAGTTAGTTTGTTAAAACCTGTTGTTGAAAATCTAACTAATTTAACAAATGATTTAAATAATGAATCTAACTTATTACAATCTGAGTTAAAATCTATGATAAGCCTTTATAATGTTAGTTCAAAAACACCTTCCGCAAATAATGATATTAGAGATCTAAAAAGAAAAATAGATTTTAAAAAATCTCAAAAGACTAGTAAAGAAAGTGATCTGTATTTATTAAAAGATAAATTAAATGTATATACTAATATTTTAAAATTCAAAAATTTAAGGCTTAGAATCAATAAATTTATCATGCAGAATTTAGAAAACCAACATAAAAATGGTTTCTTTAACTCACATAGTATCTTTAATATAAGTGAAATTCAAGCAGACGGTGCTAAAGAGATATTTTCAGAAAATATTGAATCAGTAAAAAATGTTGATATATTTGAGAATGAATCTAATAAAATAATAGACTTTCTTAAAAAGACTTTGAATTCTATTAAGATAGTTAAGGAACAATCCATAGGAAGGATAATTAAATACATACCTAAAAGTTATTCTCTAGAGGTCTCTTTAACAGAGGAATGTGATAACAATATTTTATTAGAGATTGATATAAGTGAATTAGAGATTTTATTTACATATGGTCAAATGACAAGAAATGAAAGACCTGTTCCAAAATTTCAAATAGGTGATACTATAAGTATATTTTCTGAAATATTTGATGATTCTCTAAAAAATAAGATTAAGGCTAACACAAACATATATAAATCAAAATCTAGGATTTACAAAAAAAATATTATTGAAACTGAATTAGAACAATATATAAAGCTACTTGAAATAATAAAATTTATACAGCCTACAATTCAATGTGATCTTGAAAAAAACTTTGAGCATTTAATTGAAATATTTTCAAATATGGATACATCTGAAGAATTAAATCAAGAAAAAAGACAATCTGCTATGGTTAAAATAAATAAACTAAAAAAAGCTGTACTGGAATTAAAAAAAGATTTAGAACAAGAAGATGAAGAAGTAAAAATATATCTAAAATATATAAATCCATTATTATTATCGTTAAATAGATTCCCTAGTCTAATAAAAAATTATGAGGATGAGCTAAGAAATAAAAAAGAACAAAGGAAAAGATTAGTAAGTAATTTATTATTACAAATAAGTAAAAACAATCCTGAATCTTTAAAAGATCAAAAAACAACTATTTTAAAAAGTATTTCTTCTTTAGATGAAAAAGTACCAGCATCTATACAGAAATTTTTAACATTTTATGTTTTATCAAAATCTAAGTTTCCAACAGAGATTAGTAAAAATCAATTGATAGATATTTTAAATGGTGAAAGAAATTTATTATCTACAACAGAGATAGATTGGGTCTGTAGGTTATTATCATTAACTTACAATAAAGATAAAGGGTTTATACTAAAAATTTCATAAAAAATCAATGAAAAATGATAAATGACCAAAAAGATAAAAAAGACTCTAAATTTTATTTATAACTATATTTTAGATAAATAATTTATAGTGGCAGATTATTACATCCAAATATCACTAATATCTTCATATGCTCTACCATGTAATTGTTCATATTTCTTAATTGCATTTTTTAATAATAAATCTGCATACTTATTATCAGGATCAAGGTCTAAAACAGTTTTAAAACATCCAATTGCTTTTGATATATTTTGAATATCAAGTGCTGCTTTACCATATTGTAAAAATCCTTCCACAGAATGTGGGTTTCCATGAACTGAACGCCTAGCCATATCAAATGCTTTTTTGAATTGACCATTTTTATGATATATTTTACTTAAATATAAATAACAAACTGAACTATAATTTTTATCTTTTTCTAGTAAGTCATTAAATATATCAATAGCTTTTATCAATTGCCCCTTTTCAAACATAGAAACACCAACATTTAATAAAGCATCAAGATCATCAGGTCTAGCATTAAGGTGTTGCTGATACTTATCTATTGCTTTATCAACTTGCCCTGTTCTTCTATAAGCATTAGCCAAACTCTTAGCTATACTTTTATTATCAGGTTCAATCTGTAGTATTCTTTCATACATATCTATAGCATCATCTATTTGATCAGCATCATAATATAAAAGAGCTAAATTTTTTAGTGCAAAAACATTAGTTGGTTCAAGCTCAACAGCCTTTATATATTCTTGAACTGCTCTCTCAAAGTTTTTCATTTTATGAAAACATACACCCATATTCACATAAGCATCAGCATCATTTGGATTTAAGTCAACTGCTTTCATAAACTTTTCAATGGCATCATCAGTTTTACCCTTCTCTAGATAGATTATGCCTAGGTATTTATGCACTAAATGATTATCCTTAGCTGTGTCTTGAGACAATTTAACCAACATATCAAAAGCAACATCTTTTTGACCTGTTCTATATGTTAATAATGCTATGTTACTTAAAGCTACCTTATTTTGTGGTTCTATTTCTAAGACTCTATTGTATGTCCCCATAGCTGCTTCTATTTGAGATTGCATAGCATATGATTGACCTAAATTAATTAAACCCTGAATAAATGTTGGTTCATTATCTACAGCATGGGAATATTTCTTTTGAGCATTTTCATAGTCACCAATTTTAAAATAAAGTTCTCCGAGGTGAAAATGTACATTACTACTCTTAGGGTCTGAAGATATCGCACTATTATAACTGTCTATAGAGCCTTTTATATCACCTTTTTTTTCTTTCATTTCAGCTATCTGCAAATAAATATCTGCTTTTCTTGATTGATATTTAGGATTTGAACCATACATTTTTAATGATTTTTCTAAATTCTCTAAAGCCTTTTGATAATCACCAGACTCTTTAAATGCGGTTCCCATCGCATGAATAATCATTGGGTTTAATTTATCATATTTAGCAGACTTAGTATAACTTTCAATAGATGTATTATAATCACCTATTTTTCTAAGCTTATTACCTTGCATATAGTAAAAATTAGACATCTTTTTCTTTAACTTATCATTTTCAGGTTCAGCTTTAAGTAAAGGTTGTATCTCTTTTATTGCCTGTTCTATTTTATCTGTTTTAGAATAAACAGTTGCTAAGCCTAATTTTAAGTCTAAGTTTTTTGAATCAGTGTCTAAAGCACTTTTTATATATAATAAAGCTTTATCATAAATCTCTGCTCCTAAATAAGCTAAACCTAATTGTCCTTTTGCTTTTACACTATCAGGTTTTTTAGATAAAACATTTTCAAAAGCTTGTATAGCAAAATCAAACTTTTTTTCTTTGATATATTCAAGCCCTAACTTATAAAACTCTGCTTCACTTGCATTTGGATTTGATAAAAAGAGGCTAGAACTTGGTGTCTGATTAGTAGATTTTTCAGAATTAGAGTCATTAAGTTTATTAGAGTTTTTAGAAGGTATTTCTTCAAATCCACTTTTTGTTGATGTAGAATTTGATACATTAACAAAACTTTCAGCTGCTTTAACTTTTGATTTATTTTCATTATAGCTACTATACATTTTATTTATTTTATCAAATATTGACATACCAACAATCCACCTTGATTTAATTATAATTTAGTATTTTGAAAGGTAATTTTATCTAAAGAATTATACTATACTTTAAACTTATTAAAGGATTATGTTCAGTATTTTTAAATTATTATGATTTGTAAATTTATTTATAGATATTTATTCTAGAATAACTTTTCATTGAAATTATATAAATTTATAGTGTAATATTATTAATATCTTTGTTGATAATTAAGTGTCTTTAGACTTAGACACCTAAAAAATTTATTAGTTTTTATTCACTAAATAAAAAGAGGTAATTAATGGGAGAAGCTTTTAACTTTAATGTTGCAGGTATTTTACCAACAAATACATTAGCTAAAACAGGAGATCCTTTAGGAGATGATGTTAATAAAACAGTAGAAGAATTTGCAAAAATGCTTATTGCTCAGATAACAAATCAAGATCCTGATAAACCAGTAGAATTAACAGAAACAATTACTCAGTACTCACAAATGTTATCATCTTTAGGTCAAATTAAAGCTAATAATGCTTTAGTTCAGTTTGGTCAAGTTGATATAAGTAAAGATATTGTTGGTAAAAGGATTGCTTATACAAAAGGAAAAACTCTTGATCCTGTCACTAAAAAATTAGTTGATCAGAGAGTGGAAGACGTTGTAACAGAAGTTGATTTTACTGGTACAAATCCAGCTGTTAAAGTTGCTTCTTCTAAAGACTCTGTTCCTGTTAAAGATATTATTGGCATTTATAATAATTCAACATCACAAATTACAAGTTCTGGTAATGCAGCTCAATTAATAGGTAAGAATGTTGGATATGTTAAATCTGTTCCTAATCCTGCATTTATTGATGAAGCTACAACACCAAATGAGCCAAAACAGATTGAAAGTGTTTCTACTGGTAGAGTAACAGGAGTTACATTTGGTCCAATACCATTATTAACAATAGAAGGTGAATCTGACTTTATTCCTATGACAAAAATTGCTGGTGTTTCAGAATAGTTTTATTAAAGTTAAAAATTATAAATAGAGATGTTTCATTATACAACATCTCTATTTTTTAGTTAAATTACTATTATTAAATTCTATACAAAGAGGTAAACATAAAAAATGAAAATTTCAAGACAAAGCTCTGTAAAAGTAATAAGTTCTTTAGTTTTAGCTTTTAGTATCTTTTCTTGTTCAATTAATCAAATAAATGTTCCTACAACAACTCCAAATTATAAAAATAAGTCCGATATAAATAGTTTTAAAATTAAATATTCTTCAGATTTTAATCCAAAAGCATATTATTTGGCATTTGATGATGTAAGACAAGCTATTAAAAATAAACAGATTCCTGATGTTTTTTATCATTATGTATTTACTCAGTCAAGTGAACCACAAAGATTAACAGATTCAAATTATTTAACGATAAAAAATAGAATAGAATCAGGAGAATGGTCTGAAGAAGCATACTTAATGGCAAATCCAGATATAATATCATTAATTAGTTCAGGAACTTATAAATCAGGATATGACCATTGGTATAATTATGCACAAATAAATGAACCTAATAGAATTACATCACAAGAATATTTAGATGCAAAATCAGCAATTGATTCTGGATTTAATGAAAAAGCATACAGATTAGCTTGGTCTGATATAGATTTGGCTATAAAAAATGGTACTTTATTTAACTCTTATACACATTATAATTTAATTGCAAAATATATTGAGCCTTGGAGATTAACAGATGCAAACTATTTGAAAATAAAATCAGCAATAGAAAATGGTTTTGATGAAAAAGCATATTTATTAGCTAATTCTGATGTTAAATCTGTTGTTGATTCGGGTTATTATAAAACTGGTTTAGAACACTATTTAATTTATGGAGTTAATGAAAATAGATTAGAATCTTCAAGTTATCAAGATGCAAAATTAGCTTTATTATTAGATTTTGATGAAACTAGGTATAGAATGGCATTTCCTGATGTTGATATAGCAATAAAGTCAGGAAGTTTTACAAGTGCTTTTCATCATTTCTATACTTTTGGTAAGTATGAAAATAAATTATTAGATTCTAAATATATAAATACAAAGTCAGCTATAGAATTAGGATTTCAAGAAAATGCGTATTTATTAGCTAATCCTGATGTAAAAAATGTTGTAATTTCTGGTTATCATAAAACTGGTTTAGAACACTATTTAATTTATGGAGCTAATGAACATAGATTAGAATCTTCAACTTATCAAGCTGCTAAATTAGCTTTATCTTTAGATTTTGATGAAACTAGATATAGAATGGCATTCCCTGATGTTGATAATGCTATAAAAAATGGAAGTTTTACAAGTGCTTTTCATCATTTCTATACTTTTGGTAAGTATGAAAATAGACTAAAAAAAGATGTTTATATTGATACTAAATATCCAGAAATGAGAGTGAATAATTATACTTCTGGTTATCAAGGTGCTCAATCGGTTGGAATGGACTCATCTGGTAATTATGTAATAGTTTGGGAAGGTTCTGGAAATGGTGATAGTGATGGTATTTTTGGTCAAAAGTTTAGTAACAATGGAGATCCTATAGGTTCTGAGTTTAAGATTAATACTTATACAATCAATAAACAGTATAATCCTAAAATAGCTATGAATGAATCAGGAAATTTTGTTGTTACTTGGGTTAGTACTTTACAAGATGGTAGTTATGATGGAATATATGCTCAAAGATATAATAGTTTAGGACAGTTTGTAGGAAACGAATTTAGGGTTAATGATTATACAACAAATTCTCAAAAGTCACCTGCAATTGCAATAAATAATTCTGGTGAGTTTATTATTACTTGGGAAAGATATAATTTTATTGAGCCTACATTAGATTCATTTCAGCTAGAGCCATTTCAACCTATTGATTCATATACTAATAATAAAACCAATATTTATGCAAAAAAATATGACTCATTTGGTCAAGCAATAGATTCAGAGTTTCTAGTTAATAATAATAATAATTATCCAGAAAATATTAAAGATTCAGAAAAGGTTCCTTCTGTTGGTATTGATGGTGGAGGTAATTTTGTTGTTACTTGGATAAATATAAGAAACGAATATACAAATCCAGAGTATGAAACTAATATGCCTAAATTAATAAATTCTTATACAAGTATTAATGCTAAAAAATTTAATTCTAATTTGAATCCTATAGGTGAAAAATTTCAAGTTAATTCAAATATTTCAACAACAACTAATTATTTAAGTGATGTTTGGCGTTTAGGAAAGCCAACTATAGCAATGAACTCTTTAGGTAACTTTGTTATTAGTTGGAATTATGGTGATTTAAGTTTTTATGGCACTAATGTATATGTAAAGAAATATGCTTCAACTTTGCAAGTATTAAAAGATGAATTTAAAGTAAGTGTTTATGATATTTATTCAAGAGGAGAGCAACAAATAAGTATAGATAATAATGATAATTTTATTATATCTTGGTTTGCTACAGACGGTTTTTCTAATGTCTTTGGAAGTAAATTGACACCGTTTGCTATATTTGCTGATGGGTATTCGCCCCCTCCTCCTCAAGGCTATGGAGCATATGCAAAGAGGTTTAATAGTAGTGGAAACGCACTAGAAAGTGAATTTAGAGTAAAAGCTTTTACAACAGATATAGTAATAAATCCACAAATAGCAATGAGTAATATTAATAATTTTATTGTTACTTGGACTAATAAAAATACTTCTGATATTTATAGTAAAAGCTACTTTTTAAATAAATAAAAATATAATTATTTTAATAAAGTATTAGTCTTATATTTGTTTAAATAATTAAAGGGTAAACATTAGAAATATTAACAAATTCTACTTACCCTTTAATTAAAATATTTTTTAGCTTGTAAAAAAGCTAGAAAACTAATCTTATAAATGTTTTGATATAAGATTTTCTAATACAGGTTTTTGAGCCGCACCAATAACTTTGTCTACATCAGAGCCACCTTTAAACATATATAAAGCAGGTATTCCTGTTATATTATATTTTTGTGCTGTATCAGGATTATCATCAACATTTAATTTAACAAATTTTGCTTTACCTGCAAACTCTTGTGAAAGTTTTTCAACAACAGGTGCAATCATTCTACAAGGACCACACCAAGGTGCCCAGAAATCAACTAAAACAGGTATATCAGATTTTAATACTTCTGATTCAAAATTACTATCACTGACATCTAAAACATTTCCTGCCATATTTTAATCTCCTAATTTTAAAATAATTTTTTTACTGATATATATTCTAACTTAAAAAATAAATAAAAGAAAAGAGACGTAATTTAATACGTCTCTATGATTAATATTTTTGTAATATTAAATTGATTTTTCTAAAATCTCAGCTATATCTAAGTTTGAAACATTTTCAGCACCTTTAGCGGTTAAACCATCACTTACCATAGTCTTACAGAATGGACAAGCACTTGCAACAATATCAGGCTTAACTTCAAGAGCTTGAGCCGCTCTTACTTCATTAATTCTTTCTCCTATTGTTTCTTCCATCCACATTCTTCCACCACCAGCACCACAGCATAAACCTGTATCTCTACTCTTTTCCATTTCTACAAGTTTAATTCCTGGAATAGCTTTTAAAACTTCTCTAGGTGCATCATAAACTTGATTATATCTTCCAAGATAACAAGAATCATGATAAGTAACTGTTGAGTCTACAGCTTTCTGTGGTCTTATTTTACCACTTTGAATTAATTGATAAATTAATTCTGAATGATGAATTACTTCATAATTACCACCAAATTGAGTATACTCATTTTTTATTGTATTAAAACAGTGAGGACAAGCTGTAATTACTTTTTTTACATTGTAACCATTCATTGTTTCAATATTTTGCTTTGCTTGAGTTTGATATAAATACTCATTACCAATTCTTCTTGCAGGATCTCCATTACAAGTTTCTTCACTTCCTAAGATAGCAAAGTTTACACCTGCTTCATTTAAGATTTTTACAAATGAACGAGCAACTTTTTTATTTTTATCATCATAAGAAGCAGCACAACCTACAAAGTATAAATATTCTGCGTCTGGTTTCTCAGCCATTGTTTTTACGTCTAAACCTTCAGCCCAATCTCCTCTAGATGAAGAACCAATTCCCCAAGGGTTTCCTTGATTTTCGATATTTGTAAATGTAAGAATTACTTGCTCAGACATATCTGATTCCATCATAACAAGATGTCTTCTTACATCAACAATTTTATCGACGTGTTCTATTAATACAGGACAAGCTTGAACACAAGCCATACAAGTTGTACATGACCAAATTTCTTCTTTTTCAAATACTCTTTCTATTAATGGATGTTCTATAGCTTCTGCAACTGCTTCTTCAGCTTCAAGAGTTGCAACACTAGAACTTTGTAAAGCCTCGGCTCTTTGCTGAATCATATTTTCACCAGTATCAAAAAGTTCATGTCTTAAATCAACAATAATCTTTTTAGGATTTAAAGGTTTACCTGTTAAATATGCTGGACATTGAGTCTGACAACGTCCACACTCTGTACAAGCATAAACATCAAGTAATTGTCTCCATGTATAATCTTCAAATTTATTAACACCAAATGTTGGCTCATCTTTTTCCATTTCTGTATCCATATCAATATATGAAAGTTGACCATAAGGTTTTGTTCTTCCAAAGAATACAGTAAATAAAGAGGCTAAAAGGTGTGAATGTTTTGAAGCAGGTATATAAACAAGGAAAATTAGTACTATTGCTGTATGAATCCACCAAAAGATATTATGAGTAACATGCATACCTGTTGGAGATAAACCCATAAATAAATTTGAAAGTAAATTACCAACAATTGCTGGAGCATAATGTGAACTAGACTCTGAATTTGTAAATACTGTTCCTTGTGTATTAGCCATTGCTATTTCAACACCATCTTTAAATAATGCTGTAAGCATTAACCCACTGATAAAGCTTAAAATTAAAAGACCATCTGAGTTTAAGCTCAAATTGTTAGGTCTAAGAACAAGCCTTCTATAAAAAGCCATTCCTAAACCAAGTAAAACTAAACATTCTACTAACTCAACAGCTCCTAAAAAGTAACCATTACCTGTAAGTGGTAAGTGAAAGTTTTTATTAAAACCTTGAGCAATAAAGTTGAATGTTTCTATTGTGATAAATAAAAATCCCCAGAAGAATACTGCATGCATTGCTCCATATACAGGATCTTTAAATACTCTTTTTTGTAAAAGTACATAATCGACAAAAAGTTTTATTCTTTTCTCAATCTCACCAAAACGATTTTCGTTTTTACCAAGCATTAAAAGTTGGACTTTATGAATTACTGCTGTAGTAAAGTGATAAAGAGCTATGGCTATTGCCAAAAATAAAATAACTTTTTCGAAGATACTTAGGAAATCATCCATATAAACTACCCTCTATAATTAAATATTTATTTTGTTATAACTATTAGATTTACATTTTATAATGTTTTGTACACTTGTACTATTTTTATTACAAAAATTAAATCTAAGTATTCTCTAATTCAAGATTTGAAGTTATACCTAAACAAAATAGGTTTGAGAAAAGTAATTAAGAAAAAAGTATATTATGAATCTTGTTTTTTTACTTCTTACTCTTTTAATATCTTTCTTTAATCTCTAGCAAAAAGTGTTGTTAGAAACTCTATTTTTAAAGGTTCTAGACTAACCTTTTCACCATCTTTAAGAAATAGATATGCAAAATCTTCTTTTCTTACTGGTTCAGTACCTACTAAAGTTACTTCTTTTTCTTCAAGATTTAATCTTGCATCAAAAACCTTAGGTGTTTTTTTAAAGAATTTTTTTGCTTCTGCCTTATCTTTAAAGCAAATTGAATAACCTACAACTTCTCTCATTATTATTACCTTATTTTATATCAAGTAATTCAACTTCAAAAATTAAAGCTGCATCAGGAGGTATAGCACTTCCTGCACCTCTACTTCCATATGCTAACTCAGAAGGAATATAGAATATATATTTGCTTCCAATAGGCATTAATTGTAAACCTTCTGTCCAACCTGCAATCACTTGGTTAAGAGGGAAACTTATTGGCTCATTTCTTTTATATGAGCTATCAAATTCAGTTCCATCAATTAAAGTACCTCTATAATGAACCTTAACAGTTTCCCAAGATCTAGGCTTTCTACCTATTGCATCTGTTATAATTTTATACTGTAAGCCACTACCTGTAGTTATTACCCCTTCTTTTTTCTTATTTTCCATAAGAAATTTTTGTCCTTCATTCATTTGTCCAACCTCTACTTTTGCATCTTTTGGTATCTTTTTAAATAGCTCTGCACATGATACAGGCATTAATGCTAATGATAAACAAACACCAAATTTAAATAAACTATTCATTATAATTAACTCCTTAATATTTAAATCTAAATCAGTTTATCATAAAAAAGTATAGAACACAGATTGTATGAATTAAAAAGGATCTTAAGGATTAGAATGTAAAAAATATATAAATCATCAATAAGCTCTATTTAATAAATTAGGTTTAGTTATTTATTTTAATCTATTGTGAAAAACATATACTTTGTTATACTTAATAAAGTTATATTAAAATACATAGGTGTAAGTATGGATTCAAAAGATAAACTAAAAGCGTTTCTAGAAAATGTTCATTTACAGTTCTCATTAGGTAAATCTGAGGCAATTAGTGAGTTAGAGAGACAAAAAGAAAACCTAAAGAAAAATATAGATAGTATTTCTGCAAAAATATCTGAATCAAGTGATAAATTGAATGAAACTGATGCAGGTAAAAAGCTAAATGATAAAATTGAAGAATTAAAATTACAATTGGCATTGGGTAAAGCAGAAACAAAAGATTTATTTAATAAGCATAGTGAAAATCTAAATAAAAATCTCTCATCCTTTAGAAATGACCTAAATGATAAATATCCTGACTTAGCAAAAAAATTGGATGAAAGTGAAGACAAAATTTCATCAGTTATAGAAGCTTTAAGATTACAATATGCACTAGGTAAACCAGAACTTGAGAATAATATAAATAAGTTACAAGATGATATAAGTAGTAAATTAAAAGATTTGAAAAAGAATTTAGATGATGGAAAAGAAGTAGCAGAAGAAAAATTTGATGACTTTAAGGGTGAAATTTTGGATGCTCTTAATCAAATGAAAAATGCATTTATAAAGCTAATTAGATAAAAAAATATCTGAATATTCAAAAGTGTAATAATAGGACTTTTGCTTTTATAAAAATATAAGTATAATTTGATTTTTATAATCAATATTATAAATAAAGGATTAAAACATGAAAAGAATCATTGCAACATTTCTTTTAGTAAGTTCAACTGTATTAATATCTAATTGCCAAAGTCCTCAACAATCTCAAACTTCTACTGAGTTAAAATGGACAGATGCATTAAAAACAACATTTAGTAGTAAATGTGAACAAGAATTAGCAGCAGATAAAACAACCTCTGAAACTGTTAATATAAAAGCGGCTTGTTCATGTTCTGTTGATCTACTTGCTCAAAAATACCCAGAAGGTGCACAACGTTTTATTACAGATAAACTTGCTGCTGCAGATAGTAAAATATTAGAGGATATAGGCAAAGAATGTGCTTTAAAAAATCTTAAATCTTAATAGATTTAGCACAATATATGATAATTGAGAGATAATCTAAAATAATTTTTTTACTTTATCTCTTAATTTATCATCAGCTAGAGCTGAAGTAACAGAACTAGCAATACTTGTTACAAGAGAAATTCCCATATATGTTGGAGCCTTAGATGGATTTCTAACAGATTGAATTAATGTTGCTGTAGAAACTGTAGAAAATCCAAATGCTACAGCTTTTAAATTTCTATTTGTTTTTAAGGTATTTAATTCTTTTTCTTGTACACTAGTTCCAACTCCAACTACACAACCACCAACACTAATAGGCTTAATATGCTTAGATTTTTGTATTTCTTCCTTCTTTAAGTTTATTTTATCTTGAGCAGATTTAATATCCCATGCATTAAGACCTGTGCCAATTATTGAAAAAGGAATTGCAACCTTTGTTCCAACTGTGCTTATTGTCTTTGTTACTTTTCCTATTCCTGAAGCTGTTTTACTTACACTAGAAATTATTCCTAGATCAACAATAATATTTGTGCCTAGATCAAGAAGTTTGGCTCCACTTATTGCTGTTCCTAGACCACTTTTAGCAAAATCAACAGTATTATTTACAATACCTTCATAATTATGACATTCCAAATCTTTAGCTAATTTTTCTTTTTTATTATCTGCTGTTAATATATTTACAGTAAGTTTGAATGGCTCTGCTTGAGGTATTTTGACTGCTGAAAGAACACTACCTACCACAGATAAAGTATTTTCATCTTGAACAATTTCTTTACTTGTTTCTAGAGTTTCATCTAGTGAGTCATTATCATCAGAAAACTGAACCTTATTTTTATTTATATTATGATCAGTTTGAACATTAGATATAGATAGTTTTGATAATAACTGTTCTCTATGCTTATTATTTATTTCATCTTTTTTTTCAACAGGTTTATTAACAACAGATGTTTTATCTGTTTTTGCTACTAAAATACTATCGCCTATTCTTAATTCCATAAACTCACAAAATTTCTATAGATTAATTAATAGATTTATACCCCAAATAATAAAAAACTTTCCTAAATATTAACTTAACTTAGTGAAAATTTAATATTACATTAAGGGAAAATTTTAAGAGAAATAGATTTTATAAAATTACTTAATAAATAATTAGATCTTTTAAAAATCTATTTTTTTATTTATTCAATAACCTTTTTTAATGGATCTGGTTTTATATCACCTAAATTAATAGTAACATTTTTACCATTCACATTAATTGTTACAGATTTAGTATTTATTTCTTCCATTTTATAACCCGCATCAAATAATGTTTGCTTTGCTAATTCTAATGTTCTCATTGCACTTAAAACATCATTATTATAACCTTTATTATCAGGGTAAGCATCAACTAGAGGCTTTGGTAATGGATTTTTCTGAACAAAGGATAATACATTCTCTCCATCTGTTGATGAGTTTAAAGTAAATTTATCACCAAAGTTAACTGTTGTTTTTCTATACTTTTGATTTTCGCCTAAATCTCCAACTTTTTCAGCACTATCATTTACACCTTCACCACTAAGATTTAAAAGTGATATTGCATTATCTATATTTGGCTGATTTTTTAAATTATTAACTAAATATAAATAAGCATCTTTATCGTCTTGATTGGATTGGAGTTTCTTTATATCAAGTACATAAGAGCCAGATATATAATAATCTTTTAGATCTAGTACTTGAGGAACAATTTTACCATTAGTACTTATTTGAACTTCTGCATCTTCTTTATTAACAGATTGAAGGTTCACTGTAGCTTTTGAGCTTTTTTGGGTATCAATTTTTATTTCACCATTATTAAATGTAACACCTTCTGGTAATTTATCATTAGGTAAAACTGTTTTTCTTGTTGAATCTGTAAAAAATGTAATTGTTGATTGACCATTATTATCTACACCCATAGTAAAAAATAATTGTTGATCTTTCCCTGACTTATCCTTATATGCAACATCTCCATTAGTTTTTCTATCTACTGATTCAAGACCTTGAACATTAAGATTAAGAGAAAGTTCCTTATCAGCAGGTGTTAATATAGGAACAGTATTATTAATTGTATTTCCATTTCCATAAGCAAACATTCCTATTCCTAAAGATGGGACATTTGCAAGTCCTTTTGTTTGGCTACCATCTCCAACACCTGCAACTCTTACATCATTTGTCATTAATCCTTTAGTTCTTAATTCTTTAACTAAATTATCATTAAATTCTATCATTTTATCTTTTACATAATTTTCAGCATTTTGAGGGTTACTAAATGTAATAGTAGGTTGATTTTTTGAAGTTATATTTTCTTTTAATTCACCTATATTTTTACTTGTAAGTAGAGCTTTTTTAGATGATAAAGTCATATCTGGGTTATAAACAATAAAATCTAACTTTTGTGTAGGTGATAAATTTAATTTATTTACAAAATCTTCCAATTTTTTGGGATCTGCTCCAGTATAAATAATTTCATTAAATTCTTTTCTTAATTCAGGTTTTGATGAGAAATATTTATCAAAAAAATTGTCTCTTTTTTCAAGTAATGCAACATTATAATTTAACATGGATTTTTTTAATGGATCTGTTTCATTATCTTTAATTCCTAATGATAATTTAACAAGATTTGTCATATTTGTTTTTTGTTTTATGTCATCCATATCCATATTCATTATTTTTAGAGTTTTTTCTTTATCCTCTAATAATTTTTTATAATTATCAACAAGAGCTTTATAGCTTTTTACTGTTCCTTTATCTCCACCTTCTGTAATCGTTTTTAAATTATTATAAGATGTGCTACCATATTTTATTTCTCTAGTTTCTAGATTATATTTAACATTTGAACCTGTAATAGTAAATCTCATTGTATTAGGATCTAAAGATATAGATTGTTTACTTCCTTTTTCTTTTAGTACACCATTTATTGCATCTACTTCTTCTTGTGTTACTTGTCCATCATCATTTACAGCTAATTTAATTAATTCTTCAGCTTCTGCACTAGATACATTATTTTTTGTATCCATTACAGTATAGTTCTGTTTATCTTTGAAAGTATTTTGTGTATTATAATATTCTAGTGTTTTTGTTCTTAAGTTATCAATATTTGACATTTCAAATGCCTCTTATGAAATAAAATTTAATTAATAATTATTTTATAAGAAAATCAGGCTGAATACAATAACACTTTAGTATTAGAACTAAAATTATATATCTTATATGAAAAGAAATGATATATTTATAGTTATTCTTTTTAATAAAATATTATCTATTTAGCTCTTTAGAAATGCTTTCTTTTATTGTGGAATCTATATTTTGTATTTTTGAAAGTTCAATAAGCTTTTTCTTAGACTTATAATAATTTGGTATGAGAGATAATGATTTTAAATAATTTGTATAAGATTCATCATATTTTTTTTCACTTTCTTTAATTACACCTAAAGTGTAATAATACTCAGCCTTTGTAGGAATATCTTTCACATTGTAATAATAATATTTACTATTCTTCTCATCATATCTATAATTTATAGGTAGATTATTAGAATACATAGATTCTAAATCTTTAATTTCGTCATAAGCTTTCATAATAGAACCTGTTTTAGCTAATAATAAAGCTTTTCTAATTTTGTATAAAGAATTACCTTCATCTAGTTCAATTGCTTTATCAATATCTTTAAAAGCTTGTTGAAAATAAAATTTTTCAATATTTAAAAGAGACTTAATACTATAAGCTAAATGATTCTCTGGATCTAACTTTAAGGCTTTATCTATATATTGTTGGCTTGATTTATAATCATTCTTTTCTAAAAATAACTTTGCAGCAGAGGCATAAGCATCAGCAACTAAAGAATCTTTTTCAAAACCTTTTTCAAAATTAGTTTGAGCGTCATTTAAATTTCCAATTAGTAATAAATTCTCAGCTAATCCGATATAAGCATAAGCTGATTTATCATCAATTTTTAAAGCTGATTTATAAGTTTCAATACTTTTATCTATTTTACCTGCTTGAAAGTAAGCATTACCAAGCAATAATATATTATTTATATCTGTCGGTTTAGACTCTACAGCTTTTTCATAATTATAAATGGATTTTTCATGATCATTTTCAAAATATGCAATTGATGCAGCTTGTGAATACGCTGATGCGTAGTTATCAGGAGTAACAGGTTCTTTTGAAATTTTCTCTATTAATTCATATAAATCTTTATCTTTTGATTTTAAAAAATCAATAGTATTTTTTGCAGTTGATTTTAATGTTAGCTTTCCTTGTGTTGAATTAAAAGCCTCAACTCCTTGAGCAAAATACTCATAATCATTTGATGCAGCATAATAATCTAAAAATAAGTTATCTTTTTTTGCTTTTTCATATAATAAAGATATTTTAGATTGCTGGTCTTTTGTAAAAGCATATCCGTGTATTTGATGGGCAAATTCATGTGTTAAAGTATTAAAATCAAAATTAATTGTCTCTTCTAAACTCTCAATTCCTGTTGCACTATTAAAACCACCTCTACCTCTTATATCATCCCACAGTCTACCATCAAAACTTGTATTATTTTTTAAATTTTGACCAAACTTTTGATCTGTAGATTTTTCATATAAAGGTATTATATAATGTGTTGCTCCTGAAGCTACTAATACAGGCAAATATTGCCTAACAGGATATACAGAATAAAATATTACTTTTTGATACTTTTTAGGTATTTCGTCAAAATTTATAAAAACTTTTTTTATACTATTAATATCAAGATTAGAATAATCATATATATCAAGATTGAAATCTTTAAGTTTTTTTTCTTGGCTTCTCATTAAAAAATTAATTGCTACAGCTAAGGTATTATTTGCTACACCATATTCAGGTGAAATATTTCTAGCTTTTTTAAGTGAATCAATAGCTTTTCTATATTCTTGAATATTAATATAATAATTTCCTTCACTAATGTATGAATGTATATTATTAGGGTACTTTTTTAATAGCTCTTTTAATATATTTTCAGCTTCATTTTTTTTACCATTATTTAAAAGAGTCGTTATTTCACGGTTTTTAGATAAAAAGTATTCAGAAGATTTTAAATTTTCATTATCTTTTTCAATGTTTTCATAGTTAGTATCAGTAGTACCATTACCAAAACTTACTAAGGCTCTATATTCTAATGGATTTGTTTTTAGTGCTGTTTTTAACTGATCTGCTCCTGCACCAACTTTACGATCAGAAATAGCTTCAAGATAGCCTAATAGTGCATGAGCTTTAGAATCAAAGAAATTAGATGATATTATTTTATTTAATTTATCTTTTGCTTCTTTTATTTCATTATTATCAACTAAGATAGAAGATAAATAATACAATCCTATATTGTTTTCAGGTTCATTTAATAAAAATTTCTCTAATTTCTCCTTTGCAGATTTAGGATTTAACATAAATGGAGAATAATCATATATAGCAGACATAAGAAGGTTATCTTTATTATTTTCTAATAAATTGTCTGCACTTTCTTTATCTTTTCTGGTAATATATAACTGCATCAAACTTATAATAGATTTATTATACTCTGTTGAACTACTTGGAATCTTCTTTAAGAGTTTTTGTGCTTCATCGAAATAATAATTCCTAACATTTAAAAGAGCTAATTTATAGATAACTTTATAATTATTAGGTTCTTTTTTTAAAAAATCTTGAGCTATTTTTATTGCTTTATCATCTTGAGCGTTGTTTCTATATAAATCAATTAAATTTATATTATTTTGGGTATTTTGTGAAGATTCAATTTGTTTTTTTAAGTCATAAAATTTATATTGGTCTTTTATTTCTAAGTCTTTTGAGTATACAGGATTAAATATATTTGTACTCAATGATAATAAAAGAATAAAAGATATTTTTTTCATTATTTTTCCTTATAATAAAATTTATGATTGAATTATTGTACAACATTATAGTTTAAATTAAATATTAATAAAAAAAGGTTTTGCCCTATATAAAGCAAAACCTTTTTTCAACTACTTTTTAAAAGAACGCATTTATTCCTGTAATAGCTCTACCAACTGTAAGAGTATGAATATCATGAGTACCTTCATATGTAAATACAGATTCAATATTATTCATATGTCTCATAACAGGATACTCAGCAGCAACACCATTTGCTCCAAGAATTTCTCTTGCTATCATTCCAACTTCTCTAGCCATTTTAACATTGTTCATTTTAGCTAATGAAACGTGTTCTGGACGCATTTTACCTTCGTCTTTAAGTTTACCTAATCTAAATGATAATAGCTGAGCTTTTGTAATTTCATTTAACATCCAAACTAATTTTTGTTGAACCATTTGGAAAGATGCAATAGGTTTATCAAATTGTATTCTTGTTTTTGCATAATCAAGTGCTGTATCATAACAAGCCATTGCAGCACCTATAACACCCCATGTAATACCATATCTTGCTTGATTTAAACACATTAAAGCGTGTTTTAATCCTTTTGAGTTTGGTAACATATTTTCAGCAGGTATTCTACAATCTTGAAGTATTATTTCTGAAGTTACTGATGCTCTTAAAGAATGCTTATTTTTAATTTCAGGAGTTGAAAAACCTTCAGTTCCTCTTTCTACTAAGAAAGCTGTTATTACATCATCTTCTGTTTTTGCCCAAACAACAGCAACATCTGCAACTGTTCCATTTGTAATCCACATTTTAGAACCATTAAGAATATAATGATCTCCGTCTTTTTTGGCTCTAGTTAACATACCAGTTGGATTAGAACCAAAGTCAGGTTCTGTTAAACCAAAACAACCAATTGCTTTACCACTTGCAAGAGCAGGTAGCCATTTTTCCTTTTGTTCTTCTGAACCAAATGTATAAATAGGATACATAACTAATGATGATTGAACTGAAGCAAAACTTCTTAAACCACTGTCGCCTCTTTCTAATTCTTGGCAAATTAAACCATAAGCAATACTGTTTAAACCAGCACAACCATAACCTTTTATTGTACAACCTAAAACACCTAAGTCAGCTATTCCTTCTATTAATTGAGACGGAAATTTTGCTTCCATATAACATTCTTCGATTATAGGCATTAAGTTTTCATCAACATAATTTCTTACAGACTGACGAATCATTTTTTCTTCTTCTGTAAACCAATCATCTAATAAATAATAATCAACACCATTAAATTTAGACATAATCTAATCCTTTATTCATATAAAATAAGTTTTTAACATTTAAAATTATAAATCACTAAAATTTGACTTTAAATTATAATTAAACTAAATTTCATTAGAAAACCACTTATACTTAAAAGTTTATAGTTTGCATTTTAGCAATCGGCTAAAGCACCATTGTTCAAATAATTCTTTGGCAAACTAATTTTGTTTGAGTGTAAATCTTCTAAATCTTGTCTTATCACTTTTAATTATTTTTTAGCTAATCTAGAATATTGACCTGTTTTGGCATTTACTCTATAAGTCCAAAATCTAGTTTTGATTTCCCATTCAGGCTCAAAGAACCTATGTTCAAGAGTCATACTTTCAAGTGGAAAATCAAAAGTACCTAAATTAGAATTTTTTTGAACTATTTCTATTGCTTCATCACTATCAATAAGCCAATCTCTTAAATTAATTTCCCTACCCCAGAGAGTTTCATTAATTTCTTGTGATTTATTATCGTGTAAGTTAATAAGGTAATTTGGAGTTTTAAAAGGCGAATCATAATAATAATTCCATTTTGCTCTACCAAAACGGTCTATTTCTTTTGCCTCAACTTTCATTAAATCTGATGACATATCCCACTTGTTCGCTATTTCTTCAACTTTATAGAGTAGTCTTTTTGATGTTGTAGGGATTATATCTTTTTTAGATTGAGACTGTATTTGGGTATTTTGTGACATTTGTATTTGATTAACTTCATTATTTGAACAAGCAGAAATAAGTAATAATGAAAAACAAATTGGTAAATACCTTTTTAACATAGTCTAATAACCTTTTTTATTTTAACTTAAACTTAACTATATTTTAATTTATAATTTAATGCTTTGTCAAATTTTGTTTAAAATATAGTATTTTATGCAATTTTTAAAATTAAATCTTTATTATCATTAGTAGGGGAATTAACTTTTTTAGAAACCTGATAATATTCAAATTTATCCTTTAAGCAATCTTTTATTATTGATAAAGCTTCGTCTTCTTTTAGTTCGTTATTTAACCAAGCTTTATAGTTCTCATAAGGTAATATAACAGGCATCCTTTCATGCAAATCTGATATTTCATCACTTGCTTTAGTTGTAATTATTGAAAATGACTTTATACTTTCTTCTTTATTCCAAATCTCCCATATACCAGCAAATGCAAAAACGTTATTATCCTTTAATTTAATTCTATAGGGTATTTTTCCTTCTTCTGTATTTTTCCATTCATAATAACTATCTGCTATTACTAAGCATCTTTTTGTTTTGAATGGATTTTTAAAACTAGGTTTTTCTGTAATTGTTTCAGAACGAGCATTTATCATTTTATGACCTATATTAGGATCTTTTGACCAATAAGGAATTAAGCCCCACTTAAAAAATTGAACAATATTAGGTTCTTTATTTGTAATAACAGGTAAAAACTGACTTGGTGCTGAATTATATCTAGGTTGATAGATTTCAGGTACTTCAACACCAAAATATTTTTCTATTTCTTCTAGAAGAATAGAAATCGTATATCTTCCACACATTTTAAATAATGTTTATTGCAGATAAAGGTAATAATGCTCCCGCTGACATTGTTGTACCTATATTTCTTAAAAGTTTGTCTTCTTTACCAGAAATTATAGATAAGTTTCGTCCAACATTATTAGTAACATATAGAAATGCTCCATTGTCACTAATACTAATATCAGATGGCTCACCTGCATCATTAACTGAATTATTAGATAGAGAAATATGCTTAACTAAAGAATTTTTGTTTGAATCTATAACTGCTACTGTAGAAATACCTTGATTAATCACATATATTTTACCTTCTTTAGAATTAAATGCCATTTTAGTTGGAATTAATGAATCCTTATATGTGTTATCAGAAATACTTATTGTATTGGAAACTTTCTTTTCTATTGTATCAAATACAATAATTGACGAGTTATTACTATCAGTAATATACAATTTATCATTACTAAACATAATATCTTCAGGAACAACTCTTACTTGTGTATTAAGATTAACTGTTATATCTTGAACAAAACTATTATCTTTTTTTGTAAATATAAATAATCTTCCATTATTTTTATCTAAAGCATAAATTGTATTATTATCAGAACTAAGAGCTAATTTAGAGGGACTTGCAAGAGGGCTTGATACATCATCAACTTTTATAGATAAAACTTTTTTTACTTTTGGCCTATCACGATTCAAAATACTTAAAACAGATAATCTACCAAGATTTTGATTCGCAGCATAAGCTTCTGTTCCATTACTATTAAAAATTATATCAGATGCTAAACCACCTGAACCTATAACTCCTAAATCTCTAATAACAAAATTATCTTCTCTAAAAAATGAGGAAATAGTTCCATCAAGTTGATTACCTACTAATATATGACTTTTATTCGGACTTACGGCTAGAACTTGAGGGTTTCTACCTGTGTTTACTGATAATTTAACTCTATTATCAGCAAGATCCAATAAACTTAATTGATTATTTGTTGGTGAGAGTAAAAGAGCATATAAGTTTGTTAGGTTAAGATTGGCAATACTTCTTATATCAGTTCTACCTGCATTAGGTAGAACACTAGGATCATAAGCCTGATTTGGACGATTTGCAACACAAGAATAAGCAAAAGTGCTAACTAAAACTGAAGTAAGTATATTTTTTATTTTATTTTTCATGTAATAAACCCTCTTTTACTCTAAAATACTTTATATATAAATTATACTTTGTTATTCTATGAAAAAATTTACTATATTTGTATATGAAATATTTTTTTTATATTAATACTTTATTTAGAAAATATTAATTGTTATAGTTTTAGCTTTCGAATTAGTTTTTATCAAAATTTATAAACAATAGTTATAATGTTATAAATTGAGTATTAACTTTTAATATTTAAATTAATTTATTAGTATTAAGAATATCTTGTATTTTAATCCATAATTTAGAATAAACTATTTTGTTTTAGATTTAAGTAAAAATTAATACTAAAAAGGTTATATTTAGCTATTTATTTAAGGGGTTATAATTTGGAAATACCATTACTAAATGATATTGCTATTATTTTTGCATTATCTATGATAGTCATATACTTTTTTAATCTTTTAAAAATACCATCAATTATAGGTTTTTTATTAACAGGTATAATTGCAGGTCCTTATGCTTTAGAATTAATAAAAAATTCTCATGATGTTGAGGTTTTAGCTGAAATCGGTATAGTATTTTTATTATTTAGTATTGGAGTTGAATTTTCAATTGATAATTTATTAAAAATAAGGAGAACTGTATTTTTAGGTGGAACAGTTCAAGTAACTTTATCTATATTATTTAGTGTGATTATTTCCATATTTTTTAAAATTTCTATCCCTAAATCAATTTTTATTGGCTATTTAATATCTTTAAGTAGTACTGCTATTGTGATTAAATTAATGCAAGATAAAGGAGATATTGATACACCACATGGAAAAAATATTCTTGGTATATTAATTTTTCAAGATATAGTTGCAATACCTATGATGCTTACAATTCCATTAATTGCAGGTAATGCAGATAAAAGTGGAGAACCAATATATTATCTAATTGGAAAAATAATAGGAATATTAGCTATTATTTTTATTGCTTCTAAATATATTATTCCTAAATTACTTTATCAAGTTGTAAACACTAGAATAAATGAGTTATTTTTAATAACTATAGGAGCAATTTGTATATCTACAGCTATATTAACTTCAAGTTTAGGCTTATCTCTAGCTTTAGGAGCATTTATAGCAGGATTAATAATTTCAGAATCAGAATATAGCCATCAAGCTTTAAGTTATATAATGCCATTTAAAGATATTTTTACAAGTTTCTTTTTTGTATCAGTAGGAATGTTACTTAATATAGAATTTGTTTTTAATAATATAATTCCAATACTAGGATTTACATTTTTAGTTATAATATTAAAAACATTTTCTGCTATTCCTGCAGCTTTATTATCGGGTTATCCTTTAAATACTGGTATCCTAAGTGCAATGGCTTTAAGCCAAGTTGGAGAATTTTCATTTGTATTATCAAAAGTTGGTATAGAAAATAAACTTTTTGATGATTATTCATATCAACTGTTTTTGGGTGTATCTGTAATTAGTATGACACTAACACCATTTATCATTAATTTATCACCTAAAGTTTCAGAATTTATTAGAAAATTTACTAAAATAAAAGTGGCTGAAATATTTCTTGAATCTAAAAACTTGAAAGATCATATTGTAATAATAGGTTACGGTTTAAATGGTCAGAATTTATCTAAAGTTGCAGCTAAATCTCAAATTCCTTATATAATATTAGAAGCAAATGCAAATACAGTGAAAAGATACAAATCTTTGGGTGAACCTATTTACTATGGCGATGCTACCCATGAAATAATTTTAGAACATTTAAATATAAGAGAAGCTAAAGTCGTTGTAATTGCAATTTCTGATCCTATAGCCACAAGAAAAATAGTTAATTTAATAAGGAGTTTAGACTCAAGTTTAACAATAATAGTTAGAACAAGATATTTAAAAGAAATAAGTTGTTTATACGACTTAGGGGCAAATGAAGTAATAGCAGAAGAATTAGAAAGCTCAATAGAAATATTTTCAAGAGTTTTAACAAAATATCTAGTTTCAAGAGATGAAATAGAATCTTTTATAAATAAGATACGTGAAGAAAAATATTCAATGCAAAGAACTTTATCAAAAAAATCAAAAACAACAACACTTAAAGAAACAATCTCATATATCCCAGATTTAGAAATATCTACTTTTAAAGTATCTAAAAACTCAGTTTTAAAAAATAAAACTATAATAGAATTAGATTTTAGAAAAAAATACAATGTTACAATTCTTGCTATTCAAAGAAAAGAGGAAGTTTTTTCAAATCCTGAAAGTAATTTTGAACTATTAGAATATGATAAAGTTGTATTGATGGGGAAGATAGTGGATATAAATAATACAGAAACTTTATTTAATAATAAGAAATGATTATTTTATTTACTTTTTAAAACTTCTTCTATATCTAAGCCTGTAATATTTTTAATCCCATTAACAAGTTTTAAAACAATTACCATCATAAAAACCATAGATGGTAAAACAATCACAGGAAAACTAAGTGCATTCATTTTACCTAATTCTTGATTAAATTCAACTGTTCCAGAAGGACTCTTTAGTATATAAACAGCAAGAAAAAAGTTTAAAAAAGCACTAAGAAAAAAAGATAAAGAAAATAAATAATTAACTTTTATAAGAAGTCTATTAAAATCTTGATGAGCATTTTTTGAATCAAGTATAGAATTTACTTTATCAACATTTATAATCTTGTCATTATAAACAATAACTTTTATTAAAGGTTTAAATTTTACTGAGATTAAAACAGCCAAACCTATAATTGCAGGTATTGCAGCTTCTTTAACTGCAAACCATATACCATCTAATTTTAATAACCCTAAGCCCCCTGTTAAAAGAACACTTATAAAACCAAGACCAGATATCCAGTTAAATTTTTTCTTTTTAAAAAAATCTATTATTGCATACATTATTGGAAATGATAAAGCTAATAAAAAAGCTTTCATTTGTCCTAAGTATTCTGGTGTACTTAACTTAGTTAGTATTAAAGATGGTAAAGCTACATTAAATATAATGTCATATATAAAATCGTAGTTTTTTTCTGTTGTGTTTTTTTTTAATTCATTATTTTCCATATAATCTTATTTCTTATCTTTTTACTTTTTTTTATTGTTCAAAAATATAAGGCTCCATTTCCTTATAAAAATTGACACTTATTCTAAGCTTAAATAATATCATTCCTATTCCAAATAAAGTTCTATTTAAATATATAAAATCCTTTGGTAACCTAAAACCTACTTTTTCAGACATTTTTTTAAATTCAACCTGACCTTCTTTTAACTTATGTAAGTTTTGACCTAAATCAAATTCTTCTTGGTTATTATATGGTTCACCCATAAATGCTGAAAATTCTTCAAGAGCATCAAGTTTTTCTGTTTCATGTTCTTCAACAAAACCCAAGTCTACATAAGCTTTTCTTATTCCTTCTGAATTTTTAGTAATGACAGATTTAATCATACTTTTATAAATCTCAATAAAATTTTTGTCAAATTTTTTGATACACCCAAAGTCTAATAATCCAATTTTATTATCATCAATTAATAAAAAATTTCCAGGATGAGGGTCAGCGTGAACCATATTAAGTTCAAACAATTGTTTCCAAAGAGCGTGAAGCATAACTTTACCTATATGATTTTTTTGTTCTTGAGTTAAATTATTCTCTTTTATTGTATTCTCAAATGGTTTACCTTCAATAAACTTCATTGTCAAAACTTTTTGAGTCGATAATTCTGGTATATATTCAGGAATTATAATATTTTCATTATCCTTATAAAAATTTCTAAATATTTCAAGGTTTTCTGCTTCTTTTTTATAATCTAACTCATTTATTAAAACACCTTCAACTTCTTCTATTAATGGTTCTATTTTACCTTTATAAAACATTTTTAGAGGTGTTAATCCAACTTTTAAGGTTGTAAGATCACTTTTTATTATTTTATCCATATCAGGATATTGAACTTTTACTGCTACTTTTTCTCCTGAATGTAAATAAGCTTCATGTACTTGTCCTATTGAAGCTGCACCAATAGGTTTCCTACTAAAACTTTTAAAAATAGCTTCAGGAGATTTACCTAATTCTTTTTCAATTTGCATTTTGGTAAAGTAATAACTCATACTTGGAGATTCATATTGTAATGAACTAAAAGTCTGAAAAAAATCATCATCTGTATAAGTATCATTTAGACTCATATATTGTCCAATTTTCATCCAAGGGCCTTTAAGCTCACCCATTACTTTTACAATTTTTTCTGCAATTTGTGGTGGTATTATATTTGACTTTTCTCCACTTTTAGAGAACTTATCTTTTATCTTATTTGTGATAATATTTGTAGAAACACCAGTAGTTAAAGTTCCTATCTTCCAAATTCTTGAAGGTAAACTAGAACTAAAACTTTTTTTATTTTCTTCTTCCATTAAAATTCACCAAGCACTTAAATCATTGCTGAAGCTACCATAATATTTTTTAATCCTTTATCAATATAGTTTAGCGTATCTTGTTTACCAACAGATTTATCATTATCCCAATAGCTTAAAACAGTAAGATTAAAAACCAAGAAAGAATTTGCAATAATTGGAACTGTAGCTTTTTTTATTAAATTATTTTTATCAACTGATTTTTCATAAAATAATTCTGAGACGAAATTTAAAAATCTTTTTCTTGTTTCATTAGCAAATGTAAAAAATGGTGAAATTGGATTTAAAGCATAGGGAAGTATATCTTTTATTAATTTATAGTCTTGTTCTAAAAACTCAAATTGTAAGCTCATAAATATTTTTAATCTATCATGTATAGGAAGGCTTTTATCAACTTCTTCATCGTATGTTATAAAAATATCATGAATATCTTTCTTTAATAAAGTTATTACAATATCTTCTTTATCCTGAAAATTTGCATAAATATGACCAATATTAATCCCACTTTTTTCTGATATTTGATTAAGAGTTATATTATTATAATGTTTATTTTCACTATATAATTGTCTAAAAGCATTTAGAATAAGTAGAACTTCTTCTTTATCAATAAAATCTAATCCCATAATACCTATCATCTTTATAATAACATTTAAGATAGATTATGATTTTACCATTAATTTAAAGTAGTTACAGATAAAATTAATTTTTAATTAGTATGATTCATCTTAAATAAGTTTCTAATAAAATAGATTTCTTATATAATTTTAATCATGAAAAATACAGATGTTAGTAAAAAATATAATGATGCATTAGACCTTTTACAAATAGCTTTTGATGAGTCAGATTATAGTATTTTATCTGACTCAATGGACTTATTTTTAGAAATAATAAGTTTTGATGAGAATTTTACTGAGGCATATTTTTGTCTAGCTTATATTAGTAGCATTTTAAATAATAAAACTTATACTAAATTGTTAATTGAAAAAGTTTTAGAATTAGAGCCTTTTAATATTAATGCACAAAAGATGCTTAAAGAAATAGCTACAGATAGTATAAGTGTCATGGATAATAATATAACAAAGCAAAATTTTCTTAATAATATAAAACAAGGTTTTAAATAAAAAAAAGAAGAAAGTTTATAATTTATTAATCTATATAAAAACAATATTAACTTAGAATAGGAGTTTTTTTCATGACTATTTCAGGATTAAATATTAAGGCTAAACATACAGATCTTACAGAGGCTAAGATAAAATCTCAAAAAATTTCTAATGAAAATACAACGACAGATAATGTTTTAGACTTATCAGATAATTCAAGATTAGCAGAGGAGCTAAATTCTCAAGATATAAGTAAAGTTAAAGCTGTTAAAATAAATAATAAGCTTGTAAGTATTTCACCTACTGACTTAAAAAAAATGGTTGCAGAATTAAAGTCAAATTGTTTAAATCAAGAAGGAAAGCTGAGTAATTCTTTTGCTATAGATTTTCAAAATAAGACAGGAATAGTCTTATACCAAACAAGTCTAAAAGTTGAAGAGATTCATCAAATAAATGATAATATTGAATCTTCTGATAAAATAATTAGTTCTTTGAATGATGCTTTTACAAATAAAAAGAATATTACAAATTTATTTTCTGAAACAGATGCAGAAATATTAAAATTAAAATCAGCTATATCAGATATTGAAAAAACAAATGATAAATCTATCTTAAAAAAAGATGCTCTAAATAAATTAAAGCAGAATTTATCTTTTTTAGAAGAAAATATTCAATCATATAAACAAATATTACCAAAAGCTCAAGAAATTTTAGATAAAGTTAATACTCTTGAAAATCATCTCTCTGAAAAGAAAGGCTCTGCCACTAAGACTGCTTTGAATATGTCAGATGAAATGGACAAAATTCAAGAAATGGTTTCATCATTTCCAAAATTAATGGAAAATCTTAAACCAGAAGTAAAATTAAAAGCTTTAGGAACTATTAATAAAGCTGAAAAAACCATGTCACGTTCAATTGATGGAATAAAGGTCTCACAAGCTGAAGATTCTCAACGTTTATTACGTAAAGGAACTTCTATGCATTCCATACATACAACATATTTAGAGTTTCAAAAACTTGTACAAAGTGGTAGACGTAAAGGATATCCTGCAACTCCTGAAGGATTTGTAAAATCAGCTATTGATGATGTTAAATCAGATGCTCAGTTAGCAAAAAGACTTAAAGATCTATCCGCTAAAATAAAGGCTATTGATTTTAAATCGATTGATCCTGCTACTAAAGCAAATTTAAGACAGCAAATTGCAAAAGAGGCAGAAGCTTTATTTCAGTATCAAGGAACAAATAAATATTTTATTAAGCCAGCTACGGCTCAAGCAGTAAGAGATATTTATTTAAATCAATTTGACTTAGCTGATAAAGGTCAGAAAATAAATGAATTAGAAGATCTGCAAAAGATTTTGGAATTAGCTCAAAATGATTTGGCAAGAGGAATAATTAAATATCTTGGTATGCCAAGTTCTACAAAAGATGACTCAGATAAAAAAGATAAAGCGTTATCAGATCTTCAAACTTCAAATAATAAGAACCAATCTGATTTAGGTAAAATAAAAGGAAAAACTGAATCTCTAAAAGATGATGTTGAAGATATACAAACAAATAAAACAGATGTTGAAAAGCTAGGTTTTGGTGTTAAAACAACAAATACTTTAAAAGAACAACAAGGTGAAAATGCCCAGACTAAGAAAATTTTACTTGAAAGAATAGAAAAAATAGAGAAAAAAAATGTTGTTCTAGAAAAGGATAATAAAGATTTAAACTTTAAGGTAAAAACTGAAGTAGGTAAAGACTTTGTTGCAAAGAATCTTCAATATGGTAATGAAGCAAGAGCAATAATGAATAAAGTTTGTGATAAAAATGGTGATGGAAAAATAACACTAGCTGAAATGCAAAATATGGATAAGAAAAAACTTGTTGAACTATTTAAAGAAGCTGGTTGGGGTGATATGAGTGACTCGATCAATAATATTGAAATATATATTGAAAGTATGAAGGGACAAGATCCTAATACTGTAATAATAGATTTTAATGCAGACCATGATTATCAATCTTATTGGCAATATAGAGGTGATAGTGCAACTAAAGAAATTAAGGAGATGGCAAGTAAAGACTCCGCCGAAACAAGAACAAAAATACAAAACGAGATAATGACTAAATCTAATAACAGCCCAGAAATTAAGTCTTTAATAGATAAATTAGCTAGTGAAGGAAACTTAAGTGCAGTTAATTTACAAGCTATTAATAGAATACTTGAAACAAGTAAGGGTAAAGCAGATTTAGCTCAAATAAGTGTTAAATTAAATGATTTTATAAACTCGAATAAAGGACGTTTTAATCATCAAGATAAGCTAGAAATAGTAAATAATATTCTTCATGACTTAGCCTATCCTGCAGACATAGATCAAAGTAATAAAGGAACTTGCTCTGCTGCTGCAACACAAATGAGAATAGCAATTAATAATCCAATGCAATATGTTGATATTTGTACAACACTAGCCAATGATGAACCATATAAAACAATAGAAGGTAAAATAATAAAACATAATGATACTTATATGAGCCAGAATGGAACAAATTCAGATGGAAGAAGTTTATCTTCAAAAATAATTCAAAACTCTTTTATGGATTTTGCCCATAGTTATAATCAAAAAGGCTTTAAAGATGGTGATAAAACGAACTATTATGATAGTAGGGTTTCAATTGATGGTGCACAAGGTAAAAGCTTAGATGATCAAATTGATGGATTAAAGAAAAGTATACCTTATCTAAAAGATGCTTCTAAAGAAGAATTAGATAAAGTAGGAGGTGGATTATATCAAAATCAGATAGATCATCTTGAAGGTTCTCTATTTGGGAATGTTTCTAATGTAACTGATGGGTATTTTACAAGATGGCGTTTACATAATACTAAAGATGATATAGTTGGAGATATTGAAAAATCAATTAATTCTGGTGTTCCTGTAACTATTGATTTCAATGGTCATAGTGTAATTGTTCAAGAAATTGATAAAAAACAAAATCCACCTAAATTTGTTATTAATTCTTGGAGTGGTCAGTACGAAATGACAAAAGAACAGTTGGAAAAAAGTATTAAAGCAGCTAGATTAGAAGATTAGAATTTGTAAGTAAGAGGTGGCGTATATAACCCTTTTTCAATACTTAATGTCCTAACAGTTCATCAAATAAGTAATTATTGGTTTGAATCTGGGACACCAAGTTAAAATAATGATAAAGCATTCCCCGTTGAAGGCTCTAATAACTCAAAACTTAAAGTTCAATTTGGATTACCATTTCAAGGAGATTATTGGGTAATCGATAGAGATGAACAATATTATTATGCTGTAGTGTCTGATCCAAGTAAAAATACTTTATGGATTTTATCTAGAATGCCAAGAATGAAATCATCAACTTATCAATATATACTTAATAAAATTTCAGAAAAAGGTTATGATTTATCTAGACTAAAGAAAACTTTACAGCATTGTAAGTAAAAATTAACCTAAAGTTAATCATAGTTTTCGTAAGATTTAAGATAATTTGACCTATAAGTATTAAAGAAAGAGTATTGTAATAGGACTGCAAAATGGTAAATGTTAATAATTATGGTGTACAAGGAACTAACTACACCACAGGCACAAATCAAAAGAGCACTCAAACTCAAAAAACAGGTAATGTTCCTGTAAACCAAAATCGTCCAAATGATCAATATTCTTTTGAATCAAATAATATGGCTACAGGTAAAGTTCCAAGTGTTGGCACTTGGGATAAAATGTCTACATATTTTAAAAATGTTATGAGTACTCCTCAAAATATTGCAAAATATAAAGCATTTGAACAAGCCATAAAATCAAATCCTGATGGTTACTTAACACCAAGTACCTATGATGTGGGCAAAGTAAAAGATTTACAAAAAAAGCTTAATTTCTTAGGAATGAAGTTAGAAGTTAATGGTAAATTTGGTAGTGCAACTGAAACAGCAATAATACGTTTTAAAAACTCTGTTGGAATAAATGATGGATTTATGGACAAAAGCGGTAAAATGGCTGTAACTCCAATAGTTACGCCTAAAATGTGGCAACTTTTAAATGCACAAGTCGCACAAAAACAAAATCCTAATAATTCTGTAGTTGGAACTAGTTATGTAACTCCTGTAACTCCTGAAGAACTTAATTGGGCTAAAAACCTTGCTGGTAAAATTCAGCAATATGGTTATAAACCTTCAGAAAATGAAAGACAAAGATACGCTAATATTTATCAAAGACAACAATTAAATACACAACAGACAACATTAGAGCCTTCTGCTCAAGAAATGCAATGGGCTAAACAATTTGCTCAAAAAGTACAACAAGGTTATAAACCAACACAACAAGAAATTTCTACTTATCAAAATATATTTAGTCGTAATAAAGCAGCACAAGCAAATAAACCTGATAAAAATGGTGTAACACCAAATGATATGGCTTGGGCTCAAGACTTTGCAAATAAAGTAAGAAATGGCTATAATCCTACTCCTGATGAACAAATAAAATATCAAGCTATATACCAAAGGTCTACAGGTCAAACACCAAATTATAATGTTCAAAATAATCAACAAGTACAGCAAAATAATATGGGTAATAATAGACCTGTTACACAGCAAGAGTTAAACTGGGCACAAAACTTAGAAACAAAAGTTTCACAAGGATATAATCCATCCGCTCAAGAAAGAGCACAATATGAGGATATTTATAAAAGAACACAAGGTCAACCAGTTCAAAATACTCAGCAAACACAACAACAAAATAATGTAGGAAATCCTGTAACACAGCAAGAATTATCATGGGCTCAAGATTTTGAAAATAGAGTAACAAATCAAGGTTACAAACCAACACAACAAGAAATGCAAGTATATCAAGATATTTATAATCGTAGTCAAACTCAAGGTACTCAAAATACACAACAAACTCAGCAGACTAATAATGTTAATAGACCAACACAAAAAGAAATTGATTGGGCACTTGATCTTGAGAATAAAACAAAACAAGGTTATAAACCAAACCAAAATGAGTTAGCTATTTATAATGATATTGCTACTAGATTAAAAGCTTCTGAACAATCTGGAAATAATAATCAAGTTCAAAATAATCAGCAATATAATGATAATTCAAGCCAAGATGTAGATAATAGTGGTTCATATAATAATAATTCTGTAAGTAATAATAATTATTCACCTTCTAATGATGTAGAAGAAGAATTTGTTTATAATGCTGCAACTATAAATGCTTTTAAATCAGCATTTCCAAATACAGCATTTAAAGGTACAACAATTCCTTATTTACCAGATAATGTAGCGAAACAAGTTGCTCAACAATATGGATTTAACTCAGTTAGAGAGTTACAACAAGCAATTGGAGCTGGTGTTGATGGTAAATTTGGACCTGAGACCTTTTTTAGATTAAATAAAGCAAATAATCAACAAACCCAGCAAAATAATACTGTAGGAAACACATCAAGTAATGCATTATCTAATACATCAAATAACCAGAATGGTGTTACTCAGAGAGAATTAGATTGGGCTGTTGATTTACAAAATAGATATACACAAGGTTATAAACCAACAGCACAAGAACAACAACAATATACTGAAATTTTTAATAGATACCAAGCAAGTGGACAAAATATAATAAGTGAAAGTGATAATACTGCTGATGTTTCACAAACTGATGGAATGACAGATATTAATCAAATGAGTTCTAATACTGGTGCTCCAACCCAAGAAGAAGTTGATTGGGCAGCGAGTTTACAAGTCCAAGTTGGACAAGGTTATAAACCAACAGCACAAGAACAACAGCAATATACAGATATTTATAACAGATATCAAGCAAGTGGAAATCAAGTTGCAAGTGCTAATACAGGTGTTCAAAATAATGCTTATCAAACACAAAATTATCAAACTCAACAAAGTTCAAATGTTGGTATGGTTGGAATAAATACTTCAAATAATGATCCTGATTTACAATGGGCTTTAAATTTACTTGACAGATTCCAGCAAGGTTATCAACCAACTAATGATGAGTTAACAAAATATGAACAGGTAATTGCTAGAAATCGTCAATAATTATATTTCTAACTATTAGGGAAAAAATTAATAATGTGTGGAATAAATAGGAATAATATTAGTAATTTAGAGATAAATAAACTAAATAATCAGATTAGTAATAAACAGAAAACAGATTCCTTAAAAGACGGGCAAAAAATTGGAACTTGGAATTCAAATCTTGGTAAAAGAGATATAACAGTTGTTGATAAATTTAAAGATACATACAATACAGTAGAAGAGGCACGCAATGCAGCCGTAAAATCAAAGAAAGAAGCTATTGTAGTTGAGGAGAATAATAAATTCTCTGTTTACAGAGTAAATGACAATGCAATGTTTGATAACCTCGAACTTAGCAATTCTATATCAATTGATTATAAATCTGTACCCAATATTATTTCAATAATAGGAGATGATCAACAATCTCTTTGGATAGATGGTGATAATGAAGCTGCTTCAGATCTTAAAACATCACAACAAACTTTAAGAGCTCTTGCTAAGTCCGAAGATCCAGATGTAAGAAAAAATGTTGCAACTAATCCAAATACTAGTGCTGAAATTTTAGATATTTTATCTAAAGATACAGTTGAATATGTTAAATCTGCAGTTGCACAAAATATCAAAACACCATCACATATACTAGAAAAGTTATCAAACTCTAGTAATTTTTGGATAAGAAAAGATATTGCACAAAATTTATCTACTCCTCCTGAAATTATAAATAAGTTAGCAAAAGATGATGATTATAATGTTAAATTAGATGTAATGAAAAATCCAAATATAACTAAAGAAGCAATACAAACTCTTTTAAATGATAAAGACCCTTATACAAAAGCATTTGCAACAGGTTTAAAAAATGCATCATTAAAAGATATAATAAATATTGCCAATAATATAACTGGTGATCCAAAAGAAATTGTAATGAAAAATCTAAAATCTATAACAAGTAACATAAATATTTCAAAAGAGGATTTAAAGCTTATATATAAAGAAATAAAGGATTCAGATATTAAACCAATAATAGCCTCAAATCCTAATACCCCAAAAGAAATATTAACTACATTGTCTAAGGATAAAAATGCTGAATTAAGAGCAAGTGTTGCTATAAACACAAATATACCAAAGGAAATATTAAATGTTTTAGCTAAAGATAATTCTGATATTGTTAGAGATAGTATTGCAAGAAACCCAAGTACCCCAAAGGATGTTTTACAAGCTCTTTCTAAGGATAGTAATACCTATGTAAGAGCTCATGTTGCTTTAAATCCAAATACCCCAAAAGAAATATTAATAAATCTTTCTAGTGATGAATCAGAAAGTGTAAAAAATAAGTTATTTGATAATCCTAATATTCCAAAAGAGTCTTTTGATATTCTTGCTAAAGATAAGGATGACTATATTAGAGAATTAGTAGCTAATGATTTAAAGACTCCACAAGACGTTCTATTATCTCTTTCTAAGGATAACTCTGATAATGTTACATCAAGATTAATTTCTAATCCTAATGCAACTAAAGAAATTCTTATTAATGTAGCTAAATATTCAAATGGATATTATACAGTAATGCATCTATCTAAAAAACCAAATCCAGAAGTTTTGGAAATACTTTCAAATAATAAAAGTGAATATGTAAGAGCTGATATTGCATCTAACCCTAATACCCCAAAAGATATATTGAAAAAACTTTCAAAAGACAATGTTCATAAAGTAAGAACTAAAGCTTTAAGTAATCCTAATATGCCAAAATAATCTTTAAAGTTTAATTGTGAAATTAATAATAAAAATCTGGAATAATACAATGAAGTCAATCAGATTTCATGTATTAGAAAAAATATTAAACCTACCAGTCTTTTTTTAGTGAATTATCTTTTTTATCTTTATTTTCAGAAGAAAAAGCTCTTCTATTAACTTCATTTTGCATATTTTCTTCTTCAGATTTTAATTCTTTTAAAATATTTTCTGCTTCAGCCTTAGTTATATCATAACTCTTATCTTGATTATTTTGATTATCAGATTGATTAGAATAAGCTTGATTTTGTTGAGGAGTTGACTGATTATTTTGTTGATTCGTTTTATCCGATTCAGAATTATTTTGATTATTTCGTTGAGATTGTTTTTTTAATTTTTGCTTGACAAATTCATAATTTTCTTTTGAAAATTTATCTTCAGATGCTATATTTAAAGCTCTTTGATACTCAAGTAATGAATTATTCCAAAAAATATCAGGATTGCTCTGTTCACCTAAACGATATAAAACATTTCCTAAATTATAATGAGCTTTTTGTTTCAACTCAATATCTGTAGATTTATTATTAATAATTTCAAGTAATAATGTTTGAGTTTCTATATATCTTTTTTGTTTATAGAGACTTGCTGATAAATTAAACTTTAGTTCTAAACTGTCAGATTTATCATCTAAAGACTTTCTAAAGTATTTCTCTGACTCATTATAATTTTTATTATTATATTCTTTTATTGCTTTTGAATTATTATTAACATATTCCCAAGGAAAGAAACTTGAATTATTTAATAATAGAAGATTAACTGATAAGAAAATAAGTAAATTATATTTTAGTGAGTTCTTACTTTTCATATCTAAATCTTTTATAAATAGTTAACTCTTTATAGCCAGAATCTTTATCATCTTCACGCTTAAACTCTAATTGTTCTGCTTCACCTATTATTATTTCTGCTGTTGTATATACCTGTGAGCCTTTTTGAAGATGTGCTCCAATTGTTTTACCTGTTTTATCTGAAAGTGATATATGAAGATGCACACCATTAATAGAAACAGTTCCTACAAGTGAAACAATTTCAAACTTATCATCAATAATAGTTGTATTTTTATCATCTGATAATCTTAGAGAAGCTTTTTTTAGACTACCTACAGTAGTTATAATAAAACCTGCTTTAATATTATTTAGCTTTGCAAAATTTTCAATTTCTTCTCTTAAGTCCTGATTTGGTTTTAATCTTAATGCATAAATAGTATTAATTTTTGAAATATTGCTCATTTTATCTTTCTCATTAGCAAATGAAATATTTTTAATGTTTAATATATAAACTATAATTATAAGAGAAAAAATAATTTTTAATCTTTGTGTATTTCTATTTCTGATTCCCATTCAAAAAAACCATTTACTTTAATTGTATTATCTATAATTTCTTGAGATATTTTAAATTTATCATCAAAGTTATCAATTTCATGAAATTTTTTAATTAAATTAAATAAATTTATATCATTTTTTTCAAGCTCTTTTAGTAAATCTTTATGTTTAGGTTCCCACTTACCTAATTCTCTTAACTTATAATTTACGGCTTCAACTATAGTATTAGAAAGTATAATTATTGACATATAAGGATCTGAATCTTTAATATCCATAGCATTTTCATAGCTGTCTGCTACTCTATATTTTAAACTCTGCATAATAATTTTAGAATTACTTGGACCTCTCGCTATTAAATCTTTTGACTTATTTTTTAATTTATAAACTAGATGATTTTGATCATAAATAGTAAAACCACTTGAAAACATATGAGCCGTAGTACAATTACCAGAAGTTGTTCCTTCTGAAATTTCTTCTTTTATTATGGTTGATGTACTAATAAAAATTTCACAAGGAATTTTATTAAAATATTTTTGAATTCTTTGTCTTTCATATCTATTATTTATAGCAAAAATATCAAGATCACTACTTTTTGAATGAGTTCCACTTATAATAGAACCTGTAACAATTATTCCTTGAACTGAAAATTTTTTTAAAATAAATTTAACAGCATCTTCTAATGCTTCTTTATATGGTGAATCTAGTTTAGGGAAAACACATTCCTTAAATACTTCGTCTTTATATTTTCTTACACACATTTAAAATCTATACCAAACTTTTTTAAGATATTATATATCAAAATATGATTTTAAAGTTATAAAATTTTTATACTAATGAATAGAAGAAGTCTTATCTTATTTTCTTTTCAAGTCTTCATACATCCATTTTATCTGTGTAATATGTGTTCCATTTCTAAACTATAAACATATTTTTTAATATAAATAAATACTTATTTTCTCTAAGTTTTACATCAAAACTTTTATTTAACGGTAAAATTAAATATTAACTTTGAAATATACTAAGTGAGAAGATTTAACTAAATGACGAAACGTGAATGATGAAATTATCTGAGTAAGAATAAGTAAAAAGTGAGAATTGAAAGGATAAGATTAGTAAATTTTAACACTTTTTAGTTCATTAATTTTTTCAAACCAATTTTGTTTTAGTGTATTTCATAAAATTTATCAATGTTTAGGGTAATGAAAGTTTAATGAAAAACGAACAAATAATAATTAAGGGTGCAAAACAGCATAATTTAAAAAATATAGATCTGAGTATCCCAAAAAATAATTTAGTTGTTTTTACAGGTGTTAGTGGTTCAGGTAAATCTAGTTTGGCTTTTGATACAATATTTGCCGAAGGTCAAAGAAGATATGTTGAATCTCTTTCATCTTATGCAAGGCAATTTTTAGGACAAATGGATAAACCCGATGTTGAGTATATAGAAGGATTATCCCCTGCTATTTCTATTGATCAGAAATCAACAAGTCATAACCCAAGATCAACAGTCGGTACTGTTACAGAAATATATGATTACCTTAGATTATTATTTGCAAGAATTGGTATTCCTCATTGTTCTGGTTGTGGTAGAGAGATAAACCCACAAACAATAGATCAGATAGTTGATACAGTTTTAGAAAATAAGACAGGAACAAAGTTTCAAGTTTTAGCTCCTGTTGTAAGAGGACGTAAGGGAGAATATAGACAACTCTTAGAGAATATAAAAAAAGAAGGTTTTGTAAGAGTTAGAGTTGATGGAAAAGTTCATGATATTGAAGAAGAAATAATTTTAGAAAAGCAGAAAAAACATGATATAGCAATAGTAATAGATAGATTAGTTATTAAAGATGGAATAAGATCAAGATTAACTGATTCAATAGATTTAGCTATGAAAAAAGCAGAAGGATTAGTTTTAATAGAAATTTTAGAAGATGGTAAAAGTAAAGATACAACTTTTAGTGAAAGTTACTCTTGTCCTGATTGTAATATTAGTATAGAAGAAGTTTCTCCACGTTCATTTTCTTTTAATAGTCCTTATGGGGCTTGTTCTTCTTGTCATGGTTTAGGTTTTAAATCTGAAATTGATATTGATAAAATTATTCCAGATTCAGAAAAATCTATAAATGATGGGGCAATTGCTCCTTGGAGTAAAAGTGGAAGCCCAGCTCCTTTTATTAATCAACTTTTAAAAGGAGTTTCTGAAGCATATAAACTAAAACTTGATATACCATTTAAAGATTTACCTGAAAAACATAAAGATATTATTCTAAATGGTGCAGGAGATGAAAGATTCAAAGTAAAAGGTGATACTTATAACTTTATGGCAAGATATGAAGGTGTTATTCCTAATCTTCATAGAAGATATTCAGAAACAGAATCTGATGCTTCAAGAACAGACTTAGAAAAGTTTATGACACAACAACCATGTGAAGGTTGTCATGGAAAAAGACTAAAAGCAGAAATACTAGCTGTAACTGTTAATGACAAGTCAATTTCAGATGTTGTTGATATGTCTATAGATCAATTTTATAGTTGGGCTAATAATCTAAAGTTAAATGAGAAACAAGCTATGATTGCTTATCAAGTAATGAGAGAAATAAAAGCAAGAAGTGAGTTTTTATTAAATGTTGGTCTTAGTTATCTTACTTTAAGTCGTACTGCTAATACTCTTTCAGGTGGAGAGGCTCAAAGAATTAGACTTGCAACACAAATTGGCTCAGGTTTAACAGGTGTTTTATATATATTAGATGAGCCAAGTATAGGGCTTCACCAAAGAGATAATACAAAACTTCTAACTACTCTAAAAAGATTAAGAGATTTAGGAAATACATTAGTTGTTGTTGAACATGATGAAGAAACAATCTTTGAAGCTGATCATATTGTTGATATAGGCCCTAAGGCTGGAAGACATGGAGGAGAAATTGTTGCACAAGGTTCTTTAAAAGATATACAAAAAAATACTAAATCTTTAACAGGTGATTATTTAAGTGGTAGAAAAAAAATAGATGTTCCAAAAGAAAGAAGAGAAGGTAATGGTAAGTTTATACAAATTAAAAATGCTAGTTTAAATAATCTTAAAAATGTAAGTGTAGATATTCCACTTGGAAAATTTGTTTCTATTACAGGTGTTAGTGGCTCTGGTAAATCTAGTTTGATTAGTGATATTTTATATCCATATCTAAGGCATAAAGTATATAAAACAACAAGTAAGCCTTATGGTGTGAAAAGTATTGAAGGATTAGAAAACTTAGATAAAGTAATTAGTATTGACCAATCACCAATTGGAAGAACGCCAAGATCAAACCCTGCAACTTATACAGGTATTTTTGATCCTATAAGAGAAACATTTGCAAATACTCAAGAATCAAAGGTTAGAGGTTATAAATCAGGACGTTTTAGTTTTAATGTTAAAGGTGGAAGATGTGAAAATTGTTCTGGTGAAGGTATTATTAAGATTGAAATGAATTTTTTGCCAGATGTATATATTCCTTGTGAGGTTTGCAGTGGTAAAAGATATAACAGAGAAACTCTTGAAGTTAAATATAAAGATAAAACTATTTCTGATGTTTTAGATATGACTGTTGAAGAAGGTCTTGAATATTTCAAAAATATTCCTAAAATTGCAAATAAGCTTCAAACTCTTTATGATGTTGGTTTGGATTATATAAAGTTAGGACAACCAGCAACAACTCTTTCAGGTGGTGAAGCTCAAAGAGTTAAACTTGCATCAGAGCTTAATAAAAGAAGTACAGGTAAAACAATATATTTACTTGATGAACCAACAACAGGTTTACATTTTGCTGATACAGATAAATTACTAGAAGTTCTAAATAGATTGGTTGATAATGGAAATACTGTTTTAGTAATTGAGCATAATTTAGATGTTATTAAGGTTTCTGATCATATAATCGACTTAGGGCCTGAAGGTGGTTCTATGGGTGGAGAAATAATAGCCCAAGGAACACCAGAAAATATAGCAAAAAATGATAAATCTTATACAGGACAATATTTAAAGCCACTTTTAAATAAAAAAAAGTCTAAAGAACTTTCATTAATTTAGTCTTTTATAAATTTAAGAGAGAATACTAACAAGGTTAGATATTCTCTCTTTATTTATTATTAAATCTATTTAGAATATTTTAATAGTTTATTTTTATCAATACCATAAAAACTACCCATTGAATTTCTTTTAGCATAAACTTCTTGACCTATATTAATGCTTGACCATAAATTGTAATCAAGTTCTTCTTTATATTCTTTACCTTTTTTATCTTTAACATAAAGTATATATTTTTCAGTCTTTGCTCCTTCACGCCAATTACTATTAACAAAATTTTCTACTGGCCATTTAGGATTTTTATCTTCACCTTGTGCCTTAATATCATGATCTTTTAACCATCTATAAATTGTATATTTATATTTTGTACCATAAACAGGAACATTAGTATAAACAGGAGCTTCATACGACTCCTGTCTAGATTCATAAACAGGTCTATCACAATACTTATCTTCAAAATATCCATTGCCTCTATCAATTCTTCCACATATATAACTTTCTGAACCAACCTGTTCTCTTACAGTTCTTGTTCTAGTTTCATAATGGCTAAGAACTTTATCATAATGGTGTATAGCTCTATATGAATTTAAAACACTCACCGCATTAGCAGGTGTAGACCAATCTTCTTCTGTTACTAGTCTATTATTTTCGATTTCAATAGCTCTAAACCAACTATGTTTTACAACTTCTACTTTAAAAGATCTTGGTATTAGTAAAATTATTAAACCAAGTATAAATAACATAGCCAAAAATAAAAGTTTTTTACCTCTTGAGCTATTTTTGGGAGTTTCTTCTTGTAATTGTTGTCTTTGTATTTGTCTAGCTCTTTTAACAGGATCACTATCAGGAGTATCTTCTAAACCAAATTCTTTAATAGTTCTATCCGTATCATCTTTAGTTCTTTCATTACCACAAGACTTACAAGTTGTTGCAGTTGCTTTATTATCTGAACCACAGTAATCACAAATCCAATCTACACCTGCTTTTGCTTCTTGCAATAATTTTTCATCTGTTATTGCATCAGAGTCCTTAGGTAAATAAAATTCTACATCTTTTCCTCTCGGAGAACCACAAGATGGACAAGAAGTAGCATTTCCTAAATTTCCAATTTGTCCGCATACTGGACAATCCCACCTACCTAATCTTATTGCCATTTTTAACCTATATAAAACTAATAAAAAAATTTTTTACCTTAACTAAATAATGTTATTTCTTCAAAACCACCTATCATTTCTAAAGACATATTTTTTTGAATAGTATAATCTTTTAAAATATTCATAGCTTTATCAAAATCTGTTGTCATCCTTGACAAAGGTTTTAAAGGTTGATTTATAGGTAATGTTATATCATCCCAGTGAACAGGAATTATTTTTTTTGCATCAATTTCTTCAAAAACATTTTTAAATAATTTATTACGATAATCATTATCTAAAGTTTCTAGATATGGGGTTGAAAAGAAAACAGTATCAGCGTGATAACCTTTTAACTCACCCTCTCTAAAATCTCCACTATGTAACATAATACTTCCTTTTGGATGCTCAATTATAATTGCATAAGTTCCACCTTCTTTATAATCCCAAAATGACGCAGGTTGACTTATTTTCTCTGTAATTGTTCCTGCTAAACCTGCTTTTTCAACAAGCCAAGGTAATTTAATATGTTTTGAAAGAACAAAAGTCACTTTAAAATCTCCAAATATATAAGGCTCATCTGTTTTTACTAGTCTGATTTGCGATTCTGGCAAATTTTCACCTTTACAAACTAATACTGTAGATGGTGAACCTATAACAACTGCCCCTGTTTGCTTTGCAAACTCTGGTGAATCCATTACGTGGTCATAATGAGAATGAAAGACTAAAATTGCATCTAATTTCTCTGTTCTAAGGTTTTTTAAAGTTTGCTTTACTAAGTATGGATCTGTTTTTAATTTACTAAATAGTATTTGGAACTTTGATGGTCTAGTTACAAAGCCATCAATCATTAGATTTGTTGTACCATCAGAAATAAGCATAGATGTTGTACCAAAGAAATTTACTTTAATACTATCTTGGTTAGTAGTTTGATCACCAATTTTTCTAAAAATATGTGAATAGCATTTGAGATCTGGTGTATCTTTAGATTTTTTATAAAGTAATCCTCCTGCTAATATACCAGCACAGGCACAAGTTGCATACTTTAATATATTCTTATTCATTATTAGACTCCATTTATTAGATTAAATAGCAATTAATAATACTAATACAAGTTATGTAAGATTGAATAGTCTTTTTCTGTAATATATCTATATATGAAAAAAGCTAAGTATTCTTTAAAAAGTATTGATGTTCCTCTAAATTTAAGACATAGTTAATACTGTAGAATAAATTAAATTACAATTATTTAAATTTTCAAACTCATATGAAGTTATTAAAAAATCAGATCATAAATATATAGGTTATATCTGATACGCCTTTCTCATTAAAAATTTATTATATTTTTCAAAATATTTTGATTAAAATATTAGTATTTTATCTATATATAGATTAAAAAAATAAATATTTAATTTTTAGGATAAATATGTCAGATATTGCAGTAAGTATAAAAAATTTAGAAAAATATTATTTAGAAGGGGATACAAAACATAAAATTTTAAATGATATATCTGTAGATTTAAAAAAATCTAAATTTACTGTAATGCTTGGTAAAAGCGGATCTGGTAAAAGCACTATTTTAAATTTGATTAGTGGAATTGATACAGTTGATAATGGAGAGATCTTTATTAATGATATATCAATTACAAAACTTTCTGATAAAGAAAGAACAATATTTAGAAGGGATAAAATAGGTATTGTATTTCAATTTTTTAACCTAATTCCAACACTTACAGTTTTAGAAAATATTACTTTACCTCAAGAATTAATGAAAATAAATTCAAAAGAATATTTGAATAATTCTATGAAATTACTTGAAAGAGTTGGTTTAGCAAATAGAGCAAATACATATCCTGATAAACTTTCAGGGGGAGAACAACAAAGAGTTGCTATAGCAAGAGCCTTAGCTCATAACCCTAGTTTGATTTTAGCAGATGAACCAACAGGAAACCTAGATGCAGATACAGGTAAACTAGTTTTAGATTTACTATTAGAACTTACTAGAGAATCAGGAAAAACATTAATAATGGCAACTCATAGTAGCGATATTATTCCTTATGCTGATGAAGTATATACAATGATAAAAGGAAATCTTATTAAATCAGGTGATAAATAATGTTTACTCTTTTAAAACTTGGTTTAAGATATAATCAAAAACATTTGCTTCAAAGCCTTTTGTTAATTTTAGGTGTTGCTTTAGGTGTTGCTGTTATAATTGCTATTGATTTGGCGAATTTAAGTGCAACAAAAGCTTTTCAATTATCAAGTCAGACACTTACAGGAAAAACTACTCATCAAATATCAGGAATAAAGAAAGATATTGATGAAGAACTTTTTAGAAAAATAAGGATTGATTTAAAAATAAAAAATTCTGCACCTATTGTTCAAGATTATATAAATATAAGTATTGATTCTAAGTCTAAATCTTTAAGATTATTTGGCATAGATCCTTTTTCAGAAACACCTTTTAGAAATTATGTAGGAGGTGAAAATAGTAATATTCCTATAGAGTCTTTAACAAGTTTTTTTATAGAGCCTAATACTGTATTAATAGAAGAATCTTTTGCAAAAGAAAATAATTTAAACATTAACTCAAATTTTGATATAGAATATTCAGGAAAAAAAAAGAAATTAAAAGTCGTTGGATTAATTAAAGCCAATGATGATTTATCAAAACAAGCTTTATCTGGAATGATAATAAGTGACATATCAACAGCACAAGAAGTTTTAAATAAAGTTGGAAAGCTTAGTTCTATAGATTTAATTCTTAATGAAGAAGATAATAAAGATTTAGATAGAATTAATAAAATAAAAGAAATTCTACCAAAAGGAATAAATATTGAATCACCAAAAACAAGAAGTTCTGCATTAGAGCAAATGAGTGACGCTTTTAAACTTAATCTATCAGCATTAAGTTTACTTGCTTTAGTAGTTGGAATGTTTTTAATTTATAATACAGTGACATTTTCAGTTGTTCAGAGAAGAGGTCTTTTAGGAATATTAAGAGCTTTGGGTGTTACAAAATCTCAAGTTTTTTCAATGATTGTCTTAGAAACATCTATTCTTGCAATTATTGGAACAATTATAGGCTTATTTTTAGGAATATTTCTTGGTCAAGGAGCATTATATTTAGTAACAAGAACAATAAATGATTTATATTTCACACTAAATACCTCTAATGTTCAAATATCAGAGTTTACTCTTTTAAAAGGAGCTTTTATTGGTATTTTTGCTTCTATATTTGCTTCATCCATACCTGCATTTGAAGCAACTAGAGTTCCACCTTCTGGAACACTTAAAAGGTCAAATCTTGAGAATACAATTCAAAAACTTTTACCTTATATTAGTTCTACAGGAATATTATTTGGTTTAATTGGTTTAATATTTTTATATATACCAACAAAAAGAATTGAGATTAGTTTTATTGGTTTATTTACTATAATATTAGGAGCTTCTTTACTTGTACCTATATTAACTAATTTATTAATGAAAATATTTAGTCATTTAGCCACAATTATTTTAGGTGTAGTTGGTAAACTTGCCCCAAGAAATATTAATCGTTCTCTTAGCCGTACAACAGTTGCAATAGCTGCATTAATGGTTGCTGTTTCTGTTATTGTTGGTGTTAGTATTATGATAGGTAGTTTTAGACAAACTGTTGTTAGTTGGCTTGAAACAACTCTCACTGCTGATATATTTATAAGCTCTGCAAATAGTAGTGGTGGTATTTCTAATAGTGTTGCAAATGATTTAACAAATAAAATATCTACTCTTGAAAATGTTAAAAGTATTGCTACAGCAAGAAGTATAAGATTACAAACAAATAATTATGGTTTTGTTTTATTAACATCAATTTCAAATGATATTGCACAAAATAGAAAATTTGTTTGGACTGATGGAGATAAAAACTCTGTATGGAATAAGGTTAAGTCTGGTAATGTTTTAATTTCGGAATCATTTGCTTTTCATAATAATATAAAAAGTGAGTTAAATAATAAAATTAAGCTTGAAACTCCTCAAGGTAATAAAGAATTTAAAATAGCAGGTATATATTATGATTATTCTTCAGATCGAGGAACGATTTTAATGGAATCTAAAAATTATCAGTCAATTTGGCAAGATAAACAAATTAACTCTATTGCTGTTTTTACTAAAGAATCTAAAAATACAAATGCTTTAATAAATAATATACAAAATAAATTTAATAAAAATGGTGACTTGTTAGTTCAATCAAATAAATTACTTAAAGAGTCCGCTTTAGAAGTTTTTGATAGAACATTTGCAATAACAGATGCTTTAAGGTTATTAGCTGCTATTGTTGCATTTATTGGTGTCTTTAGTACTTTAATGTCACTACAACTTGAAAGAATTAAAGAGTTTGGAATAATGAGAGCAACAGGAATGACTATAGGACAAATTCAAAGTTTGATTTTGTTAGAAACAGGTTTAATGGGACTTTCAGCAGGTCTAATAGCAATGCCTGTAGGTATAATTCTTGCTCTTATATTAATTCATGTAATAAATTTAAGATCTTTTGGTTGGTCTTTAGAATTAATATTAATTCCTGATTATTTTATACAAGCTATTCTAATTTCAGTAATAGCATCATTACTTGCAGGTATTTATCCTTCAATTAAAATAAAGAATATACAAGTTGCTAATGCAATAAGAAATGAATAAAGAGTGACTTAGAATCACTATCAAATAATAAGTATAAATATAATTTAATTTTAGGTTAAACTAGCAAGAAATAGACAATAAACATCTAAATAAATATCAATGAAGTTATTAAAATAATTTATAGCAAATTGGTAATGTAAATGACATCAATTGATAAAAATCTAAACATTTATAGTCAATTAACCATTGATAGAAAAGAACATAAGGCAAATAATACTTTAATGCCTATAGTTGATTTAAAAGCCCCATCTATTTTATTTGATTCATTATCATTAAATAAATCTGGTAAAGCAAATACTACTCAAAATATTTTTGGAGATAATAAAACTCAAAATGTATTAAACACAGACATAAAAGGTAAAGTCATGGGAGTGGCTAAAGGAACAGGTTATTATCCTCATAATAGTAAATTGGAGGGTGGATATCATGATAAAAAGGGTAAAAAGTTAAATACATTGCAAGATTTTTTAGATGGTAAAGCAAGTTACGTTTCAGTTGCATTAGATAAAAATCTCTATAAAACTGGTGTTATCAAATATGGAGATAAGTTTAGAATCCCAGAATTAGAAGCTAAATATGGTAGAAAAATTGAATTTAGAGCAGTTGATACAGGTGGAGCTTTTACAAATAAAAAATTTAGTAGAATTGATATATGTACAGGTTCAAAAAGTGATAGCCTAAATAAGGTCGTTAATGGTAAACTTACACTTATAAAAACGGATTGAATTTAAATATAAGGATGAAGTAATGTTTGCAACAGAATTAATCATAGAAAAATTAAAAGAAGTATCAGGTTTTAAAAACTGTGCAATAGTAACTCAAGAAGGTTTATCTATAGATTCTTATTTTACAGAAGAAATAGATAAAGATTTTTTATCAGCAATAACATTTTCAATGTATTCTGAGATTAATAAACAATCAAAAAGAATTGGAAGAAATGAGCCTAAAACATCTATTATGGAAACTGATGAGAATCTATTAGCAATTACTACTATACCTATGCAGGGAGAGTCTTTTGTCCTTTTTTCAGAGTTTTCATCTGATACAAATCCAATAAATTTAATAGACTCAATTAATAAAATTGCTAATACATAATTAAATAAAATTATTTACTCTTGAGAAAATAGACTCTTTAATAATTATTTGAATTTGTTTTATTAAAAAGCTAATTATAATTACTCTTTTAGATTTTCTTTTGATGAATTATTATTTATATGATTACAAGCAGGATGATCATAAGGAGGAATATCTTGATTTGTTAAAGCTGCAAATCTAACTTTGGAATATTCAATTAAATAAGAATTTGCAAAATCTTTAGATTTAACTATTATAGTATCTTCATTGTTACTATTCTCTGCACTATTAGAGAAATTATATGACCCTGTAATAACAGTTTCGTCATCTATTATAAAAACTTTATGATGTAAAAGTGCTTGATTACCATCTTTTAAAGAAAGTATCTTATTTTCTCTAAATGGATAATAATTAGAATATTTATCAATCAAACAAGTATCAAAAATACCCTCAACTTTTAAACCTTGATTTTTTTTATCAATTAAAACTTGACCCATATTTTTTTCAGTAAATGAAAAAGCCATAAATTTAATACTAGATTTAGCGTTTCTTAGCTCATCAAGTATAGCTTTTTGTGTACCACCTTTAGGAGAGAAAAATGTTTTTATTTCTGCATTCCCAACTTTAATTGTTGGATTAATCACTGGAGATGTGACAAAACCAAAATCACCCTTTTCAAACATTCTATTAAATTCTGCTGTAAAATTTTGAGCTAATTCTTGAGATTGGATATAAAAAACATTATTATTATGTTCATACATAGATGTTGTAGTTGGATTCATTGAACCACCCCAAACCGCCTTATTATCAACAATCATAAATTTATGATGCATAAAAGGTGTTCTTTTATCATCTCTTATTTCAATACCAGAAGCTTTTAAATCCTCTATCGCTTTTCTAGGTAAGCTAGGGTCTTTTTTATCTCTTAAGTTATCGCTATCAGTTACTACTCTTATATTAACGCCTCTTGTCTTTGCCTTTATTAGCATATCCACAGCACCTTGATCATCAATATCAAAAAATGCTACATCAAGAGTGTTTTGTGATGATTCAATTGCTTTAAAAAAATATTTATCAGAGTTATTAGGATCATTATGTCCTATTTGATTATTTTCAGAAGCTAATGCTTTATATGCATTATTGAATGCTGCAAAAATAGGTTTATCAAAATCTGGGAGTCTTTTTTTAGACTTAGAAAAAGAATTAACATTGTTTAAACTAGATAAACTTGTATTATCAGTACTATTTATTGAACAAGCAAATAAAGATAAAAGTGATAATATTGTTAATGTTGTCTTTTTCATCATAGCTCATCTTTTGCAAAAATAACTAACTAATTATATCATGTATAATATTAACTTTACCTTAGATTTAAATTAGTTTTTATTTAAAATATTTTGAGGATTTACTTTGAAAAGAATTGTTGTAATAGGTGCTGGTCCTATTGGTATTGAAACAGCTTTATATGCACAAGAACTAGGTTATAATCCAATATTAATAGAAAAAAATGACTTAGCATCTAATTTATTAAAATGTAAGCATATTACGTTCTTTTCACCTTTTTATATGAATAGTTCAGAGTTAGGGATAAAATTAGTAAACCCTGATATAAATTTACAGGATTATTGTAAAATAGAAGATTATATTAATAAATATCTTAAACCTATTTCAGAAAAAATAAATAATAAATTATTTAATACAAAAGTTATTTCTATTAGTAAAAAAAATACTTTAAAAAATGAGTTAATAGGATCTCAAAAAAGAGCCGAAATTCCCTTTATTTTACATTTAAGAGATAAGGAGAAGGATTTCTATTTAGAATCAGATATAGTTATAGACTGTTCAGGAACTTATGATAATCCTCTTAATTTTGGATTAGGTGGATTAAAAATTTTAAATCAAGATAAGGTTGAAAATAAGATAAATCACTATATCCCTGATATTAGAGGTTTGGATAAAGATAGATATATTAATAAAAGCATTTTACTTATTGGAACAGGTTATTCAGCAGCAACTAGTGCAAATCTAATTTATGAAATCATAAAAGATTATCCTAATACTAAATTATTTTGGATTAGTCGAAGTATTGAAAATAATCCATATAAAATAATAGAAAATGATATCTTAGAATTAAGAAATATACTAATACAAGATACAAATAAGATAATATCAGAAAATAATAAAAATATTCATTTTTTTAGTAATAGTTATATAGAGAATATAGAACTAGAAGGAAATAAACTAAAAGTATTTTTTAATCATAATAAAGAGTCTAAAAAAATTATTATTGATGAAATAATTTCTAATGTAGGTTATAAACCAGATAATAAAATATATGAAGAATTACAAATACATGAATGTTATGCAACTCATGGAATAATGAAATTATCAGCAAGTTTATTAAGCCAAACTTCAACAGACTGTTTAAATCAAGTATCAAGTGATTTAGATACATTAAAAAATCCAGAACCTAACTTTTTTATAATAGGTAATAAAAGCTATGGAAGAAATTCAAATTTCATTTTAAAAATTGGATATGAACAGATAAAAGATGTCTTTAAAATTATAAGTGAATAGATAATAATCAGTTAGATTACTCTATAATAAAATGTTTCAGCTTTTCCCCAAGAATAATAAAGAGATTTTCTTCCAATTAATTCTAGGTTTGGTAATGGTAAATGTCTTGATAAAACTATAAGTCTTGAACCTTTTGGAAGCTTTTCAAACATTTTAAGAACTTTTTTCATATTTTCAGCATCAAAACAAGTTGGTGTTATATAAAAAACAGTTCCATCTTTTAAATTAACATCAAAAATACTTTTTTCTATAAAGCTTATATTTTTAAGTTCTAAATCTTTAACAATAATATTTGCATTATCTATAAAATTACCAACAATATCAATACCTATAGACTTTGCTCCATATATTGCGTTAGCAAAAAAAACTGTTTTACCTGTTCCACATCCTAAATCATAAAAAGTATCATCTTTTGTCAAATTGACATATTTTAAACTTTCTCTTATTGCAAAATATGATGTTTCACCATAAGTTAAATTAACAATTTTTTCACTCTTTTGTCTATAGCTTTCTTTTAAAGAAACCCAAAACTGATTTTCAGAATTATATATTTCTGTCATTTTATTATCAATTTTTTTTAAAGTACCATTTTTTATAATAAAACTTTCAAAAAAGCATAAAAAAGTATAATACCAAAAATTTACAAAATAATATAAGAAATAAATTATAAATTCTTTAAATTTTGCAAAATTCCATTTAGGATTTTTAAAATAAGCTCCAAGAACTTTTAATTGGAATCTTAATAAAGAAATTGACTTATTCAAATTAATACCTAAATTTTTAATAATGCATTTACAAATGTTTGAGCAAAGATAGTTGAAGCAGAAGGAGAATTAGCTGTAATAATATTATCAGAAATTTCTATATTATTATTAGAATATAAAAGCTTCTTAGTTTTAAATTCTCTTACTGCACTCTCATGAATTGTAGCTCTTTTATTTCTTAAAATACCTGCATTTGCTAAAACCATCGGAGCAAGACAAATAGCACCTATTGGCTTTTTATTATTATTAAATTCTTTTACTAAAGAAATTAGCTTTTTATTATCCCAAAGTTCTTTAGCACCATTACCACCAATTATTACTATTCCATCAAAACTAAATTCTTGAATTGAATCTAAGTGAATATCAGGTTTTATAACTGTTCCAAGCATACCTTTTATATTATCTATTGTAGTAGAAGAAGTTAAAACCATAATATCTTTTTGAGTTAAAACTCTTTCAGTAATAGAATATTCTTCATCTCTAAAATCATGAGATGCTAAGACCATTAATACATTCATCTTTTATATTTTTTAGAACATTGTATTAAACTTAAGAGATTTATCTAAAGCTTCATTATACTCTGGAGCAATTGCTTTAAGTGAGTCAGCAGCATCTTTCATACTTCCGATTCTTTTTTCTTTTCTTGTAACAGATTGCCATATTGTTTTAAATGGTACAGAAATATTATCATCTCCATCAACATGAGTATCATAAATATCCCACATTGTAGCTCCTACACGCCACTCATTCTTTTGACCATTACAAACATCTGTTGGAACATTTTCTTGTCTAATTGGAGCCCTTCTAGGAACAAGAAATTCAAACTTTGCATCTGGATCTGATTTATCTAAAGATATTACACTTGATAAAAATGTTGCAAACCCTTCAGACCAAGCTAAATTTTCTGTGTAACATTCATCAATTTTATGTTGTCCACCACCCATACTAGAGTTTGTGCCTATATCGGTCATTGCATGACCTATTTCATGACCATTTACATCCCAATGATCAGCATCACTTAAGTTAACAGTTTTCCAAGCATAATAATTTGAGTTTTGAGGCCAAACTGTTTTTAATTGAACTGTCCACCAAGTATCAACATTAATACCTTCTTTTTTAAACATTTTTAAGTATCTATTATAAATATCATTAATAAAAGCAGCTTTAGCATTTTCTGAACCTTTAACAGGACTAATAGTTCCTAAGTCAATATCAGAGGATAAATTGTTTATTGAATCAATACTCCAAGAATAACTTTTGTCTTTACCACCAATCATCCAATATTTATTAGAAAATTGAAAACTTACTGCTATATTTTTTCCTGAATATTTAGACTTATCTAAACTAGCTGTCCAATTACCATTTTCATCTGTTACAGCGTTAACAATGTTTTTTCCATCATTACTTAAACTAACAGTTATATTAGCACCTTGCTTTAAATTACCTTTATCATCTGGATAAGATATCACCCCAAAAATATTAAAGTTTTGACTATCTTTAGAATTTATGGTTTTACCTTTTTTAATAATAGTAGTCTTAAAATTTAGATTTGTATTTGATTTATTTTTGCTTTCAATATCAAGCTTATTTATTTTTATAGCAGAGTTTTTTAGACTGCTTCCAATTTCATCATCGTTAATATTTATATTTTTGGAACTATTAAAAGTACTTGCTTCTTGTGGAGATTGTGTATTTACTGTGTCAAAATTTTGAACTTGATTATTTGAACAAGAGATAACAAATGATGATAAAACTAATGCAATAATTTTCTTCATAACAAACCTGAATATTAAAATATAAAGTAAATACAATTATATATTAAAGTTTCTTTGATGTAAAAATTTAATTGAAAAACTTTTATGTTTTTTTGTAATATCTCATAAAAAATCCGAGATAGTTTCTATCTCGGATTTTTTATTTATTAATTCGATTAATAATCAAATTCTATATTTCTTGCTTCTCTTCTTATTGTATCAGCACCTAAACCTGGAATAAGATTATATGTACCTTCAAAATTAGCTATTTTATATAGTGTTCTATAATCTCCTCTGTCTTTTGCTGCAAAGTATGCATCATATAAGATATCACCAGCAGCAATACCAGGCATTAGATTATTATTATATTCAAATTTAGCTATATTTAATAATAGATTTGGCTCACGTCTATCAACACCTACTCTATAAGCATTGTATAAAATATCACCAGCTCTTACACCAGGCATCATATTATAATCACTTTCAATTTTAGCTAATTGAAGTAGTTTATAACCATCACCAGAGTATAAAGCATCATTATATGCTCTTTCCATTTGATATGAACTGTTATAACTTGGAAGTGACCAAGAGAAAGGATCATCAAATATTAAAGGAACTTCAGGGTAATAAGGTTTATTTGAGAAGGATGGTTTTGAGAATGGATCTCCTCCAGGATAACTTGGAGAATAGCTTGGTTTATTGTGGCTAAAAGGATCACTTGATACTGGTTTGTTTCCACCATATCCACCGCCATTACTGAAAGGGTCTCCTGATGTTGGTTTATTACCACCATAACTAGGTTTATTACTGAATGGATCATCTGTTATAGGTTTATTTCCACCATATCCACCGCCATTACTGAAAGGGTCTCCTGATGTCGGTTTGTTTCCTCCATAACTAGGTTTATTATAACTTCCACCACCAGAGAAAGGATCATTTGAACTAGGTTTATTGCCACCATAACTAGGCTTACTACCACCACCAAATGGATCACCAGATACGCTCGGTTTTGAACCGCCACCATACCCATCACCTGTTTTATAGGTGCTACTACCACTTCCAGAGAAAGGATCATTTGAACTTGGTTTGTTATAGCTACCTCCACTTTTACTACCATAGTTATTACTTGATGGTTTGCTATTAAAAGGATTTGAATTAATAGTATTACACATAAAAAATTGCTCCTTGTTTATTTAATTCAGGTGTATTATAAACTATATAGATTAAACTAGTAAAAACTTGCTTAAAATAAAATTAACTTTAGTTTAAGAAATTTAGTCTATAAAAATTTACAACAATTGGAACTATTATAAATTATTAGACTTAATAAATCTACACTTTTTGACCAAAAAATTTGTTATTGTAAAAAAATAGTGTTATTAATTTCTAAAACTATAGTTTTAAACTGTGGATTTAAATAATGACAAAAACTATATTACAAGAATTATAATTTTAAAAGCTTTTAGGATTATACAGTAGAAAATAATATTGTTATGATAAAATTTTCAGAATGAAAAAGCTTAAAAATATAATAAAGCAAGTAAAGATTTAATCAATGATTTTGAAGAATAGATTATTGAATTTATCATAAAAGAAAAACCTAAAACTATTGAAGTTAAAGATAGAGAGTTAAATATTCCTGATAGACGAATTGACTCTGTTTTTGAAATTGACAATAAATATATACTTAATATTGAATTTAAAATGCTTTTATACAATATTCTTCTACAAGTTAAATATCAAACTAAATACTTCTAGGAATTTAGTTATTAGAATAATAAAGAAAAAGTTTAATGACATATCAAAAAAGCTTGAGAATAAAATACTAAATTATACTAATCTTGAAAAACTTGAAAATATCATCGAAAACTCCTTTATGATTAAATCAGTTAAAGAAATCTAAGATATTTTAAATTATTAAAATTTTAAGTTATTTAAAAGATTATGTATAAAAGCCAAAATGTTCAATATGGTTAGTTTCTGCTTATGATATAATATATAAAATTATAATACTTAATCAAATAAGGTAAAATAATGAAAAAGTTAAATTTGATTCTTGTTACTTTTATATCATTTAGTTTATCCTCAATAGCAATATCTGAAGCTAAAACAAAAGTAAAATCCAATAAGAAGGCTCAAGGTATTGCTGTAACTTCTGCTTTAGGTAAAAATTTAGATGTAGAGAATCCTGATTCTCAAAAAAAGAAATCTGGTACAGGTAATGTTTTTTATGACTTTGCGAATGACCAAACTAAAAAAACAAATACAACTCCTGTAACACCAAAAGCAACACCTATACCAGTTGTTACTACAGGAGGTGGAACGGGGGCAATAAATAAAGATACTGTCAGAAAAAATCAGATTAAAGAAGCACATATGTCTTTAGGTATGAAGTATCTTGGTGATAAAGAATTAGATAATGCTTTAGGTGAATTTAAAAAGGCTCAAGCTGTTGTTGATGATAGTGTTGTTAAGCGTTGGATTCATATAGTTAATAATAAAAAGAAGATTGATGAAGTAAATAAAAAAATTGAAGAAATAAATTCTAGTAAGAAATAATATACTTTTACTTATTTTTTTTACGAATTTTCTTTTATTTTTAATAAAATTTTATTTGAATCAATAAAGCTATTCTCACTACATAGAATAGCTTCTATTGTTCCAGATGTATTAGCATAAATTGAAGTTTCCATTTTCATTGAATACATAATAAGCAAAAGCTCTCCCTTATTAACATTATCTCCTTCTCTAACAAATATTTTTTTTATTTCACCAGGTAATGGTGATAAATACTCATTATTATTATTTTCTTTTGTTATTTTAGTGAATTTAGATATATTTTTTATACATATTGAACCTAAAACTCTATTGTATATATAAATATTATCTTTATCATTTAATATTTTAAAATTAAAGTATTGATTATTAATAATTAAACTATAATTATTTTTATCAACTAATTCAACTATATATTCATTTTTAAAACCTGAAATATTTGTTTTAAATAGATTATTACTATTTTCGTATTCAAGTTTATAAGTTTTCTTTTGATATTCTAGAAACTCAGATTGTTTTTGAAATTTTATATTTCTCCAACCAAATGGGATATTTTTTAATAATACTCTCTCATCACTTCTCTTAATACAATTACTTATTAATGCTACTATCAAAAAATAATCTAAATTACTAACTCTAGAGATACTATCTTTATTATTTTCAATAAAAGAGGTATCATAAACAGATTTTATAAATGACTCATGATTTAAAATATTGCATAACATATTAATATTATTTTCAATACCAAATATATATGAGTTTCTTAAAGAATTAAGCATATTTTTTATTGAATCTTCTCTATAATTTCCATAACTTACAAATTTTGCTAACATAGAGTCATAAAAAATACTTATTTGAGAATTTAAGTTAATTCCATTATCAATTCTTATATTTTCATCAAAATAATAATCTAAAACTTTTCCAACAGAAGGCTTAAAGTTCTCATCTTCTGAACAAATTCTACATTGAATTGAATGACCATTAAACTTTATATCTTTCTGTTTTAAGTTCAATTCTTTATTTTCAGCTATTTTTATTTGAAGTTCTATAATATCTAAACCTGTTATCATTTCTGTTATTGTATGTTCAACTTGAAGCCTAGGATTAATCTCTAAAAAATAAAAATCATTATCAATAACTATATACTCAATAGTTCCAACACCCTTATAATTAAGAGCTTTATAAATTTTTATACTTGCATTTATCATTCTACTTCTTAAATTACTGCTTATTGAAGCTGGGCTTTCCTCAATAATTTTTTGATATCTTCTTTGTATTGAACATTCTCTATCACCTAAGCATATAATATTACCAAAGTTATCAGCAATTATTTGAAACTCTATATGCCTACAATGTTTAAAATATTTCTCTAAAAATATTTCGTCATTTCCAAAACTATTCAATGCTTCTAGTTTTGCTTCTTGAATCTCATTTTCTAAATCTTCAAGTTTATCAACTATTTTCATTCCTTTACCACCTCCGCCAAATTTAGCTTTAATAAGCAAAGGGAACCCAATTTTTTTTGATTCTTCTATAAAAATATTTAGACTTTGATTTTCTCCATCATATCCATTAATCACAGGAATTTCTAAATTTTTAACTATATTTTTAGATTCACTTTTAGATGCACTTAGTTTTATTATTTCTTTTGGAGGTGCAATTAGTAAAATATTATTATCTTCACATTTAATTGAAAATTCATAGTTTTCAGATAAAAAACCATATCCACAATGTATTGCATCAACATCATTTTTTAGAGCTATTTGAATTATTTTATCCATATTTAGATAAGAATCTTTTATGTCTGAGTTACCTATATAGTAAGAATAGTCCGCATTTTTTACATACAAAGAGTTTTTATCAGAATCAGAAAAAATCGCTACAGTTTCAATATTTAAACTTTTACAAGTTTTTATTATTCTATTTGCAATTTCTCCACGATTAGCAATTAAAATTTTACTTATCTTAGACATAAAAGATTTAATCTCTTATTTTTTGATAAAGTAAATAAGATTCTTGATTTGGTTCCATTCCAAGCTGAGATTTTAAAACATTTTTCATTATTTTGTAATGTTTTAATGCCTCATCATTTTTATTCATTGCAATTAGAGCTTTAATTTTTCTTTGGAAAGCCTTTTCATTGCATAAATCAATAGCTAAATCTTTTTCTGAATAAGTAATTATCTCTTGATAATCAGCTTTTTTATATAAAATATTAAATAATTGTTCAAATACATGGTCTATTTTTCTTCTATAGACTTGTTTTTCAATTTGACACCACAACTCAGAACTAAACTCATTAAGAAAATCGCCTTGATAAAGTTCAACTAATTTTTTTAAGATTGAAAGTTTTTTATCCTCATCTTTTGTATCAGATAATTCTTTATATAAATAATTAAATTCTTCTGTATCTAACCAATAACTAGTACCAAAATTAAAAAAGTATTTACCTTCATTAAAAATTATATATTTTGAGTCTTGGTTATCATCTGCTTCTAATGCCTTTCTTAATCTGGTAAGAATAACATTAATTGCTGTACGTGTTATATCAGTATCAGGATATAAAAAGTTTGCTAATTGTTCTTTTGTAACGCCTTTAGGATTATGTAATAAATAAGCTAAAGCCATTTTTGTTTTAAAACCACTCCAGTCTTTATTACTTATAACTTTATCCTCAATAACTGTTTTAAATTCACCAAAACAATAAAATTTTATTTTACTTGGTTTAGTAACATTAACTTCAACATTTTTATTGTCTAATTTTTTAGATAAAGATTGAGGTATATGTTTATGTTGAACCAAATAAAAGTAATAGTTATTTTCTTTAATTAAATCAAACGCTTTTTGTGTATATATTTCTGATTTTTCAGGGTTTTCTTTTTCATAGACTATAGATAAATGAAAATAAATATGATTAAGATAATATTTATACTTTAACTTTTCAACTTTAGGTAATAAATATTCTTCAAGGTCTATTTTAGCTAACTTAAATTCATTTAATTCAACAAAAATTGAAGCTCTTTGCATTAATAACTCTATTAAACCTTGATTATCAATTGGTAAATCTCTCCTTCTAATAGCTTCTTCAATTAAATCTAGAGATTTATTTAATTTACCTTGTAAACGTGCTAACTCTGATAAACCACTTAAAGCAGATGCTTGAGAATGTCTATCTCCTAAATCCATTCCTATTGCTAAACACTGATTAAAATAATCCTCAGACTTAATATATTCTCCAAGATTTGAAGTAATCATCCCTAAAGTCCAGTAGGCATAAGCCATATCACGCTTATAACCTAGTTTTTGAGAAAGAGTTAAGGCTTTTTCTGCAAAATTTCTTGCTTCAATAAAATCTCCAGAATAATTATAAATAATAGCAATATTATTATACGTCATTATATATGGGTATTTTCCAGCAGATTCTGCGTGTTTTATAGCTCTTTCATAAGTTGATTTTGAGTGTTCAAAACTACCAAGCATAGAATAAGCAAAACCTAGATTATGAAGAACCTTAGCTTGTCCAATACTATCATTTAATTGCTCATAATATTTAAGAGATGATTCAAAATACTTAAGTGATTCTGATATTTTTTCACCAAAAAGGTAGGTTATCCCTTTTGTATTATATGCAAATGCTAGTTCTGAAATATCTTCAGGATTTAGCATTTTAAGAGCTTTATCAATTAAGCTTTCTTCTGTTTCTCCTTTACTAGCTTGTATTATTGTTTGATATACATAAGATAAAGCAAGTGATGAAATGTCATTTTCTCTTTCTGCTATTTTTTCTGCTTTTTGATATGAAAGTATGGCTTCATTGTATTCTCCTAATAACCTATATATTTCACCTTGATACATATTTAATCTTGTTGAAATATCAATATATTCATCAGGGAATTTTTGAAGAAATTTTGAAAGTGTTTCAATACGATTTGTATATATTAAATCTTGAGCAATTTTTAATAAGGTTAATTCAGCCTCTTCATAGTCAAGTGCCAAAATATTATTTTCTATAGCATTTTCATATTCTTTTTTCTTAAGCATATATCTAGCAATATCACTATAAATTTGCTGAACTTCAAAAAATGATACATCATCTTTTGCTTTTTCTCTTAAAAACTCCTTAAAAAGTTGATTGTATCTTAATTCATCATTATCTTCAAATAAATTTTGTTTTTTTATAATATCAATTTTATTATTAAAATCTTCTATTCCAATTTCTTGACAGAGTTCCTTATCAATTTTTGGTAATATTGATGTTTTTAGTAGAAAATCTTTTATTTCTGATTCTTGAAGTTCAAATATTTCATTAGCAAAATAATCAAATATAGGCTCATTACTATCTAATAAACTTAAAATATATTCATTTATAGGTTTATCTGAATTATATGTTTGTAATAATAGAACTAGGATTCCTATCCAACCCTCTGTTTGATTAAAGATCTTTTCAAGTTCAGATTCACTTAATTTTATATTATACTTTTCAAAAATTTCTTTAATTTCATCAATACTAAGCTTTAAATCATTCGGAGAAATTTCCAAAACTTCTTGTCTTACTTTTAATTGAGCTAATTTCTTTAAATGTGGACTATGACGACTAATTATAATAACCTTTATATTCTCTGGCATATATTCTATAAGGTATTCAACAGCTTTATTAACAGCTTCTGACTCTCTTATATAATGAAAATCATTAAAAACTATAGAAAAGTTATCTATTTCTAAGTTAGAAAGCTCTTCAGTTAGTATTGCCATTACATTTTGGAGTACACTTTCAGGATTTGTAGCAGATAAAAGAAGATCTAAAGAGTTCTGTTTAAAATCACTAAATACTAATCCTAATCCTTTTACTAAATGATTAATAAAGACAATAATATCAGTATCAGACTCATTAAGTGTATACCATAAATTTGGTGATTTATTTTTTTCAAGATATTCAACAATTAAGCTGGTTTTTCCGTAACCAGCATTTCCTATAACTGTTATAAGTTTTTTGCCTTCTTTATTAGCTTTATCAAGCTTTTTAAGAATCTTAGTTCTACTTATATAATTAGGTGAAAGCTTAGGTATCCTAAACTTCGATTTTATTAAAGGTATCAACATTTATAATTAATTTCAAAACTATTCATAGACTAGAATTTTAATTATAAAATCAAATAAAATCAATACATTAAAGATTTATTTTAAGTTTATGTTATAAGAAATTATGTTAAGTAAAAATATATCTTTATTTTCAAGATATTATTGTTTAGATTATAATTAACTCTTATTGTTTTATAATTTATAGGTTTATATTAGGTTAATGAAGGTAACAGAGCATCTAAAAAATGCAAAATCAACCCTTTTCTCATTTGAGATACTTCCTCCACTTAAAGGAGAAAGTATTAATTCAATATTTAATTCAATAGAACAATTAATTGAATTTAAACCTGCTTTTATTGATGTAACCTATCATAGAGAAGAATATATATATAAAGAAATTCAAAATGGTTATTTAGAAAGAATTTCAATTAGAAAACGTCCTGGAACTGTTGGTATATGTAGTGCTATTACAAATAAATATCAAATTGATGCAGTACCTCACATTATTTGTGGTGGTTTTAGTGTAGAAGAAACAGAAAATGCTTTAATTGACTTAAGTTTTTTAGGTATTGATAATGTTTTAATTATAAGAGGTGACCCTATAAAATCAGAAGGCTCATTTATACCAGATCCTAAAGGGCATAAATATGCAATTGATCTTTTAAGACAAGTAAATAATATGAATCAGGGTAAATATCTTTTTGATGAAGTAGAAGATGTTCAACCTACTAATTTTTGTATAGGTGTTGCTGGTTATCCAGAAAAACATTACGAAGCCCCAAACTTACAATCTGATTTAATGTACTTAAAAGAAAAAGTTGACTCTGGTGCAAATTATATTGTTACTCAAATGTTTTTTGATAATCAAAAGTTTTATGACTTTGTAACACTTTGTCGTGATGAAGGTATAAATGTACCTATAATACCTGGTTTAAAACCTTTAACAACAAAACAGCAATTAATTAATTTACCTAAGATATTTCATATTGATATACCAGAAGATTTAGCATCAGAAGTAAGAAAATGTGAAAAAGACTCTCAAGTTAGGCAGATTGGTATAGAGTGGGCAATTCAACAATCAAAAGATTTAATAAAATTTGGTGTTCCTTGCTTACATTATTACACTATGGGTAAATCAAAAACTACATATCAAATTGCTTCTAAGGTTTTTTAACTAATTATATTTAACTTTTTATTACAAGCTCTTATATACTTTAAAACTTCTAAATCATTTGGTTGGGATTTTTGAAATAATATTAATTCATTAAGTGCCAACTTATAATCATTCATATAATAATAAGTAATACCTAAATGAAAATGAATTTTGTAATAATCCTGTATCTCAATTGCTTTTCTAAAATTTAGTACAGCTAATTCATATTCTCTTATATTAAAGTATATAATTCCTATATTATAAGTAAAATCAACAAATTTATTATCTATAGTTAATCCTTTTTGAAAAATATCAATAGCTAATTTGTATTCCCCTAATTTTGAATATGACATACCTAAATAAAGATATACATATTTATCATTAAGATTAGTTCTTAGAACTTTTTCAAATTTTTTGATAGCTAAATCAAATTTTTCTAATGTAAAAAAACTAACTCCTAAGTTATAATGGGCATCTTCATTATTGGGCTCTATTTTTAAATTTTTCTTTAAAAAGATTATTGAATTATTATAGTCTTTTTTATCCATATAACATTTTGATAAATTAAAGTATGCCTCACACTTTAAAGTATTAATCTCAATTGATTTTTTATAATACTTTATTGCTAAATTAATCTTTCCTAAATGATGGTAACAAAGAGCTATATTATAATAAGCATCATCTCTATTTTCTAACTTTAAAGCTTTTTTATAATAAATTATTGCTTTTTCATAATTATTACATGAAGAATAAGTATTACCTATATTATAATAAAGATTACTATAGTCTAAATTTATTTTAGCTATTTTTTTAAAGCAATACTTTGCTTCACTAAACCTTTTTAAGGCTGAATATGATAATGCTAAATGATAGAGTGTATTATTATCTTTAGGATTTATTTTCAAACACCTTTTAAAATTAAAGATAGAATTATGATATTTTTTATCTAAGTAATAATAATAAGCTAGGTTATAGTAATACTTTTCTATCTTATTCTTTTTTTTATAAATCAAAGCTAAGTAATAATACGAGTCTATGTTTTCTGTTTTAATTTTTATTTCTTCTAAAAAATAATACAGAGACTTTATTAAATCTCCTCTTTCATAAAATTCTTTAGCTTTTTGATAGATTTTTGTATTACACATAAATAAATATTATAAAATAAGAGTTTAGCTTATGAATTTATTTGATTGGATTCCAGCAATCTACTATTGGATTTATGTTAGTACTTGCACCTATATAAGGTAATTTATACATATCTTCTAGTGTTCTTAAGATACTATAATGATTAATTTTTTCATTATAAACTCCTGCTTTTACCATTGGTCCAACAAAAATAGTTGTAACTTTATTATTATGCAATCTATTATCTTCATCAAATGTTAATATAAAAAGACTATTATTATCTTTAGCCCATTTAATATACCCATCTAAATGATTTTTTAACCAGTCATCTCCTTTTTTAATTATTGGTGTAAAAATACCATTGTGCATATCATCATCCATATTTGGAATAACAAATGATAAGTCAGGTAATTTATTATAATCATCAGGAAAATTTGATAATGGTTGATTTACTTCTGCTGGTAGTCTATTTGTTCCATTACCTTGCCAATGAACCCAAGGACTATGTTTACTTGCATATTGATCATATTTATCACCTACAAAACCTACTGATGGTAAGTCTTCAGAATAACCTACAAAAGTTTTATTTGCAGCTAACATAGAAGCACCTAGATTTGGAGTGGAAAATGGTGTGTTTTGTGGTTTTTTATCATCTTTAACATCTTGATTTGAGCCTGAATATAGCATTATATAATTAGGTTGACTTGGATGAGTAAGTCCATAAGACTCAGTAAACAAAGCACCTGAATCTGCTAACTCATTAATATAAGGAGCAGATTTTCTATCAATAATTTGCTCATAAGCATGATTTTCTAAAACAACAATAACTGTATGATTAGGTTTTGGTATTTTGGCAATATCTGAAATACTTACAGGTGTTTGAACTATTTCTGAATTAGGGGCTGTTGGATCTTCAATACAACTAATTAGATTTAAGGAGACTATCAATAAAAATGATAATTTAATAATTTTTGTTCTTTTTAACATTAGTACTCAGTTTATATAAAATAATAATATATATTATAGTACTTAATTAAACTTAAATCCTAATTGTTTTTAACTATAAACTTGATTTTTATCATAAACTTATTTATATAAAAATAAATTCTTAAAAAAGAGTAATTTATTATTAATTTAGGTAAAACCTAAAAGAAATAATTTTAGTAAAACAAACTAACTCTAATTGTATATTATAGAGTTAGTTGTTATATTTTAAGGATAAATACGATAAAGTGTTCTAGGGAATGGAATAGCTTCTCTTACGTGTTCAATTCCACAAAGCCAAGTTACACATCTTTCAATACCCATACCAAAACCACCATGAGGAACTGAACCATATTTTCTTAATTCAAGATACCATTTAAAATCTTCTTCAGGTAATTTATGTTCTTTGATTCTTTGTAATAAAAGATCATAGTCTTCTATTCTTTGACCACCACCAATAATTTCACCATAACCTTCAGGAGCTAATAAATCAGCTCCTAAAACAACATCAGGATTTTCTGGATCTGGTTTCATATAAAAAGCTTTACAGATTGTAGGGAATCTATGAACAAATACAGGTTTATCATATTTTGATGTTATTATTGCTTCATCTGGAGCCCCAAAATCTGTTCCCCATTCTATTGTAGATCCTTCTTTTTGTAATATCTCAACTGCTTCAGTATATGATAATCTATAGAAAGGAGCTTTAATATTTTCAAGTTTTGAAATATCTCTTTCTAATAATAAAAGGTCATCTTTTCTATGTTTTAAAACTTGTTCAACAACATATGAAACCATTTCTTCTTGTACTCTCATATTCTCTTCTAAGTCAACATAAGCCATTTCTGGTTCTATCATCCAAAATTCTGTTAAATGTCTTCTTGTTTTTGATTTTTCGGATCTAAATGTTGGACCAAAACAATAAACTTTTCCCATAGCTAAAGCTGCTGCTTCCATATATAATTGTCCACTTTGAGTTAAATAAGCTTTATCTTCAAAGTATTTTACTTCAAATAGATCTGTTGTTCCCTCACAAGCACTTGGTGTAAAAACAGGAGCATCAATAAGTGTAAAATCTCTTGAGTCAAAGAAATCACGACAAGCTTTTATTACTTGATGTCTAACTCTCATGACTGCATTTTGCTTTGGTGTTCTTAACCATAAATGTCTATTTTCAAGTAGAAAGTCTATTCCATGTTCTTTATGTGAAATTGGGTATGATTCATCAGAATTACCAACTAATTCAATTTTATTTACAATTAACTCATGCTTACAATAAGGTGCTTTTTCAAAGAAGTTTACTTTTCCTGTAATTCTTATTGAAGCTTCTTGATGTAATCCTTCTGTTAAATTCCATTCTTCTTCGCTTACATCTTTTTTACCCATAACACATTGGATAAAACCTGAACCATCTCTAACAATTAAAAATTTTATTTTTCCACTACTTCTTTTATTATAAATCCAGCCTTCAAGTGTTACATCTTGTCCAGCATAGTTTTGTATTTGATTGATACTTACTTTTTGCATAACTTTATTCCTTAAAAAATAACTAATTCTATATTTTAGTAGTAAAGTATTGAAACTAACAAGTCATTTTATAGATATTAATTAGCATTATTTCTTGACATATTTCTATGATTTCAATTTTTACAATAGATTAAAATTATATTGTTCAAAGTTTTCTTTGTTTCATAAAATGCAAATCAATATTGCATCTGAGATATTTGTTATTGTTTTGATTGACTATTTATTTTTTTTGTACTATACTTAGTGTATAAACTACATTAAGTTTATTTTTATAAAGGAGTTAATATGAAAAAAGCTTTAATTTTAGTTGATATTCAGAATGATTTTTGTCCAAATGGTGCTCTAGCTGTAGATGATGGAGATAAAATAATCCCTGTAGTTAACTCTATTATGGATAAATTTGAATATGTTATTGCAACTCAAGATTGGCACCCAAGCGAACATATTAGTTTTGCTTCTAATAATAATAAAAGTATTGGAGAACTAATAGAGCTTAATGGACAAAACCAAGTAATGTGGCCTAATCATTGTGTTCAAAATACAAAAGGTGCAGAATTTGTTGATAGTTTAAACAGATCAAAAATTACTAAAGTTTTTCAAAAGGGAACAGATGTAAATGTTGATAGTTATAGTGGTTTCTTTAATAACGATCATAAAAGTGAGACAGGATTAAATAATTATCTAAAAACTCAAGGAATAGAAGAATTATATATTACAGGATTAGCAACTGATTATTGCGTTAAATATACTGTTATTGATGCTCTTAATCTTGGTTATAAAGTTAATCTTGTAATAGATGCAGTTAGAGGAGTTAATTTAAATCCTAATGATGTAGAAAATTCTATTAAAGAAATGGAAAACTCTGGAGCAAAAATTATAAAAAGTTCTGAAATATAATAAGTAAGAACAAATAAAAAGTGAAAAGTAAGAAGTAAGAAGATTAAGACCAAGAGATTTAAATTTTTTGACTAGCTACTTTTCTCAAATCAATAGTAACACTAACAATAATTTTTTAAATCTAAAAGATTAAGTAAATTATCCTTAGTTAATGGATAAGACTTAACTCTTTAATTTACTCATAATTTATTTTATAAACTCAATAAAGGAGGTTTATTTGTCATGTTCAAAATTAATACTATAAGAAAAGGAGAAAGATATGCTGTTTGGAGTTCTAATGGTGAAATACAGATAATAGATGGGCCTAAAAGATTATTTTTATTTAATCAAGAGATAGAAAAACTAAAGCTATATACAGCAGAACCGGATGAATATCTAATAATAAATTATATAGATGGTAGGAGAGAACATTTAAAAGGTGCTGTATCTATTTGGTTTGACCCTATAAATCATAAATCTATTGAAACTCAAAAAATGATTAATATTGAAGAAAATGAAGTAATGGTAGTTTACACAAAAGAAAATGATAAAGTTAAAAAAAGAATAATAAAAGGTGCTGAAATTTATATGCCTACAGAAAATGAATGGACTCATGAATTTAGTTGGCATGGTTCTATTAACTCAGGTATTTCAAATAAAAAACTTCCTCATATTTTAAAATTTAAAAAGTTAAGGTAATTCAGACCAAAATGTATTTTGATGTAGAAGATGTAAGAACTTCAGATGATGCATTAATAGTTGTAAAAGTAATGATTTTTTGAAATTATAAATATTGATTTTATGCTTACTCAAACACATGATCCTATTGCTGATTTTATCAATGCTTTGACATCTGATATTATAGATTTTGTTTCAACGCTAAGTTTTTGAAGAATTTAAGGAAAATACTGATAAACTTAATAACAGAAACTTATAAACAGTTAGTAAGCAGATCTCAAAAAATTGGTTATCAAATTAATAAGGTTGTATATAGAGGTTATACTGCAAATAATAGGCTTCAGGAAATGCATAATAATGCTATTGAAGCTAGAACAAGATTAAAGCTTGAAACAGAGACCGAAACTCAAGCTCAGAATTAGCAGATTATAAATTAAGCATGGAATTTCAAAGAAGTATAAAAAAACGTGAAATGGAAGAAAATGAAGTTGAACATAAAAATAAAATGTCAAAGATAGTACATGACGAAACTATAAGGCAATTACAAAGGGAAAGTCAAATAAGACTTGAAGAAGAAAAATCTAAAAATGATTTGTCTTTAGAAAATAAGATAAAGTATAATCAAGCAGAAAAAGAAATACTAGAAGCAATGAAAAATTTGAATATTGATTTAACTAAATATCTTGTATCTAAATATCAAAAGATTGATAATTTAGTTAAAATTGATTCTGAATATGAACATAATCCAAATTTACATATACATCAATAATAAGGAGTAAAAATGTCTAAAAGTTAAATATCAGGGTAAATATCTAAGAATGGTTAATGATAATACATGGGAATATGTAGAAAGGAGTAAATTGTTCAGGAGTTGTAATTATAATTCCTGTGACTAAGGAAAATAAAAGTGGTTTTAGTAGAACAATATAGAAAAGCAATAAATAATAAACTTATTGAATTTCCAGCAGGTTTAGTTGGTGATACAGATTCAGAGGAAAAGATAGAGTTAGCAGCAAATAGAGAATTAGAAGAAGAAACAGGATACAAAGCTGAAAATATGTTTTATCTATTCGAAACACCAGTGTCAGCAGGTTTAACCAGTGAAGAAGTTTCATATATCTGGGCTGAGAACATAGCTAAAGTAACAGAAGGCGGTGGAGTAGATGGTGAAAATATAATTGTTCATGAAGTTGATTTAAAAAATATAAATTCTTGGATAAAAACAAAACAACAAGAAGGTTTTTCTATCGACTCTAAAATATTTACAGGCTTATATATTATCCATAATATAGATGATTTTCTACCTTAGATAATAAGCAACAATAGTAAAAAGTGAGAAGACAATAAGTAAATAAAGCAATATATCCGTATGAAGAAATTAATAAACCCCTTCATAAACTTATTAATCATCCTGATTTAGAAGCTTCTGCTTTACAAGCTGAATAAAGAACCTCGGGTTAGAAACCCGAGGTATTTTTAATTGGTTCAGTCATCATATATAATCATCAAAAATATTTAATTGCTTATCATTTCTAAATAACTGTTTGTATTCCTTTTCCTTACCCTGATTGAATATATATTTTTTTACTGCTTCTGCATTTCCATAATCACCAACTGTATTTGCATAATACCCACTTGTCCATAAATTACCTCCCCATAATTCTTTTTTTAGAAATTTATGTCTTTTAAATAATTCTCTTGATGTTATTCCTTTTATTATTTTTACTATTGATGCTACTGATAAACTTGGAATACTTTGAACTAAAAAATGTACATGGTCATTATCGGATCCTATTTCTATAAATATTATTTCATATCTTTCCTGAATTTCTACGCAAATATCTTTTAAGCTTTTTTCAATTTCATCAGTAAATATCTTTTTTCTATACTTGGCTGGACAAACTATATGATACATTAGCTTAATTTTATTATGCTTTCTAAATATATGTTCTGACATATTTTATAGTTTATCATAAGCTAAAGTTGTTATTAAGGGGGCTAAGCACCCCCTTAATAACCCCGCTACCTCGGACTGAAGTACCGAGGAATTCTATTGATTAAATAAATAATAGATAAGATATTGAAATTATTTCTTTGTTTGTTACTACGACACTACTGTGTTCTCACTTTTTTCTTTTCACCTTTTATCTAGTATACATAGAAATTACTATTTGATTTCTGTTCCTTCAAAAACTATTCTTTTATCATTAATATCAACTAATTCATCTAACTCATAAATATTTTTATAACCATAACCATAAAGATTAATATATGTAGGGATATTTAAAGCTAACATTATTGGCTTTTGTTCAGATAAGAGCTGATTTGTAACTCTATTAGGTACAGAAACTTTAGTTTCAAAATCTACTTGATCACCAGAAAAATTATTATTACAATAAATCAAAACTTTTGTATTAGGATCTGGAATAAGTTTTAAAAGATTATTTTGTGTAAAGTCTGTAAAACTTAAGTTTATTGCTCCTTTTAGATGTTTTCTTTCATATCTAAAGTTAGATCTAGCATCTAAAATCATTACATCTTTTTCTTTAGACATTTTTAAAAAAGTATCTAAACTAACAAGATTTTTTTTTCTGTGAGTTTCTACTTCAGATACTAAATTCTTAAAATCTTGATAATTAACTAAAGACTTAGGATATTCATTACTTTTTATTGAATTAGCTAAAATTTTTGAACAACTAAATAAAAAATAAAAGCTTAAAGTTATAAAAATCGCCTTTTTATTCATAGATACTACCTCTTAAAAATTAAATCTTGTAATATTATTATATTTCATATTTTTTATTCTGCTATCTAGTAATTTAGTAATTCAACTAAGAAATACTTATTTCATTATTTAAAATATCAATTTTTAATATAATATTACTCAAATCGGGATTATCTAATAAGTATTTAGATAACCTTGATATTAAAATATTTTCGATACTTCTTTGTAATGGTCTTGCTCCATATTTTATATCAAAGCCTCTATCTGAAAGATAATCAATAATTTCATCTGAAAATTTTAGTTTTATACTTCTTTTTATAAATCCATCACGTTTTTCTATATCTTTTAATTCTTTTATAACTATATTTCTTATAGTATTTTTATCTAAAGAATTAAAATTGACAATATAATCAATTCTATTAAAAAACTCAGGTCTAAAAAATGATTGTATATTTTTTATTGAATTATTTGCCTTATCATTAACAAAACCTATAGAGCTTTTTTGTTCGGAACCTAAATTTGTTGTCATTATGATTATAGTGTTTCTAAAGTCAGTTATTCTTCCTATAGAGTCAACTAAAATCCCCTCATCTAAAACATTTAGTAAAATATCAAACATTATAGGATTCGCTTTTTCAATCTCGTCAAATAAAACAACAGAAAAAGGTTTTTCTCTTATAAATTGAATAAATTTACTTGGTTGATTTTTAGAGCCGCCTATTAGTCTTTCAATTTGTTCTGCATATTGAAATTCACTCATATCTAAACGAATAAAAGGATCTCGTTTTTGAGATTTACTAAAAAAATATTCAGCCAATGCTTTAACAGATGCGGTTTTACCAACTCCTGTAGTACCTGCAAATAACATTGTTGCTATAGGTTTATTTGGATTATTTAAACCTGTTTTAAATACTTTAACAACAGAACAAAGCTTATTTATAGCTTCTTCTTGTCCGATAATTCTTTTAGAAAAAAAGTTAAATAATTCTTCATGCTCAAGTGTTTCCTCATCTTTTAATAGAATAGAGGGTAAACCTGTTTTTTCTATAAATAATTCTAAAATATCATCTTTAGTTATTTTTTCTTTTTCATTAAAATATGCATTATTAACACATTGACTAAGAAATTTAATTATCTTTCCAGGAAATCTTTCATATTTTATATAACGGTTTAATAATCTATAACTAAGTTCTAAAGATTCTTTTTCTATCTCTATATTAAATCTTTTATTAGAAAATTCTGAAAAAATATTTAATACTTTTAAGATTTTTGCTTGTTCCATTTCTTCTATAAATATAGTTTTAAAAGACTCTGTAAAACTAGGTAATAAACGCCTTGCAATTTCAAGCTCATTTTGTGAAATTTCACTTATAATCTGTAATCTTTTTTGCTGAATAAAAGGTAATAAAAAAGAAGCAATAGAGTCTTCAACCCCTTCTCCACCTAGTGTAAATAAGTTAATAAAATCTGTTATCCATAAAACACCATTAATATATTCAAGTTCCTCAACTAATTTTTGACAAATTTCTTGCCAATCTCCTAAATATCTTGAACCAGAAATCATACGATAAGAATTTGTTTTCCAAAATGTAATATAATTATCCTTTTCATTCTTATTTTGATAATGTATTTTTTTTATTGAATCTAATATTATTACACTTTTACCGACTCCTTGTTCACCAATAACAAGAGTATTAGACTTTTCATTATATAGTGTATTAACTAGACTTTGTACTTTATCTCCTTGTTCCCAAACAGTTTCAGGGAAAAAGTTTAATTTTTTATTATCGCTTATATTTGGAACTCTTTCAGAAATATTAGTTAAATTTTTTAATGATTTTATTTTTTTATCTAAACTATCTTCTTTATATTCTTTTATTTTTAAATCTTTTATAGTTATATGCTCTAACTTTGATTCTGGAATTAAGAGATATTTATTTATATCCTCTGGTTTTTTATTTTTCATTAAATCTTCAACAAAATGTTGAACTAAATTAGGTATTTGTTCTTCATCATAATAATAAAAACTATAGCTAAAATATGGTAAAAAACATTTTGCATATCCGTAATCTTGTTCTCCATATATTGCAGGAATATTTAAAGTAACTGTATTTAAGGTTGGAAATATCCCTTCTTTTTCATTGTAGACAGGTTGAATTTTTATATTAAAAATTTTCATCTTATAATTTTTGATTTCAGGTTCATCTAAATCATAGTTTTCACGTAATCTTTTTAATAATTCCGTAAACTTTGCTTTTAATTTTTTTACATTATTATCTATAAGTTGATACTCTGTTCCAACAATAGTTCCAAGAACATTTTCTTTATTTAAATTCCAATATATTAATGGGTAGTCAAGCATAATAATTTATATTTCCATAAATCAATGTTTTTATATCATTTTCAGTTAATTTACCTTTAGTTATAAGGTTTGTTTTTAAATCTGTTATTATATCGTTATTTCTATTATAGTTATAGTCTATTGAGTAATACCTTATTATTTCACCATAATTTTTTAAAAACTGTTCTTTAGATAAATCCCCGTTCTCAAAACTATCTATAGCTTCTTTTTCTTTTATTACCAAATTTTTGATAAAAGTTTCACAACTAATATCATTAGGTATTTTTCCAATATTAACTTCTATTGGTACATAATTTTGATATGGTACAAAAAATAAATGTAAACCTTCTTCATATTTTAATAAGTCATAAATACCTATTCCTTTAGTAATTATATAAATTTCATTATCATTTTTAATGATACTTGAGCCTATATTAAATAAATCTAATATTTTAGTATATAAGTCTTGTAAATATTCAACTTCTAAACTTATGAATGTATTAGATAAAGAAATTGATTTAATTTTTATATATACTTGCTCATTAAGATTAGAAAATAATTTATTACTAAAAAACTTTAAAAATCCAGTATCTAAAAAGTACTTTAAATATATATTTTTTGTATCACTAAAAACTTTTGATTTTTGAAAAATCTCATATAAATATTCTCTTATATCAAGTTGAGCAAAAACATCTTCAAAGATTTTACGATTATTATATTCTCTAAAACTTCCTCTTGTAAAATTTCTAACAGAGCCTATGACACTTGTTGGACTTATATTTTTCAATTCAATATCTTCTGTTAAAGAACTTAATTCATCTTTTAAATCAATAATTTGATCTTTTAAATTATATATTGCCCAATTATCACTTGAGACTTTATTATTTATTTGTTTTTTATCAAGTTCTTCATTAATATAATTATTAATATTTTCAATTTCTTCTAATAATTTATTAAAAAAATTGCTTAATTCTTTTTCTTCTATATTCTGACTAATATTAAAGTTCTTATTAGTTTTAATTGTTTTTAAAACTTCGACTCTAGGAATAATATTCTTTTTAGAAGAATATACTTCAAAAATCATAGGTTCTCCGAGAGGAACATTAACTATTTGTTCAGCAGTTAATGATATTAGATTCTTTTCTATAGAACGCTTTAAAGCTCTTGCACCATAATTAATATCAAATCCTTGTTTCGCTATATCATTTATAACCTTATCACTAATATTTAAAATCATATTTCTTCTTACAAAACCATCTCTTTGTAATAAGTCTTGTATTTGTAAACGAGCTATTGAGATTATATTTTCTAATTCTAAATGTTTAAAAGGGATAATTTTATCTATTCTATTAATAAATTCTGGTGCAAAGAAATTTTCTACAGCTTTTCTAAATACTGAGTTTAAATCACTTTTATTATCATTAAATCCAAAACTTTTTCCTGCTTCTCTTGCTCCAAGATTTGAAGTCATTATAATTATTGTATTAGTAAAATCAATTGTTCTACCAATTGCGTCTGTTAATCTACCCTCCCCTAAAATCTGTAGTAATAGATTATGTACAGAATAATGAGATTTTTCTATTTCATCAAATAAAAGAACACAAAATGGTTTATTTCTTACTCTAGAAGTTAACTGCCCATCAGGATTATACAAATCACCTATTAAACGTCTTGTAGAATCATAATCAATAAATTCATTCATATCAAATCTTACAAGACTTTCTTCACTTCCAAAGATGTATTTAGCTAAGATCTTTGCTGCTTCTGTTTTCCCAACTCCAGTTGGGCCAATAAAAAGATAAACACCATAAGGCTTTTCTGGATTACTTAAATTAGATTTTATTAGATTTATTGTATCGATCATACAATTTATAGCTTCTTCTTGACCTATTAACTTTTTTCTTATAAAAGTTTCTATTTCATCATTAGATATTTTAAATTCTTTATCAAGCATTTTTATACTTACAGGATTTATTTCATTAAAACTATCTAAAACTTCTTTTTTATCAATAGTATATTGTTCATACTTATTAGCTAAATTTTTTAAAAAATTAATAATATTTCCTGGTAAAGAATAATTTTTAATATACATTCTTTGTAAATTAAATAGTTCATTCAAAGAATTTTCTGTTATAGTGCAGTTATTTTCATTTTCAAGTCTTGCTCTTTCATGAATTATAACTCTAACAGAATTTTCAAAACTCATTTCTGGAATACGTATAACTTGAAATAAATCAGCAAATTTTCTATCTAAATCTTGAACTGTTTTCCATTCTTCTGGTGTTGCTTCACCTATAACTGTAAGTTGTCTTTTCTCTAAAAAAGGTTTTAAAACATCACTAAGAGTCATATTATTTTGAGCACTTTTCCCAACTCTTAATAAAGCAACCATATTTCTAAAAAATAGTTTATCTGAATTATTTTTATTATAATGTTCAAATATTCTTGTCATAGCATATTGAATAATAGACTCAAATCTTTTTTGCCACATTCCAATAATACTCATACCAGCTATTATTCTTGAAGAATCAATTTCCCATATCTTTTCTAAAGCACTAAATTGTTTATTTTCATTTTTTTCAAGATATTGATGTATTGCCTCATGAATAATAGTTGTTTTACCTACACCTCTTGAACCTACAATTACAAAAGCAGTATTTTCTTTTTGATATATTAAATCTTTTACGCTTTCAACAATTTCATCTCTATATAAAGCTCTATTTAATTGATTAGGAAATAATAAGTTTAAATCAGTTCCAACCTTTTCAATTTCTTCATCTCCGTACATTTCTTCGTTATTACTAAACATAAAAGAGAAAAAATCACCAATTTCTTGTTCAAAATCAAATTTTTCATGTTTTATAAATACATCAATGTCAACAACTGTAATAAAATCGCTTTTTGTAGAAAAGTACTTTTTATAATCCCACTCCTCTTTATACTTTTTTTTATCCTCAGCCATTTTAAATTTAATTACTTCGGATACTTTTTCTTGAATATTGACTTTTTCATTAGTTTTTTTTGAAGCAATAAACATAAATCTATCAAAATTAGGTAAACATACAACAATATATCCTTTAATCTCAAACCAAACATAAGAGAATCTTCCAGCAATATATGTTTTACTTATCATAAAATCAAGATCTATAGTATTAAAATTAATTTCAGGATTAAATAAATACCATAAAAGATTATTAATATTCTCTCTATTAAGGTTTAAACCTTTTATTTCATTACGAACCTTATTTTTAAGGTTTTGTATAGATTTTTCAAATCTATTAGCTCTAGAATAAATTTCATTTAAAAATAGTGGTGAAACCTTATAACTTTTATGAAACTCTCTTTTTATTTCATCAAATGTTTTTGTTACTTGAACTAAAATAGGAAACTCTAATCTTAAAAAACTCATTCTTCATCTTCACCATTTAATAAAATACTTAAGAATTTCTCTGAAAATATAATGTCTAAAATCTCTTCTAAAAGATTTTTATAAGGTATTTCTTGATTAAACGCCCAATTGTATATAGAATCTTTAAATGTCCTATTATCAAACATTCTTCTTGATTTCATTTCATCAAAAAATATTTTACGATGTACATTTTTAGGAGTTTTAAAATCCCAAACCTTGCAGTTTTCAACTACAATTACATATTCTATAGCATCTTTATCTTCTTCAAATTGATTCTTTTTAAAACAATGTTTACCACTTTCATCTTTAAAATAAAGATAAGGATAAGAACCTCTACATTCTAATTCAATTCCAGTTAAAATATCATCTTTATGATCTGCTTTTAATTTATCTGTTTTGTTATAACCATAATTTTCTTTATGCCAAATATATTTTAATTTTGTTTCAAAATCTAATTCTTCAGCAAGAGATTTATAATAATCTGTTAAATCATGTAAAAATGGTTCTTGTCCATATATACCTATAGTACAGACTTTATGCTCTGGCTTAATTAGTTTATACAGATTTATCTTGAAATCTTCAATATAATCTGAATAAGAGTTATATTCCTTTTCAAGGTTATCTATCATAGGTTTAGAAAAATTGAAATTTTGAAGAAATAGACTAACTTCAAGTTCTTTAGCTTGGTTAAATAAAGTGTAAAATTCACTTTTTAATCTTGTATAGTTTGTATAATTTTCTGAGTCTAAATTATTTTTCCAAAAATCTTCTTTTAACTTCTTTTTTTTATGTTCTAAAATATCTAAATTACTTAAAAGTTTTATAAAAAATTCTCCTTCTTCTAACCTTTGAAGACTTCTTCTTAAATGAGAAATATTTGTCTTATAAAAATCTTCTTTACCTAATTCTTTTTTATTATAGACATTTAAACCTTTTACATTGATTTCTAAACTATTAGTAAAATCAATATTTATATTTAATTTTGTATTTATTTCAAAACTGTTTAATTTTTTAGATAAAGGGATTAATAATTCATCTCTTAAAGTTCTTTGCATTTGTCTAGCTCCATAAAATGGTTCATAACCTTTATTTGCTAGATAATTTAAAGCTTTATCTGTAATATCAAATGTGGTATCTCTATATTTTATACCTTCTCTATTTGATATTAATCTTATTTCTCTATCAACAATATTTTTAACTGTTTCTTTATCAAGTGGTAAAAAAGGTATTACTTGATCTATTCTATTAAATAATTCTGGTCTAAAAAAATCTTGAACTTCTTTCATAAAATGATTTTTAGCATCATTTTTTATATCTTTTTCAATAAAACCTATAGGATTTTTTTGAAAATCTCTTGCACCAATATTTGATGTCATAATAATTATTGTGCTACAAAAATCAGTTACTTTTCCTTTTGAGTCAGTTAATCTTCCTTCTCCTAAAATTTGTAATAATAAATCAAAAAAAGAATAATGAGCTTTTTCTAATTCATCAAATAAAACAACAGAAAATGGTTCTTGCCTTACTTTTGAAGTTAGTATACCTTCACTAAAAAATCCTATACCTGTTAGACGTAAAACAGATTCATGTGTTGAATATTCACTCATATCAAATCGCAATATTTTTTGTCTATTATTAAACATAAATTCAGCTAAAACCTTTGACATCTCAGTTTTACCTATACCAGTTGAACCAACAAAAAGTAAAGATGCAATAGGTTTTCCATTTCTATTAAGACCTGTTTTTACAGACATTAACAGATTTAAAACTATTTCAACAGCTAGATCTTGCCCAAATATATTTCTTTTAAAAAACTCTGCTATTTCATGTGTATTTATTTTTATAGAATGATCTATCATAAAATCGGGTAAACCTGTTTCATTACAAAAAAGCTTAATAATAGTCTTTCTATCTATTATCTGCTTATCTTTCTTATTTAGAATAATAGATTCTAAAAATCTTATAGTTTTCCCAGGGAAGCCAGAGTAAGGCATATATCTTAACTGTAATTGAAGTAATTCTTTTATTGCATCTTGTTCTACACTTATATTATTTTTCTTAGCTAATAAATTTACTTTTTGAGTAATAATATTTTGTAGATCTTTTGATTTTGAGTCTTCAAAGTTAATTATATTAAATAATGACAAATAACCAGAGGATAATATATCTATTCTTGCATATTCTTCTTCTGTACATTCTGTTATGATTGTTATTTCACCACGTTCTATATATTTTTTTAAGTATTCTGCAAGACTTGTATTATTTCCTATATATTGACCAGTTTCAAATAAATCTATAAAACTTCTTATAAAAAGTATATTTTTACCTACAGATAATTCTTTTATAACTTTTGATAGATTTTGTTGCCATCCGTCCCCTTCTGTAAGCTTTTGAATTATTTGTGAGGCTGTAGTTTCCCAAACTTTTTCATTTGATAAAATTTCATCTTTAACATCATAAATTAAACTGGTTTTACCAATACCTGAAGCTCCAACTAAAAGAATACTTCTTGAATATTTTCCTTTTAATGCTTTTATTAATTGTTTTTTCTCATAATCTAGATCAAAAGTTTTATCTTCTTTTTCATCAATTAATTGAGCTATTTTATTAAGATAAAGTTCTTTATTACCTTTGTTTAATTCTTCTATTTCATTTAAAGTATAAAACTCTGTTTTTATTGGTTTAGTTATTAATTGAATTTTATCAAACCATAATGTATGTATTATTAAAGATACATCTTTTAGTCTTTTTTTTCTTGAAAATTCAAGTTTAATATTATCTATAATATTTTTATTTAATTCTTCTTCTGATTCTCCATAAGATTCTATGCCAAGAGTTGGAATATAAGCTATATACTTTTTCTGATGTGTAAAACAGTAAAAAACTTTAAAATCAATAACTAATTCAGGATATAAAATATCATTTTTATCAGCTTTAAAATTAACTGTTATATCTTTTTCTTTTAATTCTATTTCCGGTAGAAGTTTTAAAATTTCAAAATATTCACCTTTACTTAAGTACTTTTTATTTATTGCCTTTGAAAATTCATCAGAGAATATTTTTTCTGAAATATTTAATCTAATATTATCAGGATTTAATAAAGGAGATATTATTTTATCTTGATTAAACTCTATTTTTGCAAAATTAATATTTAAAAACTGTTTCAGACATATTATTAATATTTATAATTTATATATCTCTTTATTTTACTATCATTTTTTATAAAAATAAAAATATTTATTTTATTAAATTTATTAGTTTAAATTTTTAGTAATTACTCAACTATGTTGAATAGTTGAAATGTTTATGATTAAAGATATCACAAATAGCTTGAAAAGTATTTTGCCCTTGTTTCTTTGCAGTATCAACAACAGTCCTAAAGTTAGCAAAAATATCTTTACCTTTTAAACTTCTAAACCCATTAGTAACTTTTCTAAAAATAACACTTGGTCTAAGTGCTTGTTTAGAAGAGTTATTAGTTGGTGGAACATTATCATAATCTAAAAACATAAATAAATTTTCTTTTAGACTAATAAACCTTTTCTTCAGTATTACTTTGGGTTTCAATTTTAATAATATCATCAAACCTTTTGTCTCATCTGGATTATCTGATAGCTCTCTACCACCTTCTGAATGATAACGCCTCTTATCTTTAATTGATGAACTCTTATTTTTCTTAAAATCCTTTGAAGGAGATGAACTAGAATTTGATGAATTTTTCTCAGGTAATGATAACTGGGATTTTAAACTTTCATTCTCTTTTCTCAAACGTTCTATTTCTTCAAATTGCCAAAGTATTAAATCTAATTTTTCATCACTTGATAGGATTATTAAATCTGATTTTTCATAACATATATATTCTCCAATTATTTTATATATTTCAACTACTTAATATTACATTTAGTTAATTACTCTATAAACTAACTTGAGTAATTACTAGTTTTTTTATTAATTCTTTGTAACAAGACCACTTTTTGTTATAACAGAAGATTCTTGATAATTTTCATAATCAGTGTTTACTTCCCATAAATTATTATTTTTATTGTATAAAATATTTTCAGAAGCTAATAGACCCATAAGGATACTATGGTCTTGATTATTATATTTATATGATCCATATCTACCAATAGCCCATAAATTTTTTATTGTAGATAAATAATTTTCTACAGGCTTTAAAATCTTTTTATAACCTTTGAAATATATAGGATAACATCTTGGTAGTTTTATAACTTTTCCATCTTTTATCTTATTAATAGAATCAACCAGTCCTATCGTAATAATTTCTTTTTTAGCTATTTCAATTAACTCATTTTCGGATATAGACCATAATTCATCTTCAAAATTACACCAATATTCTAGACATAAAATAGTTTCTTTTTTAGTTTTATTTAAAGATGGTAACCAATTTCTAAAATTTGTAATTCTTCCTGTTTGAACATCTTTAGAATGTATATATAACCATTGGTCTTTAAATACATTAGTTTCTTTAATATTTAAATAAACTAATATAGTATTTCTAAATTTTAATGAATCTGAAAGTTCTTTTATATCATTTGGTACATTGTCTATTCTTGATACTAAGTGAGATATGGGCATTGATGAAACAATTCTATCATATTTTTTTAATTCGCCATTTTCAAGTTCTATACCAGTTGCTTTATTATTTTCTACAATCACTTTTTTTACTTTAGAATTTAAATAAATTTTTCCACCTTTTTCTTGTATTATTTTAGACATATTTTCATAAACCATTCCTGTTCCTTGATAAGGATAAGCAAATTGATCTACTAAAGTCTTATGTTTATTATTTTTATTTCCTATCAAAGCATTTTTAACAGCTTCAAATAATGATAATTTTTTTATTCTTTGTGATGCAAAATCTGAGTCTAAATCATTACAACTAATTCCCCATAACTTTTCACTATAAGTTTTAAAAAATATTTGATAAAGTTTTTTTCCAAACCTGCTCCTAACCCATGTTTCAAAAGTATCTATATTTTTAGTTGGAAATATTTTTTCATTAATATAACTTATAAAACAATTAAATGATTGTATTGGTCCTAAATTAAAGAAAGCATTAAAAGGTTTTAGTGGATAAAAGAAAAATTTTTTATTATAATAGATTCTAGTTAGTCTATCAACCATATCATAATCATTTTTGATTACTTCTAGCCATAATTTATTTACTTTCGTATCATCACTAAAAAACCTATGCGGTCCTATATCAACTATTTGTCCCCATAACTCTATTGACTTTGCTAACCCTCCAACACTATTTGAACTTTCATAAACATCTAATTGTTCAATCTTATGCATGTTTTTTGATAATTCATATGCACAAGTAAGCCCTGCTGGACCTGCCCCTATTACAGCAACTTTCAACTAATATAATCCTTATCCTTATGCTTTATATAATAAATAACTGTTATAAATAAAATTAACTCTGCAAGTGATAAATTATATGGTATTTTCTCACTAATTGGTAGTACAAGAACAAAAGATAGACATAACAAAAAATTTGATATATTGTCTTTTATAGGATTTGAAAACATTATTAATATTGGAAATATCCATTGTACTGAATTATAATGGTATCTAGGAACAGGTAAAAAATATTCACTCAAAATATAACATAAAAAACCTGATAAATATTTATTTTCTAATGATGTATCACTTTTATTAAGTATTTTTATTAACATAAATAAAAAAATTAAATATAGTAATATCATTTCAAATATACCTAACTTAAAATTAAAAACTCTAAAGAGCATTTTCTGAATAGATAAATTTTCATTTGATATTTCTAAACTCATCACTAAATAATAAGAAGAATGCTTATTCTCAATATTTTGTGGATAATCCGTCATATTAAAGTTTGTTACTTTTATTAAATTATCATTATTTAAATGATATTCAGCCCAAGCTTTATTTGATATAGAATAACTTTTCCAAATACTTGGGCTAATATAAGTTAAACTTATTAGAATAAATAATAACAAATAATAAATAAAATAAGTATTTTTTTTATCTTTCAAAATATTTAATAACTTAAAATTATTTATTTCATGTATATAATTTCCAATAATAAATGATAAAGTGTTTGGTCTTATCCAACAATTTAAAGCAATAAAAAAACTACTAGTTTTTAAATAATTAAACTTTGTGAATATAAATGATACAGTCATTAGAAAGATGTATATTATATAGTTTTGTCCTCTTTCTATATGTAAATACCAAGCAGGAACGGTTGTAATAAAAATAACTCCTATGATTAAAATATTTATTTTTTGTAAATTTGTTGATATAAAATAAAAGGATAAGATTATAAAAAGTAACATTAAATATGTAAAAATAAACCAAGCAATTCTTATATAACCATACTCAAATAAAGAGACTTTTTTTATTATAAATAATAAGCTTGGAGGTATGGTTACTTTATTTACCTTATTTATATTATTATCATTTATATCAACTAATTTTTCAGAATCTCCTTTTTTCCATTTATATAAATAAGGATCTTTATTATCATTAAGCAGTCGTGCACCTACTATTCTATTTCTTAAGTCAACACCAGAAGATAAACTAATTTCATAATAATCTCTACCAATAGATAAAATGAATAAAGAAAAAATTAAAATTGTATATATAAAATTTTTCATAGTTATAAACTCACATTACACAGAATAAAATATCTTTCGTTTAAGTATTATTAATAATACAAACTTTTTAAACAATAATTTGTTACATATTTTTTTACTTGATATAGTATAATTTCAGTCATGTCTTGCATAAGGTGAGTATAAAATTAAATTCCATTAATCTTATCTCAGTACTATTTAACAATACTGTGAACATTTTTTATTATAAGGTAAAAGTTAGGCTATCAAAACAAAATAAATATATTTTAGGTAATTACTCAACCCACTTGATAAAATCTAAAGTACTTACAAATAAACAATTATAGCTACTTATCAAGTTTTTTATAAAATTTTATTTTAACGACTTTCTTAGACTTCAGAGATTAGGATTAAATTAACTAAAAAATTTTGTCCTTATCTGGCAATGGTTTTACTAGGTTGAGTAATTACAAATTTTAATTGTAACAAAACTATATATATTTAGTAACACTGGTAAATAGACCTAAGAACAAAGTTATAATCAATTTTTTTCTAAAATAGTAAATATTTATAACTTCTCTTATGTCTTTTAAAATATATAGTTTTAAATTTTATATAATTAGTCAAGAAAATATATACTATACTAAGTAAGAAGTGATAAATAAAAAGAGAAGAAGTAAAAAGTGTTCAGAGAAGAAAATAAGAGTTAGAAATTTTAATAATTTTGATTTATTATTTTTCTCAAGTCACTTCTGTTTAAGTATAAAGTGAAAATAATGATAAAAAAATAATTTTACTTAAGTAGAATAATCATTTTTATTAGTTTTAAAAATTAGATGATAAAAACAATTGATTTAAAAATACCTCATGACAAAGTTTATGATGATGAGTTTATAAAAAAACAATGTGTAAAAAAATTCAATATACAAGAAAATAAGATTAAATACATTGAGAAATTAAGAGAATCTTTAGACGCAAGAAAAAAAGATATAAAGGTTGTTCTAAGATTAAATATATATATAAATGAAGATTATATTCCTGAAGAAACTATAAAATCTTATTATAGAGATATAAACAATTCAAAAAAAATAATAATAGTTGGAGCAGGCCCTGCTGGTTATTTTGCAGCTCTTGAATTAATAGAACTAGGCTTTAAACCTATCATATTTGAAAGGGGAAAAGATGTACAATCAAGACGTGTAGATTTAAGACAAATTCAGCAATATGGAGTTGTTAATCCTAATTCAAATTATTGTTTTGGAGAAGGTGGAGCAGGTACATATTCAGATGGTAAACTATATACACGTTCTACAAAAAGAGGTGATGTAAAGAAAGTTTTAAAAATACTTGTAGAACATGGAGCAAAACCTGAAATTTTATACCAAGCACACCCTCACATCGGTTCTAATAAATTACCTGTTGTTGTAAAAAATATTCGTGAAACAATTTTAGAAAATGGGGGTGAAGTACATTTTGAATCATTGGTAACAGATTTTATTATAAAAGATGAAACAATATTAGGGGTTATAGTAAATAATGAAAAAGAATATTTAGGAGAATCCGTAATATTGGCTACAGGGCATTCATCAAGAGATATATTTAATTTATTACATGATAAAAATATTGATATAGACTTTAAACCTTTTGCAATTGGAGTCAGAATAGAACATAATCAAAAATTAATTGATGATATTCAATATGGAGAAGATATCAGAGATGATTATTTACCTGCATCAAGTTATTCTTTAGTAACACAAGCAGATAACAGGGGTGTTTTTTCTTTTTGTATGTGCCCTGGTGGATTTATTGTACCATCAGCCACAGCCCCAAATGAAATTGTTTTAAATGGTATGTCACTTTCAAGAAGGGATTCAAAATATGCAAATTCTGGAATTGTTGTAGCTATTGAAAAAGAAGATGTAATTCAATATGAAAAATATGGAGCTTTAGCTGGTCTAAAATATCAACAAGAAGTTGAACAGAATGTATTTAATTTTGGTGATAAAAAATCTCAAAAAGCACCCGCACAAAGAATGGTGGACTTTATAAATAATAAAATTTCAGATTCATTACCAAATACATCTTATATACCTGGTATCTATTCTGCTCCTCTTAATGAAGTATTACCAAAAAATATTTCTGAACGCTTGAGACTTGGATTAATAAATTTTGGTCAAATGATGAAAGGCTATTTAACAGAAAATGCAAATTTAATAGCAGTAGAATCTAGAACAAGTTCACCTGTAAAAATACCAAGAGATTTTAATAATTTAATGCATATAAAAATTAAAAATCTTTATCCTTGTGGTGAAGGAGCAGGATATGCTGGAGGTATTGTGTCTGCTGCAATAGATGGTCAAAATGTAGCAAAAGCAATTTCACGAAAATTATTATAAATAATCTATTGTTTTAATATCTATTTCATGATTTAATACTCTTATCTTATGCGTAGCTAATGAGGTCTCTTTTCATGAATATAAAAAAAATTAGTATTGCTTTAACATCTCTATTAACAGTTGCATTTATTACAAGTTGTGATTCTAATATTAATCAAATACCACTTAATGATACTGTTGATATAAACTCTACTAGAAATAATCCACAAGATTTAATCAAAAAATTTGGTGAAGCTTACTCAAAAATAAATGACTTTACTGGTATTGTAACAATTATGGATTCTAAAACAGGTAATCCTGCTGATGCAGTTACAGGTGACTCAAAATTCTACTTTAAAAAAGAAAGAAATGAACGTGTAGAAATTACAAAGAGTGATGATCCACAAAAAAATGGAACAACAATTGCATACAGAGGTGCAGATAAAGTTCAAGTTTTATTAGCAAAACCTATTCCAATACTTGGTAAAAAATTTACACTTTCTGTAACAGATAAAAGAGTTGGAACATCCAGAGGATTAGCATTTAATCAATTAGATTTAACTGCTATGCTTAATAGATTTAATAAAGCTGGTGTAAAACTAGATTTAGTACAAAGAACAACTAAAAATGGAAGGAATGTTGCTATTATCTCAGGGAAAGGTACATTTAAGGATTTAGATAATGAAGTTACAGAAGAAATCTTAACTTTAGATACAGATTCAATGCTTCCTGTTGAAGATAATGTAATGGTAAAAGATAAAGTTGTTTTAAAAATATCACTTAAAGATTTAAAACTTGATGTTGGTTTAAAAGACGATCTTTTTAGTTTATAAGTTTATGAAAAAAGAGGAGTGATAAACTCCTCTTTTTTTTATGTTTTTTTAGACTAAATTTATTAAACTAAATCTATTAAATGATACCAATCATCACTTATATAAATATCATTTGAATCAACATAATGTATTATTTCTGGTACAAAATTAATAACACTAATAAGATGATGATATTTATAATGAATCTTTTTCTTCAATATTTCTAAATAGTTGTTTATATTATCTGATAATTCAACTAAAATGAAATCTTCCACATGAATATGCTTACAAATATATTCTATTTTATCGTAATCTCTTTCAAAACATTCAATCCAACATTTAGGTTCATTTGTATAATCTAATGCCATTAAATCTGCTTTATATTTTCTAGCAATTGGTGGATCTATTGTAAGATTATTATAAATAGGTTTATATATATAATAAGAACAAGCTTTTAAAAAAGAATGAATATACGGTTCATTTTCACATTTATATATTGAGAAACTCTCATCACCTACATGAAAAACGTGTTTTTTTTCTATATGTAATTCATCACTTTTAAAGTTAAGAGCTTCTTCATTTATATCAGGTTTATCAAGTTCTTTTATAGAAGAACTATCATAATGTTCTCTTTTCATACCCTTTTTATACTTAAAAAAAATTGTTTAGATAGAAGTAATTAATAAAAGCATTAAAACTTTATAACCTTGCCTTATCACTTTTACTTCTTACTTAACACATATCACTACATTTACCTTATGTAATTAATAGTTTATTCTCAATTAAGATAAAATGACTTAATTATTTATTTATCTTATTCATTTTTTCTTCATCGAATATTTCTATACTATTAACATTTGCATAAGTAACAGCATCTAAAGCAAAAGAACTATTTGTTATAAATATTATTCTATCAATAGTATCCTTTATTGCTTTAAAAAAAAGTGATTTAAGATCATCTTCTTTAATTACTTTCTTTTCTGTATTTACTCCAACAAGATAATACTTATTTTCAGAGCTTTTTAGTGCTTTTATAATTCTAAAGTCATTATCTATAATTTCTTCATTTATATTTACTAAGCCATAGTTTTTAAATAACTTAAGTATAGAAGAATCAAAAGATAAATCATTATTATCTATAGAAGAATTGTTTTCAGACTCATTAATAATTTTATCTAAACCCAATTGAGCTTTATAAAGCATTATAGAAGAATTGTTTAAACTAGAGATTTTAGTATTTGAATCAATTTTTGAATTATCTATACTTGAAACATCCTTTTTAAGATTGATAGACTCACCATCATTTATAATACTTCCTCCATAAAAGGTTGTATTAGTACTAGCTTTTGTTGCCATAGTCTTTTCTAATGAAATTTCTCCTTCAGGTGTACTAACTGGTTCTATCTCATTAAAATGATAGTTTTTTATATCATAATCATAAACTGGACTAAAAGTATCTATTTTATCTTTGAAAGATTTATTATCACTTTGTGTAATTTTATATTGGTCTCTATTAACTTCAAAACTTAAAACACAAGTTTGTTTATCACTTTCTTCTTCTGTTAAATATAAACTTATGTACACTTTAAAAATTGTAGGAACTGAATTAAAAACTTCTTCTATAATTCTATAAGCAGACAAAAAAACTTTTTCTGAGTATTCTTTCTTTATCGCCATATAATGCTTATTTTGTGTATAAACCTCACCTGTTTTTAGTACAATTTCTTTTTTTGAATCAATAAGTTCATCTTTACCTGATAGATTTACGGTTATTGATATATTTTTAATATTATATAATTTATAATTACGATTTTTTATTAGAGCAACTAATTTTGAGCTTTTAAAAATTCTTTCAAGTACTTCATTTATAGTATTTAAATCTCCAGATTCTAATTTTTTTAGTTCTTTTTCTTTTTTTTGTCTAAGTTCATCTTCCAAACTTCTTTGTAATTCATTTGAACCTTCTCTATTTATCTTGCTTATTTTATCTTTATTATCAAGATATCTTTTTACAAAAAATGCTATTGATATTAAAAAGAATGCCAACATTCCACCTAATACCAAAAAATTTATAAACTTCATCTAAAAAAACTCTTTCCTAACTCAAAAGTATGATTATTATATCAGAAAATATTCTATTAATTAATCATGCTTTTTCGGCAAATAGCCATTGCTCTGTATTATCTTTTCTATTTCTTTTGCTGATTTGATTCTCTCTACTAGTACATTTAGAGATTTAACAGCTTTTTCAATTCGTTCTTTAGTATTTATCATTTCTAAAAAAGATTGTTTTTCATCCATAGTAAATGCACTATTAGAAGTTATTAAAAAAGAAACTGTTTTAGCATCAAAATCATCAAAGATAATATTTTCCATACCATTTCCATAAATATCTAATACTTCTTTTAATAGTTTTATACCTTGAACTCTACTTATTTCTAAGTCATTTCCTGAAAGCTCATATTCATCATCAAAAATTGTAATATCTCCTTGTAGATATAACTCATTAGAATTAGTGGCTTCTATATTAAACCTCTCTTTTCCTTCTATTAAGATATCCATTGTTCCATTAGAATTTTTGTTAATAACACCAACTATTTCAGCAGTACAACCTTTTTCATGCATTTTATTTCCAGAATAATAAACTATACCAAAACTCTCTTTATTTTCTATACATCTATTTATCATCTGCTTATACCTTTCTTCAAAAATATGAAGAGGAGTTATCATTCCAGGTAATAAAACTATTCCTAAAGGGAATAAAGGAAAATTCTTTTCATTATACATATCATATTCCTAGTTTAATTTAAAAGTATAAATTATTATCATATACAAACTTAGTAAAGTAGTTAAATTTTAACCTAAAATTGACACTATCTAAAAATTTTTATTTATTTTAAAATTATAAAAAAAAAGGTTATCAAACAAAATATTTGATAACCAATTTTAAATTACATTTAATTATTCATGATTTAAGGAATTAATCTTTAAGCCTGATTTAGCTAAATAATCTTTAACAGAATCTATAGTTAAATCTGTATCAATTTTATCTAAAACAATTTCATTAACATTTGAATCTATTGTAACTGTCTTATAAAAATTGAAGTATTTACCATTGTAATATAGATAAACACTTAAATTATGTTTTTCTCCATCAAAAACTCTTATAGAACTTTTTCCATTCTTAATTTCATAGCTATTATATGAATAAGGACTAGCTACATAGTCATATAACATTGTATCTGGTCTTATAATTTGCTCTAAAAACATTTTTAATTCTCTTAAGTTTTTAACACCTTTTTTCTCTAAATTTGAAATTAAATTTTCATCTAATTTATAAGGCTCAGATAAATTATTTTCTTTAATGTAGTTAAAAACTATCTCTTTTTGCTCTTGACCTACATTGAATCTTGTCATCAATGCTTCTAATTCAGCTTTTGTAAACTCTGTTTTAGCTTTAACTCCTACATATACAGGAATTTCTCTCATTTCTGGTAAAGAATCTGTATTTATTGAAAGGTCAATTTGTTTACACTCATCTCCTAATTTAGTTGTAACTCGCCCAACTTCTTTACCACCAAATTTAGCTATAAATGTTACATCTCTATCATTAGGTACATTAAATAAATCATTCATTTCATCTTTTAAAGTGGTAGGATGTGACCAATATTGACCTTGAAATTCAGCATCAACATTAACAGGAGTAACTTTCCCATTTTTCCATATAAGTTTAAGTTTTGGATTACATCTACTACTAGAAAACCAGTCGAGATTCCAATAGGATAAGTGATTTACACTATAATTTGCAGTATAATTTCCACTACTATCAAGTTTACCAATAGTTACTTCATTTTCTGATGTCCATTTTCCTGTATTTGGGTTATAACTCCAAAGTCCTACTTTATCTCCTTCTTTAATTTCTTTACCTGTTTCAGGATTAATTGTAGATTTAGGAATTTGCATTGTAATTTCCATTGGCTTACTAAAAGTTTCTGCTTTTTTTCCACTTGAATCTGTTAATTCAATAGATGTAAAACCACCTGTTACAAAGAAACCATCTCTATTTTGATTACTAATATTGACATTATTTAAACCACCTGGAAAATTAGTTAATATTTGAGAGCTTTGATTATCAAAAAATGCGACATCTGCTTTAATATTTCCTGATAGTGGCGAACCTGAACTGTCCTTAAGAACTGTTCCTTCATTTAATTTTATTGACATATTAGCATTTGTATCTTTACTTGTAAGATTTGCTGATAAATTAGAACCTAATGCTCCATTATTAACAGATATACCTGATTTTTCAACAGTTATAACACCTTTAGGAGGTTGTTTTAAATCAACTAAGTCAATACTAAAGAATGATGATTTATTATCTTTAATATCTAAAGTAGTACTAGAAGAAATATATCCATCAACTTTAGCAACAACAACTAATTTTAAAGGATTTGATGTACTAGGTTTAATTCCATCCTTTAATTTAAACTCAATATCACCTGTTTTAAAATTAAAAGATGTTTTTTCTACTTTATATTTATTATCACCTTCAATATTAATCATTACATCTTTACTAACTACATTCTTAGTATTAGCATCAAAAACCTTACCATTTATAATAAAATCTTTAGCAGTAAAATCAATTGATAAACCTTTTGCTTTATTATTATCAAAAACTGGTTTTTGAATTTTTGGTGGAACAACAACTATATCATTTTTTTTAGTTGTATTATTTGTGTTTGTAGTTGGTTGTGTTGTATTACAACTAGTTAAAACTCCTAAAGAAAGAACTAAATTAATTAATAGTTTTGATTTCATACTTGTAACCTCACTAGATAGAATAATTAAATGTTCAATATCTATATGATAGCTCCAATAAAAAAACTTTACATTGATTTATATTAATTAAATACTTGATTTACATCATGAAATAATATATATTCTAAAATATTGAAGAAAAGAAGTTAGAAACACCTCTACTAATATCTCCAACAGTATTACTTATAGCATTTGTAACTTTATTTACTGTATTAGTTACAGCTTTTTTAACTTCACCTACAGTATTTGAGACAGCTTTTTTAACATCACTTATTGTATTACTTACAAAATTAGAGAATTGGTCTAGTTTCTTTTCAGTCCAGTTAACAGCTTGACCAAAATATTTTTTGGCAATATCAGCACCTTTACAGAATATCTCACCTGTTTTATTTACAAACTTTCCAACTGCTTGTGTAGCTTTAGCTATTGTATACCCACCTGCTCCTACAACTTTTTCAGCAAAGTTACCTTTTTTGATCATATTTACGCTTTTATCTTCAAGATTTTTACCAAATTTATCTATCTTATCCCCAACTTTTTTCATACCTTTTCCAACATTATCAACTGTGCTTATTACAAAACCTCCAGCCATAGATACAGTTGCAACAGCTATTCTACCAGGAGCAGTTGTAGCAGTTAATAAGACAGCAGAAACAGTACCATTTTTCTTACGTTCTGCTTGAAATGAATTTTTAGACTTACTTATAAGGTTTTCCACTGCTGAGATATTATTACCTTTTTCATCTTTAAACCATCCATACTCTTTTGTAGCCTTATCACCTTTATAAAGTGCATATACAGCTAAACCTGCCATATTAGCTTTTGTAAAAACTGAAACAAGAGTTGATGTACCTTTAGCTAAACTCCAACCACCTTCATAAGTATCACCTTTTTTTAATTGAATTATTCCTTGAAGTATTTCTAATCCACCACCAGCAATACCTAACCCTTTAGTAACATTTGATAGAACTTTAGAAAACTGTTCAGGATTTGTAATAGCCCATTTACCAAATAAAGATTTATTGAGAGCATCTACAAATTTTACTGCTTTTGTCTCAGGTAATTTTTTTAAGTACTCAGCAATTTTGATTTGCCACTCTTTTGGAAGTTTATCTAAACCTGAAATCGTCTGACCTTTTTTAGCATAATTAACTTTTTTTGATAGATCATTTAACTTGTCTACACCAGTTTCTACGCCATCTTCTATATTTTGAACTGTTTTTACAATAGGATCTTTGGTACTTTTAGAGGCACCAACAGCACTTAAACCACTTGCAATTTTTCCTATTGCTTCTGATGTTTTTGTTTGTATACTTGCTCCCAAATTGCCAAGAGTTGAGCTTTTTACTTCTTTGTTACTTGTGGCTTTATTTACATTAAAGTTTGTATTTTTAGGATCAAAGTCACTATCAGGGATTTTTTTTACATTATTAGTTGTAATAGGCTCTGAAGAATTACCATTATTTTGAACAATATTTTTATTATCATTAGAAGTTTTGCTTGGTTTATTAGAGTTATTAGTTTTAGTTAATTTAGCTTGTCCTTTATCATATATTGTAGATGTAGGAAAAGAAGTAGATAAAGTTGCTCCTGACATATTATTTAAACCTCTAATAAAAATCTATTTAACTAAATAGCAAAACTTGTATAAAAAATAGATAAAATTAAGCTATAGTAAAAATATTATAGAGATTTAAGTATTTTTCTTGCTAAAAACTATAGTTTTAAGTCAGCAGGAGTAAACATATGAGGTAAGTAGTCAGCAATAGTTCTTATTATTGGTTTACCATTTTCATCTTCTAGAATTAACTCTATATCGGCTCCAAACTCAGACATAAATTGTAAACAAGCTCCACAAGGATTACAAGGACTAACTTTTTTTGCACTAACAGCAACAGCTTTAAATTTTCTATATCCAGAATTAACAGCAGCTCCTATTGCTGCTCTCTCAGCACATAAACAAAGGCTATAAGATGAATTTTCAATATTACAACCTGTGAATATCTCTCCATCATCTACCATTACAGCAGAACCGACAGGAAAGGAAGAATAAGGGCAGTAAGCATTTTCAAAAGCTTTTCTAGCTAATTTTAGTAAATTTTCTCTATAATCCATATTTTTATTTAAGAAATTCCAATATTAAAGTTTTAATAGTATAAATGTTAAAAACATTTTGAGGTATTTTACACATATACTTTATAGTTTTGTTATATCTTAGATGCATATATATTGTCAAAGGAAAAAAGATATTCTTATAAAAATATTTATTAACTTTCCATTTACAGTATTTTAAATAATAGAACCCTCAAATGAAAAACGCCATAATTTTTATGAGTTAATCTTAGAAAACAAAACAGTAACTGATGTTTTCACAAAATACAGAATACTTTGAACAAAAAGATTTTAAGATTTTAAAATATCTTCAATTTCTTTAACTGATTTAATACTAAAAGAATTTTCAATTATATTTTCAAGTTTTTCAATATTAGTGTAACTTAGTATTTTATTCTCAAGCTTTTTTGATATGTTATTAAACTTTTTCTTTTATTACAAACTCAATAATTTGTTCTTCAAAATCATAGCTTTATCATATTTTTTAGCTTTTTTAACTTTTTTCATTCTCCGAATTTTATCATATATAAATGAGAAGTTATGAATGAAAAATAATAAAACAAGAGCAATTAATACAGCTTTTAGTTATTCTACTAAATCAAATCATAAACAAGAAATACCAGTATTAGAAACAAAAAAAGAGGTAAAGTTTTTACCTCTTTTTAGAATCCAAAAATTAATCTTCTTGTTTCTTTTTGTATTTACGTAAGAATCTTTCAACTCTACCTTCACTATCCACGATCTTTTGTTGACCAGTATAGAAAGGATGACAGTTTGAACAGATCTCAACTTTTATTTCTGGCTTTGTTGAACCTGTGTAAAATGAATTACCACATACACAACTAACTTTCGCTAAATGATATTCTGGGTGAAGCTCTGCTTTCACAACAATACTCCTTATAATCTAAACAATCTACTTAATTTATTTTTTATACAGCAGTTATCTGATGTTTAAGATTACATTATATCTTGAATAAAAACTACTGTCAAAAATTATGAATTATTTCTTTATGATTATTTTCTCTTCTCTCATCATTTTATGATGTTTTCCCATTCCACCATGCTCTATGTACATATAAGAATGATGTAAATTTGCACCCATTTTTAACATTTCACTGCCAACCATCATTTTTTGACCTTCATTATTAGAATTACCATCTTTAATAAGTTTATTTGCCATCATTATTAATAACATAGAACTTTCATGAACTTCTTTATGCATCATTTCTTTATTTTCTTTTGTCATATTCATAGAACCCATATTTTTTGATTTATTTTCCATATGATGTTCTTGATGCCCAGCTAAAATTTCTAATCCATTAGTCATCATTTTAGCACCCATCATCATTTTTTCTGGATCACTAGCACTATTACCATCTTTTACAACTTTTGCTCCCATACTTACTAAATATTTAACACTATTAAGGGTATCAGACATTATATTTTTCCATTGTTCAGAATTATGATGTTGCTCATGCATTTTTTTATGTTCATCAGTCATTTTATGCTCTTTATGCATTGTTTTATCATTTTCTTTAACTGGATCTGTTTTTTTTGTTTCTGAATAAGCATTGCTTGAAATTAATAAAGAGCTTAATACAATAGATAATAAAAATTTTGTTTTCATAAATTTAAAGTCCTATAATAATAGTAATGATTTTAGATGTTTGTCATTATAATATAGTTATGGAACAATCAGAAGAAGATAAAAAATTTTTTTCACTATTAATAAATATATCTGCTAGTAATGAATCTAGTATAGAGAGATTAAGTACAACCCTTAAAGTTTTTGTAAAAAAATACTTTGATAATAAAGAATTTAATCCTCCATCTAATGCATTAGAAATAGTAATGGATTGTATTATGAAATCAGAAGCTATTTTATATACAGTTTATGAATTAGAAGAAAATGTAAATTCTGAAGATGAAAAAATTGAACTTTTATACTATAAAGATTTAGTTTTAAAATCAATGGTAGTTCTTACTAATCTTGATTTTTTTGTTGAGGTATTAAAGAAAAATAATCTATTTAAAGATGCATATCTACTTAGAGAAAAACTAAGAAAAGAATTTATAATGGATGCAGCAAGGTTAGGTAAAGATACTGATGAAGTTCTTATAAATATTGAAGATAAGGCAAAATTATTTAAAGATATAAAGCCAATAGATTATCAAAAAACTAAAAAAGATAATAATGTTGAAAAACAAGAATTTATTGATAAAGAAAATAGTCAAAAAGAAATTATAGAAAAAGAAGAAGCAAAAAAGAAATTAAGTTTTTTAGAACGAGCTAAATTAATTTCAAAAGAAAAAAATATTAATTCTTTTATTGAGGAAGAACAAGAGCCCAAAAAGCACAGAACTGCGATGGGTTGGGAAATCTCACAAGACTTATTAGATAAAGATATTTATAAATAGTATGTCAAAATGTGAAAAAAAAACTAATTATTTAAATTGCCTGATAAAATACATTTCTATAGTATTAATAAATTAAGTTAGGTTTAAATGGCAAAAGTAGGAGTTAGACTCCATTCAGGTGAATTAAGACTAATTGAAAACTTTGATTCTTCCAAACTTACAGATAATTATGTAGTTTATGAAGATGAAGAAGATACTTTGTGCTGCTCAAAAGCAATTTTTTTACCTTCAACTCTAGTTATAGAGAGATCAGATATAAAAAGCGTTAAATTTATGAGAAATGCCACTAACTCTGATAAGAATTTATTATTAAATAAAAAAATTGAAGAGAGAAAAGCTTTTACTATTTGTTCTCAAAAAATTAAAGAAAATAGTTTATCTATGAATTTAATAGATGCTGTTTACACATTTGATTTTAATAGACTTACCTTCTTTTACTCTGCTGAAACAAGAATAGATTTTAGAAAGCTCTTAAAAGATTTAACAGGTCTTTTTAGAAGAACAAGAATATTGTTAAGGCAAATAGGAGCGAGAGAAGAAGCCAGACTCTTTAACGGTGTTGGTACTTGTGGACGAACTTTATGTTGTAGTACATGGTTAAAAGAGTTTCCATTTGTAACTATGAAGATGGCAAAGAATCAAAATTTACCCCCTAATCCAAGTAAATTAACAGGGGTTTGTGGTAAATTAAAATGTTGCTTATCTTATGAGGATGAAATGTATGTAGAAGAAAAAAGTAAAATGCCAGAGATAGGTACTTATATAGAGGTTTCATCTGGTATAGCACAAGTTATAAAGCATTATGCGTTAACATCTACAATTCAAGTTAAAATATATGAAACTGCTACATTTGAAGATGTTAAGATAACAAATATATTAGCATTTGACCTTCCGTCACCTGAAGATTTTGAAGCTGATTTTGCCGAATTAGATGAGTTATAAATTTAAAATTTCAAACAAATTTTATTTAAGAACATTAATGAGAGTTATTGAAGTTTCTTAGTCTTATTTTTTTAGTGATATTAAGAATATCATAGGTTTTCACACAAATTCTTCTTAAACTAGAATTCATAATAACTGATTTTTTCTTTTAATAATTTATTTTTAATTTTTTATTATAATAGAATATAAAAACTTAGATAAGATTTATATTATTAACTTATATTTTAATTATTGTGAGGCCAATATGCTAGGTTTTAATAAAATAGTTGAACAAAAAATACAAGAGGCAATAAGAAATGGCGAATTTGATAATTTAGAGCTTAAAGGTAAACCATTAGATTTAGATGACATAGGTTCATTACCTAATGAAAATAAAATGGCTTATAAAATATTAAAGAACTCTGGATTATTACCAGAAGAAATGGAGTTAAAAAAAGAAATTTTCAATCTTGAGAATATCATAAAATCTTGTGAATTTTCAGAAGAAAAACTTCAATCTGAAAAAGAAAAATTAAAAGATAAAATTCTTAAGTATAAAGAATTAATGAGGTATAGAAATAAATAAATTTACTGAAAGTTTCTTCTAATATACTATCTATGAAACCCACTAGTAAAAGTTTAAGATGAGTTTTGATTTGTAGTATTAAATTCAACTCTAGTTTATAAATTTCTTATAATAAAAAAAAGATGTATATTTTAAATACATCTTTTTTTTATTCGAAACTTTTAATTCAAATTAAGCAATTTCTTCTTTTGGAGGTTCTTGACTTTTCTCTTTATCCTTAGCAAGAAGTTGTAATATTGATTTTGAAGAACGCTTTTCGATGTGTTCTTGTGTAATTTCAATATTTTTCATAGCATTATTTGAAGGAGCTTCATACATAATATCAAGCATTGTTTCTTCAACAATAGATCTTAATGCTCTTGCACCTGTTTTTCTCTTAATAGCTTCTTTTGCAATAGCTTTTACTGCATCATCTGTAAACTTAACGTTTACACCATCAAGAGCTAAAAGCTTTCCATATTGCTTAACTAATGAATTTTTAGGTTCTGTTAAGATTTTTTCTAAAGCTTCTTCATCAAGTGGATCAAGAGTTGTAACATAAGGTATTCTACCTACAAATTCTGGTATTAAACCAAACTTTAAAAGATCTTCTGGTTTCATTTCTGCATAAAGCTTTTTTACATCTTCTTTATCTTTTTTGGTTGCAACTTCTACGCCAAAACCCATTGATTTTTTACCAGTTCTTTCACCAATTATTTTTTCAAGACCAACAAAAGCACCACCTAAAATAAATAATATATTTGTAGTATCTATTTGAATACATTCTTGATAAGGGTGTTTTCTTCCACCTTGTGGTGGAATATTAGCAACAGTACCTTCAAGCATTTTTAATAAAGCTTGTTGAACACCTTCACCAGAAACATCTCTTGTTATAGATGGATTTTCAGATTTTCTTGAAATTTTATCAATTTCATCAATATAAACAATACCTTTTTCAGCACGTTTAATATCTTGGTCTGCTGCTTGCCAAAGTCTAAGAAGAATATTTTCCACATCTTCTCCAACATATCCTGCTTCTGTTAATGCTGTTGCATCTGCTACAGAAAAAGGTACATTTAAAATTTTAGCAAGTGTTTGAGCTAAAAGTGTTTTACCTGAACCAGTTGGTCCAATTAGAAGTATATTTGTTTTTTGTAATTCTACATCATCATTTGATTTTGAACTCATAAAAGAAATACGTTTATAATGGTTATATACAGCTACAGATAAGACTTTTTTAGGTTCATCTTGACCAACAACATATTGATCTAAAATCTTTTTAATTGCCTTTGGCTTTGGCATATCTTTTAGATCTGGTAATGTTTGTGACTTGTTATTTTCTGATTTTTCTGTAACAGAATATAATTCTTCTTCTAGAATTTCATTACATAAATCAACACATTCATCACAAATATAAACACCAGGAGCGGCAATAAGCTTTCTTACTTGCTCTTGATTTTTACCACAAAATGAACATTTGGGCTGTTCTGAACCACTACTTTTAGCCATAAATAAAACCTTTTATTTTAACCTTTATTTTGTCCATCTTCAGGAATAGGCATTGGAACATTATCTTCACCTATTCTTGGAATAATTATTTGATCAATTAAACCATATTCTTTAGCTTCTGCTGCTGACATAAAGAAATCTCTTTCTGTATCTCTTTCAAGTTTTTCTATAGGTTGTTTTGTATGTATATGTAAAAGATCATTAATCATTTTCTTCATTCTTAAGATTTCTTGTGCTTGAATCTCAATATCTGTTGCTTGACCTTGAGCACCACCAAGAGGCTGATGTATCATAATTCTAGCATTTGGTAAAGCCATTCTTTTTCCAGGTGCTCCACCAGCTAATAAAAATGCCCCCATACTTGCAGCTTGTCCAATACAAATTGTATTTACAGGAGCTTTAACATATTGCATAGTATCATAAATTGCCATTCCAGCAGTAATTGAACCACCAGGACTATTTATATACATAAAAATATCTTTTTCAGCATCTTCCGATTCTAAAAATATTAATTGTGCAACAATTAAATTTGATATTTGATCATCAACAGGAGTACCTAAAAAGATAATTCTTTCTTTAAGTAATCTAGAATATATATCAAAAGAACGCTCACCTCTGCTTGTTTGTTCTATGACTGATGGTATTATTGGCATAATATTTATCCTTTCTGCATTAATTTCTATTATCTATTATATAGCATTCTTTTGATTATATATTTAATTATCAATTAGACTATTCTGCTTTATCTTCTGATTTTTCTTCTTTAGCACCTTTTACAGATACTTTAGAATTGCTTTCAATCCAATTAACAATTTTAAGACTTAAAAGCTCATCAATTAAAGGAATCATTCTATCATTCTTAATTAATTGTTCTCTTAATTGTTCTCTTGGAACTTGGTAAGCCATAGCGAATTTATCTAATTCAGAATTAAGCTCTTCAGCAGTTACAGTAATATCTTTAACTTTAGCAACTTCACTTAAAACAAGAGTTGTTTTAATTCTTTTTCTTGCTTCAGCAACCATTTCTTCTCTTGAGATATAATTTTCCCATGAAGCTTGTAAAACTTCTTTAGCTATATTTCTTTCTGAAAGTGTTCTACCTTCAGAATTTGACCACATAGCATAAAGTTCTCTTCTTTCCATAGATTCAGGAACTTCAACTTCAGAAGCATTAACAATAGTTTCAATTAATGTTTGTTGATTTTTCATCATTTGAGCAAATTCATTACTTTTTACTAAGTCTGATTTTACTCTAGCTTTAAGATCATCAACTGTATTAACTTCATTATCCATATGACCTTCACCCATATGATGAGCAAATTCGTCATTAAGTTCAGGTAACTTTAATTCTTTTATTTCTTTAATATTAACTTTAAATTTACCTTCCTTACCTCTTAAGTCAACAACTGCATAGTTTTCAGGGAATACAACATCAATTGTTTTTTCTTCACCTGCATTAGCTCCAATTAACTGTTCTGTAAATCCAGGAACAAAATTATCTGGCTTAATTTCCATTTGTAAGTTATCAGTAGCACCTTGAGGTATTGGTTCACCTTCAACTTCACCATAAATATCAAGTGTTACAACATCATCATTTTGAATAGCTCTTTCAACATTTTCTAACTTACCATGTCTTTTTCTGATATTTTCAATTTCTTCATCAATATCTTTATCAGTAATTTCATCAACTGGATCAACTTCAATATTTAAACCTTCAAATTCACCTAATTTAATTTCAGGTTTAACTTCGAGAGTAGCTTTAAAAACTAATGGTTCATTTAAGTCAAATTTTACTAATTCAATTTTTGGTTCTGAAATTGGTTCAATTGGCTCTTCAAGATTTCTAAGTGCTTCTGAATATGAATCAGAAACAAGATATTCTAAAACATCTTGTTTAACCATATCTGTATGTATATACTTTTCGATTATTTTTCTTGGTGCTTTTCCCTTTCTGAAACCTGGAATATTCACACTTTTACTAGCTTCTCTAAATCTTTTTTCATAAGCGTCTGTTACTTGAGATGCATCTACCTCAACTTCCATACATACTTGGTTTTTTTCCTGTTTCTGTAAGGTAACTTTCAAAATTTTCCTCCTTAAAAGTATATAAAAACTTTTTTATTAAATAAACAAATTAAAAATTAACTAAAACCTTAATATTAACATAATCTTTTTATAAACAAAATATTAGTTTTAGTTTCAAACAGATTTTAAAAAAGGATTTTTATATCCATCTAAAATATTATAGTTTTTAATCAAACCCAAACATTTATCTGTCAGGTTATGAATTATACAATTATTTCTTATCCTGTTAAAGAGCAAAAATATTAGTATTAGTTTAAATATGTTTAAGAAAAATATCAAAGATTAATCAAAATAAATATCTATAAAGTGTGTAAAAAGGTTTCAAAGTATTATTTTTAGAAATATATAATCTGCTTATTGTTAAAAAGTAATTTATAAATTAAGATATATTAATGTCAATTACATTTACTAAAAATTTGGAGAATATCATTTAGTTTATGCTTAATCCAGGAATGCCAAACACACTAACTAATATAAAATATGAACCACCTAAAACAGTTGCTGGAAAATTTGTAGATCAAATTCATCAAGTAGAAGAGGAAGGAATTAGAAAAATTGTTGTAGACCCCTCAATGCTGACAAGTATGGCAGGTAGTATACCAAGTGATGTTTCTGCATTAATGCAACAAATGATGGGAACAATGCCAAGTCAAGAAGCAAATGTAAACTCATCTTTACCACCTGAAGCAGCAGCATTAATGCAACAGATGTTATCAACTAAAGTTGAAGCGGATCCAAATGCTGGACTTGATATGGTTCGTAAAAGACCAGAGTTTTTAGAAAAAGCTATAAAAGATTCTCAGTCAAGAGATAGATTTTTAGTTGATATTGAAAACTCATCTGTTTTGGATTTATTTATTAAAAGAAGTACAAAAAATGATGTTATTAATACCTTAAAAACTTTAAGTAAAGTTGATTATACAAATAATATTCAAGAATCAATTTTTTATTATACAGATATCGGTTTAACATTTTATTTTGATGAAAATGAAAATGATACGATCTATGAAATTGAAGTAGATGAAAAATACAGAAGGACAACAACAATGGGTTTAAAAATAAATGACTCATTAGAAAGAGCAATTGAGTTATATGGCCCCCCAAGAATGAAATCAGCAAAAGGAGCTATTTGGAATAGATTTTCAATTCTAATGAGAGATAGAGTAAATGAAATAATGTTAATAAGATTAAAAATTAGAGATTAGTTTTTATGCATAATTATACTCAAAGCTTGAGTCATTTTAAAGCGGTGAAATCAAAACATCAAAATAATGGAGTTTTGGAAACAGATTTACCTTTTCTTTTTGAAAATCAAAATAATAAAATTGGTATTTTAATGTTACACGGTTCAGAAGCAACACCATGTAATACATATACATTAGGAGAATTAATGTATAAAAAGGGATACACAGTTTTAGGAGGACTTTTACAAGGTCACGGTTTAAACTCAGATATATTACATAATGGCAAAGTTTCATGGCGTGATTGTTATAATTCTGCTGTTGAGTATTTATCCATACTTAAAGATATGGTAGATAAAGTTTATGTACTTGGTTCATCATTTGGGGGTGCATTAGCTTACTTAATGGGTATTGAATATCATAAAGATATTAGTGGAATAATTGCTGTTTCTGCCCCGACACATAGTGATTTTAATCCTCCTCACCACCTTCATTGGTTAAAACAAATTCATGGTTCTATTAAAGCTGTTGAGCACAATATTCATCATTTAAATATTCCTACATTAATCATGCATGGAGTTGATGATAAAGTTGTTAAGGTTAATCAAGCTTTTTATGCTTTTAATAATGTAAAAACAGAACAAAAAAAATTACTTGTTTATAATAAAATTGGTCATAGTTTAGGATTTGGATTTAATACTGAAGAAGTTTCAAATGATATAGATAACTTTATAAGAAGTTACTCTGAACAAATTCCAATAAGATTTGAATACAATTCTAATAATGCAAATACTGTTAGTGTGGCAGGTGAATTTAATAACTGGAATGCAAAAAACAATTATATGTATAAAGTTAATGAAAATACATGGGTTTTAGATCTTTATTTATCATCGGGAAATTATCAATACAAGTTAGTTATTGACGGTCATAATTGGATATTAGACCCAAGTGCTCCTACTATATCAACCCCTAAAGGTCAATTTAATTCATTACTTAGTATCTAATATTTAATACAAAATGTATTTTTTAAGATTATGAAAATATTGTGTTCTACTGATAATTTAATTTTGCATATAATATAAAATTTAGAAGAATTAGTATTAACATATTGTAAAGCATGAATATTAAATTAGAATGTTAAATTTCATACATTATAGATTATTGTATTTAATTTATTAATCATTTAAAATATTAGAATACTATTTTTAATCAGGAATAAAATACAATATGAAAAAATTTATAATATTATCATTAATTTTATTTTACGGCTGTGGTGTACGTGAAGGAGAACAGATAAATTTTATTCCTGATAGTTTTGGTCAGCCTTCTAATTCTATTTATACAAATCCTAATAATCCGACAATAACAACAGGTTCAACTAATAATGATACATCTAAAACGTCTATAACAGGTGTTAATGCAGGAACTACTCCTATTCCAACTTCAACAGCAGGAAGTGTTTCTAATGTTGTTTATCAAAACCCTGTTGCCTCAACTCCAACTCCTAGTCCTACTGTGACGGTTTCTCCTACAATCACTCCCGTACCGTCTCCAACAGGAACATCAACAGTAATATCTAATGGTTCTGGAACTAGCAGTGGGACATCAACTGGTAGTGGTTCAACATTAGCAAGTGCAACTCCTATACCGACAAGTGCTGCTCCTTTAGTTGGTCAAATAGGAGGATAACTTGAATATTATATTAGCTTCTGCTTCACCAAGAAGAAAAGAACTCTTAGAGTTAATAAATTTAAGTTTTACTATACAGTCTTCAAATATAGATGAGATAATTGATGAAACTTTAAGTTTAGAAAAGAAAATTGAAAAATTGTCATATCAAAAAGCCTATGATATCTCATTAAAAAATAAAGGTAATAATCTTATAATAGGTGCAGATACCATAGTTGAATTGAATAATGAAATTCTAGGTAAGCCTAAAGATAAAAATGATGCCTCAAGAATGTTAAATCTCTTAAGTGGGAAAGAACATAATGTAATAACGGCTATAACATTAATAGATACAAGTAATGATAAGTTTATTTCAACTCATGAAAAGACCAAAGTTAAGTTTATTGAATTAAATCAGGATAAAATAAATAAATACATTGACTCGGGTGAACCTATGGATAAAGCAGGAGCCTACGCCATTCAAGGTCTTGGTGTTATGTTTGTTAAGAGTATAAGTGGGTGTTATACTAACGTAGTTGGACTACCAATACCATTATTAACAAATATTTTAGAAAAAGAATTTAATATAAAACCCTTATAATGCAATATAAAAAGATAGTAATAAAAGTTGGAACAAATGTAATAAGTAAAGAAAACGGATTACTGGATTACGAGATAATAAAAAACTTAGTTGAACAAATATCATTTTTGAAAAATAATCAAGTAGAAATTATTCTTGTTAGTTCTGGAGCAGTCGGTGCGGGTCGTTCTATGATTAACCTAGATAGTAATATAAATACAGTAGTTAAAAGGCAAATCTTAGCTTCAATTGGTCAACCAAGGCTTCTTAATATATACTCTGAAATGTTTGAAAAAAATAACTATTTATGTGCTCAAATTTTAGCTACAAAAGAAGATTTTAGAGATAGACTTCATTATTTAAATATGAAAAACTGTTTTAATGCACTATTACAAGATAATATTATTCCTATTGTTAATGAAAATGATGTTGTTTCAGTAACAGAATTAATGTTTACAGATAATGATGAATTAGCAGGTCTTATTGCTTCTATGCTTAATGTAGATGCACTAATAATATTAACGAATGTAGATGGGGTCTATAAAGGTCATCCAAAAGATAAAGACTCAAAATTAATTGATGAAATTGATATAAAAAAGCCTGAATTTAAACAATTTATTTCTCCTGAAAAATCCCAATTTGGTAGAGGTGGTATGTTAACTAAATACGGAATAGCCGAAAAAATGTCTTTAGTTGGAATAAATACACATATACTAAATGGTAAAAAAAATGATAATCTAAAAAAATTATTATTAGGTGAAAAGATAGGTACTAGATTTTTAATTAAAAAAGATGTTTCAAATATAAAGAAATGGATTGCATACTCTGAAGGATATGAAAAAGCATCTGTATATATAAATCAAGGAGCAGAAGAAGCACTGCTTTTAAAAGAAAAAGCGATAAGCTTATTACCTGTAGGAATTAGCTCTATAAAAGGTGATTTTGAAAAAGGTGATATTATAAGAATATGTAATGATAAGAATGATTATCTAGGTTTAGGACTAGCTCAATATAATTCAAATAAAGCTAACTCAATTATTGGTAAAAAAGGACAAAAAGCTTTAATTCATTATAATTATATTTTCCTAAAAAATTAAATTGTTTAATGTTGTTATAATCAATTCTATAAAAAACTTTTTTTAATTTTTTAAATAATATATACTGTTGATTATAATTAAAGATCATAAAAAGATAATATATAAATCTATATAAGTAAAAAGCTTATAAGAAAAATATAAAATTCTGGTTGAATGAGGTTATGAATAAACTAAAAATACTTATAGTTGATGATAGTCAAAATATACTAAAATTAAATTCCTTATTAAATAATTTAGGTTTAGATATTCATGAATCAACTTCATTAAATAAAGCAATATCTCTTTTATCAAGAGATAATTTTGATTTATGCTTAATTAATATTGAATTAGATATAAATGAATATTTAGAATTTTCAAAAAGTTTAAATTCTAATATTAAAAATAATAATATGCCTATAATAATTATAGGTACAAAAGAAGAAATAGATAGTATTAGAGAACATGAGTTTGGAACAGAAAATTATATTTTTAAACCTGTAAATGAAAGTTTATTTGTAAGAAAGATAAATTCATACTTATTATCTATAAAAAAAGAACGAGAGTTTTCTTATGAGTTAGAAAAAAATATAGTTAGAAGAACTATTGAATTGGAAAAAGATATTGAAGAAAGAAAAAAAATAAACGAAGAATTAATAAATGTCAAAGATGAACTTGAACATGAAAATAGAGAAAAATCTATTGTTTTATCTATTTTAAGACATGAAATAAAAATTCCTATGAATGGGATTTTAGCTACTATAGATTTACTTTTAAATGATAACCCTCAAAATCCATATGTAAATACTTTAAAAATAGTTAAATACACTTCAGAAAATATGATTGAAATTCTTAATCATATAATTGAACTTAATGAGTTAGAAGAGCATAAAATATCTATTGAAAATATTGATTTTAACTTACATCAACTTATATCAAGTATAAAATTTACTATGAATTTAAAGGCTATAGAAAAAGAAATAGAAGTAGATTCAATAATTGATAAAAGAATACCTGAAATAGTAAAAGGTGATCCGTTAAGAATAGGGCAAATAATCAATAATCTTGTTAGTAACGCAATAAAATTTACTGATAAAGATAAAATAATTATAAAAATTGATTATATTGTTGAAACAGATGAATCTTACAAAATATTGATTTCTATAATAGATAAAGGAATTGGAATATCAGAGGAACAAATAGATAAAATATTTAAACCTTTTTCTGAAGAGTCAAATAAATATGTAAGAAAAGGTTTAGGATTACTTATATCAAATAATATAGCAAAATTAATGAATACTAAAATTAATGTTATTAGTAAATTAAATGAAGGTTCAACTTTTTTCTTTGAACTATGTTTAGATAAAAGCTCAAAAACTGAAATAAAATTGGAAACTGAAAGTATATTTGACTTTGGAAGTCTTAAAGGAATAAATGTATTAATTGTAGAAGATAATAAAATTAATCAAATGGTTTCAAGTAGATTTTTAAAAAAATGGGATATAGAAGTTGATTTTGCAAATGATGGACTTATTGCTTTAGATAAGATAAAAACAAAAAAATATGATTTAGTATTAATGGATTTACAAATGCCAAATATGAATGGTTATGAAACAACAAGAAGAATAAGAACTTTAGACGATAATTATTTTAAACAATTACCAATTATAGCTTTAACAGCATCAAATATATCTGAAGTTGAAGAGAATGTAATAAAGCAAGGTATGAACTCTATAATTTCAAAACCATTTAATCCAGTTGAGCTTTATAATACAATAACTAAATACTCAAAAAAAATGTAAAGGATAAAAATTAAGAGTAAATGTTTCAATTCTTACCTATAAAGGCAAAGAAATAATATTTTTAACAATAAATATAATCAATAAAATGATAAAGAAATTGCATTAATTGATTTAGAAACCTATAACCAAGCTCTATTTAAGCATAAAAAAAGTATGCTTTATCACTCATACTTCTTGGTAGTTTAAGTAACACTGACAGTCATAAATGGCAAGAGACCTCAACAGAAAAAATGAAATATGCTAAAAAACAGCTATACTAGGATCAACAAATTTAATATCTATAATTTTAGGAACCTATAAAATTTATGAAGATTGAAAGGTTTACCAATAGACAATATACTTAAGTCATTTAAAGATATAGAATAAGTTAAAGAGTTAGTAAAAGATTAAAAGAGAGTAGAGTTAAATTATTACTTAATAACAGTTGCACTATGTTTTATTCTTTCAATATGCTTTAATTTTTTAGATTTATAATTAAATCTTGGCATATCTGAATGTTCATAACTTGGTAATAATAACTCAGGGTTATAATAAGTAACTGGTATAATAGGTTTTTCAGTACAAATTTTATTTTTCATTCTATAAAAATGAGCTATATATTTTTTATCTAAATTCATAAAGGAAAATTTTTCTTGTATTGTTGTTAATGGTAAAAAATCAAATTCAAATTTTTTATCAAAAATTACTTTTTTATTTCTTTCTTTATTTATTAATGATTGACTTCTTTTATCACAAATATAGTTATATCCCCATGCTCCGTCTTTAATTGGTACTCTATCTATAACCTCAAAATGTAGATGTGGGTAACTTGCCAAACCTGATATACCTGTATTAGCTATAATATCTCCTTGATTAACATGTTGGTTAAGTTTTACTAAAATTTTTTGTAAATGAGCATACAAAGTATATAAACCGTTTTCGTGTTCTATAACTATATAGTATCCATACTTCATATTAGGTTTAGTTTTTATAAATTTAACTATTCCTTTATCAACTGAATAAATACTTGTTCCAACCTTAGTTTTGATATCAATTCCTGTATGTCCTGCACGATAAACATTATAAAACTTATAATCATTACCAAAAGGGTTTGAAATAGTTCCTTCTACTGGCTTAATCCAAGTAATTTTATGTTGTATACTCTCATGAGATTCTGCTGGTTTAGTTTGTATAACATTAATAGAATTAATTAATATTATAGGAATAGTATAATATAGCTTATTCATATATACTTAAAAATAGTTTATATGTTCCATTCATAAATAACTTTTAAATTATTCTGACATAAATATATCAATTTATCAACTATTTATTAATACAATGTATCTTATTAATATTAGTTTTAATTTATCAACTGAAGTATTTTTATTGAAAAGTTTTATGACTCAATGTAATATTTAAATATGTGAAATATAAATATCTTATAATGTATTCTAATTAAGCTTATATATCTAATTAGAATACAATCTTATTATTTACTTAAAAACTTGCATGAAAAATATTTAATTTATTCCCATCCTAAATCTCTAAAGTAACCTGCATAGAATTTTTCTCCTCTTGGGCCTACAGGGCCTTCATCTGTTGCACCAAGTTCTAAAGCTTTTTTATAAACTTCATCAACTTGTTCTTTACTCCTTGCTGCTAAAGCAACCATAACACCATTTCCTACAGTTGCAGTTTCTTTGTTATAAGGGATTGTAACTGCAAACAGTTTATCTGGTGAAACTCCCCAAGCAATAAAAGATCCAAAATCCATAAATCTTTTTCCACCAAGTAAAGCAAATAATTCATCATAGAATTTAGCAGCTTTTTCAAGATTATTTGTACCTACTGTTGTATAACCAATCATAATAATTCTCCTATAAATTAATAATTCAAGTCATTATACATTAAAATAATTATCTAATATAAGTTATTGTTTCTTTTCTAAATAATAATCATAACTACCTTCAAAAATATTAATTTTATTATCTTTTATTTCAAATATTCTATTACAAGTTCTAGAAATAAAATCTCTATCATGTGAAATTACTATAAATGTTTCAGGAAATTCTTGTAATGCTTTAATTAAAACTTCTTTTGAAGGTAAATCTAAATGATTTGTAGGCTCATCCATTAATATTAAATTTGTAGGGCTTAAAAGCATTTTAGCCATTGCTAAACGACTTCTTTCCCCACCACTCAGTGTATTTACTTCTTGAAAAACTCTCTCATTTTTAAATAAGAATCTTGCTAATAAAAATCTTATTTGAGTTAATGTATAATCAGGAACCATATCATGAAGTTCATCAATTATAAGGTTGTCCATATTTAATTTTTCTGCTTGATTCTGAGCAAAATATCCTACATTTACATTATGTCCAAAATCTATTGAACCTTTTGTTGGTTTTTCTTCTCCTATAAGCATTTTCATTAATGTTGATTTACCAACACCATTTCCACCTAAAATTGCTATTTTATTTCCTCTTTCAACAAGTATGTCATCTTCAGTTGAAAAAATATGATGATCTCCAAAATACTTTTCTAAACTCTTTAAAGTTATAACAACTTTTCCAGATGCTGGTGGTGTTGGGAACCTAAAGTCAATCATTTGTTCACCTTTAGGTATTTCTATTCTTTCTATTTTATCAATCATTTTTTCACGACTTTTAGCTTGGGTAGATCTATGGGCACTTGCTTTAAATCTATCAACAAATGCCTGCATTTTTTTTATTTCTTTTTCTTGTCTTTCATGTGCTGATATTAATGTTTCAAGGTTTCTTTCTTTTATTACCTCAAACGCTGAATAATTTCCTGGATAATCTGTAAGTATTGAATTTTCTAGTTCTGTAATTCTGTTAACAATATTATCTAAAAATCTACGATCATGAGAAACTAAAATAACAGCTTTATCATATTCTTTTAAATAGTTTTCTAACCATTCAACAGCTTCTAGGTCTAAGTGATTTGTTGGTTCGTCTAATAATAAAAGGTTAGGTTTTTGAAGAAGTAGTTTAGCTAAAGCTATTCTCATTTGCCAACCACCACTAAAACTTCCTACAGGAGCTTCAAAATCACTTTCACTAAAGCCTAATCCCTTTAAAACCTTAAAAATTTCTCTCTCTAAAGTATCTACATTGTATCTTTCTAATTGTTCTAATAAATCTGAATATTTTTCAATTAATTTTGCTAACTTGTCATCATCAGTTACCACTTGCATTTGTTCTTCAACATATTTTAATTGAGTTTCAATATTAAATAACTCTGAAAACGTACTTTTTGCTTCTTCAAGCAAACTTCTATCTTTAAATTCAGGTAATTCTTGGCTTAAATAAGTAATAGTTGTTTTAGGTGCAATATAGATACTACCTGCATCAAATTTTTCTTCTTTTACTAATACTTTCATCAAAACTGATTTACCAGAACCATTTGCCCCAACTAATCCAACTTTGTCTGTTGGGCTAATAAACCAATTTACATTATCCAATATTTTTTTTTGTGAAAACTCTACACAAAGATCAGTTAATTTAATCATTTCACTTATTAATTAGAATAAAATATTCTAAAATCCTTCTAAAACTATAAAAAATTATTTTTGATAATTTTAACTTGAAAATATATAAAGGTAAGAGTTTTAAAGCTTAAATTATAAATTCTTATATAAACATTAAATACTTATAATATTAGTTATACAATGTTTATTAGTGATATTCATTAGCAAATTATAAATTAAAATTTTTATTCAATTTTTAGGATAAACTCTTAAATCAGTTATTTTACTATTTTTACTTATATTTATTTTTAAACTTTTATGTGAAACTATTGGTATCTTTGTAAATGAATTGACTTCTCTAATATAATCATTTCCCATGTTATCAGAACTATAAACTATATTGTAAGTATACTCTGCTAATAATTCACCATTTAGCATCTTAAGAGAACTTACTTTACCTTCATAACTATAAGCAGCAGTAACTTTTGATATAACTAATACCCAGTTTTTTGAAAAATCAATAGACTCAACTTTAAAACCTTCTGATAAATAATTAGGGTTAATTTTAGTATATGAATCAAAATCTTCTTTTGTTTTTAAAATTTTGAATCCTTCAATAGATTCATCTTTAAAACCTGTATCTAATTTAATAAAAGAATTTTTTAAAATAAATCCTTTTATTTCACTGTATTCTATATTTCCATCTTTAGCATAATTAATATTTAACCCTGTTTCTTTATTAGGATTTGAAGAATTAATTAAAGAACATGAATTGAGTGTAATAGCAACAGAGAACAATATTAGTAAACTAAGTTTTAAAAACATATATATACCTAAGTATTTTAATTTATATATTGGTATATTATCATAATAATTATAGACAAATTAAAATATTTTTATCTTAATGATAAATGAGTGTATGAATATAGTGATTGTTTATTTTTAATTTAAACTTTAGAAAAAATATATAAAATCTTTTAGTTTATTTTATTATTAATCTATAAAAAGCAAGAATAATGCTAACTTATATGTCACATAAAAACTACAATAATTGTAATTCTAAACTATATGTTAACTTGTTTAAAATGATATAATCAAAATAGTTTTTTATAATTAAAAATTTATGATTTTACAATAAAATTTATACTTTATTTTTATAACTTGAAATTATAAACAGTTCTCCTCGGAGAATTAAAAATAATTTATTAAAGGTAGATATGAAAAAAATATTTATAGCAATACTATGTTTAGTTAATACATCTTGTGCTAGTTCTAAAGCATGGCAAATGTATAAATCTGACCCTAACCATAGTGGGTATACACAATCTAACTCAGTTAAATCATTAAATCCAAAATCTAGTAAAGTTTTTACATTTAAAACAAAAGCTCCTGTTGTTTCTTCACCTGCTATATTTCAAGATAAAATATTTTTTGGTTCTATTGATAAAACATTTTATGTACTAGATTTAAAAACGTTTAAAGAGTTATGGAGAATTGCTACAGATAATGCAATTTTTTCATCACCAGCAGTTAATGAAAATAATGTATATTTTGCATCTGGTAATATTATTTATGCTGTAAACATACAAACAGGAAATATATCATGGACATTTAAAACTCAAGGTGGAAAAATTTATTCATCACCAACTTTAGTAGAAAATATCTTATATGTTGGTTCTTCCGATAATAAAATTTATGCAATTGATGCGAATAAAGGCGATTTAATTTGGAAATATTCTTCCACAGGTAAAAAATCAATTTCAACACCTGCATATAGTGATAAAGTACTATATTTTGGTTCAGAAGATAAATATTTATATGCAATTGATACAGTGGATAATGGAAAAGAAAAGTGGCGTTTTCCAACTCAAGGCCCTGTGTCAATTCCAAGTATTATGAATAACTCAATATTTTTTGGTTCAGATGATGGTATTTTTTATTCAGTAAATGTTCAAAATGGAAAAGAAAGATGGAGATTTAAATCAGGAGGTCCAATTATTGGTTCACCAGCACTAAGTAATGAAATTGTATATTTTGGTTCTTGGGATGGAAATCTTTATGCTCTTGATATTAGGAATGGTTTACTAATTTGGAAATATAGAACATCAGGTCCTGTTACTGGCTCTCCTATTGTTATAAAAGATAATGTATGTTTTGGTTCTTGGGATAAAAAGCTTTACTGTCTTGATCCAAGAAATGGAGCTAAAAAAGAAGAGTTCTTAACAGAAGATACAGTTTCAACACCAATTGCTATAGATAATCATATTTTATTTGGTTCTTGGGATAATAATTTTTATATGATCAAAGATTAATTAAACTAACTATCGTATAATTGAATAAGAGTTTTTAGTTTGTGTTTTTTATAGGAGTAATCTTTAATGTTTGACCAAAATATGCTTAATGAATTAGCTAAAATGAAGGTTGATCGTAAAAGAAAAAAGAAACCTGAAGAAGAAGTTCAAGAATTAGAATATGAAGTATATGCTGGTGATAATAGTGAACTTGAAGAAGATATTCCTTATGAAGTAATAGAAGAAAATTTTGATGAAGAAGATGGAGACTCAAATCTTGAGGGTTTATCAGATTTTTTAGGAAATAATGTAGGTAAAAATAAAGTAGACCCAAATAAAGTTATTGGTGAAACTTATGAAGAAAATGACTTTACAACAGATGAAGATGAAGCAAAATCAATACGTATTGCTGGTAAAAGAAATTTAAGAGTTCAAAAAGATAAAGATGGTAATGAAATTCCTACAAAATATATGGATGAAACAGGAAATCTAAATGTTGTATATTTTGAACCAGGAAAGAATATAGTAAATAGAAAAAGTGTAGAAGAACAAAGACTTGATGTAAAGATGGATGCTTTATGAGGCTTACTATCAAAATTTAAAACAGAAGAAGATATACAAAATGAATCGAAGATGTAATAATAATGGATAAACAAAGTTTACCAAGAAAAGAATTACGCAGAATGGATGATATTTTAGAAATAAAAAGTGATTTGGATTCAAAAATTACAATGGTTAAAAATGCATTTAATAAAGTATCTGAATATATTGAAAAGAAAGCAAAGTTACCTAATATTAATCTAGATATTACGTCTCCTGACTATTTAAGGGCTTTATTAAATAAAAAAGCATTTGATGATATGGACATTGCAAGAATATTTACAATGTCGTTATTTTTAGAATCACCAGAAAAATTTCCGACAGATGATACTTATGAGCAAGTAGAATACAGAAACTCACAAGTTGGAGCAAAATGTAAATCAATTGACTTAAAAAGAATGATTACCTATATTTCTTCAGATTCAGAATTTAACTCAACAATCGAGTTGATAAATGGTTTAGCTAAAAAAGAAAATATAGATTTATCAGGTTTAATTGATGTGTTTAACTTTAAATGTAGAGAAGTATTAAAAACATTAATTGTAAGATATTTAAAAAATGATTCAATGGATCCAATGAATCGTGTAAATGTAATATCTATAAAAAAGGATATGCAATTTAAATATCGGTCAGTTGATTCAACTAATAGTTTTATAGACTCCTTAAAAACAAAGTTAAAAGCAATACATCCATCTTTAAAAGAACAAGTGAAAAAGACCAATGAACAAATTGAAGAAAATAAAACTAAACTTAAGGATATAATAGAAGGAATTAAAAAATTTGAGACAGAAATAACAATAATGTTACTATTAAATATTGCTCGTGAAAAACAAGGTTATGATTTAGAATTTTCTAAAAATTTTCCGATTGATAAAGTCCATGAGCAATTAAATGAATATAATATTAATTTCGATTCTGATAATGTTCAAAAAGTTTTAAGAGAAGGTTTAAAAGAAGAAACTATACATAGTATTTTAAGAACAAGATAATAGGTTTTTATCATGGCTGTAAAAAAAACAAAAAAAGAAGAATTAATACCTCTTGATGAAAATATGATAATGATTACAGGAGAATTAATAAAACATATAACCCCAATTAGTATAAATTCTGACCAATATATTAACAAAAAAACAATTATCATTGATGAAAAAACATTAAATGAATATTTAACAGTTAATGTTAAATTAGCTCAAATAAAAGATATAAAAAAAGTATATATGTCTATCTTAGATAATGATATTTTAGAAATTGATTTAAGTCTTGAGAAATTTGACTCAAAATCAAATATCAAAAAACAACTAAAAATTCATGAGATTATTATAAATAAACAAAATGCTTATTTTAAATACTTATATGAAGATACATATGATACAAAAGGAAATGATATTATTTCAAAAATAATGCTTTTATTTACAAAATATATAATAAAACAATCATTTACACCAGAAATTATCAAAAAGTTTAGCTCTGAGAATCTTTTACAAAATAATGAAAAGATAGAAATAGACTTGAAAGAAAGTATGAATACTATTTATAGTAAAACAATTAACGAAATATTTAATACTGCTGTTCCATTATATGGACATAAAAAAATACCAGATTTATTTCAAATAGAAAGTATTATGTGTGAAAAAGGACAGATTTGGGTTGATTATATATATAATATATCTATTCAAGTTTAAAATTTTATATTTCTAATAAACAACTTATATTCATGCAAACTTGATTTGTATTTTATGAAACAAATAAAAATTTTAAAAATATGTTTTAAACCCATTTAAAAAAATCAAATCATGAAATTTCAACTATCAACATTTAGTTAAATAATAGTTTATTAGTAAAATTTTTTAAAAGTTCTTAGTATAAAAAAGTCCTGCTGAAGTGCCTTGAACTTTATCATGTCCGAATCTGATAGCTAGAGAACCTGAAGTTTCTTTTATATTTTGGTCTGTAACTAAAATATCTAATTCAGTTTTTTGAACACCTTTAATTCCATTAACTTCGCCATCTTTTCTGTATCTAGCTTTTACTTCTACATTTTGTGAACCATATTCAAACTTATTTGATAATTCAATTCCTGTAGGTTTAATACTTTTACCATCTCCATAACCCATAACAACTCTAGCATTAAAATCAGTTTCACCAACTAGCTTATTCATAGGTAAAGATACTTTAAAATTACCGTCTGGTAAATGTTTTGCTGAAGCAACTGCTGCTGTAACTGCTAATGTAACTAGTGTAGTATCTGCAACATCCTTACCAACTTTAGCTCTAAAAGGCTCAACAATATTTTCCATTAAGGTTTCTTGTGCAAATTCTTTTGCTTTACCTTCTAAATATGGAGATTTGATAGAGGCTTTTGAATTAGTTTGTATTTTTCCTGTAGGAGTCATAACATCTTCATTTGTTGCTTTTAGAGTAATTAAAGGTTTTTCTCCTGCTTTTCCAAATTCAAACTTTGCACTATTAGGACTAAACTCTGTTAATCTTAAATCTGTTCCATTATTAAAAACAGGTACATTTGGAACATTTACACCTTTTTTAGTAGCAATAGAGAAATTTGTTTGATCTTGTGTATCTATTTCAGATTTGTTTAAATCTTCTGGTAAATTAAGATTTAGTGGTTCATTACTCAAATTTCTATTAGCTATCGAATTTGTTGATTTATAGTCTTCTATACTCTTAGTATTTGTATTTAACGATACACACATTTTTTTATAATTACCTTTAATTTAGTGACTCTAATTTATATTATCAGTTTTTTCTTAAAAAAGTTGCTTAATTTTGAATATAAAATTTATATTTTTGTATAAATTCAAGAAACTTAAAAACATATAGTTTTATTAAAGACTTTAATATTACCAAATTTAACAGCAATAAGAAGTAAATTTTATTATAATATATTAGATTATAAGTTTTGTTTGGGATTAAATATTGAAAAAATATATATTATCTTCAATTGTTTTATTTTGTATAGTATCTTGTGGTATAGAAGAAAATAAAGTATCTAATATTACTCCTTCTGCATTACCTAAAAAAGATGAGTTAGTTTCACCAACACCAAATCCTAGCCCAACAAGTACTTCATACATATTTAAAGAAAGAAAAGAAGCTGCAAAATATTTATCATGTATTGCAGAGGCTCTAAGAGAACCTGAAAAACCTGCATTATTAGTAGATTTAGTCATAAAGATGGAAAAAAACAATCCACCAATTCCTGATTCAGAAGCCTTAGCAACATATCAAAAGCATATAAGTGATGCTTTGAGAATATACCCATTTGTTATGACAGCTTGTCCGCTACCTGAAAAAAAGTAATAAAAAAAGGACTGTTTTTACAGTCCTTTTTTATAAGATAAAATTCTATATAGCTAGTTTTCTTAGTTTTGCACTTATTGTATCAACTGTGATAACTAAAACTATCAAAATTATTACTATTGCACAAGCTTCTTTATATGCAAATGTTCTGAATGCATTATTTAATAAATACCCCATACCACCTGCACCAATTAAACCAAGTACAGAAGCTGCTCTTATATTTGTTTCAAATCTATATAAGCCAAATGAGATTAAACTTGGTAACATTTGTGGAACTACAGCAAATGAGAGAGTTTGAAAATAATTCGCTCCTGTTGCTTTGATAGCTTCAACAACACCTTCATCAATACCTTCAATAGACTCTGATAAAAGTTTTGTTAAAACTGTAGTAGTAGTGAATGCTAAAGCCATTGTACCTGCAAAAGCACCTAAACCAACTGCTGATACAAATATCAAACCGATAGCAAGTTCAGGTATTGTCCTAAATAGACTTAATAATACCTTTAAAACCTTATAAATCATTGGATGAGGTGTTGTATTACTAGCAGCCAAAAAAGACAAAGGAAATGCAAAAAATAAAGCAATAGTTGTTCCAGCTAAAGCCATTTGAATAGTTTGAATCATTGAACCTACAATAGTCTGAGGAAACTGGTTATTCCACCAAGCATTTTTATGTTTAGCTTTATCAGCTTCTAAAGGAACTGGTAAAATTAACTCTGAAACGCTTATATCTTCAGGTTTACTATAATGTTGAGGATCTCCAATCTTATGAAAATCAGGAGGGAACATTCTTCCTACAGTACCAATTAAAGGTTTATATCCATTTACTAATTCTTTAACATCAAACTTAGCACCATTGAAAGCCCAACCTAAAACTACAATCAAAATTACAAAATTAATGATAGTTTTAAATGTATTTTTTTTAGGAGGTGGTGCTTTCTGATAAGCAGATTCTTTTAATTCTTCAGTTCTAGATTTTGATTTTATTTCTGTCATTTTTAATCACCTGCTCTTGCATAAACTTTTTCTATTTCATCATTGTTAAGCTGTTCAGCTGTTCCATCAAATGTTAAAAGTCCACCTTGAAAAGCAATAATCCTATCTGAATAGGCTTTTGTTAACTCAAGAGTATGTAAACTAACTAAAGCAGAAATTCCATCTTCTTTACAAACTTTTTGTAATATACCTAAAACTTCTCTTGATAATTTTGGATCAAGACTTGCAACAGGCTCATCAGCTAAGATTAAACTAGGGTTTTGCATTAAAGTTCTTGCAATAGCAACCCTTTGTTGTTGTCCACCACTTAAAGCGTCTGCTCTTTTATAAGCTTGAGATAATAAACCAACTCTGTCTAAATTAGCTAAAGCTTTCTTTTTATCATCAAGAGAAAATATTCTAAAAGTTCCTTTTAGAGTGCCTTGATAACCTAAACTTCCTGAAAGAACATTTTCAATAACAGTTAATCTTTTAACAATATTAAATTGTTGAAAAACCATTCCTATTTTTCTTCTTAATAATCTTAAATCATTACCTGTTAATTTACATATATCCATTGTCTGAGTATCAGCAGGATTACCTGTTAAAAATGATTTTTTAAAAAGAATCTCTCCTGAAGTTGGGTCTATAAGCCTATTAAGACATCTTAAAAATGTTGATTTACCAGCACCACTAAGCCCTAATACTCCGACAAATTCTCCTGGTCTAATATCTATGGTAATACCTTTCAATATATAGTTATCAGCAGTATATGCTTTTTTTAGGTCTTTTACTTGTAAGAGATAATCTGATGACATTTTATTCTCCTACTTCTTCTTAGATAATTCACTTTGAAGATCGATACCAGCAACTTTAAAGGAATTTCTTACAGACTCATAATCTTTATCAGTAGCAGTTGCAAAACCTTCTATCCTATAAAGTTTTTGAAGTAAGTCTTTTCCTTTAGGATCTTTACCCATTTCAAGGAAAGTACTCTCAAGTTTTTTAGAAATTTCTGGATTTATATCTTTACTTACACAAAGATTATCAGAAGGTATAGGTTCAGAAAATGCAATGGCTTTTATTTGAGAAGCCTCATCAGGTTTTAAAAACTGAGTCCATGCACCATCTTTTCCACCAGTATCATTTGAAAAAACAGCTCCACCATCAACTTTTTTATTAAAAACAGCCAAAACTGTTGCATCATGTCCACCTGAATAAATAACATTTTTAAAAGCAACTTTTGGATCAATTCCTTTATCTAAAAAAAGCTTTTTAGGGAAAATATGACCAGAAGTAGATAAAGCATCACCAAATGAAAATGTTTTATCTTTAAAGTCTTCGAGCTTATTTATTCCACTATCTTTACGAGTAATTATTGCAGAATAAAAATATGCATTACCATGACGTAATGCTTTTAATACAACTTTAACACCTGCTTCTTGATTAGCCATGACATAAGCTGCTGGTGTTAAAAAAGCTATGTCAAGTTTACCAGCTCTAAATGCTTCTACTATACCTGTGTAGTCTGTAGCAATAAAAGGTTTAACCTCTTTACCAACGGCTTTACTTAAAAGCTCAACAAGGGGTTGAGCGTTTTTAGTAACTTCTTCGAGGTTTTCTGAAGGGACAAAACCAACATTTATAGGTTTATCTTCATTATTATTTGTATTCGAACTATCATCATTATTGCAAGCACTTACACCGAGGACAAGGAAAGCAACCAGAGGTAGCACTTTTAATTTTAAAAACATTCCAATCCCCCAATTAATTTGAGTAATAAAAAATTTATTATGAACGTCATGATAACATAAATAATTTATAAACAAATGTTTATTTTGATACCTTGATGTTAAATTAAATGTACATTATATAAATTTTTCTTTCAAAATATACACATTTTTATACTAACCTCTTTAGTAAAAGTAAAAAAATAACTTAAGTATTAATGCAGAAATAAAAAATCTATTTGTACTATGTATTAAACAGATGAAAGACAGATTAAAAAATAATAATGTGTAATTAATTTTGCTTAGGTATCTATAACAATTTTATTTAATTTAGCAAGTATAATACATTAAGCACATATAAATAATATTATAAATTAGTAAAAAGAGATTACTTTAGTAAAATTCAATGAATAATATAAATACTAACTATACAGGAATAAAAACTAATAACTTAATAGTTCTACCAAATAATGGAACTAAATTAAATATTGTTCCCAAAGATAAATCTATAGTTACTGAGCAAATTACTAAATCTGAAAATAAATCTGATTCTGCTTCATTAATAAAACCCACACCTTCTAAAACTATTACAAATATAAACATTGTATCTGATGAATCTAAATTAACAGAAAAAAATATATCCTTAATGGATAATGAATCTAAAATTATTGAAGCATTTAAAGGTTCTCTTAAATATGTTGGACCTGAGTTAAAAGCACAATTAGAAAAGATGTTAACACCACAAAATCTTGCTATTATGGCTGGTGTTCTTGCAACCTATACTGCATCTCATGCTTTAGGAGTAGGTTTTGCAGCGGATGCAATTTTGGCTGGTGTTGGAGCAATTACTTTAGGTTCTGATGCAATAGATGTTGCCAAAAAATTATATAATTTCTCTAAACTCTCAATAAATGCCAAAAATGAAAAAGATTTAGATAAAGCTTCACATAATTTAGCATCTGCAATGTCAACAGTTATGATTGATTTAGTATCTTTATTAAAAGTTGAAAAAGTTGCTAAATTTGCAGCTAAAACAGGAAAAGCAGTTGGAACAGTAATAAGTCCTAAAATTAGTAGTTTAAAAACTTCTGTATCTTCTGTTGGTAAAGTTAGTAAAGCTCTTAGTCATTCAGTTTCAACAGCACCAATATCAAAAGACTTCAGGGTTTATAGCTCGGAAAAAACCGTAGGAAAAGCATTAGGGAAAGCATGGAATAATATTGATATTGATTCAATTCCAACGCCTTCTAAACTAGCTAAAATAAAAGGAACAGCTACATCAACTGGAGCAATTGCTTTTGATGGAGTAAAACTTCAAGGACAAACAGTAAAACAAATAGTAAGTAAAATTCCAAAAGAAGCACAACTAAGAGAATTAAAACCTTTAATAAAAGATGGAAAAGTTATAAGTGATTTAAAAGGTTTTGAATATGGCTGGAAAGATGCTGTTTCAAATATGGATTATAGAGTAAGAATACATAGTGCAGATCCAGGAGCAGCCTTAAAAAATCCAAATTCGACAGCGGCACAAGGTTGGATTGTAAGAGTTGAAAGAGCACCAACAGGAAGTTCAGAGTTTAAAGATGTTCAATACCTTACAATAGATGGAATGTTTGAAAAAGCCTCAGATTTAATAGCACTTGAAACTAAGAAAAAAGCTATAGAAGCTACTATAAGTTCAGGAGTAGGAGCAATTCCTCAAACTAAATCTTCTGCAACAGTAGGCAATGTATCTTTTGATATAAATTCTGAGCTAAAAAAGATAAGTGAAGCAATAGAACATTTTCATCATGCTTCACATATAGGTGTTGGTGGTGGGTTAAATAAGGCTATTAAGTAGTTTTATTTATTTTAAATTCCAATATTGAATCTTAATGATATATTTTTAGAATAATCATTTTCATTAAAGCAGTTAACTATAGTTGTTCCTGTGTCATTTGCAATAATTTCAGTATTATTTACCTTGGTAATATAATCATTTGATGAAATACATTTATTATATTGTCCCTTTAAATAAGAACTATTTTTTGAAATATCATACTTTTCTCCAACTTTTAAGCTTATATTATTTTTTATATTTGGTATAAATTTTACTCCTAAGTTTCTTCCAGAACTTTCTTCTCTCCAAATAATATTTATATCAGAGTTATTATTTATATTAATTTTGCTTATTTCATAAAATCTAGGAGTATTAAAAGAAAAATCCGAGTTTTTTGTATCATTTATACTAAATTTTTTGATAACTATATTATCAATTCCTTTTTTATATGCAATAATAAACTCACCTAAGTCATTTATACTAACTTGAGATAGAAATAGGTGTTCTTCTGTAGAGTAATCATATAAAGTATTAGAGTTTATGTCTTTTTCATATAATTTTTTTAAGTTTTTATCATAAACTTGAATAGTTAAACTCTTTGGTTTACTAAATCTACTAAAGATATATTTTTCACCATTTTCAGAAACATCAAATGAAAAATATGTGTCATAATCTAGAACAGGCTTATAAAAAGTACTAATTGCAGTTTGTTCTCCTTCTGAGTTAAAAACTTTAATCTTATAACTAAAATCTTGGTCTAGATATAAAATACTAAAATTATTATTTCTATCAATACTAACTAAAGATTTAAATACTTTATAATAAACATTACTTGGATCATCTTCTTGTCTTTTGAATATTTCATCATTAATCTTGAATCTTTTATAAAGTTTATTTTCTTTGAAAACTTCAGCATAAAGATTATAAGTAACAATTTTTTTATTATCAATAATTTCTTCTTTTCTATCTATTCTATTATTAACATAAAAATCTTTATTTGAATTATTTATTAATTCTGATGCTTTATACCCAGAAGAAAAATTAGCTTTATAGAAATCGGATTCATCAGGCTTTAACTTGATAATAATATCATTATTAGAATTTATATCTATTACCGAATTATTAGTAATTTTAGGGTAATAAATACTATCAATATTCATTTCTTTCTTAACACTAACAGGAATAGTTTTAACTATACTTAAATCTTTTTCAGAAAAAATACTAATTTTTACTTGACCTTCTTTTATTGCTTTTACAGTATTTTTATCCTCTATTTTAACTATTGAACTATCAGAGCTGATAATTTTATAGTCATCTGTAAATTTATTATCAGACTCTTGAACTTTAACAGATAAATTCTTTATATCATTTGTTTTTAAGACTAGATATTCAGGAAAAGAATAAATTTCTTTTATAAGATCTTTAGTATTTTTATTTCCTTGATTGTTTTCAATACCTACAACTAATGTTTTTTCAATATTATTAATACTTGTGGAAGTTGAACAAGACATAATAAATAAAGTTGATAATATTATTATTTTTTTCATATATACCTTTTTAATCTAGAATGGATTACCTAATGAATCTAATTTTTTTATATAAAGTTGTTTTTGATCAGATGATTGAAATATCAAAAATGTCATATCATTAACTGAATACAACGATGTTTCAACATCTTTAAATGTATAACCTTGAGATATTTTCTTTTCTATAAGTTTTCCATCTTGATTAAAATTATTTGATATAGTTTTATCATTTGAATAGTAAGAGCTAATTATCTTATCTTTTATTTTTATACGAGGATAACTAGAGTTACCTTCATCAATATTTGAATTTAATTGTGTTTTATCAATCAAAATTGTATTATCAAATTTAAAGACTTTAGTATAAATTTTATGATAAAAACCACTATGGTTTATATCCCAAATAACACCAATATAGTCATTTGAAATATCAATATAATAATTATTTATAAAGTTTCCTTCATCTATTATTATTTTTTCAGACTTATTTCCACTAAATTTATGAATATTTATTTTATAACCTAATAAATAGCTTATTATATAATCACCATTATCATTTATTAAACATTTGATTGGTACTTTTTCATAAATATCTTTAAGGTTTTTAATTGTTTCAATTTTTTTAACTTCAGTTATTGGTAATAATAACTTATCAAATTTTTGAACAAATATATCAAGACTTAAGTCAGAAGTATTAATCTCAGTCCAAGAAACTACAATTTCTTCATTTCTATTTGCATGAATACAATAATCTTTAATATTATTGTTTTCTCTTACTAATACAGAACCTATAGGTATTACATTTACAGTACTTGTTTTTGAAATACTTTTATCTTTATTAGAAGTCAACGTAATAGTTGATTTACCCTGTTTTAAAGGAGTTATATTACCATCCTTATCTATATTTATAGAATCTCCACTAACAGATAAATTAAAGTCTTTATCAATGCTTTTATCTTCATATTTTACATTTCCATATATTTTTGTTTTCTCTCTAATATTTATATTTAATTCGTCAGGGATAATAAAAACACCTGAAACTTTCTTTGTATTTTCTTTAGTTGTAATATTAAAACTAGGGGTATTATCTTTAGTATTGCTAGAAGTATTTAATTGTTGACTTGTACAACTAAATAATAAAATAGATATTAAGCATATATATTTTTTCATAACTTAAAAACCCACATTGAATGTTAAAGATGTATTTTTTTCATAATCTTTTTCATCAAAGCAAGTAACAGTTGCTGTTCCAAGTTCTTTTGCTAAAAAGTTTGTTTTATCAATAGATATAACTTTTTCATTTGATGAAATACATTTACTATAATTTTCTGGTGCTTTATATGTATCATTTGAATTTAAGATTATATGAGATTGATTTTTTAAACCTAATATAGTTTTTTTATTTGGAAAATCTTTTTTACCTTCTATGTAACGATGCTTAATCCATGATAAATTTATATCAGAATCATCATTTATATGAATATTAGAAATTTCTTTTATATTAAAAAGCTCTTCAGATTTTCCTATATAAGAATTATAGTCATGTTCAAAATCATTATTTATTGAATATTTTAATAGATTAAAATTATATCCAGTACCTGCCAATTTTAACCAAGATATAATGTATTCACCACTATTATTTATACTAACTTTTCCTGAATAAAATAAATTAGAAGAGTTTGTATCTTTTGTGCTTCTTGTTAGATTTTTTTCATATATTTTTCTATTAGTTTTGCTATAAATTCTTATATTTACTTCTTGATTATATATATCAGTATAACCATGCTTATAAAAAATGATATTTTCACCATTATTTGATACATCAAAGTCAAAATAATTTAAGTTTGAACTCTCATTTGCTTCATATATAGATATTGTAGGAAATATACTATTACCTTCGGAATCAAAACTTTTAACTCTATAATCTTTATATGCATTTAGATAAAGGACAGATATATTATTATTTTCATCAATATCAATCAATGTTTTTAGTGGATTTGCATAATCATCTGTTATTCCTCCATCACCCTGATAACTTTCATCCCTTTCATAAGGAAAATCATTTATTTTAATAGATTTTTTTAGCTGATTATCTTTATATATATCTATAAAACGATTATAAATATATACTCTTTTACTAGTTATGTTTTCATTAAGTGCTTTTTCTAACCTAGACTTAACTTCTATCTTTTTAGATTGTACTTTTAGATTAAGTATTTTTATTTTACTTGGTTCGGATTTTGATGAAACTGTAAGCTTAACAGTTCCTTCCTTCAATGCCTTAATTGAATTATTTTTTATTTCAGTAATTGAAGAATCAGAACTTGTAATAATATAATCATCAATTAATTTATTATCTTGAGTTTTTACTTTTGCAAAAATTTCTTTTATATCATCTTTTACTAAAACCATATTTTCTGGAAAAGCAAAAACATCTTTAACTTCTATTTTTTTTATTGGTTCAATAGTTGGAGTTGGTATAGGTGTTGGCGACTCACTTGGCTTACTTGAACTTATTGGATTTTTATCAGGTGGCTTTATCTCTGGTGTTTGTACACTACAACCTAATATAAACAACATTAATAAACATATACTCTTTTTCATAAAATTATCCTTTCTAAAATCCCACATTTATCTTTATTACATTATTTTTTGAATAATCGTTTTCATCAAAGCAAGTTACTGTTGCTGTTCCAACTTGATTAGAATAAAAAAATGAATCTTGAGGTTTAATAGTTACAACATCCTCATTTGATGAAAAGCATTTATTGTATTTAGTATCTAATTTATAGTGTTGATTGACTTTTAAATATGTAAAATCAGTGTGCTTATCACTTGGTATATATCTTGTAAATAATGATTTATAGTTATACATATAACTCCAAAATAAGTTTATATCAGAATTATTATTTATAAATAAACCTTTTATTTGAGTATTGTTATTATAATAAACATTAAAATCATAATTAGATTCGTAATTAGTATTTGTATCTATTTTTTCGAGATGTATATATTTGTTTCTTTTAGCTGGACTTGAGCTATAATCAGATACACTTTTTTCCCAAGCTATGACCAAATCTCCTAAATCATTAATATTAGCTATTCCTTCATAAGTTGAATTTGATACTGAAATATTATTATTTTCATAAGTAGATTTTATTTGTTTTTCAAAAATAGGTTTTAAGTTTTTATCAAAAACTTTAACTTTAAGAGACGAATTGGGATTATAAATTCTTTGTGAAAATAGTATTCTTTCAGCCTTAGGCGAAACTTCTAAGTTAAAATCTGTATTAGAATCGCTAACAAGAACTGTTTTAGAACTTTGATTACCATCTTTATCAAAAATTTTTAATCTAGTTTCATTAAATTGATTACTATAAACTATATAAAAATTATTATTTGAATCTTTTATTATCTTATTTTTAAAGGTAGAACCAATTGGAGTAATTTGGCTTTTATTACTATATGAAAACTCATTAATTTTAACAGTCTTTTTTATAACATTATCATGAAATATATCTACTACTAAATCATAAGATTTTTCATTTGTATTTTCCTTTATTCTTGGAGTAAATATATACTTTGACTTTTTGCTTTCTTCAATCTTATTTAATATTGGATAGCCAAAGCTATTATTTATACTATACAACCTATTGTTATTGAAATTATCACTATAATCTAATATAAACTCATTATTGAAATCATAGTTATAAACTGAAGGAGTTGTTAACTCATTAAGATTAACTATTCTATCATTGAAAAATTTATCTTTTACCTGAATATTAATAACTTTTGTTTTACTAATGTCGCTTTTAGAACTAATAGTTATTTGGCTTATTCCTTCACTCAATCCTTTTATTTTATTATCTTTTACACTAATAATAGAATTATTAGAACTTATTATTATAAAGTCATCAGTATATTTACCATTTGAGTTTTTTATTTTGATATACAATTCTTTTTCCTCACCTATACCTAAAATTAAATTTTCAGGAAAAGCAAAAATATCTGTAACTTCAATATTTTGTTTACTAGGTTCATTGCTTGGTAAAATAGAAGGTTTAACAGTTGGAATTACTTTATTATCGGGGATTTTATTTTTATCAACAATTGTTGTATTAACATTTGGAGTACATGAATACAAAATCGATACAAGTATTAATAGCTTTATATTTTTCATGATTTCTATTCCTAACTAAAATAAATTAAAGTTTTTATCAAATTTTTGAATATATATTTGTGATGAATTATTCTTTTTTTCCATAAAAGTTAAGTAAAAAAAGTTTCCTGAAAGAGATGTATACCTACTTGCATAATATTCTGGATTAAAAAGTTTAGTTAAAGATTCTATCTTATTTTCTTTTACATTTAATTTACTCAAATTAGGTAAAATAATATCATTTTTATTTATATAATCTGCATAAATAACACCTTCACTTGTAGTATCTTTAGATAAAACTTCTTTAAAATCTAAGTCATATAAATAATATTTTGAATTATTACTAACAACTAAAATATTTTCATCATTTTTTAATATATTCAAATTATATATATAAGTAGGAATTTCAATAGTACTATTTTTTCCAATACACCATCTAGATTATATTTTCTCATTTCTATTGATAAAGATTTTAAAGGAGAATAAGAAAAATCAAATAATATATATATTTTATTACTCATACTAAATATATAGTTTTGCGTATTAACATATAAATTATTAAATTCATGATCTTTATTAAAGATGATATTAAAGTTATTGTCATAAGCTTTTGCAAAAACTTTTCTTTTTGAATTTTGAATTATTTCATTATAAATAATGTATATATTATTATTATCTAAAAACTCAAAAGAGTAATGATAATTTATGTCATAAGCATTTGATGATATAAGCTTTTTATTAATAATATTATTATTATCAATTTTAAATACTAATAATTCTTTGTCATTAAAAACTCCTGCTAGTAAAATCTCACTGTTATTATTTAATTTAACCTTTAGAGAATTAGGGTCAACATTCTTAAAATCATTAATTTCTATAATATCTGATGTATTATTATAATTTTTATCCATTCTTTGAATATATATCTTTGTTGAATACTCATTATTTGTTATAGACCAAACAAGAATTAACTCATCTTTTGAATTATTTTCTATAAGATAATTGCTAATATTTTTATCTTCCTTTAATAGGTATTTTCCTATAGGATTTACATTGACATTAATTGATTTTGATTTTGTTTTATCTTGGTTAGAAGTTAAAGTAATTGTAGATTTACCTATTGTTAAAGGTGTTATATTCCCTTGTTCATCAATTTTTATTGATTCTCCACTTACAGATAAATTAAAATCATTATCAGATGTCTTATCCTCATACTTTACACTGCCAATTACTTTAGACTTTTCTCTAAGATTTAACTGTATATTATCTGGAAGAATAAACACATCTGAAACTTTTTTTGAGTTTTCTTTATTGGCTTGTTTATTTATATTTGAATTTATATTTGTATTAGCTGAATTATTTATATTATTCTCTTTTATATCTATATTTATATTACTTGGAGTTTGAGTGCTACAACCTAATAATACTGTTATCAAAATATATATATGTTTTTTCATTTTCTACCACAATTATTTTATATGTTATTGAATAATACAAAAAAATAAATCACAATAAATATGATGAAGATTGGGTTTTATATTACGAATTATTAAAATAATCTTTAAAATCAATATTATAATATGTTATTAAGTTTTAAGCTATTATTATTTAAATTATATTGTTTATTATCCAAAATTAACTTCCAAATAGAAATGAAATGAAATGCCACAAATATAGGAGCTGCAAAAAAAGCAGCATACATCATATTGTGATTAGAACCTATTTTAGGTATTAAAGCAAAGGGTATTCCTAAAGCGACAATAATTAGATCTATTAATCCAAAAATATTTGCAAACCAAATCTCTGATATATTATTTTTATTTCTTGAATATAATAGACCAGCCTTTAGAGCAAAAAATGCTGATAAAATATGAAAAAGCCCATCAGCAATACTAAAATCTCTTGGTAATTGTCCTAAAACACCTTCTATTAAAAAACCAGCTCCAAAAAACACCCTTAATCCTTGTGGCAATAATAAAATTTCATAAGACAAATTTAAAAGTTTATTTCTTATATCCATTTTAAATGAAAATAATATACAAACTATTCCAACAAAACCAAATAATATAAAAGAGAACTTAATAGGAGAAATATTACTACTAAAAAGATTATTATTTGAAAGATTTATATTCAAAAATAATAACCATAATAAAGAAATTATTAGTATAATAAACCTATTTGTGTTTGATATATTTGCTAATTTAAATATTTCTAATAAAAAAGATAATAAAGCTATATTACCTATTATTATATATAATGTGGTTAAAGTTATTTCTGATATTCCAAACATAATATTACTCCTTATTACCTAAAATAATTCTTTGGTATTCTTTAAGTAAACTAGGATTATCCATAGAGCCATGATGTACTATATGCTTCCAATTATTATTTTCAATATAAAAAGTTCTACTAGTTCTAATACTTAATTCTAAAATCCCATCTTCTGATGTTAAAGTTCCTCTTTCTTTACCATTCACTATAAACATATTTTCTACTTCAATAAAATCAAAATCATAAAATTCAACATATACTTTTAAATCTGATGCAAAAATTTTTTTATATCCTTCTGATATTTCATTCCATCCTCTCCTTATTCCACCAATTGGATTTGCCATAAAAGATTTTTCAGTATTTGACCAAACTTTTGACATAAGGTCTAAATTTTTATTGTTAAAGGCATTATAAAAATCATTTATGATATTATATTTTTGATTAAGATTATCTAAATAATCTCCTTTAATTAAACAGATTCTTTCATTCATAATAAACCTCTAATATTTATAAATCATATTTTATAGTTTTATTATAATTTTAATTAATCATAATTAAAAACGATTTATAATGATAGTTATATTCTGTTTTAGCGAATTATAAATTATATATGGAAATTAGTTTATTAAAAATTTTTTTAACAATAGCAGAGGAAAATTCTTTAACTATAGCCTCACAAAAACTTTATACTGTTCAATCAAATGTATCAGCTAGATTGAAAATTCTAGAAGAAGAAATAGGTAAACCTCTTTTTTTTAGAACCAAAAAAGGAATGTTTTTAACAGAGACAGGAGAAAAACTGAAACCATTAGCTATAGATATAATTCAAAAATCTGAAAATATAAAATCTATACTAAATAAAGATAATATAAAAGGCAATATAAAAATTGGTTTAACAGAATCATTTCTCAGAACTTATTTACATAAACCATTAGAAAAATGGATAAAAGAATACCCTTATGCAAAAATAAAGATAAAAACTGGATTCTCTAACAGAATTATAGAAGATCTAAATAACAGAGATATTGATATAGGAGTTATTATAGCTAGACAAAAGCCTAAAAATTTTCATATTTTAAAAGAATATAAAAGCGAATTATGCTTAGTTACACCTAAAAAAATATCTAGTATAAATGCAAATGATTTATCCCTATTACAACCTATGCTTCTAGGAGATTCTTGTTTTTTTGGACAAACCTTAATTCAATTATGTTATAACCTAAATGTTGAAACAAAAGGATTTGAATACTTACATTCAATTGAATCTATTTTGCATTGTATAAGATTAGGTCTAGGTTTTTCTATACTTCCTAAATGTTTAGTCGAAAATCATTATCTAAAAAACGAAATATCTGTTCATAAACTACAAAGTAAAAGTAATTTTTCATATTTTAAAGTTTGCTTAAACTCTAGGAAGGATGATATTCTTTTTAAAGAGATGGTAAAGTATTTATAAATTAATAAAAAAGGGTAGATTAATTAACTCTACCCTCTCTATAGAGAATCATTTAGGAAGCTAAATTATAAAGTCTTTTAGCTTCTTTCTTGATTTTGTGTAAAACTGCCTTTATATCTTCCATTTGAGTAAGAGGATTTAAAACAGTAAACTTCAAATGTGATTGACCAAAACATACAGTTTGACCAATAATTGCATCACCTCTAAGTAAGAGATTAAGCTTAATATTATCATTTAGATAATTATGCCATTCTTCAGAATCATACCCTGCTGGAATATCTTTAGTAATATATCTAAAAACAACACTAGAAATTGTTGGTTCTGTTGCTAATTCAAAATTTTCATCTTCTTTAACAAGTTCAGATGTTTGATTTGCTACATCAATTATATGATCAAGCATATCTCCATAAGCTTGTTTACCAACAATTTGGAATGACATATAGGTTTTTAATGCATCAAATCTTTTTGTTGTTTGAATTGATTTTCCAACTAGATCATTTATCCCCATATCTTCATTAATTTCTGGATTAAGATATGAAGCATTTAATTTTAATACATCAAAAACTCTTTTATCTTTTACTAAAAATGCACTACATGAAACAGGTTGATACATCAATTTATGAAAATCAACTGCTATAGAGTCTGCATTTTCAATACCTTTTATTTTATATTTATTTTTATCACTTAAGATTAAAGCACTACCAACAGCACCGTCTACATGAAGCCAAATATTTTCTTCAGAAGTTATTTTAGAAACTTCATCTAATGGATCAATACTTCCAAAATCAGTTGTTCCAGCTGTTGCTACAACTGCTATAGGTATTAAACCTTGAGACTTAAGCTCTTGAATTTTTGACTTTAATGATTCAGGTTTCATTCTAAATTTATTATCAGTTTCTATTGTAACTACAGATTTATATCCTAAACCTAAAATTGAAGCTGATTGTTTAACTGTAAAATGTGCAACATCTGAGCATAAAATTCTAAATTTACCAAACTCAGCAGGTAAACCTTGCTCTTTTATTGACCAATTAAGATTTTTGAAAGAGTAATTATCTCTGGCTAATAGTAAACCCATAAAATTTGATTGAGTTCCACCACTTGTAAAAATACCATCAGCTAATTCACCATAATTATACATTTTACAAAGTTCATCTAAAACAAATTGTTCAACAGCTGTTGCTGAAGGTGATTGATCCCATGAGTCCATAGACTGATTTAAAGCTGATATAATTATTTCAGCAGATAAAGCTGGAATAATACTTGAACAGTGTAAATGAGCCATACAAAGTTTATTATTTACAAATACGGAATCTTTAATAACAGAATGTTCAATATCTGCCATTACTTCTTCTATACTTTTTCCAAATTGAGGTAAAAGTTCAGTATCTCTAAAAACTGAAAATATTTCTTGATAACTTTTACCTGTATATGGAGATTTATTCTCAAGCATAGATTTTTTAATTGCATCAACAGCAAGAGTCATTGCTTTTTGATACTCATTAATACTTTCTGATGAATTACTTAAAAAGTACTGTTCAAAATTAGTTGTTTTAACTTGATTTTCAATATTCATATTCTTATTCAATTAAGCAACCTTACCTTCCGCTGCCTTTACAGCCTCAGCAAATATTTGACCAATTGTATCTATTTGATTTTCGTTTATGATTAATGGAGGTAAAAATCTAACAACACCACTATCTCTACCACCAACTTCTATAACTAAGCCTCTCTCAAAACATTCTCTTTGAATTATTCTTGCAAGTTCACCATAAGGCTTTCCATTATTTTCTTTATTAACAATTTGAACACCAAGCATTAAACCTCTACCTCTTACTTCTGAGATAAAATTACTTGATTGCATTACTTGTTCAAGCATTCCTCTAAGTTTGTTACCCATATTATTTACATGTTCAATTAAATTATTATTTTTCATGTATTTAATTGTTGCAATACCAGCAGCCATAGCCATTTGATTTCCTCTAAATGTCCCTGCGTGTGAACCAGGTCCCCACTTATCAAGAGATTTATTATAAATAACCACTGCTAGAGGTAATGAACCACCTATTGCTTTTGAAAGAACTAAAACATCAGGAATAATTCCAGAATGTTCAAATGCAAAGATTTTACCTGTTCTTCCCATTCCTGTTTGAACTTCATCTATCATAAGAGGAACATCATTTTCTTTTGTTATTCTTCTTATTTGTCTTAACCATTCATCATCTGAAGGTATAACTCCACCTTCACCTTGAACAACTTCCATTAACATTCCTGCTGGTTTTACAATTCCACTTTCAGGATCTGTTAAAACATTTTCTATATAATTTAGATTCCATTTTGGCTCTACATTTCCATAATTTGAATATGGCATAAAATGAACATCTGCCATAAGCCCTGAAATATTATTTTTAGGTCCTAAATTACCCATCATTGATAAAGCACCATGTGTCATTCCATGATAACCACCATGAAAAGCCATCATTGTTCTTCTGCCTGTTGCATGTTTAACGAGTTTTGTAGCAGCTTCTATTGCATCTGCTCCAGAAGGACTACAAAATTGAATTTTTGCATCTTTTGCAAACTCATGAGGTAAACAACCAAAAATTTCATCAACGAATTCCTCTTTAACAGGTGTTGTTAAATCTAATGTAAGTAAAGGTAAATCTGATTTAACTGTATTTATAATTGCTTCTTGTACTACAGGGTGATTATGTCCTAAAGCTAAAGAACCTGCCCCTGCTAAACAATCAATATAAACATTACCATTTGTATCTTTAATATACACACCTTTTGCTTCCGCAATTGCAATTGGCAATCTTCTCGGATAGCTTCTAGCATTTGATTCTCTCTCTGCTTGTTTTACTAAATATTTAGTATCACTTTTTACTTCTCTTTTTTGACCAGGTAAACTACTTGCTCCACTAAGAAATAAATCGTATTGTTGTTTTAACACCTCATTATTCATATTTTTTTTAATATCCTTAATAACCATAAAAATGATTCTCTAATAATCTAAGGATAAACTAAAGTTAAAAAAAGTGATGCTATTCATAATATTTATTAACAAGATTTCCTATATATTTTTGTAAATAAGTATAATTTTTCTTAAAATTTATAAGCTTTTTTAAAGGCAAGTATAAGAAAAGTTGTTTTATCTTTGTTTTCTGATATAAAAGATATGTTTTTCTGTTAAACTATATCAACATAAATGAACTTATTTAAGCTTTGTTTAACGCTTGTTTAACCAAAAATATTTATTTTAAGTTTAATATCTGCTCGTTTTTTCTTTAATTAGCTCTTAAATTTAATTATTATTGATGATATAATTACTTCAAATTTTCATTATGAGGTTATTAAATGGCAGTAGATTTGAATTCGTCTGACATTGATGCTGTTTCCTTATGTAATCTAGCATTAGAAACATCTGCTTTATGTGCACAGACTAATTTCCAAAATACTGATTTAATGATTAGAGCCATTGCTTATTTTTTAGAGAGTATTGAAATCAAAGCTAATAATTATAAATCACATCTTGGATTAGGATTATTATTAATGGCAGGTAAAATGTATGAAGACTCTATTTCACATTTAGAAGTTGCTTATGAATTAAACCCTGTACCAGAAATAAAAAAGTATTTAGAAGCTTGTGAAACTGGAAAAACAGAGATTAAAAGTGCTGTTGTAGAAGTAGCAATTTCAAAAAAGAAGAATACTGTTACTGATTTATTAGATCTTGGAAATAAGTTTAAAATGTAATTGAGTAAAAATAATGAGTGAGAATATATTTGCAACTAGCTACAATACTGCTGAAGAAGCTTTAAAAACAGCATCTCAGATTAGACGAACATCACTTGTTATACAAGAAAATAGTGGTTACTGGAAATTATTACTTACAAATAATCGAGTAAATATTTCAAAAGATTTAAGTAGTATGGATCTTGCAGAATATGATTCATTTGTAAATATAAATGATAGTCAAGGTAATATTTTAAGAAATAAGGTTCAACTTAATTCAGAAAGTTTAAAGTATTATGCAAAGCTAATTAGTAATTTTAGTAGTCAAGATAACTTATTAACTAAAGAATTTGGTGATGCAACAAGAAGGTTTAAAGCTCTTATTAGTGCAATAAAAGAAGAAGTAGTTGAAAAAGAGTCTGTTCAAGAAGACAGATCAGGAGTATATGAGTTAAGACCTATCGAATTTTATTGTTATTATAAAAAATGTAGACCTGTTAAAATATTACTTCAACAAAAATTAAATAATGAATGTTACGAATCTTTTATTTTACAATTAACATTTAATGATAAAGTATCTGTTGACTGTATTTTACCACTTATACGGAAAGCCAAATTACAATCAAAAGAAGTAAATAAATATGTATCTCAAGGTAAATCTGTTCAAATATTAATAGAATTAAGACAAAGTATTTTAGATAAAATAAAATATATTATGTTTGGAACTTTAGATCTTGAAAGTATTATGAATATGAGAAATCCTTTGAATAGACCAATATTGACTGACTTGTCTAATTATAAGGTTAATGATGTAAAAATTATATAAATGATAGATTTATCTAAAGCTAATATACAAAAAATAAATCTCCCTAATGATTATATAAATGCAGATATATTACGTATAGACAAAATAAATGAAATTGTTTCTGGAAATAAATGGTTTAAACTTAAATATCATTTAGATCATATAGAAAAAAACAAATATAAAACTATTTTAACTTTTGGTGGTTCTTATTCAAATCATTTAGTAGCAACAGCATATACAGCAAAGCAATTATCATTAAATTCAATAGGTATTATTAGAGGAGAAGAACCTAAAAACTTGTCACATACATTAAAAGATTGTTTAGATTATGGAATGAAATTAAAATTTATAACAAGAGCTGAATATAAAAGTAAAGATACAAATGATTTTATAAGTCGATTGAAACAAAGTTTTGATGATTTCTATTTAATTCCTGAAGGTGGATATAGTGAATTAGGACGATTAGGTGCAGAAGATATTATAAGGCTTTGTGATCATAAAAAGTATACTCATATAATGTGTGCAATAGGTACTGGCACTATGTTTTTTGGGATTGCTAATGCTTCCAATTTAAATCAAGAAATAATTGGTATACCTGTTTTAAAAGAAATGGAAGATTTTTTATTACAAAACAATAAATACTTCAAAGACCAAAAAAAAATTGAATATTGTAAGATTTTTACTAATTATCATTTTGGAGGATATGCAAAAAAAGATAGTATTCTATTAAACTTTATGAATCATTTATATAATGAACAAAATATACCAACAGATTTTGTATATACAGGAAAACTTACTTATGCTTTTTTTGACTTATTTAAAAAGAGATATTTCCCTAAAGATAGTTCTGTTTTATTAATACATAGTGGAGGTTTACAAGGTAATTTATCACTTAAGAAAAATGAATTAAATTTCTAACAAAAGTATTGCATAAATCACATCAGACTTAAAAGAAATTGGATAGAATTATTTTAGGAGGTTATATTAAGATATGTTAATAAAAAGTATTATGGTTTTTTTAGAAAGTACGATATTATCAATATCAATATTTACTTTAATAGGAATTTCTCTTTACAATAAAGATTTTTATAGCCATGATAATAAAGAACGAAAGCAAAGTTATTATAAGAATTTAACTTTATTAGAAAATAATAAGAATATAGATATTGTTAATTAATTTTTTGAATAAACTATTAAGTTTGTAAAAAATATTAGATAAGCTAAATTTTTATCATGTATAATCATTTTTATTAATTACTAATTTTATCCGAAGGTTAATTTTTAATGCAATTGATAAAAGAATTTACAGATATAAATAACATTGTAAACCTTCTAACACCAGAAAATCAAAAGATTTTATTAAATGAAATTAACTCTATAGTTATTAAACTTTTAGATGTTCAGAAATCTGGTTCTAGTTCAATAGAGAAACCAGCAATAAATACACAAAATGCTAATAACGTAAATCAATTACAATCTAAGCAAACTATTCAAACTAGCCAAATAAATCAAGAAGCAGTAAATGGCTTAAATGCTTTAAAAAATAGTTTTACTAGCAAAGGTGGTGTTAATATGCCTCCTCCCCCTCCAGTATTATCAACAGGCCCTATGCAAATGACAAGAAGTATTACAGCAGGGACTCTTAATTTTAAAACTAGTGTTTCAAGCTCTAAACCACAAAATAAAAAAGAATCATTAACTTTAGTTGATTCATGGGCTTATATTACACCTGAGTTAACAGATATAGGCTCAGATCTTTTAAATAATCCAAGTACAAAATCAGATTTATATCAGTTTTTAAAACAAGTAGATGGAAAATCTAACCTTAAAGAAATATTTTTAACATTAAATCCTAATGTAGCTATTTGGGCTAAATTTTTAAACTATATATACCCTTTATATAAAGAAAGAAATATTAATTTAAAGAAGCAAAGAAATTTTCCTACAGATGTTGATATACCAACTAAATTAGGTTCATTCTTTGTCTCTTTAGGGCGAATAACAGAAGTGGATTTAGAAAAAGCTTTAGAATATCAAAAAAATCCTCCTACGAATAATACAAATAATTCAGGAACTAATAATTGGATGGATAAAGCTAAATCATTAATGGGAAATGAAAGTACTAATAGTTCAACTAATAAGAAAAAATTAGGCGAAATTCTTATTGAAATGAAATTTATAAATCAAGAAGAACTTGATAATACTTTAATAATACAAAAGTGGATAAAAAATATTATTGAGCATGGCTAAAAAAGATTGTAATCATAATAATCTTACTCATAAAGAGATAAAAAAAGTAAAAAAAGAAATACTAGACTGTAATAATGAGAATTGTAATTTTCATGTAGAAAAGATGTTACCTAGTGTATTGATTATGGGTATAAATTACATTTTTTCTGGAATTATTATTTCTTTAGTATGTTTTTTACCATTAATATACATTAATAATTATTATTTTAGAATTTTATCATTTATACCTTTAACTGCTTTTGGTTTATGGGGATTTATTGTTTTAGGAGCAGGGGTATATATTTGTATACTTTGCTTATTTGACCAACATATAATTACACATAAAAATGGTACTAGATATAGACATATAGAATTAAAGAAATTTGAAAGTAAAAAAGCTCGTTAATTTTCTAACAAGCTTTTTAATAAAATTATTTTATCTAATGAATCCTAAAACTTCATCAAGATTTGAATTATAAACTTTGATTAGTTGAACAAAACCATTATAGATTTTACCCATAGAAGCTAATTCAGTTATATTTCTTTCTACTTTTACATTTGATGCTTCTAATGAATTTTCTACTAATAATGTACCAGATGGACCTGGGTCAAGAGCACCACGATCTAGAAGATTTGCAGCTCCTTCCACTAAAGTTTTAAAATTTACACAAGTAGGAGCTTTAAAATATGTAGATCCTAGTTTTGAATATTGTAGTTCATCATAATCCACTGTATTCACAATTGGTGATGGTAAACCTGCGTCATATGTAGGTTGAACAACAGATGGTCTAACCCTAAAGAAAGTTGCATTCATAGCACTTGTTCTATTATAGTCATCTAAGGTCATTCCTCCATAAACATTATTTCCATCACCATGATCTGAAAGAACTAAATATCCTTCATTTGTTAATAGAAATATTCTATCTGGATTGGGATCTCCTTGAAGTCTTCCCCAATGAAAGTCACCTTGCCTTGTTAAGTACAGGTCATTTTGATTTCCACTACCTGCTACCAGACCAAATATTCCATTTGTAACATTTGGAAACCCTGCTACTTGTGCAGGTGTTGGTTTATAGACTAAAAAGAATCCTTCACCATTAATTGCAAAATGAGTATCTTGGGTAGAACCTATTATTTCACCTTGTCTCCAATTAATCCTTGTGTTTCCTGTAGTAAGAGACTGTTCTGCTATTTGAATACCATTTTTTGTTTGACTAACAGATCTTAATTCATGAGTTAAATTTCCACCATACATCAATTCAACTTCTTTAAAACCTGTTCTTAAAGAACCACCAATGTTACCTTGAGCCACATTCATCCAATTATCAATAGCTTTTAATGATTGAGTAGCATACAAAGATAAATGCCCTGTTAATGTTCCCATTTTTCTTCTCTTAAAGTTTTATAATCTGATAACAAATATATTATCAAAAAATAAATCAACTATAAATATATTTATCATAGATTTAATAGTTTTTATCAGAATTTATTGAATAAGCTCATTTATAAAATATGTAAATCGATATCATAGTTTAAGTGTTAATGAAGAAGTTAAAGTAAATAAAATAATTTTGTTGGTAATATACCATCAATAATTCCAATAAATTCAGATGAAAAATTTGAGATAAATATATGTTTTTATAAAACAATTGATAAAAGATCAGTTGAAGATAACTTTAGAATACAATCTGAATATTTAGACAGAGAAAAAAGTTATACTTTAAATAAATAAACTATTTTAATTTTTGATTGTATTAAGGAAAGATAAAAAAATAGCTTGTCATACTTTTATCTAAAAGTTTATTTATATTAGGTTTGATAAGTCAAGTTATCTTTTACAAACTCCTAAAAGCTCTAGTTCAGAATATATTTTTATTAATTTAAAAGATTTTTTACCTTGCTAAGGTAAAAAAAGAAACAACATATATGATAGACTTTAAAGCAACTTTTCAAGATTTAGAAGCAAATAAAGTGATAAATAGAAGAGCCTTTAGGTTTAGTCCTAGTCAAATTAATGATTTTGCTATTTTATCTGTTATGAATGGTAATTAGTTATGAATAAAAATATTTCAATGATAATTTTAATGTTTCTTTTAGGTTCATGTATAGATCAAAATGTAATAAACACAATATATTATATGAATCAAGAAAAAATACTTAATGAATTTTATCAAGCTATAGCTAAAGATGATATTAAAACTATTATAAATCTGGAAAGTAAGGAAGGTAACATTGAACGACCTATATATAATTATGAAACATTTAACTCTGTGTCGCCTTTAACATATAGTATTTTATTTAAGCATGATGAGGTATCTAAATATTTTATAAATAAAAAGAATAACCTTAAATTTAAAGATCATATAGGAAGAAATGCTCTAATGTTAGCAGCATCTTATTCTTCTAAAGAAATCTTAAACCTTCTATTTGAGACTAAAGAATATGATTTAGAGGAAAAAGATTTTGAAGGTAATACAGCTCTCATGTATGCATGTTCTAAAAATAATATAGAAGCCGCTAGTTTTTTAATAGACAAAAATGTAAATTTAAATACATCTAATCAAAAAGGAATTACACCACTTTTAATGGCATCTTATTTTAATAATAAAGATATTATTAACCTTTTGATAAGTAAAGGAGTAAAAATAAAGAAAAATACTAAAAATAACTTACCAAAAAATTTAAAATCTACTTCTTTTAATGAAATCAATATGATAAACGGTTATACAGATTTTAATACTCTTAAAATACCCGAAACAATTAAATTAAATGAAACAGATCAATTAGTTTATTTTTCCATAATTAAAAATTTTAAAAATCAACTTAATTTTTTATATGAAAATAATGTTGAATTAAATATATTAGATGATGATGGTAATAATGTCTTAATGTTAGCAAGTCTTATGGGATATACAGACTTAGTAAAAGAATTGATAGAAAAGTTTAAGATTGATGTAAATTCTAAAAATATAAATGGTCTTAATGCAGGATTTTTAGCTGCATATAATGATCATTATGAAACTCTTGAGTTGTTAATAAATAAAGGTCTTGATTTATCTGTAAAAAATACATATGGCTCTAATATTCTTGTTTCTTCATTATATTCAAATAAAATTAGTCTAAATACAGTAAAACTTATTTTATCTAAAAATATTAATATTAATGATTCAAATAATCTTAATCAAACAGCTCTTTTTAATTCAATTAATAAAGACTATAGTTATTCTAATTATATAATTGCTAATTATCTTATAGATAAAGGAGCAAATATTAATATTGCTGATAATTCAGGAAAAACTCCATTAATTATCTCTGTTCTTAAAGGTAACGATGTTTTTGAAAATCTACTTATAAATAATAATGCAGATAAATCTATTAAGGATATATTTGGAAAAACTTATATTTATTATAAAAAAAACTCTTATTTCAGTGAAGGGAACTAAAATTTAGTAAAAAATGATAAATAGAATATTAATATTTTTTTTTATAACACTATTAGTATCTTGTTCTATTAATTCAGGATATGTAGGTAAAAATTTCTCCAATTCTGTTATAAGTCATGATGGGAAATATATTATTACAGGAAAAGATAATATAAAATATTATGATTTTGAAACAGGAAACAAAGTTAAAGAAATTGATGGTGATTTTGGAATAATAAAAGAACAAACATTTTATAAAAAAAAATCAAGATATGACCAAGGAGAACCTTATAAAGAAAATGTTTTCTATATGGGTATTAGTTCTCTTAATATTAGTCCTAATGGTAAATATATATCAGTATGTGCATATAATAATAAATGTTTTATTTATAATGCCAATACATATGAAATTGTGCTTAATTTAAAGATACAAGAGAATGAAGATAAGCTGATGGAACATACAAAAATAATTTTTTCAAATGACAGTAATAAAGCTTATTTTCTTCACTATAGTTCTTTTGAAATATGGGATATAATAACACAAAGAAATATTTTAAAAGATAACCTAAATACTCTCAATTTTTTTCCGTTTAATGATAAATTATTAGCGATATATGAGGAAGAAAAAAATACAAAACTCTATATATTTAAAGATAATATTAAATCTCAAATTATTAAAGAAAATAAAAACATTAGAGATATAAGCATATTAAAAATTTCAGATAATAAGATATATGCTATAGCTAATGAGATTAAAGATCCTAATTATGTATCTAAAACAGATGAATCAATTATTATTTTTGATGAAAATACGTTTGATGTATTAAAAATATTTAATTTAGGAATATTAAATAATAATATTCATACTTATAGTTTGACAAGGGATCAAAATTACTTAATTCTTGCTTCTTCTGAAGGACATAAAAATCATGTTATATCAATATATGAAGTTAATACAGGAAAATTAATTAATTCAAAAAAAATTAATTCATATTATATAAAAAGTCTTTATTTTCACCCTTTAAGTAATAAATTTATAGCACAATCACCTGCTGAAATAATGATTTTTGATTATCCCAATTTAAATCTTATAAATACATTTTATTAAAAATAATATTTAACTTTTGATTGTATTAAAACTTCTATGTTAGATTTTTTTATTTTAAAAATTTTTTTAGTATCCTATTCTGAATCTGTTTGTTCTTGTAATCCTGCAACTAAATAGTTTTGAAAATCTAGTAAAACTATATTATCATCCTCATCAACAACTTGAAATAAATGTTTAGATTTTTCTGGAGAATCATACATTGGCTGTATATATTTCTCTATAATATCAGGTTCAATTGTAAATGCTAATGTGGCTTTTTTAACGTTTTTCACTTCATTAATTTGTTCGTCAGTCATATTAAAAAACTTTGATATTTCTAAAATCCTGTTATTTTCAATATTTGGAATAAAAATATTTATATTCTCAATTTTTGGAGACTCAAGTTCATCTCTTGATATTTCAAGTTCAAAATCCTTAAATGAAACCTTATTAAGACCTAATTGGAATATTGGCTCTTCATTTTCATTTGATAATACAAGTCTTTCTGTTACACCTTTCATATCCTCATTTAAGAAATATTGTGGATCTTCAGCTAATTTTAATGGCATAAACTAACCCTTCCTATATATCAATACGATGATTATTCAAATGATATGTTTCCTCATTTTTAATATCAGCATCTATAATATCTATCGCCTTACTATCTTGAGTAATTGAAAGCTCATTATTTTGTGCTTTTGACATCTCAGTTCTCAATTCTTTATTTTGAGTAGCATTATCATAAAGAGCTTTAATTCCTTCTTTAGAGTCTTTAGCAAGTTCTTTTGCTTCTTTTATTGAATTTTTAGCAGAACTTATCGCTTTTCCAGCATCTTCTAATTTTTTCTCTGCTTGATCTACTTTTAATTCTCTTGTATCAGTTAAATCATCAATTCTATTTTGTAATCCCATAAGAGTATTTATATTAGGGTTTTTCTTAGATTGTTCTTCTTGAAGTTTAGAAGTAAGATCTTTTAACTCAGAATCTATATTTTTAATTTCAGTTTTAAGAGTTTTATAGTCCTTCATCAAGTTTTTTGCTTCTTGTTTAAAAGTATTCGCTTCAGTCTCTTTAGTAAGAGCTTGAGTTCCTTTAGCTGTAAAAGGAGCTAATTTGGTAGTAGTATTATTAACTGTAGCTGTATCTGTTGCATCAGTTACATCTCTCATTGTATTACTACCTTTTTCAAAACCAATTTTTGCACCTGCTTTTGCACCTGCTACTGATTTACTACCAATTTCAACTTCTGCTCCAACACCAATACCTATTAAGTTCATCTCTGAGAGTTGAACTCTTGCATCACTTGCTTTAGGCTTTAGATCATTTCCATTCATCTCAAGTGGAATATTTATTCTTACCATTTTAGATTTTGTTGCTTTGACTTCAAGAGTTGCTCCTACACCAACACCACCTGTTGCTTCAGATGGAATGCCATAACTACCTTCATACTTAAATTGATCAATAGACCTTTCACTTACTTTTTGACCTGATTTAGTTTCTTGTAATAAACCTTTTCCATCTGATTTAAAAAAACCTTCAGCATGAAGCAATTTATCAACAGTATTTGTTATATATTTTTTGATTCCTTCGCGATCTAAATTAATTTTTTGACCATATGAATTACTTTTAAAGTTATCTGCAACTTGATTAAATCTACCAACTAATTTATTTATTAAAGCAGTTCTGTCATTATTATTCTTTATTTTCTCAATATTCATATCTAAAGAGAATAAACCTGAAAACTTTTCTTGTCCTGTTGTTGCTTCCTTTGTTTTAGTAACCACTAAATTTGTAGAGGTTGTCCTCTTTTCAAAAGATAAAAACTTGGTTTTTGTATCAAGTGAAAATGTTTTAGTTGATTCATCACCAACTTTTTCTTTCTTAAAACTAGAAACTTGAACAGATCTAAATCCAAACACATTACCAACAGCATTTTTAAAGGATGCAAACCATCCTTTTGATGGTTCTGAAGTTTTCTCAACTTTTGAGGATTTTGAGGTTTGAATTGATTTTGTGGTAACTTTTTCAAAACCAGTCTTATCAACTGTATAAGTATTAGCAGAGGTTGTATCTCCTGCACTCATTCCTTTCCCTTTTTGGTCAAGAAATTTTATTGCATCATCTTTACTATTAAAAGTATATGTAACTGTTTTTTTAGCTCCAATTCCTAAACTACCTTCTTGATTTCCTTCATGTTGAGCAACCTTAAAACCAGAAACCTTGCCTTTAGCTTCTCCTAAAACTTGAAACTCATAAGAAATTTGAACTTTACCACTATCAATATTTTTTACTGTTGATTTAACACCAACTGACCCCTCTAACCCAAGTTCAGCAGCAAGACCATCGGTATTAGACAAGCCTAAAGGAGTTTCTAGAGCTGTATCTTTTCCAGCAGAAGAGCCAATAGACCCTCCAATTGAAACGCCTAGTTTAACAGTGGTAAATCTTTCTGACATTTCGCCAGGTTTATCAGAAAAAGTTGATAGTTTATTTTTTAATGCTACTGTAGTAAAACTTAAATCTTCTTCTGAATTTTCTGTTAAACCTTTTTTAAGAGCTGTAATAAATTGATCTTTTTGTGTAGAAGATAACTCTATTTTTGTTGTCTTACCATCAAATGCAAATGTAAATTCTTTAAGCTTTGATACATCAATACTTGGGTCTATTTGTTTTAATACTTTTTCTACATCAACTCCTTTCTTATTTAAAGCCTTAAAATCTTCTTTATTAAGAGTTAGTTTTGTTGATGTGCCTGATGTACTAGTTGTTGTTTCTGTTTTGACTACAGTACTTATAAATGTTTCAGTTTCTTTTTTATTAACACTAGGCTTAAACTGAGGTACATAAGGTGTTCCACCGCCAATAGCTGACATATTTAAATCTCCTTAAAATCTATTATATTGTGAATAAGAGTTAGATGTTCTTTTCATATTTGATTGTAAAGGTTGTGGTTTAAACACTTGCCCTTCAGATTTCTGATTTTCAGATGTTACCACTTTAGATTGTAACGGTTGCGGTTTAAAACTTTGTTCCTGTTGACCATAAGAGTTTGTAACTTGAGTTTTTTCTTTCATAAATGATTCTAATAATTCTTTAAGAGCATCTAAACCATTTAGTTCTGGATTTATTACATTAGCCACATTAAAATATTTAGCAGCTAAATCAAATTCTCTTATGTATAAAAATAACCATGAAAAATAATAATAAGGTTCAGCGTGGCTTGGTTTTAATTTTTGTGCCTCTTCAAGATTCAATGTAGCTTCTCTGAAATTTTCTTCATTAGTGCAATTACTATCAACAAATCTTCTTAATGATTGTATTGCATTATCAAGTAAATCTTCATATTTTGCTTCATAGATTTTCTTTTTTTCTTCTATGTATTCTTTATTATCTTGTTTTTGTTTTGCTATTTGATCAATAAATGAAGAAGAAGCAGTAACTTTTAATTTATTATAAGTAAGTTTTGATGCTAAATTACCAAACATATAAAATTTCCAAAAAGATAAGATGATAATAAATAGTATACAAAACCTAAAACATCAATACAAGGGTATTAAAATCACTATATGAAGAAAAAAAAGTAAAAAGATAACTATAAGAAACCTCGATACTTTTTTCATTATTTAATTTTGTTTAGCTAAAAATAAAATATAGCCTTATAGAATTATTTTAAGAATTAATAAACGAAAATCACTTTACGCTTACTTAAAAGTTTTGATTGATTATTTGCTAAAGCAAGTCTAATTGAGTCAAGTCTACCTAACATTGGATCTGAACTTAAAATTCCTTTTACAGCATTAGCTTTAATAATAAGGGGTTTTTTACCAGCTAATTTATTGGTACTTGCTTTTTCCATAGAGTTTTCATATGATACAACACCACCACTTAAAACATCTTTCATATCCATTTCATTTCCTGCAGAACCAGGGTAAATTTCTAAACCTTTTTCATCAATAACAACAGGTGACATAGCTTTATTTAAACCAAGATTAGAACAATCAATTATTACTGATGTATAATCATCATCAGCATAAACTGAACCTGCACTTATAACACTAATTGAAAAAAATGAAACTAAAGCTGTAATTAAAATTTTCTTCATTTTTTCTCTAATCTCCTCTTAAAAGTTCATTTAACAAAACTATCATAAAACATAAATTGAAATTAAGTAGATATTATTAACTAATTGTTTATAACACTTAAAAAACCTAAACCTTATTCAACCTATATTTTTAATTATATTTATTGAAAATAAATTTGTAAGTAAACTAAGATATAATTTTAAATTAAATTTTAGTTAATAGAGATTTTTGCACCTTGTTCTATTCTTTGGGTACCTGCAACATTATCACTAATATCAGAATTTTCAATATTACTAGAGCTAGTTTTATCAACCCAAATAGCAACATCATTATTTTTGTTAATATTACACCACTTAGCAGTAATACTACTATTATCTCTAATTTCTAAACCTGCAAAGCTATTACTTACAATATTACAATTTTCTAATAAACAACTACTTTTTTCTGAGGTTAAAACGCCACAACCTTTACTTTTACTTATTTCTGTTTGTTGAATATTTATTTTACTATTATCTCTAATTTCTACACCTGCTAAGGTATTATCATATATCTGACAATCATCTATACTACCTTGACCTTTTTTAAATACAAAAACACCACTTTGTTTACTTCCAAAAATCTTAGATTTTTTTATTATAGGATAAGCTCCTTTAGTAACAAGGATATTAGACTTTGTATTTTCATAAATTTGTGAGTCTTCAAGTTTTCCTCTACCATCTTTATGAAAAATAACACCTGACTCAAAACCTTGATATATATTACATTTTCTAATAAGAGGATTACTATATTCATTTATATCAATATTTGATGATTTATTTAGGTAGATATCACAATTTTCAACCAAACCTGTACTACTTCCTGTAAAGTGAATACCAGCTCTTTTTCCATTATATATTTTTGAATTTTTAATTGTGGCATTACCTCTTTCTTGAATTTCAATCGCAGGTAATGTATTTTGATAAGCTTCACAGTTTTCAATTATAACTTCACTTTTAGAACTAATAATTATTCCTTGATTTTTACCATTATAAATGCTCGAATTATAGATGTTACCACTACTTGATTCCTTTATTTCAATACCTGATAACATATTTTGATATATACTAGAATCTTCTATTGAAACAAAACCCATTTTTGTAACTAAAATACCATTTGATTTTCCATCATTTATTCTGCAATATTTTATATAAGGAGAACCGTTTTTTGTTATATAAAAACCAGCTTTATCATTTGCAAAAATTTCACAGTTTTCAAATTTACCTTTTCCATCCTTATGAATATATACTCCATAATCTCTAGAATCAAAAATAGATGAATTGTATATTAAAGGATTGCTATTATCTCTAATTTCTATACCTGATAGACTATTTCCAAAAATGTTGGTATTATCAATTAAACTTTTTGCATTATCATCAATTAAGATACCTTGTCTTAAGTTTAAATGAATCTTTAAATAATTCAGATTTGGATTAGCTCCTTTTTTAACCTCAATTCCACAACCTTTATTTGAGTTAATATCACAGTATTCGATATTAGATTTACTATTATCACTTAGTAATATTCCAGATTGACCATTTCTAAAAATATTAGCTCTTATTATTTTTAGATCACTATTTTCTTTAATTTCTAAACCATAATTATCATTATCAAAAATATCAACTAATTCTAAGTGTCCTCTTGCACCATTAATTGCAGATAAACCATTTTTATTATTATTTAATCTTGTAGTTTTTATATTTGGATTTGATTCTTTGCTTATTTGTATTCCTGAAAACTTATTATCAAAGATATCACAATTATCCACTTTTCCTTGAGAATAATTGGTAAAAACAATACCTGTATGAGAATTACTTATAAAACATTTCCTAATATGAGGATTAGATTCTTTATTTTCAATATTTATAGCTGTATGATTTTCTGAACTTATATTACAATTTTCTATTAAATGATTTCCTGATTTAATATTTATTGCTGGAGCCCTATTTTTAGAATGAATTGATAAACCTTGTAATCTTACATATTCATTTAATAGAGTTATACAAGATTCTGATTTACTCTCAATTACAATATCATTTATATTCCCTTCTCCAATTATTTCTAATGATTTATCAATAACTAAATCTTCTTTATAGATTCCTTCTCTTACTAAGATATATGAACCAGTAGGAGCTTTTTTGATTGCCTTTGAAATTTTTCTAAAATCAGATCTTCCAGATTTTGAAACAATAAACGTTTGTGCTTTTGTCTTTGATATAACAGGCTCTTTTATATTATCAGGTAATTCATCTATTAAATCATCTGCATCTCCATATTTTTCTTTAATAAAAGAAAATAAGTCTAATAATTCCCCTAAAGTATCTTCCTTTAATGTTTTAAATTCTTCTTTTATTTTATTAAATTCTTCAACTATATCTTTAAGTTGAATTTTGGCTTTAAAAAACTTTCTATATATTTTTAACCAATTTAAATATCTTTTCTCTGATTCTTCAGGAACACTATCTAAAGATGCATTTAAAGTTATGTCATGCTTAAGCTTTTTTTTACAATTAGGACATAATGAAGGTAAAGGCTCTGTTAAAAAATAATCACAAACAGGGCAGTTCATCTTTTACCTCTAAACACATTTCTGAAAATAAATAATAATTATAGTATAAATAAATATGCTAAAATAAATCAACCATATAAAACTTTAACAATGCAGGAAAGCAGAGGTATTCATGAAAGAACTCACAAAGTCTTATAAAGAACTCACAAATTGGATGGTTAAAAATCCAGAAGAAGTAATTAAACAAAGACAAGAATTTCAAGAAAGAGTAATAAAAAAGCGTTGCTTTTATGGTAATTCAGCAATGCCAACAACTCTTATGCCACTCTTTTTAAAACAAAAATCATTACAATTAATAAAATATGCCTGTGAGGTTGCTGATACCATAATAGAAAGAACCTTAGAACTATATTTTACTGATGACTATGTAAGAGAATATTTTTCTTTTCATCCACCTATTCCAAAAGAATGGATTTATAACGATACAGGATACAAAAAACGTACAATTATAAATCGTCTTGATATTCTTTTTGATGGTAAAAATCTCAGATTTGTTGAGTTTAATACAGATAACCCTGGAGGTAGAGGTTGGACTGATATATATGAAGAACTTTATAAAGAAAGTAATATGTATAAAGGTCTTATAGAAGATTTTGGACAGCCAACAAGCCGTAATATTGTAAAAGGTGAATTTGATGCCATAATGTCTTGTTATAAAGAAATGGGCTTTAAAGATACCCCAAGATTAGCATTAGTTGATTTTAGTTCATCTGGTGTAAGAGGTGATGTTGAAATAATTAGAGATTACTTTATTGAACATGGTGTTGAAGCAAATATTATTGATGGTAGAGATTTTGAATATCGTAATGGTCATTTATACTCTAACGGAGTTAAGTTTAATATGCTTCATAGAGGTATGAGAGCTGAATTTTTCTTACGTTATCCTAGAGAACTAAAAGACTTTCATAAAGGTGTAAAAGATAGAGCAGCTTGTTTAGTTAATTCATTTCAAGCAGTTTTAGGATCAGAAAAGACAATGCTTTCATTTATCTCAAATCCAATTAATCATCATTATTTTAATGAAGAACAAGTTAAAGTTATAAGAAAGCATATACCTTGGACAAGAAAATTTGATGAAACTATAACTATGTCAAAAGAAGGTGAAGAAGTTACTCTTAAAGCTTATATGATTGCAAAAAGAGATGAACTTGTAATAAAACCAGCAACAGGTGCAGGAGGATATGGTGTAATGGTGGGCAAGACCACAGATCCTATGAAATGGAATGATGTTGTTGAAGCTTATTCAGGCGATCCTGGTTGGATTGTTCAAGAATATGCAGATATACCACAAGTAAAATTGCCTGTAATTAAAAAAAATAAAATAGTGTTTGAAAATAAATACTTAAATATTAGCCCTTATGTATTTAATGGAAAATATGTTGGTTCTCTTGGTAGAGTTTCTGATAAAGATGTTATAAATGTTAGCTCAGGTGGTGGAATTATTCCTATATTTGGAATAAAACATGAAGAAAGCAGTTCTGAATCTGATATAACAACTGAAAATAATAAAGAAGAATCTTAATAAAAAATAGAGAGAGCTATTTTTAATAAGTAAGGAATAAAAAGTAAGAATTAATAATAAAAGAGGAAAATAGTTGGTAATTTCAATAAGTATATTAACTTTATCGAAACAATTTTATTTTTTTTAGTAGATGTTTGGCTTTCTTCGTCTAATTTTTTTACTTTTTATCTTACTTAATAGCTTTCTGAACGTCTAAATAATCTTTATTAGTAATAAAACCTTTCTCACATAAATCTTTTGCTGATTTAAAACTATTACTTGTCAAAATTAAATCCTTATACCTTTCAGAATTTGAAATATCATGGCTAATATTATTTATATAATTCTATTTGGATACTCAAC